>CAJTMG010000021.1 GCA_910577405.1 uncultured Oscillibacter sp. | reverse complement strand
ATGGAAGGCATGGCTAAGCTGCGGGGCGCGTTCCCTGCCGGTCCCGAGGGCGTTGAGGATGAGATCGTTCATACATTTGAGCCCGCCGGCATCCATGAGGCCGACGCCAAGAAGCATATCCAGCGCGTCACTGCGGGCCAGGCTTCCGGCATCAACGACGGCGCTGCCGCTATCGTGCTTGCTTCCGGCGAGGCTGTCGCAAAGTACGGCCTGAAGCCCATGGCCAAGCTGATCGGCTGGGGTCAGGGCGGCGTCGATCCCAAGGTGATGGGCGTTGGTCCCGTGCCCGCTTCCCGTCAGGCTATGGAGAAAGCTGGCGTGAGCATCAATGACATCGACCTGGTGGAGGCCAATGAAGCCTTTGCCGCTCAGTCCATCGCCGTGGCCCGTGAGCTGAACTTTGATATGAACAAGGTCAACGTCAACGGCGGCGCCATCGCTTTGGGTCACCCCGTGGGCGCGTCCGGCGCTCGGATCATCGTCACCCTGCTCCATGAGCTCCAGAAGCGTTCCGACGCCAAGAAGGGCCTTGCAACCCTCTGCATCGGCGGCGGCCAGGGTGTTGCCACCGTGTTCGAGAAGTGCTGAGCTTCTGAATGCAGGCGGAAAGTCTGTAACTGAATCGAGACGGGAGGGGCTTCGGTCCTTCCCGTTTTGTTTTGGGGCTTGCCAAAGGAGAACGGATGTGGTAAACTGTAAAAAATTCTTGCTGACGAGGTGGAGTGCAATGCCTTTTTTTGACAGAATGCGGAATCAGACAGCCAGTGAAGCGCCCGAGGAGTCCGTCAAGGAACCGGAGAGCGTCCGGCGGGTGGAGAGCCAGGGGAGCACGGTGATTGCCAGGGGCGTGACGGTTACGGGAACCCTTACCGGCGAGGGCGTGGTGCAGATCAGCGGCACGGTGGAAGGCAAAGTGTCTGTGGGGCATTTGACCGTGACGCCAACGGGGAAGATTGTGGGTCCCGTGGAGGCGGACGTGATTCGGATAGGCGGCGTGGTGGATGGCCCCGTGACCTGTCGGGATCATTTGCAGCTGGAGCGTACGGGGTCCATTGAGGGCGATGTGACAACAGGGACCTTTGTGATTGAAAACGGCGGGCGTCTGAACGGTAATACTACCATGACGGGGAGACCGGAGGAGGACCAGAGCATAAAAGATCCGGAGCTGGAGGAATTGAAATTTGGCCGGAATTACAAGGGGGACGATGGCGAGGAAGACTGATGTTCTCATTCCGGCAGGAGCCACATAGGATAATAGCACGCCGCAGTTTTGGAGCAGATTCCGGGACTGCGGCGGTTTTCTGGAGGGAGGAATTGTAATGCGTGAAATGGAGCTTGCGGTGCTGGACTGGATACAGGCTTATATGCGGTGCGAGGCTCTGGATGTACTGATGCCGTTCATCAGCCGTCTTTCGGACCATGGGGAAATCTGGATTCTGACAGCGGCGGCGTTGCTGCTTTCCAGACGCTGGCGGAATCAGGGGAAGACGCTGGCCTGCGGGCTGGTACTGGACCTGGCGGCCTGCAACCTGCTCCTGAAACCCCTGATCGGCCGGGGAAGACCCTTTCTCCTGCGGCCTGAGCTGGTACTGCTTGTCCATCCGCCAGGAGACGCCTCTTTTCCGTCAGGCCATACCGCCGCGTCCTTTGCTGCCGTCTTTGCGCTGAGGGCCTCCGGGAGCTGTCTGTGGATTCCTGCCTGCGTCCTGGCGTCGGCGATTGCCTTTTCCAGACTGTACCTCTATGTTCACTGGCCTACCGATATCCTGGGCGGCATTCTCCTGGGCGCCTGTGTTGGATGGGCCGCTGGAAAGGTCAGCCAAAATCGTTGAATCAGGAAATTTTTTAGGATACTGCCGCAGTTCAAAGCAATTCCTGCGCGATTTGACACAGAATGCTTTTTATGGAAACCCGCCTGAGTTCAAGTCCATTCCGCATTCCTAATCATAGAGAGACCCCCGGAACCGAAGCCCCGGGGGTTTTGTTATTTAGCAGCAGGGAGCGGGATTGCAGTTGCAGCCGCAGTTATTGTTGCAGCCGCAATTGCAGCCACAGTTGCCGCCGCAGCCACAACCACAGCCGCAGCCACAGCCGCAGTTGCTGCCGCCCCAGCTATTGTTGTTGCTGTTGCCGCAGCAGCACCAGACGATGATGAGCAGGATGATGATCCAGCAGCAGTTGCCTCCGCCAAAGCCGTTATTGCACATAATGGAACCTCCTGGGATGTGATGTAGGCCCTTTTGAAGTGGCCTCAGTTCATCATATGCGCCTGTGCGGAAGGGGTTCCAAAAAAACAGCGCCCTCCGGAAAAAACCGAAAGGCGTTGTGCTTACAGACGGCTGCCGCTGACCTTGGCGCTGTCCCGGGCCTGCTGGTCGAAGACGTTCCGTTCCATCAGGGACTGCCCCAAGGTTTGCGTGCCGTCAGCGAGCCGGGCGTCCAGGGCGTAATAGGAAACGTAAACCAGATCCGCCCGCAGGAAGTCGGTGCTTTGGAGTATGGCGGTTTCCCCCGGCGTCAGGACGTAGGCGCTCTCGGCACGTTCCAGGGCGTCAGAAATCTGGGTGTTGGCGGCGGAGCTGTAGCCCAGGGCGCGGAGCAGAAATTCCACATACTGGGATGCGCTGACCGTGGCGGAGGGCCGGAATTCCGTGGTGCTGTAGCCGTTGGTGTAGCCCCGTTCGTAAGCGTAGCCCACATATTTCTCTGCCTGTGAGCCGGGTTGGATATCCTGAAAAGGGCACACGCCGTTCCAGGACAGGGCTGCGGATTCCTCCCCAAGGACCCGGACGAACATAATCAAAGCCTGCAAACGGGTGGGGGCGGCTTCCAGGTCAAATCCCTGCCCGTAGCCGGTAAGGGACCCCCGGAACAGCCCCAGGGTCTTCAAAGCGGCGGCAATGGCGTTGTAATCCGGCGACCCGGACAGACTGAAGGTGCAGCGGCCCTGCCAGTCCAGAACGGCGGTCTTGCCAATAATCTGAAAGCTGGCCGAAGTCTCCTCCGCCACAAGATACCGGTGCCGGGCCTGAAGAACGCCGCCGCTGGGAATCACTGCCCCCTCGGTGACATCCACCACGGCCCCGGAGGGGTAGACCACCTGTCCGCCGCCTGCCAGAAAGAGCACGCCGTCGCCAGCCGTACCCAGGAGCAAATCATCCTGTTTCAGCCGAACCTCGTTCCACGCGCCGGACGCTGAAACAGAGGTCGTGGAAAAGCTGGCAGCGTTCAGGCGGGCGTCGACGGCAGTATGCAGGCCGTCAGTGAACGGGCCGTTCAGGTAGGACAGGGAAGCCAGCGGGTCTTCCGGACCGCCTGCCGCGTACACGGTGACAAACAGCGCGCAGAGAACCAGCGCCGATAGAATGCGCTTCATAGAACACCTCTTTATGTTTATGTGAAATATGGAATCAGCGGTTTGCAATCCGATAGCTCAGCGTTAGGAGGCTGTCGGCAAAATGGATGCTCTCGATACGCACATCCGGATTCGGGCAGGTGATTTCTACATTGGTAAAGTTCCAGAATCCGTGGATACCCAGATGCACAAGCCGTTCCGTCAGGGATTGGGCCACAGACTGAGGCACCGTCAGAACCACCACGTCGACGCTGTGACTGTGAACATACCCATCCAGCTCGTCCATGGAGAAAATCGGCACGTTGTTGATCTGTGTGCCGATGACCGCCGGGGCCACGTCGAAGGCTGCGTCCAGCGTAAAACCGGCCTCCTGAAAATGGAAATTGTGCATCAAGGCGTGACCGAGGTTGCCCGCGCCGATCATAATCAGATGATGATGATTGTCCACGCCCAGGATATGGCCGATTTCGGTATGCAGCTCCTCCACATTATAGCCGTAGCCCTGTTGTCCGAACTCCCCGAAACAGCTCAAATCCTGCCGTATCTGCGATGCGGTAATATTCATCTCCTGCCCCAGAGAGTGAGAGGAAATCCGGACCTGGCCCCTGGCTTTCAGTTCTGAGAGCTGGCGGTAGTATCGGGGCAGACGCCGAATGACAGCGTCGGAGACATTTTCTTTTTTCAATCCGTTCCCTCCTTAAATTCAAAAACAGGCAGTATCAAACAATCCTTTTCTAGTTTAGCCTAAAAGAGGGGACTTGTCAATTTTTTTAACAATCTTTTTTTGGATTTTTTTCAAAAACTGGTCAAACTGCCCAGGGTATTGAAAAAATGCGTCAAATTCGGGCAGCGGCGGCCAGGATGGAGGGCGTATCTGTCTGGCGACGATCATCAGAAGCCCCTAGAACAGCGGGTCCCGGAGCCGGTTCAGGCCCAGGGTGTGGATGGCGTGGTGAATATGAATTTCCATAGCGTTCCGAGCGCCGCGGCCGTCCCGTTTGCGCAGGAACTCCATAATCAGCCCATGGTCCCGCAAAGTTTCCTCCGCCAGAAGGTCTCCGGAATTCCCGCTGGTATCGGAAACGCGTTCTCCTCCCACAAAAATGGATTCGCTGACAGCCCGGTTAATCAGCGGAATCAGCCGGATCATGAATTCATTATGGGACGCCAGGATAATCGCCCGGTGAAATTCCTGATCCGCCTCCGTACGGTCCTTTCCGGCCTGAATAAGAGCGGCCACTGCTTCCCCCTGTTGACAGATGGCTTCCAGTTCACCATTTGAGGCCCGCAGGCAGGCCAGTTCCGTCACCGGAGGCTCGAACAGCAGTCGGGTCTCGTACAGGTCCTTCAGGCGGATTCTGACGTGCTCCAGACTGCCGATGCCGTAATCGTCAAACAAGGCGGGCTCTCCCGAGACGAAGGTCCCCGCGCCCCGGCGTACCTCCAGAATCCCCTGTAAAGCCAGAATCCGGATGGCCTCCCGCAGCGTGGCCCGGCTGATGCCAAGCTCCGCGGAAAGCTCATTCTCATTGGGCAGCTTCCCGCCGGACGGAAAACGCCGTTTCTTGAAAATCATATCATATATCTCATCCGCCGTCCGCTGGGCCAGACTCCTGCCGTCTTTCACCACTCCGACCTCCCTTTGCTGAAATCGCGGGTTATTATACAGGAGCTTTCCTGAAAAATCAACCGGGTTTCCAAAAATCGCAGAATTTCCTATTGACAGCGGCGGTCCGGTGTGCTATCTTGATGTCAGACAAATTGAAGAGTAGTCTAACAAATTCAACAGACAGAAAAAGCGTCTCAAAAAGGGAACCAGGCTTACTGGGACGCGTGGAAATCAAAGGAGGACTCGCAATGAAGGAAAGAAGCGTCAATGTCACCCAGGGTGTGGAGCGCGCGCCGAATCGTTCGCTGTTTTACGCCTTGGGCTACACAAAGGAAGAGCTGGAACGGCCTCTGATCGGCGTGGTCTGTTCGCAGAATGAGATCGTTCCCGGACATATGAATCTGGATAAGATTGCAGAAGCGGTCAAGGCAGGGGTGCGTCTGGCGGGGGGCACTCCGGTGGAATTCCCGGCCATTGCGGTCTGTGATGGAATTGCCATGGGACACGTGGGCATGAAATATTCTCTGATTACCCGGGACCTGATTGCCGATTCTACGGAAGCGATGGCGATTGCCCACCAGTTTGACGGTCTGGTCATGATTCCCAACTGTGACAAGAACGTGCCTGGTCTTCTGATGGCCGCCGCCCGTCTGAACATTCCCACGATTTTCGTTTCCGGCGGTCCCATGCTGGCCGGACGCCTCAGCGATGGACGGCGCACCTGCCTTTCCCATATGTTCGAGGCCGTAGGCTCCTACTACGCCGGGAAATTGGACGAGGCCGGCGTGGAGGACTACGAAAACAACGCCTGTCCCACCTGCGGCTCCTGCTCGGGTATGTATACCGCAAACTCCATGAACTGCCTGACGGAAGCCATCGGCATGGCCCTTCAGGGGAACGGCACCATTCCCGCTGTCTGGTCCGCCCGCCTGCGCCTTGCCAAACACGCCGGAATGCAGATTATGGAGCTGGTAGAGAAAAACATCCGGCCCCGGGATATCATGACCCCCGCCGCCTTCCACAATGCCGAGACAGTGGACATGGCCTTGGGCTGTTCCACGAATACCATGCTGCACCTGCCTGCTATCGCCCACGAGTGCGGCATCGAGCTTGACCTGGATATGTCCAACGAGATTTCCAGCCGGACTCCCAATCTCTGCCATCTGGCCCCGGCAGGCGAGACGTATATGGAGGACCTGGAACAGGCCGGGGGCGTGTACGCGGTTATGAAGGAGCTGACGAAGAAAGCGCTTCTGGACACCGGCGTGCTGACCTGTACCGGCAGGACCCTGGGCGAAAATCTGGAGGGCGTAGTAAACCGTGACCCTGAGCTGATTCGGCCCATCGAGAACCCGTACAGTCAGGACGGCGGCATCGCGGTGCTGAAGGGCAATCTGGCGCCGGAGGGCTGTGTGGTGAAGCGGTCCGCGGTGGCAAAGGAAATGATGGTCCACAGCGGGCCGGCCCGGGTGTTCGACAGCGAAGAGGATGCCATTGCCGCCATTTACGCCGGGAAAATCAAAGCCGGGGATGTGGTAGTCATCCGCTACGAGGGTCCCAAGGGCGGTCCGGGAATGCGGGAGATGCTGAACCCCACGTCGGCCATTGCGGGCATGGGGCTGGATAAGGACGTGGCTCTGATTACCGACGGCCGGTTCTCCGGAGCAACCCGCGGCGCGTCCATCGGTCACGTCTGCCCGGAAGCCGCCCAAGGAGGTCCCATCGCGTTTGTGGAGGACGGCGACACGATTTCCATTGACATCACCAAATGCGCCATCCGTCTGGAGGTGGACGAAGAGACCATCGCCGCGCGAAAGGCCAAATGGGTCTGCCCGGAGCCGAAGATTAAAACCGGTTACGCAGCCCGCTACGCAAAGCTCGTCACCAGCGCGGCCAGAGGAGCAGTTTTGGAGTAATTCGGAAGTTAGCCGGCGCCGCGGGATTTCTGATAAAAAGGAAAATTCCTGGCTTTATAATAAAACGGCGGTCTTCCTGTAAATGGAGGACCGCCGTTTTGCATTGGGAGAGAACTTCCTGGATCTGGAAAGCACAAATCCGCAGGAAAAGATTTCTGATTCAAACAGGGACATTACGGAAGACGCCGGGGGAGACGCCGACCTTTTTCTGAAAGGAATGAATAAAGTTTTCCTCGCTGTTGTAGCCGACCTGATACGCGACCTCCTTGACGGAAAGCCCGGTAGAGGTCAGGAGGTGCTTGGCCTCGTCGATGCGCCGCAACAGGATGTATTCATAGGGAGAGTATCCGGTCTGGGCCTTGAAGACGCGGGAGAAATGGGCGGGGCTGAGTCTTGCGGCGGCGGCGGCGTCCCGGACGGTCAGAGGCTGATGGAGGCGGCTGTGGATGCACCGGAGGGCTGCGGCAACGGCTTCATTTTCCGCCTGACCCTCTCCGCCCAGAAGAAGCTCGCACAGCACCCGGTGAATGAGCTGGGAGCAGGCGGATTCACTCATACGCGCCCCGGCGGAACAGGAGTCCACCAGTTCCCGGATAGCCTGGATCAGGGAGGGGAAGGCGTTGGGAGCAAAGACGTGCCGCCCGCCCCGGCTCTGGAGGATACGGCGGTACAGTTCCCGGGCGTTGAGGCCGTTGAAGAGAATCCAGACCTGTTCAGAGAGCATGGAGGAACTGTACTCATGCGGCTGCCGGCAGTCGAAGAAGGCCACCTGTCCTGGTCCCGCGGTATACTTCACATCCTCGAAGCAGCAGTGCAGGTCCCCCTGACAGATACAGATGAGCATCAGATTTTCCCGATGGCTGGCCAATCGGGCTGTTTCCGCCTGATGGTTGAAGGCATAGTGTTCATCGCAGAAATAATGGCCTACCCGGGTGGGATAGTAGAGCAGCTCCTCCGCCAGAGAAGAGGGAGTAAAGAAATAACGCTGGGAATTTTTGAGGACGCCCGCCTCTGGAATGTCCATGGAATCCACCGTCCTTTCGCCTGTTTTCTCTAGGATACCACAAGGCGTCCTGACGCGCAAGGTGAAAGAGCAGAAAATCGCAGGGTTTCCGCAGGATGTTTCATTGGAAAACGGGACGCTTGAGAGTATGATTAAGGATATGAGAAGGAACCGCGCAGAGAATTCAGAACGCGGTTCACATAAAAGAATGGAGGAAGCGCGCATGAAAATCGCATTCGACGTGGACGTTCTTGCCAAACAGATGCCTATCCGCGATTATGTCCGCAAGGTGGCCGGCTGGGGCTACAAGTACATTGAACAGTCCCCCCATCCCCGCATCAATCCTTTCTACAAGCATCCCCTGTTTTCCAAGGAGTGCGAAGAGGAGTACCGGAAGGCTCTGAAGGAAACCGGCGTGGAAATTTCCTCCTTCATCGTGGTCTACCGCTGGTCCGGCCCCACCGAGGAACAACGCCAGCACGCCGTAGCCAACTGGAAGCGCATCATTCAGATTGCCGTGGATATGGGCGTGCCTGTTATTAACACCGAGTTTTCCGGCGACCCCAATCAGCAGGAGATTTGCAACGGGATGTTCTTCCGGTCCATGGAGGAACTGCTGCCCATCATTGAGCGGGAGGGCCTCCGGGTGGAAATCCAGTCCCATCCCTACGACTTCTGTGAGCTGAACGACGAGACCTGCGATATCGTCAAATCCTTCCGTTCCAAGAATCTGGGCTACGTCTACTCCGCCTCTCACGGCTTCTTCTACGACCAGGGCAAGGGCGACGTGCGGCATATGCTGAAATACGCCGGCGATGAACTGACCCACGTGCTTCTTGCCGATACCTGGAATCAGACCAAGGACTGCCGCTATATTCTCAATCCTCCTTGGCTGAATGCGCGTGGCCGTGCCGACGTGACCATTCACCAGCATACAGCCATGGGCGAGGGCGAGGTGGACTTCGACGGCATCTTCGAGACTCTGCGGGAGATGGACTTCGTCAACAAGCAGCTCAAGCCCGACGCGCCCAAGGCTGGCGGAGACAATATCATCTGCGTCAGCTACTTCGGCTTCCCGGAGAAGATGGACAAGCAGGCGCCGGAGGCTTTGGAGCGGATTCAGCATGAACTGCTGGGCAAGTAAGGCGGAATTTCGCTTTACATACACTTCCCCCCTCTGAACCGCCCTTTCGGATTTCCGGCGGGGCGGTTCTCCCCAAAAAAGTCGATGGAAAAAACAAGGAGGTTCAGCGCAATGAGTAAGGTTTTTGGTTACCCCGAATTTGACGCGTCCGGCGAGATGATTCTCACTACCTACGATAATGACTATGCTGCCATGCTGATGGACATCCGGATGTACCGCATGAAGGCCGGCGAAACCCGGAAGTTCTGCCGCGCTGGTGAGGAGATCGCGGTGCTGCTGCTCAGCGGGAAGATTTCCTTCGCCTGGGAGGGCAATCAGAAGAGCGTCAGCCGGAAGGACGTGTTCACTGAAGGACCTTGGTGCGTCCATACTTCCGAGGGCGTGGAGATTGCCGTTACCGCCGAGGCTGACGCGGAAATCATGGTCCAGTGTACCAAGAATGACGCCAAGTTTGACAGCCGCCTTTACGCTCCCGAGGACGCTCCCTGGAAGTGGTCCGGTGTAGGCAAGTTCGGCGACGTGGCCAAGCGCCGGGTGAACACCATCTTTGACCACGATATCTGCCCCGCCTCCAACATGGTCCTGGGCGAGATTCTCAACGACCGCGGCAATTGGTCCGGCTACCTCCCCCACCGGCATCCCCAGCCCGAATGCTATGTCTTCCTGTTTGACCATCCTGAGGGCTTCGGCGCCAGTTTTGTAGGCGATCAGGTCTTCAAGAGCGTGGACCACAGCTTTTCTGCCATCCCCGGCGGCGATCTGCATCCCCAGGCCGTGGCCCCCGGTTACCAGATGTACACCATTTGGATGATCCGCCATCTGGACGGCAATCCCTGGCTCCAGACTGACCGCTGCGAAGATGAGCGTTACGTCTGGCTCCACGACGCGAAATTCTGAGAAAAAGCGTCAGAGAAATGGATAATGGCCGCAGTTGTCAGCAGATGACGCGGAGCTTCAGCCCTGTCGGAAACGGCGGGGCTTTTTTACCCTCTTGCGTCTGGGGGAGAAATCTGGTAGAATGTCGGAAACGAGAGGAGGGGCGCGGCATTGCCCAATATCGGCCCGGAACTGGGAATTCCGCAAAAGACCCTGCCCCCGGAACGGAAAACGGCGCTGCGGGCTTTTTTGACAGCCTGTAGGAAATCATAAAAGGGAGAGCGTTCATGTTTACACTGTTGAAAACGGAAGGCCATGCGCGGCGGGGTCAGTTTACCTGCGCGCATGGGGGGATTGTTCAGACGCCGGTCTTTATGAACGTAGGCACTCAGGCGGCAATCAAAGGCGGCGTGTCTGCGTATGATCTGCGGGAGACAGGCTGTCAGATCGAACTGAGCAACACCTATCATCTGCATCTGCGGCCCGGCGACGAATTGGTGCGCAAAATGGGCGGGCTGCATCGCTTTATGGGCTGGGAGGGACCGATTCTGACCGATTCCGGCGGCTTTCAGGTCTTTTCGCTGGCGTCTCTGCGGCGGATTAAGGAAGAGGGCGTCTATTTTTCGTCCCATATCGACGGAAGGAAAATTTTCATGGGTCCCGAGGAATCCATGCGTATACAGTCTAATCTGGGCAGTGACATAGCCATGGCCTTTGATGAGTGCGTGGAGAATCCGGCGGCCTACGATTACGCGAAGGCTTCCTGCGAACGGACCTTCCGCTGGTTGGAGCGCTGCAAGACCGAGCACGACCGCCTGAACAGCCTGCCGGAGACCGTCAACCCCGGACAGCTTCTGTTTGGCATCAACCAGGGGGCCACGTTCCCGGACCTGCGGGTATGGCACATGAAAGAGATCGCGAAGCTGGACTGTGACGGGTTCGCCATCGGTGGACTTGCGGTAGGGGAGCCGACTCAGGTGATGTATGATATTATAGAGGCGGTAGAACCCTGGATGCCCAAGGACAAGCCCCGGTATCTGATGGGCGTGGGGACTCCCAGCAACATCATAGAAGGAGTGGCCCGGGGGGTGGACTTCTTTGACTGCGTGATGCCCTCCCGGAACGGCCGTCACGGGAAGCTCTTCACCTGGGAGGGCACCGTGAACATCCTGAATGCCAAGTATGCCATGGATGACCGGCCCATCAGTGAAAGCTGTCAGTGTCCGGTCTGCAAACGCTTCTCACGGGCCTACCTGCGGCATCTCTTCAAGGCGGAGGAAACTCTTGCCCTCCGTCTGGCGGTACTGCACAATCTGTATTTCTACAACGAGCTGACCGCGAAAATCCGTGAGGCCCTGGATGAAGGCCGTTTTGCCGCGTTCCGTTCGGAGTACAGCGAAAAACTGGCGGAGCGGGTATAAAAAGGGAGCCTACCGGTACTGGAAGGGCCCCTGCGGGTCAATCGTCATATATGAGGTCTTTATAAACAAGGTGAAAATCAATATGCCCCTCCAGACGGGCGCGGCTTGGACAAAGGCTTCCCGGACCTCCTGACCGCTGGAAATATCGCCGTTTTCTATGGACCACAACGCTGTTTTTTTGTTTGCTCCAGACTGTAGTCCGCGGACAGGTCCTCCAGAGGAACGGGGCTTTTCCCGACGCGGCCGCCCAGAATGAGCGGAAGAGTCAGAAAATAGCGCATAAGCCGGTCTCCTTTGGGTTCAGGGCGGCAGAAAACCGGAAAAATTGCAAGGTCTTTCAGGAAGTATGAAGAAAAGGCTTGCAAAAGATTTTGAATTTGGTATAATAGACACATTCTGATTGCAGAAAAGGAAGGAAGTTTACACATGAATCAAGGTACCAGCAGCTTAATCATGATCGTTGTCGTGCTTGGGATGATGTATCTTCTGATGATCCGCCCGGAAAACAAGCGGAAGAAGAAAGCGCAGGAGATGCGGGACAGTCTGAAGAAGGGCGACGTGATCACATCTATTGGCGGCATTGTGGGCAAGATTGTGGCTGTGAACGCGGAGACCATCGTGATTGAGACCAGCGACGACCGGGTGCGGATGGAGCTGACAAAGTGGGCTGTGAGTTCGGTAGGCGTGCAGAGCAGTGATATGCCCGTAGAGGAGAAGAAGAAAAAGAAGGAAAAGGAAGGCTTGCCCGAAAAGGCAGAGAATTCCGAGGACAAGTAAGAAGCAAGACCCCGTCGCGGCGCAGAGCTGTGGCGGGGCTTTTTGCGGGTTGGGAGGCATAAAGGGAGGCGCAGGCTGAATAAGCTGGGAAAAAAGGGAGGTAGACGGCATGACAAAGGGACGAAAACAGGCGGCGGTATGGCAGGGCTTTGCACAGGGAGGTCTCCTGGCGCTGGGGACGTATTTTCTGGGGCTGCTGGTACTGGCATTTTTGGTAGTGAAGGGGCTTCTGCCGGAGAGCGGGAGTTTTATCGGGATCGCGGTCTGGTGCGTGATCTCGGCGCTTCTGGGAGGCCTTCTGACGGTCTGGCGCACATCGATTCGCGGCGGGGGTCTGCTGACAGGGGCGATCTTTGCGGGCGTGCTGGCGGTGACGGCGCTGTGCTGCTGGAACGAGACCGCCTGGCTGGGTCAGGGAGGCGTTCTGCTGTTATGCGCGGTAGGCGGGGGACTTCTTTCCAGCCTGTTCCGCCCCGGAAAGCGCCGCAGACGGTGAGATTTTTTCCGCGTTCTTCTTCTGTCTATGGGAGCTTTTGTCTGCAATTGCTGTCAGAAATGGGGATGCGGGGTAGAAGTTGACATAAGATTTTTGTGGGAATTTACAAAAAATAGGATTTTCATACAAATTCCTTGCGAAAGCGGATAGAATGCTCTATATTAGAGGAAAACGGCCCTTCCCGGAACGCCGAGGGAAAGGGCCGTCTTCCTGCCTGACGCCTTGCATAAAGCATCCGGGACACGCATAGGATGCAGGGAGGTGAGGCGGGTGAAGGGACGCAGAATGGATTTGGGACAGCCGTTGGCGAGACTGCTGTTTCTGGGCTTGTTTTTTCTGTCCGGCATGATTTTGGGACAGGTCTGTGCCGGGAATGTGCCCGAGACTGCCGGAGAGGAGCTGAGCGGCTACCTGCGGGATTTCACGGCGGTTGAGGGAGACGGTACTGCGCTGACGGCTGCGGTGCTGTACTTCCGGTATCCGCTGGCGGCGTTTCTCTTGGGATTCAGCGTGTTGGGGGCGGTGCTGGTGCCGGGCCTGACAGCGGCCTTTGGATTTTTCCTGTCCTTTTCGGTGTGCTGCTTTGCCACCGTCTTCGGACCGGAGGGCGTGCTGCTGGCGGCGGCGGTGATGGGCCTGCGGTGCGCGGTGACCCTGCCATGTTATTTTCTGCTGGCAGTGCCGTCGTGGGAGGCCGCGTGTTTGTCTCTTGGGAGGGGACGGGCCGTGCGGGGTCGGGAATACTGGCTGCGTCTGGGCGTGGTTAGCGGGGCGTTGCTGGCGGGTCTCTGGGCGGAGCTGGCGCTGTCCCCCTGGCTTCTGGATGCCGTGCTGGAGCGGCTGGCTGTGTAGTGTTTGTTGTGTATAGAGAGAGGGAGGATTGCATGGAGCTGACAGGCTATGGCGCGTATCTGATGCAGGAGCGTCACGCGTCGGAGAACACGGTGGCGGCGTATCTCCGGGATGTGGGACAGTTTGCGGAATACCTTGCCGGGCAGGGGAAGGAGCTGACCGAGGCCGACGGGGAGACGGTGCGGGAATACATGGAATGGATGCAGAACCGGGGGAAGTCGGCGGCGTCCGTCAGCCGGTATCTGGCGTCGGTAAAGTCGTATTACAATTTTCTTGTAGCCCAGGGGACCATAGACAGCAATCCCGCCAAAGGCGTCGCCGCGGCCAGAACGGAACGGAAGTACCCCGCCGTGCTGACCAGCAGGGAAGTGGAGCTATTCCTGGAACAGCCCCGCTGCGTGGACGCCAAAGGGTTTCGGGATCACGCGATGCTGGAACTGCTTTACGCCACTGGCATCCGCGTCAGTGAATTGACCGCCCTGGACCTGGAGAACCTGAACCTTTCCGCGGGCATCCTGCGCTGCACAGGCCGGGGCAGGGAGCGGAGCATCCCCGTTTACCGCACCGCTGTCAAAGCCTTGCAGGATTACCTCAGCAAAGCCCGCCCGCAGTTGGTTTCCGACAGCGGGGAGGCCGCCCTGTTTGTCAATATGAACGGCGAGCGCATGAGCCGGCAGGGATTCTGGAAGATTATCAAGCACTATCAGGAGAAGGCGGGCATTGACAAGGAAATCACGCCCCATACGCTGCGTCATTCCTTTGCGGCCCATCTGCTGGAGAACGGCGCGGACCTGCGGTCTCTTCAGGAAATGCTGGGTCACGCGGATATCTCGTCCACCCAGATTTACACCCATGTGGTCAAGAAGGAATTGAAGGACGTGTATCAGAAGGCTCATCCCAGGGCGTGACGGCGGCGGAACTCCATACTGTGCGGTCAACGCGGAAGCTGCTTTCCGGCAGTAACCGCGTTTTCTGTCAGAGTTTCCCTTGCGCCGCTGCCCAATGCAGGGTATAATAGTTGCGTCAGGAATGAGAAATTGGGAATCAGGATTTTTCCCGGACAATGGGACAGGCTCTGATATGGTCGGGCGGTCCTTGTTTGGAATTATAGAACGGGCGGAGTTTTTTGGAATGTCTGCCCTTGGGAGGGATATTATGGCAAAACCGATAGTGGCCATTGTGGGACGGCCCAATGTAGGCAAGTCCATGCTGTTCAATAAGCTGATCGGGCGGCGTCTGTCCATTGTGGAGGACACCCCCGGCGTGACCCGCGACCGGATCTATGGCGACTGCGACTGGAACGGCCGGAGCTTCACCTTGGTGGACACCGGCGGCATCGAACCCCGGACGGATAATCTGATTCTGGAATTTATGCGGGATCAGGCCCGGATCGCCATTGACACCGCCACGGTCATTGTGTTTTTGACGGATATCCGGACAGGCTTGACGGCGGCGGATCAGGAGGTGGCCGGAATGCTCCTGCGCAGCGGCAAGCCCATCGTTCTGGCGGTGAATAAGATGGATTCCACCGGACTGCCGGACCCGGATTTCTACGAGTTCTACAACCTTGGCCTTGGAGACCCTGTAGCCGTTTCCGCCGTCCATGGCCACGGCACCGGCGATTTGCTGGACGCCTGCCTGCAATACTTCCCCCCGGCGGACGAGGAGGAGGAAGAGGACGACGCCATCAAAGTAGCCGTCATCGGCAAGCCCAACGCGGGAAAGTCGTCGCTGATTAACAAGATTCTTGGGGAAAACCGGGTGATCGTCTCCAATGTGGCCGGTACAACCCGGGACGCCATTGATTCACGGTTTGAGAACGAGAAGGGCAGGTTTGTCTTTATCGACACCGCGGGGCTTCGCCGGAAAAGCAAGGTGGAAGAGAATATTGAACGTTACAGCGCGCTTCGGGCAGCCATGGCAATCGAGCGGGCGGACGTGTGCCTGATTATGATTGACGCCATGGAGGGTGTGACAGAACAGGACACAAAAGTAGCTGGAATGGCCCATGAAGCGGGAAAAGCCAGCATTATTGTGGTGAATAAATGGGACCTGGTGGAGAAGGACGGCAAGACCATGGACCGGATGCGGGAGGATGTTCGGCAGGGCCTGAGCTTTATGACCTATGCGCCGGTTCTGTTCGTCTCCGCTTTGACCGGGCAGCGGGTGGACCGCCTCTTTGAGCTGATTGACTATGTGAGCAACCAGGCCAGTACCCGCATTACCACCGGGATGCTGAACGACGTGCTTGCCGATGCCCAGGTCCGGGTCCAGCCGCCTACCGACAAGGGCCGCCGGCTGAAAATCTATTATATGACGCAGGTGGGGGTAAAACCGCCCCATTACGTGATTTTCTGCAACGATTCCCGGCTGTTTCATTTTTCCTACCAGCGTTATCTGGAGAACTGCATCCGAAACACCTTCGGCCTGGAGGGAACGCCTATCCGTATCTCCATCCGGCAGAAGGGTGAGAAGGAGGTCTGAACCATGACATACGAACCGGAAGCAACAAACGATTTCATTCGGGTTTTTATGGGACCTCCGGCGGTGCTTTATGGGCTTGTCGCGGTGATTTCCTACCTTCTGGGCTGCTTCAACGGCGCGGTGATCGTCTCGAAATATATCCTTCGGGACGACGTGCGGACCCATGGAAGCGGCAATGCGGGCCTGACGAATTTCTTCCGGACCTTCGGCGGCGGGCTGACCTTCGTCGTGATACTCTGCGACGTGCTGAAAGCGGTTCTGGCGGTACTTCTGGGAGCATGGGCGTTCTCATATCTGGGGAATCCGGTGCTGGGGCGTTACTGGGCGGCGGTCTTCTGCCTGCTTGGGCATATGTTCCCCTGTATGTTTCAGTTCAAGGGCGGCAAGGGGATTCTCTCCGGCGGGACCATCGCCCTGATGCTGGACTGGCATATCGCGCTGGCGTCCTGGGGCGGTTTTCTGCTTCTTACGGTGCTGACCCGCTATGTATCCTTGGGGTCTCTCTGGGCTGGACTGTGCTTCCCGGTGGTGACATGGCTTTGCTACCCGGACCAGCCCGCGGTGATTGCACTGGGCTTTGTCTGCGGCATTCTGGTGGTCTGGAAGCATCGGGGCAACGCTGACCGCCTGCTTCACGGAACGGAACGGAAATTGAGCTTCCATAAGAAAAAGGAGGACAAGGCATGAAAGCAGTAGTATTGGGGAGCGGCGCATGGGGGACGGCGCTGGCGATTGTACTGTGCGACAACGGGCACGACGTAACGCTCTGGTCCCACAATCCGGAGAAAGCGGCGCAGATGTCGGAGAGCCGTGAGAATCCGCTGCTGAAGGGCGTGGCATTGCCGGAGACGCTTCAGATCACGGGAGACCTGGGCTGTCTGGAGGGCGCGGAGATGGTGGTGAGCGCGCCGCCGTCCTTTGCGGTACGGAAGACGGGAGAACAGATCGCGCCGTACCTGACCCGGAAGACGGTCCTTGTCAGCGTCTCCAAGGGCATTGAACGGGACACCAATCTGCGGATGAGCCAGGTTTTGCAGGAGACCACCGGCGAGATCTGCAAGGTCGCCGCGCTGTCCGGTCCCTCTCACGCGGAGGAAGTGGGCCTGCGGCTTCCTACCGGCTGCGTGTCGGCCTGCCCGGACAGAAATACAGCCCGTTTTGTGCAAAATGCCTTTATGAATGATAGCTTTCGGGTCTATACCAGTTACGATATCGTGGGCGTGGAGCTGGCGGCGGCTCTGAAAAATATCATTGCCCTGAGCTGCGGCATCTGCACCGGATTGGGATTGCAGGACAACACAAAGGCCCTTTTGATGACCCGCGCCATGGCAGAGATCACCCGTCTGGGCGAACAGCTTGGCGGTACCCGGCGGACCTTCGGCGGGCTTGCGGGCATGGGGGACCTGATCGTCACCTGTACGTCCATGCACTCCCGGAATAACCGTGCTGGGATACTGATTGGTCAGGGGAAGAGTCCCAAGGAGGCCATGGAGGAAGTAGGCGCGGTGGTGGAGGGCTATTTCGCCGCCGAGAGCGTTCACCAGCTTGCTGCCAAGGAGGGAGTGGAAATGCCTATTTGCGACTGTGCCTATCAGGTCCTCTACCACGGCAAGCAGGTCCGGGAGGTCGTCAGCGAGCTTATGACCCGCGCCAAAAAGGACGAGCTTCTGGAACGCACATGGCTTTGAATGAAGAACGGGAGGATGGAGTTCTTCCGGGCAGCAAAAAAGCGGGGCCGTTGGAAAGTGGTCCCGCTTACGCTTATTCAGAATGGAGAACCCGCCGGGCGAAGGCTTCCAGGGAACAGTCCTGAATGGATTCACCGGGAGCAATGAGGTTGAAGAAGCAGGCGGGGATTTCCTGTTTGCGCAGTTCCTTCTCAATGCAGAGCGTACAGCCCTTGTCGTGATTTGAAGGGTGACAGCGGCAGGCGGTATTAGTACAGGTGCAGAAATGGTCCATGGAAACCTCCTTGATTCTGTATTTATTTGGGGAATCTGACCTTTTGGCCCCTTTGATGCAAAGAAACCGCGGCTTTGGTGGGAGAACCTGCCTTTTGTTCCGTCTGATATAAATGAGACTGCTCCTGCCCCCCAGAAAAGAAAAATCCCGGACCATAAACAGGCCCGGGATTTATCAGCAGGATCAGATAGCACGGGTAACCTTACCGGAGCGCATACACCTGGTACAAACATAAACGTGGCGCGGGGAACCGTTGACGATTGCCTTCACACGTTTCACGTTGGGCTTCCAGGGACGGTTGGAACGCCGGTGAGAGTGAGAAACCTGAATCCCAAAGGTCACGCCTTTGCCGCAATACTCGCACTTCGCCATCCATTGCACCTCCCCGCTAAACGTACTTGCCTTTGTCTAGGCACAAGATGTATAATAACAGAAAGGGCGGGAAAATGCAAGAAGAATTTTGAAAAAAACCGAAATTTTTTCCCGGGCCTGGGACTCTGCCGTTTGAGAAAGACTTTTTCTGACAAGGATGGGAGAAGGTGTTGCGGAATCGGGAGAGTTCATATATAATAGAGGCACAAAAGCGACGAAGGCCCGGAGTCCGTGGGGGAGAGACGGGAGCGGGGCCGGAAAGACGAGGGAATACTATGAGTGAAAACGGCTTAAAAGTATCTAAATTTGTATCACTGTTCCATCTGGAGGTCCTGAACAAGGGCAGCGATTACGACGAGGCTATGCTGACCGTACCGGACCTGAACCGGCCGGGACTCCAGTTTCAGAGTTTCTATGACTATTTTGACCCCCGCAGGCTTCAGGTGGTGGGCAAGGCGGAAATTACCTTCTTAAAGGGCCTGACCTCCGCGCAGCGCCGGAAGTGCTTCGATGACCTGTTCCTGTACGATATCCCGGCTCTGGTCATTGCGCGGGACCTGGACTGCTTCCCGGAGTGCATCGAGAGCGCACGGGACCATGAGAAAACCCTCCTGCGGACCAACGAGGTGACCGTGGTGTTCAGCAACCGCACCAGCGAATATCTGGGCCGGTTTCTTGCCCCCTGCGTCACCCGTCACGGCGTTATGCTGGATGTGTACGGCGAGGGCGTGATGATTACCGGCGATTCCGGCGTTGGCAAGAGCGAGGCCGCAATCGAATTGATTATGCGCGGACACCGGCTGGTAGCGGATGACGCGGTGGAGCTCCGGCGTATTTCTGACGGCATCGTGGGCACCGCGCCGGAGGTCATCCGGGATTACATCGAGCTCCGGGGCATCGGCGTGATTAACGTCCGGCAGCTCTTCGGCGTGCGGGCAATCAAGACCTTTGCTGACCTGGACCTTGTGGTTGAATTCGAACCTTGGGACAATAACAAGTTTTACGACCGTTTGGGCATCGAGGACCATTTTACGGAAATTCTAGACATACAGGTGCCCATTGTGACCATACCTGTCCGGCCTGGGCGCAATCTGGCCAGTATTGTGGAGGTGGCGGCCATGAACAACCGGCACAGAAAGTTTGGGTACAATGCCGCCCAGGAGCTTGCCAACAAAGTGGACCTGCGGGCGGACGGCTTGCAGTGAGAGGGAGGAACAGGGATGTATATTGGTATTGACGTAGGCGGCACCAATCTGAAAGCAGGTCTGGTAGCGGACAGCGGCGAGATTTTGAAGACGAAGCGGGTTCCGTTGGATTTTCAGGGCCCGGAGCAGTTCGCGGAGACGCTGGCGGGTCTGGCGAAAGAGGTCGCGGCGGACGGCGTGAAATCCGTGGGCATCGGACTGCCGGGCGCTGTGGATGGCGGAAAGATTGTGTACACGACGAATATCCCCATGGAGGACGTTGACCTGGAGGGCCTGTTCCGGAAGCATCTGGACCTGCCGGTTCTGCTGGGCAACGACGCGGACTGCGCTGCCGTCGGGGAATACTTCTGCGGCGCGGGACGGGGAAGCCGTGATTTTGTGATCGTCACCCTGGGCACCGGCGTGGGCGCGGGGCTGATTCTGGATGGCAAGCTCAGAGGCGGGCCGGCGTCCAGCGAGGCGGGGCATATGGTTGTCTGCAAGGACGGCGAACCATGCAACTGCGGTCGGAAGGGCTGCTGGGAGCGTTACGCGTCGGCCACGGGTCTGATTATGCTGACAAAACGGGCCATGGAACAGCATCCCGAGAGCGCCCTCCACGAGCTTGCAAAGGACGGGGTAGAGGGCCGGACGGCGTTCCAGGCGGCGGAGGCGGGAGATGAAACCGCGCTGGCCGTCTGCCGGGAATACGTGGACTATCTGGCAAACGGACTGTCCAGCCTTGTCAATATCATACGGCCTGAAATCGTGGCAATCGGCGGCGGCGTGGCGGCTGCTCCGGCGGATCTGCTGCTGGAGCCTCTCCGGGAAGCCGTGGCGCGGGAGAGCTACTCCAGACATGGCGGACGGGTGACCCGCATTCTTCCGGCGGAGCTGGGCAATGACGCGGGAATCATCGGCGCCGCGTTCCTGAGCCGGGTGCAGTGACAAAAGATGGAGATATCCGGGGTCTGGAAAGCCCCGGTGTTTCCTTGCGGGACGGGACCTTTTTTCCGGCCTCTCTTCATATAAATAGGGGAGCGGCAGAATGGATTTATTTTTTGACGGCAGGAGGAATTCCATGGATTGGGTTGAGGTTTTTGACAGACAGACAGCGGCGCTTCTTCCGGATGTCCGTGTACTGCGGGAGGAAGCCATGGCGAAGCACACCTCGTTCCGCACCGGAGGCCCGGCAAAACGAATGGCCTTCCCGGAACGGGGAGAACAGCTTGTACTGCTGCTGTCCCTGGCGGCGGAATGCGGGGCGCGTCCCTTTGTGATGGGCAACGGCACCAATCTGCTCGCGCCGGACGAGGGCCTGGACCGGCTGGTGATCGGAACGTCCGCCCTCTGCCGTCTGGAGCTGGGGGAGACGCAGGGAAGCGTGATTGCGGAAGCGGGAGTTTCCTTGGCGCGGCTGGCGGACTTTGCGTGCAGGCAGGGCTTGGCGGGGCTGGCGTTCGCCCATGGGATTCCGGGCACCGTCGGCGGCGGGCTTTGCATGAACGCAGGGGCCTATGGCGGGGAACTGGCGCAGGCGGTGGCGGAAACAACGGTGCTGTTCCTCAACGAGGGCGTGAAGCGTCTGGATAGGGAGACCATGGCCTTTGGATACCGGCGGAGCCTTCTGACGGACTGCCCGGACGCGGTGGCGCTTTCGGCGGAATTCCGGCTGCCTCCTGGTGACCCGGTGCAGATTCGGGAGGAAATGCAGCGTCTGATGGAACGCCGGAAGGCCAGTCAGCCCCTGGAATGGCCCAGCGCCGGAAGTACCTTCAAGCGTCCGGAGGGCCATTTTGCCGGGACCCTGATCGAACAGTGCGGCCTGAAGGGACTGTCCGTGGGCGGCGCGCAGGTCTCGGAGAAGCACGCCGGGTTTATTGTCAACCGGGGCGGCGCGTCCTCTTCGGATATTGCGGCCCTGATCCGGCTGGTGCAGGAGCGGGTCTATGAGCGGACCGGCGTGCAGCTGGAACCAGAAGTGAAATTTGTGGGCTGAGAAAGGCGGTTTCTTATGGAAATCCTGATTATATCCGGGCTTTCCGGCGGCGGGAAGAGCAAGGCGGCTTCCTTCCTGGAGGACATCGGATTTTATATAGTGGACAATATGCCCGCTGCGATGATACTGAAATTTGCGGAATTCTGTGCCAGCGGCGGAGGGCGTTACGCAAAGGTGGCCCTTGTCTACGATGTGCGGACAGCGGATTCGTTCACGGAGCTGTTCGGGGTGATGGAGAAGCTGCGGGCCATGGACTGCCAGTGCCGGATGCTCTTTCTGGACGCCTCGCAGGACACCATTATCAAGCGCTACAAAGAAACCCGCCGCCGGCATCCGCTCCGGGACAGCACCGACTCCCTGGAGGAGGCCGTGGCCCGGGAACGTGTCCTGATGGAGCCGGTGAAGAAGCTGGCGGACGTTGTGCTGGACACCACCCCCCTGTCCACCGGGAAGCTGCGGCAGGCACTTCTGGACCACTTCGGCAGTGGGGAGGAAAAGGGCGGTATGTCGGTGAATGTGGCGTCTTTTGGCTTTAAGTACGGACTGCCTCTGGAAGCGGATCTGGTCTTTGATGTGCGTTTTATGCCCAATCCCTTTTATATCGAGAACCTGCGGCACCATACCGGGCTGGACAAACCGGTAGCGGATTACGTCTTTGGCTTCCAGCAGACCCAGGATTTTCTGGACCGCCTGAAAGATTTGCTCGCCTTTACCCTGCCCTTGTACGCCGAGGAGGGCAAGACCAGTCTCTTCATTGCCGTAGGCTGTACCGGCGGGCATCACAGGTCGGTTGCTGTGGCCCATGCTCTGACGGAGTTCATCCACGGGCTGGGCTATCAGGTGTTGGAAACGCACCGGGATATAGAACGGGCGGTGTGATTTGATGGAGATGAAGCCTTACAAAGTCCCCCGGGTTCACGGCCCGAAGATTGCGGCCATTGGAGGCGGTCACGGACTGTCCAATATGCTGCGGGGACTGAAACAGTACACGGAGAATATATCGGCCATTGTCACCGTGGCGGACGACGGCGGCGGGTCCGGGGCGCTGCGGCAGGATTTGGGAATGCCGCCGCCGGGGGATATCCGCAACTGCCTGACTGCCTTGGCCAATACCGAGCCCTTGATGCGTCAATTGATGGATTACCGGTTTCAGGATGGGTCCCTGGCCGGGCAGAGCTTCGGGAATCTGTTCCTTGCGGCCCTCAACGGCATCTCTCCCAGCTTCGACGCCGCCGTGCGCAGAATGAGCCAGGTCCTTGCCATCACCGGCCGGGTCCTGCCTGTCACCACGGCGGAAGTCCAGTTGGAGGCCGAGTTTGAAAACGGCGCCAGCGTGATCGGCGAGTCTAAGATTTTTTACTGCAAAAAGAAAGAGGACTGCCGTATTACCCAGGTGCGTCTGCTGCCGGAACATCCCAAGGCCCTGCCGGAAGCCCTGGCCGCCATAGAAGACGCGGATATGATTATTCTGGGCCCAGGAAGCCTGTACACAAGCATTATCCCCAATCTGCTGGTTGACGGAATTGTTGACGCTATCCAGAATTCTCCCGCCCTGAAGGTCTATGTCTGCAATGTCATGACCCAGGAGGGCGAGACGGAGGGATATACCGCGTCGGACCATGCAGAAGCAATTTTCCAGCATTCCGCGCCGGGGCTGTTTGACCTTGCGCTTGTAAATTCCTCCCCCATACCGGAGTCCGCCGCACGCCGTTACGCGGAAGAGGGCGCGGAGCTGATTCAATACGACGCCAAACGCTGCGCGGCCATAAACGTGGAGCTGGTCAGCCGTCCCATTGCCACGGTGGAGGAGGGCTATGTGCGGCATCACCCGGACTACCTGGCCCGTGAACTGATGCTGCTCCACGCCGAGAGAAGTTTCCGCGTTGCCGGAGCTGGCCGGGCCAAGGTGGAACGCTAGCCGGCTGCGGGACCATTTCGAATGACAGAAAAGGTGGACCTCAGATGTCTTTTTCCTTCGATACAAAAAACGAGCTTTGCCGTCTGCCGGTACAGCGTCTTTGCTGCGCAAGGGCGGAGGCTTATGGAATCCTGCTCTACTGCCATACCTTCAGCGCCTCGGAGGTGCGGATGATTACCGAAAACGTCAATTTTGCCGCCCGCCTGCCAAAGCTCTTTCAGCGGGCCTTTGACGTGCGCTTTGACCGTGAGCCGGAGGAAAGCGCTTCCGGGAAGCTGGTCTTTCAGATTACCGAACGGGAGAAGCTGGACCATATTATTAATCTTCTGGGTTACGAGCCGCGGCAGAATCTGGCCCTTCACATCAACTTCGCCATGGTGGAAGAGGAATGTTGCAGAGCGTCCTTCCTGCGGGGCTGCTTCTTCGCCGGGGGAAGCCTGACCGATCCTTCCAAGCGTTACCATCTGGAACTGACCACCTCCCATTTGCAGGCCGGACGGGAATTGGGAGTCCTGCTGCGGGAGAGCGGCTATCCTCCGAAAAATATTACCAGAAACAGCAGCTTTGTCACTTATTTTAAGCAGAGTGATCAGATCGAGGACTTTCTGACCATGATCGGCGCGCCGGTTGCGGCCATGAAGCTGATGTCCACCAAGCTGGAGAAGGATCTGCGGAACGATGTGAACCGCCGTTTGAACTGCGACAGCGCCAATCTGGATAAGGCCGTGGAAGCCGCGCAAGCCCAGACGGAGGCCATACGGAAGCTCCAGGCGTCGGGGCGGCTGATGCTCCTTCCGGACAAGCTCCAGCAGACTGCGGCGCTCCGTTTGGAGTTCCCAGAGCTGGCCCTGGCAGAACTGGCGGAGGAATTTGACCCGCCGGTGACAAAATCCTGTCTGAATCACCGCCTGAGAAAGCTGATGGAGCTGGCTAAGGACCCGGAGAAAATCAAATAGCCGGCAGAATATGCAAAACTGCTGAAAATCATAGAAAACCCATCTGGAAGGGAGAAAAGCGATGTCCTTTGTGCATCTGCATATTCATACAGAGTATAGCCTGCTGGACGGGGCCTGCCGCATCCGGGATTTGCCGGGAGTGGTGAAGGCCATGGGGCAAACCGCCTGCGCCATCACAGACCACGGGGTGATGTACGGCGTGGTGGAGTTCTGCCAGGCCTGCAAAAATGCCGGGATCAAACCCATCATCGGCTGTGAGGTCTATGTGTCCCCCAAGGGCCGGAAACGCACCGATAAGGTCCATGAGTTCGACGCTGAGAACCGCCATCTGATCCTCTTGTGCGAGAATGAAGAGGGCTACCGGAATCTCTCCTATATGGTTTCCATGGCCTGGAGCGAAGGGTTTTACATCCGGCCCCGGGTGGACCTGGAGCTTCTGCGGGAGCACAGCGGGGGTCTGATTGCGCTCTCGGCGTGTCTGGCTGGGGAGATTCCCAGAATGCTGCGGAATGGCGAGTACGAAAACGCAAAAAATTATGCCCTGGAATTGTCGGAAATCTTCGGCCCGGATCATTTTTACTTGGAATTGCAGGACCACGGCATCCGGGAACAGGGACCGGTGAATCAGGGCCTTCTCCGCATCCATCAGGAGACGGGCCTGCCGATGGTCTGCACCAACGACGCCCACTACCTCCGGAAGGAAGACGCGGAGCCTCATGACGTTCTGCTGTGCATCCAGACGGGGAAGAAGCTGGACGACGAGAAACGCCTGCGCTACGAGCCGCGGAATTTCTATCTCCGGAGCGGGGAGGAGATGGAAGCCCTGTTCGGCGCGTATGAGGGCGCGGTGGAGAACACGGCGAAAATCGCGGATATGTGTCATATGGAGTTCACCTTCGGGAAATACTTCCTGCCGGAATTCCACCTGCCGGAGGACGCCAAGGACAGCCGGACCTATCTGCGGAGCCTCTGCGAGAAGGGATATCAGGAGCGTTACGGGGAGGACGGCAGCCACAGGGAGCAGCTGGACTATGAGCTGGATATGATTGAGAAGATGGGCTTTACGGACTATTTCCTGATCGTCTCCGATTTCGTCCGCTACGCCCGGGAAGCCGGTATCCCGGTAGGGCCTGGCCGTGGCAGCGCTGCGGGGGCCATTGTCAGCTACTGCCTTCGGATTACGGACGTGGACCCGGTGCAGTACAGCCTGTATTTTGAACGCTTCCTGAACCCGGAGCGCCAGAGTATGCCGGATATCGACATTGACTTCGGCGATACCCGGCGGGATGAGGTGGTGGAATACGTCCGGCAGAAGTACGGCGCGGACCGGGTGGCGCAGATCATCACCTTTGGGACCCTTGCGGCGCGGGCGGCGGTCCATGACGTGGGGCGTGTGATGGGTCTGCCTTACGACCAGGTGGACCGGGTGGCCAAGCTGATTCCGCCCAAAGACGGCAATAAGAATATTACCTTGAAACGGGCCTTGGAGATCTCCCGGCAGTTCAGGGAGGAGTATGAGACGAACCCCGAAATCACCCGGCTGATTGACACGGCCCGGAAGCTGGAGGGAATGCCCCGGAACGCGTCCACCCATGCGGCAGGGGTTGTGATTACCAAGAATCCGGTTTACGAGTACGTGCCCCTGTCCAAGAATGACGATGTGTTGGTCTGCCAGTATGAGAAAAACACGCTGGAACGTCTGGGCCTGCTGAAAATGGACTTCCTGGCCCTGCGGAACCTGACCATTCTGGACAACGCGGTGAAGACCGTGCAGGCTGAGGAACCGGGCTTCCGTCTGGAGGACATCCCGGCAGGGGACCCGGAAACTTACAAAATGCTCTCCGCGGGAAGGACCTCCGGCGTGTTCCAGATGGAGTCCACAGGCATGACCGGCGTTTGTGTGGGACTTCAGCCCAAAAGCATCGAGGACCTGACGGCCATCATCGCCCTCTACCGGCCCGGGCCTATGGATTCCATCAACCAATTCCTGGAGTGCGCCAAAAATCCTGCTATGGTCCGCTACGACCATCCAAAGCTGGAACCTATTTTGTCCAATACCTACGGCTGTATTGTCTATCAGGAGCAGGTCCTCCAGATTTTCCAGCAGCTTGCGGGCTACTCCCTGGGACAGGCGGATATGGTGCGGCGGGCCATGAGCAAGAAGCACGCGGACGAGATCGAACGGGAACGGACGCCCTTCCTTCACGGCGACCCGGATCGGCATATCTCCGGCTGCATCGCCAACGGGGTTCCGGAGACTGCGGCGAAAATTATTTACGAGAAGATCTACGATTTTGCTGAGTACGCGTTCAACAAGGCCCACGCGGTCAGCTATGCAGTCCTGGTGTATCAGACGGCCTGGTTCAAGTGCCACTATCCCAGGGAGTACATGGCGGCGGCTCTGACCAGCGTGCTGGATAATACGGAGAAAGTGGCCGGTTATATCAGCGAGTGCCGGGACTGCGGAATCCCCCTTCTGCCGCCGGACGTGAACCATTCTGAGGACGGCTTTACGGTGGAACCGGAGGGCATCCGTTTCGGGCTGGCAGCCATCAAGAGCATCGGCCGGGGCTTTATCCGGGCCATGGTCAGGGAGCGGGAAAAAGGCCCCTTTGCGTCCTTCTATGACTTCTGCCAGCGTTTGACGGGTACGGATATGAACCGGCGGGCGGTGGAAAATCTGATACGGGCAGGAGCGTTCGACGGCACCGGGGCGCGGCGGGCACAGCTTCTGGCGGTCTGCGAGCGGGTACTTGCTGACGCCTCCGGACGACAGAAACAGAACCTGGAGGGCCAGATGGATTTCTTTTCCATGGACGGCGTGCCAGCGAAACACGCGGAAATTTCTATGCCCGATCTGCCAGAATTCAGCCTGAATGAGCGCATGGCTATGGAGAAGGAAACAACCGGCCTTTACCTCTCCGGACATCCCATGGACTCCTACCGGGACGATCTGCGGAGGATGAAACTGCCGTCCATCAGCGAGATCAAGGGCGGCCTGGAGAGCGGACGCTTTGCCGACGGACAGAGGGTAACCTTTGGCGCGGTGGCGGCGACGGTGAAGACACGGACTACCCGGAATAATTCCCTGATGGCCTACGTCTCTTTGGAGGACGACGCCGCGACAATAGAAATGATCTGCTTCAGCCGGACTCTGGATACCTGTTCGGCGTACTTGCAGGCCGGCAGCGCCTTGCTGGTCCGGGGACGCCTTTCGGTACGGGACGACAAGCCGCCCCAGCTGATGTGCGACGAGGTTCTGCCATTGGACAGCCAGCAGAATCTGCCCGCCGCTCCTGTATCCAATGGCAATAAGCGGGTACAGGGGGAGACGCTCTTCCTGAAATTTCCGTCGGAGGAGGACCCAACCCTGCGGCATATGAAGCTGGTCTTCAAAATGTTCCCCGGCGGCACCTTGGTCAAGATGGTCATGGCGGATACCCGGAAGGTCATCAAAACCCATGTCCTTCTCCATAAAGCCCTGATCCAGGAGGCGGAGGAAACCCTGGGAAAGGAAAACGTGGTCATTCGCTGAAAAATGTGCATAAAAATATCGGGAACCCTTCTTTTCAGGAGGATTCCCGATTTTTTCAGTTTCATCGGTTTAATCAGCAAAGAGCTGCACCCACGCGTAGCCCTGGTAGTGATTCCCGGTATTGGGGGCAAAGCCGACGCCAAGCCGGGTATAATTGCTGTTGAGAATATTGGCCCGGTGTCCCTCCGAATTCAGCCAGGAGTCCACCACCTGTTTCGCGCTGGACTGCCCGGTAGCGGCGTTTTCACCGGTGTACCCGCAGGAGACGCCGGCCTCTGAAATGGCGCTCTTGTAGCTGGAGCCGTCGGGCCGGGTGTGGCTGAACTTGCTCACGCATTCCCCGGACCGGAGCTGTGCCGCGCCGCAGAGGGCAGGGTCCAGAGCCAGCGCGTCCACTCCGGCGGCTTCCCGGGCGTCGTTCACCAGGTCCAGCACCTCCCGGAGGGTATTGAGCTGACTGTCGGAAAACTGGGCGTAGGGGTCCTCGGCAGAGCTTGCGGGAGCTTCGGCCAGAGGAACCTGAGCATCGGGAATCATGATGCTGTCTTCCTGGGGAGCGTCGTTCTCCAGAAGCTCCGGGCGGGGCGTCATCAGCCAAAGGCACCCCACACAGATCAGCGTCAGGAATACCATCGGCATACATTTCTTCATCATAGCTTCTCCTTCCGGCTTGTTCATATCTCTCTTATTCTTCTTGCAGAAGCAGGCTCAGGATACTGTTGTACAGCTTTTCCGGTTCTCTTCGAAAGCGCGCTGCCAGGGTCTTGGCCAGCTCCTCATGGACAATCATCAGCCGCAGATCCATCACGCTGCCGATGTCGTCGTCCAGAGAGAGCCGCAGGGTATATGTCCCATTGGCGCGCTTTTCCGTCACCGCCCGTACCTGATTCCGCCGCCGCAGCTTCCGGTTCCACTCTGAAAGGTTCCGGTCGCACCGCAGCCGCACCGAGTACGGCAGGCTCGTCTCGCAGATGGCGCTGTTCCGGCGGCCTTTTTCCGTGATGGCATACAAATCCTTCTCTAACCGCAGATGCTGGGTCTTTACCAGGTCAGCGAGACAGGCGGAGAAATCGAAATAGTCAATGGCGTCATCGCACATTGTCAGATCCAGCATGGTATCAAAAGGGATAGGCTCAATCACCCGGGCGGCAATGTAGAGTATCAGAAATTTAATCTCAAGCTGGTCCTGTATAAAACCAGGCATAAAGTCGGTCCCCCCTTATCTGAGTTAGGAATGAAAAATTTTGTATTTATCCGGAGTGCGGAGGCGCTGGAAGCTGTAAAAGACGTTGGATAGTTACTGGTTTCTGTCATTGCACAGCATGAAGAGGGCATCCATTCTTTTGCGGGAATATCATTCCTATTATACGCCCTTTTTATAGAAAGCACAAGCCCTTTGTCCGCCAAACGCGAAATTTGATGGAAATTGTCAGAAAGCGGCTTGACGATACCGGCGGGGGTTGGTATCATAACAGATAAGAACTGCGGAAAGGCGGGTGTACGATGAAAAGAGTATTGGTGTTCCTGATGGCGGCGCTGCTGGTGGTCCTGACGGCCTGCGGCAAAAAGGAGGAGCTGCCTCCGGTGGAAGAGCCGCCGCCAGTGGAGGCTCCGGAGCCGCTGCCAGTACCGGAGCCGGAACCAGAGCCGGAGCCTTACGTCCCTGCGGGCACCAATCCTCTGACGGGTCTGCCCATTGAGCCGGAGGAAATGGCAAAACGGCCCGTAGCGGTGATGCTGAACAATATCAAAAAGGCCCAGCCGCAGATAGGCATTTCCCAGGCGGACGTGATTTATGAGGTCCCGGCGGAGGGGGGCATTACCCGGATGCTGGCGGTCTATCAGTCTCTGGAGGGCGTGGAACTTCTGGGGAGCGTCCGTTCCACCCGGCCCTATTATATCGAGCTGGCCCTGGGTCATGACGCGCTGCTGGTCCATGCCGGGGGCAGTCAGGAGGCTTACACAGATATCCGAAAATGGCGCGTGGATAACATGGACGGCGTGCGGGGCGGCGAGGACGCGAAAATCTTCTGGCGAGACCCGGACAGGAAACGGAACAACGGTTACGAGCACAGCCTGGTTACCTCCGGAGAGAAGATTCAGGAATATCTGGGCCGGAGCGGTTTTGAATTGGAGCATCCCGGGACGTACCACTATTTACAGGCGTTTGCAGAGGACGGAACCCCGGAAAACGGCGAGACGGCGGAGCAGGTGACTGTGAAATTCTCCAATTACAAAACCGGACTCTTTGACTACGACCCCGCTAGCAAAACCTATCAGGCCAGCCAGTACGGAGAGGCTCATGTGGACGGCGGCAACGGTCAGCAGGTCAGCACAGTGAATCTTCTGGTGCTGGAGACCTCCATGCAGATCCTGGATTCTGAGGGCCGTCTGCGGGTCCAGACCATCAAGGGCGGCGACGGTACCTATTTCTGCGGCGGTAAGGCAATTCCGATTTTCTGGGAACGAAATGGAAGAGACGATCCGCTTGTCTATACCCTCCAGAACGGCCGGCCGCTGGCAATGGGAAAGGGCAACAGCTACGTCTGCTTTATCTCGCCCAAAACCGGAAGCCTGAGTTATCAGTGAATATAGCATAGAAACAACAGAAAAAACGCGGCTTTCCTTTGACTGCTTCCGGTTATGGGAAAGCCGCGTTCTTTTCCGCCGTCCTATACTTTCACCAACCCTCCGCCGCTGCATACACTGGATTGAAAGGACTTTGTTCTTTCACACAGCTACTTATTCAGGAGGTAATTGCAATGCCCGAGAAAGTAATGCCCGGTCCCGTATCGGATTTCAGCGGCATCCGTGAGGCGGTTTGCATCCATACCAGGAAAATTTATGATTCCTGCCGAGAGAAAGAGGCAGCGGCGTCAATACTTTTTGGAAGAGCAGAGCGTCAACCGGGTTTCAGTATAAACTCAAGCTGAAAATCGGCGGGTCTGCTCTTCTTTTCCTTGTAGTATGTGATCTGCTCAATAACAGAATGCAGAAGGGCGTTTTTCTGTGCCGCATCGCTGGTTCTGTAGGCGTCCAGCACGCTTTGCACCTTTTCTGATTGGCTTTGCAGGGCCTGCTCCAAACGCAGACGGGCTTCCTCGCGCTGCCGTTCCAGTTCCGACAGCTTTTCCGTTACTGCCTCCATCCGTGCCCGGTAGGTAGGCAAATCGTACTCGCCCAGTTCCAGAAGCTCATGCAGGCGGATCTTTTGACGTTGGGCGGCAGACAGGGAGGCGCTGATATCCGATATGGCGGTTTCCAGCAGCGGCAAATCCGGACGGCCTGAAGACAGCGCCGGTTCCATCCCCGCCAGAAGGTCCTCCAAATGCCGCAGTACCCGACCCTCGGCCAGCGTGAATTTTGCCGCCGCACAGCACCCCTTCCGGGGACACAGCAGGTATGCTTCTCCTTTCAGGGTCATCCGCTGCATAGGCCCGCCGCAGATACCGCACCGTACCAGCCCTGCCAGCGGATTCCTGACGCTTCCATCATGCGTCCCAGGCCGGCAGCGTCCCGCTATGATTTCCTGCACGCGGTCAAATAGCTCCTTCTCGATAATGGGTGGATGCAGACCTTCGGCAACCGTCCATTTCTCCGGCGGATTGCTGATTGTGAGACGCTTTACCGTGCCTCCGGCGTTCTTTTTGACGTGGGTTTTCTGATCCCAGACGATTTTTCCGATGTAGACCGGGTTCCGAAGAATCTTCGCCACACTGTTCCGGGAAAAGGCGGAGGACCGGTGTGGCCGCGCTCCCATGGCGTTCACCTGTCCCGCAATGGATGTGCAGCCGTAACCGCTGGCGTAGAGCTGGAACATGACGCGGACGAATTTTGCCTCCGGCTCGAAGATTTCCAGCGTGGGACGGCGGCCGACAGCAGTTTTGCGGTAGCCGTAGGGCGCGTTGGCAATATAACAGCCCTCCCGTATGGACCGCTGGAGTCCCCGCCGTAAGCGCTTGTTGATGATTTTATATTCCCGGCGGGACATAAAGGTCTTGAATTCCGCAAGCTCGTCGTCGATCTCGTCAGACAAATCATAAATCTTTTCCGGCGTCACGATCAGTGTCCCGCTGTCCTTGAAGGCGTCCAGAATCATGCCTTGGTCCTTCATGCGGCCTCTCGACAGCCGGTCCAAATCCATGCAGAGCACCGCGCCGCATTCCCCCTTTTCCACCGCCTCCAGAAGCCGCAGCATCTGGGGCCGGGCGTACAGGCTCTCACCGCTGACTACCTCCGGAAAGTACGCCTGTATTGACAAACCGTGCTCCGCCGCGCATTCTTCCAGGGCCTCCCGATGACGCCGGAGCACCGTTTCCGTGTCCATGCCTTCCTCCATCCGGGATTTCCGCAGATACGCGTACGCCCGCAGTCCCGTAAGATTCCCTTTTTCCGACATACGGCCCTCCTTCCAAAAAGAATACCCCCAACCTCGTTTGGCTGGGGGCGTTGCTGCTTTTGTATCTGTTTTGGCCTTCATTCGTAATGCTCCTTGCAGGACACGATCCCGGTTCGCTGCAAATGCTGTCAAAATCCCGTTTCTGCTGGTCGTTCATTCGGATGCTGAGCATAGTCTGTAACATTTGCTTCACCTCCCTCAAGAAGATGACAGCACATTGTTTTAGTATTATCAATATGTCGCATATACAAAATATAGTTATTTTTTATGGACGCGTGCAAAGTGTTCCGCCGGTCTTTGGCCTCACCTCCCTGCCCGTGCTGCGGATACGGTCAAAGAGACGCGTCCCCGGCGCCGGAATCGGGAGAACCGGCCTTTACAAGGGTGATTGCGTCGTCCCGACAGGTAAGTTCCACACATTCGCCCGCCTGGATGCCGAGCTGCTCCAGAAACTCTGCGGGAATCTGGACGCTGCATTCGTTGTCAAGGTACTGAATCACATGGGAATTAGGCATATTTTGAATCCTCCTTCTGCATATAAAGAATGCTTTTTCCCGATTTTCAACAGAAATTAAAACCGCCGCAGGACCCATTTTCCAGACCGCCCTGCTGGAAAGCCGAATAATCATAGTCTTGATCCAGCTTGAGCATACTGGTCAGGTTGATTGGTTGACACGCACACAGACCGCCATATCTGAGGACACCTTGCCTGCTTCTTCATTTTATCATTTGATAGGGAAGGTTTCAATAGGTATATCAGGAAAATATAGGAAATTCCAAAAGATTGCGGAATCCTACAAATTGCGGTGGATGAATTTGTTTGTAAAGCTGATAGACGGCCTGTTGCAATGATTTTATTGGGCGCTGCGCCGCAAGATTTCCATGGTGCAGCGCGTATAGGACGGCCTCTGCGAGCATAGAACGGCTTGGGAGGTTGATAAGAAATGGATATCAGCATTCACAGGGATGTGGAGATTCTGAACGGAAAGGCGACGCTTTTGACGGTCACAAAAATCACTGGTTTGCAGGTGATCTATATCCGTGGAAAGCCGGTGGAAGTAGAGTCCGTAACGATATCGGACGGCTGGGGCTCTTGTCCGGCCGACTGCACAAGAGCCCGGAAAAATCCTGCTTCGGAATCCGTCGCCAGCCGCGCCCAAGAAACTGCGGAAAAGGCCATTACAGGACAGGAAATTATATCGGTAAACGGAAGCATTATATGACGGACTTCCGCGGGAAATAAACAATCAGACAGGACCAGACAGTTACCGGCAAAGCATGACAGAAAGGCGTGTTTTGACGGCGTTCAGATTCCCCTTTTTTCTGCCTTGTCTGCTGGAAAACTTACCAATCCCGCTCCCGGACGGCCTCTTCGATATCAATGGGAATACCGAACCACTCCAGAATATATTTGACGGTTTCTCCGATGCTGTCCCGGGCGACAGTTTCAATTTCGCTGCCGTTTTTGTCGAATTCAGCCTGCAAATCATTGATGGCCCAAACCGCCTCGTCCAACTTCTTCTGAATGACTTCCGTCTGAATTTCGCCGCTTTCCAGCAGAATGATTACCTTCTGAATTTCCGCCTTTACCTTGTCCACTAAAAAGTCTGGAAAGTATTCGTCCTGATACATATCCGCCAGAAGTTTATAGCGCGTATCAAATGCTTTCATAGCCGCACTCCTTTCCAAAAAAGTGGTTTGATTATATCATGGCCGCGTATTTTCTTCAATATGATTTTGCGGAATTGCCCGTCGCTTCCAAAAGTATCAAAGGCGCTGTGTCTTCCGATAAAGACTGCATTGAAGACCTGCGTTTCTATCCGAAAATGCAGTATGTGGATGTCATCAACCGCGCGCTGTCGGTAAAGGGCGGCAGTGCAAAGCTGCTGTACGTGTATGTAGACGTGGAGCCTGTGAGCTTCAATCGGGGCTTCTACACGGTGGATATGCGCTTTTTCTACTCTGTGACCCTTCAGGCGTATCTGAGCTGTCCCGCGCCGGTAACAGTGGAGGGCCTGTGCGTCTTTGACAAGCGGGCGATTCTCTTCGGCAGTGAAGGAAACGCGAAAATCTTCTCCTCCGAGCTGCGGACTGGCGAGCCGGATTTGCAGCTCATGAGCCGTTCCAACCTGCCTGTCGCCGTGGTGGATGTCATTGACATCAAATAGGTAGGTTCTATAGTATGTCATCGATATCAAATTTCTTCAGTTCAATTTTTATGGTTTTGTCTTTGTTTACTGTGATACGACTTATTACTTTTCGCATATCTATGTTCGTTACTGTCTCCATATTTAGGAATTGCTCGATATCTTGTATATAACGCCTTATGTAATCTTCTCCATTCTTTTGAAAAGCAATCATTTGCGCATATTGTTTCATTGAGCAGTCAAGCCGTTCTAGCTCTTCTGCAATTGCGGCTGTCTTTTCTTTTAGTTCGGTCATGGTCATTACATCATTTGCGTACATTTCCTGGTATCGTTCTTTTTTTGCGATGAGACGTTTACGCTTCATTTTTATATCTGAGGCATCATGTTTGATGCATTTTGTTTGATTTTGTTTCTCTATTTCTTCAATTATCTTATTTACAAAAGTGCTTTTGTCTTGAATCAATGATGCAAGATATTCTTTGACTTTAGAAAGAAGGATGTCCTCTCTTAATTTAGTTTTATTATCACATTTTTCTGCTGTGTATTGATAATTTGTTGGACATACCCAATATATATAAGTATTAACATATTTGTGGACTTTTCTTGAAAAGGAACGACCGCAATGTTCACATTTGATTAGAGTGCTAAATATGTACTTGCTACTGTATCGTGCCTGCATAAATGGTTCTCCGGTATTATATTGTTTTCGACGCATTTCTAACTGTTTTTGTGCTTTTGCAAATGTTTCCGGAGACACGATCTCCCATTCTGGCCTATCATGGTGAAAGTGCTGGTCCTCTGGAGTACGTACTACCTTTCCTACTAAGTAGTCTCCAACTTCATATTTGTGATTGATATAGTGTCCACTATAGATTGGATTTTCTAGTACACGCCTAACACCTCTTGGGTTCCATTCACAATTAAATTTTGTTTTATGTCCAGATTCGTTTAATTTAATACTGATTTTGCGACATCCAAGCCCTTCTTCAATATACATACGGTAAATTTCACGAACAATCTGTGCTTCTTTTTCATTGATAACGAGAGTAAAGTTGTCGATTCTATCATATCCGAAAACTCTCTGCGGAACCCTGCCTTTTTTTGCGCTGATTTCTTTGCCAAATTTTACTCGCTTGCTAAGATTAGCGCTTTCTTCCTGCGCCATAGCACCAAATAACGTAAGGACGAATTCTGATTCACCAAGGCTGTCCATATTTGAAGTGAGAAACAGTGTATTTATTCCAAGTCCTTTCAGTGTACGGATGCTTTGCAGGAAGTCTACTGTATTCCTTGCCAGCCTGGATACGTCTTTAACAACAACCATGTCAAATAATCCAAGTTTGGCATCGTATAGAAGTCTAATAAACTCGTCACGCTTTTTCAAGCTGGTCCCAGAAATGCCCTCATCAGCATACAAACGTACTAATACGTGACCATTCTTTGCTGCATACTCTTCAAAAAAATTTTTCTGGTTCGCCAAGCTATCAAGCTGTTTCTCTTCATCGGTTGATACACGGCAATATGCGGCTATTCTCATTTTCGTTGGTTCTCCTTTCAATAACCAACCTATACCCATAATCATTATAACATAAATGACAGCAAAGATAAAGACTTTTATCATTGCTGTCATATGGGTTTAGGTTGCCTGATCAGTTGTTTGCATTTTTCGATTGTTATCGAGCTGCAATATTTTATCTACAATAATTTTTTGCAATGCTTTTGTTGTGTCTTCTTGTGTATTAGGATTTATGAAGATGTATTTTAACTCTTGCCTTTTCACATAGCTCCACCTCCTGTATATTCTATTTCCGATAAGGCTTTTATATGAGTGTAGGTTTTGCGTATATACCAGAAAATGTGAATGTTCCATATTGATGTTGCATTTCATCCAAAAATATGTTATACTCTGATTGTATTTTACTTTGATTTCTTATGACGAATCTTTTACATAGATGGTTACAATAAATAGAAAGGGACATTAGAATGAACGATAAAAGCGGTATAGATGTCAGTTTTCTTGAGATACAATATCAAGTATTGTCAAACAGGCAACAAATTCATAATGAATTAGTTTGGAATGTACCAGCTTTACTTTTTACAGCTGAATCAATTTTGTGGGGAATCTCTTTTGGTGATGTACCAGACATAATATGTTGTTGTATTTCTTTTATTTCGGTTTTAGTTGCCTTTGCATCCTGGCAGCAATTTGAACGTGGCAGATTGATGGAGATTGCAGATTCCGAACAATTGTATGCTATTGAGCAAATAATCAAGGAAATGTCAGGCCCAACGATAAACCGTCCGGTAATGATTGCCCATCATACATTAAAAAGGCGTACAATATTTATTTCTGGAGAAGAGTATAATTTAAAATTGCATTTAGATCAAGAGACTAAATTTCTTTATAAGAATCTACTTGCTCGCATTCAAACTTTCGCTGTATGGAGGATTATGTTTGCTGTCATGCTTACATTTTCAATATTCCTTTTTGCATATAGTATATATACAAAATGGCCTTTTTAATAGAGAGTCTGCTTTGTTTGTAGATACTGAATATCTAACGACTGGACACGGAGCATCCCTCTGGGATGAAGGCACAGTCTGAACTTGCAGGTGACTGTAAGAGGTGAGCAGAAATGACTCATCCACACAATTTGTGTAGTAACAGCTTGGGTAAACATGACCAATAGAAATTCCACAAACGCTTCTGAGGTAAGGACAAGTTCTTGTACCAATAGAAGTAAGTGTTGCGAAAATTTATGCGGTCAAATCGACAAAGTAATCCAGGCGGTCAAATTCTGTTATTATCGGGAACATACCAGTGATGATGCTGAATGTGACATGGATACATTTTTTGACCAAACGGCTAGATCATTGCATGGAACTGTACGGGATTACTTCAAATCAGAATGTATTAAAGAAAGGGTGATCGTCCGCCCGGCTGCTCAGTAATGAGTAGTTTCCAACTCCGTAAATTCGGCGAAAGTCTGTCTGCCAGCCGTTCTGCATTACGTGCGACGGCTGGTATCCTTTTACATATCGCCTGCAAAATAGATTCAGACTGTCCCTGCGTCCCAGAAGGAAACAGATGAAGTTATCTTATCCCACTAGCAGGACATACGGAACATGGTTTCCCGCCCAGACTGGATGGAGGATAGTACGCACACAATTCACATGGGTCGGACTCTCCTGGCCTCCGCCGAATTTCTTCCAAAAGTTCTTCAGTGAGAAATCCAGCTAACTTACCCCTCTTTTCCATAGTCTTATCGGGCACGTCGCATTCATCATTATATTGATGATATTTTCCTGTAATGGTACACCTGACTTGAGGCGGGTAGCTTGCGTAACACATTCCATCGGTCTTTTTGCATATGCCACAATTCATTAGAAAACCTCCTACTTTTTATGAAAACTTTATTTTATTAACCATGCCTTTTGATGTTACCGCAAACTTCACACTGCCAATACTTGTCTGCCCATGATGTTTCTGACATACCAAATGAAGCAGCGGCCATAATAATACGGGCAAGACCAGTTCCCTCATACATTGATTTGCTCCCGATATAAGAATGCGGTGTTGTTTTACCACACTCAAAACAGTACAGACTTTTCTTTTGTAACATAGTTCTCACCACCAAACTAATCTTTTATAAAGTTAGAATTTCTTCCGGTCGTTCTTCGCTTATACCCATTAAGTAGTCTTCTATATCAGACCGACCACCATATTCAATTTTTACAGTTTTCAAGCCAATTAAAATTCCTGCTGCTACTCTATGCCGTCCATCAATAATTTTACATCCAGGTAAAATACCATTATCAAAACAAGGATTGTCTACTTCGATTCCATCTATTTCTTGCGGATTCTCCATAAAGTAAATTATCCTTGCTATATGATATCCTCTATCACGAGATTCTTTTACTGGGTGCCTCCATGTATCTCCATACGGTGTTTTATCCCCTAAGAGTCCGATTTTCTTTTGTTCCAAAACATCTTCAAGAGAAAATGGCTGTGAGTCGGGCCAACACCATACTTCTTTTGTATCAATTCCAGACATATCCAACAGCCTATCAAACAGTACATTTACCATACACGTCACCAAATTATTCTCTCATCCAAAGCGCCCTGACTTGTGTGTGGCAGTATGGACATTCACCGACTTCATGCGCAAAAGCCAAATCATCATCTTCAAAAGTGGCACCGCATTCTGTGCAGGCAATTTTACGCCCAGCCTTTATTTCTGGAACCACTACCTGAACAAAGTCTGCTACCGTTGGAGTGCGCCGCAAATCAGACGGGTCGATATGGTCTACATACGGAACGCAATCCATACATCCTTCGCAAAACTCATTGTCTTTGCTCATTACAATATGGGCACGGTCATATGCGTTTGGACGCCAAGTTTCAAGGAAACATTTCAAACACAATTCTGCCATTTATACCACCACCAAATTAACCTTTCATTCACTTTTCCATGCGCAAGAATCACAATTTCTATTGCAAATAGATTGCGCACCTTTGCACATATCCTCTTTGCTAATTCCATACATTTTGATTATTCCAAGACGCTCTAACAGTCGATTTATAATTCGAGCAATCCATGATTCCTGTTTCAAAATAAAATCAGCCTTTCATTCGTTTGTTGACAACACCATTGATATGACCTACTTTGATGAATCCTTCAGGCTCGTTAATATCAATAGCATATCCGTTATTTATTTTGATGAACGATTTTCCATCAACAACCCACAAATCCCCAAAGAATGGATTCAGGTATATATCACCGTCCTCTGCATAAACGCAGTTATACTTCTTGTTAATGGATTTACCTTTCATCGTATACGATTCCATCATCTGTTCCCATGTGGGAGTGGCGAAAATATCGTCGTAGCTAAATGCAATAATTGCTCTTGAAAGGCGACACATGATTTCTAAGTCGTCGTTCATTTTTGCACCAGAGTATGCACACTCCAACATACGCAGATATTTCTATTACAAGTCCCATAAAGCTAAATCCTCAATCCAAAGTATTCTTTGCTTCGCGGAGAATGCAAATTGAATTGCTCGCCGCTGCTAAGAGATACGATGACATTTTTACATTTTTCGAACACTCCTTTGTGAATCATAGAAATGGCTTCCTTTCTGCTATCTGCAAAGATAATCGCATCTGGTATGCAGATAAATTTAATTCGTTGTGCCTTCATAAAAATCATTCCTTCACACAGATGTTTTTGAGAGGGTAGACAATATAAGCGGTTCCACTGTCGATATACCGCACTTCGTATCCTTCGATAAGACAGAGTTCCCCAGTGTCTATATTACGCCCAATGAAGAGTTCGCTCCATTCCTCGTTTTCCTTGACCTGCTCTATTAACTGAAATCTCCCAAGCAATTTTGCATTTTTCTGTTTTGATTGGTCATCATAGAACCTATCGTATACATTCACAATTTCATACTCCATTATTGATATACCTCCATTATGGATTTTGGAAATTCAATATCATAGCCAAATAAATAGTTTACAATCAAGTCAATCTTTTATTGTGACTCTAAGCTCCACTGTGCGTCCGTCTTTCAGCGTCCATTCGTAGCCGCTTGAGGTGGCTTTACGGCAGTCAATACCGCCAAGAAGCTCCTGCACCATATAGTCCCTTACAGCGCAAAGTGCTTCGTCTGTGCATTCAGTTTTGTTCTGCCACAGATTTTTGTTTCTGCTGTTTAATGTGCCCGTATAGATTGCAAATGCGCCACAGCCTACATGATATTCTGCCATTACATCACCACCAAACCTTTTAAGTCAGAAGTAAAAATGTAAGGATGATTTGCTCAATATGTACCGATTGGTCCATAATAAGATTGATTGTTCGCAAATTGGCTTTCACATTGTCAGTAAAAGCGTGTATCGCAACATTCAGAGTAAAACACCAATAAAACAGATACGGTGAATTTAGACTGTATAAGGCCGCTATGGGAAGCATAACCATAAAAGTCCAGCTAAACCCGTGCATAACCAGGGCTACGATATAGTCATACCGGTATAATTTTCCCGGAGTATTTTGCGTCCACCAGTTCTTCTGCTTCATTGATGCAAGAACTCCTTGCAGATAATAGTCGTCTACAATGTGGCAGAATACCATCAATGTAAGCACAAACAATTTTGACATCTTATCTCCTCTTGAAGCGAATTACTTATCTGCCCTGTACCTTTCTGGCTCTTTTAGAACCGTATCAAACATTTCCTTGATGTTATCCGTCAGAGGATACCGTACCTGTGATACCGAGCAGACTGCATATTCGCGGTTTACAGCGTCCACATACATCGTGTAGTTGCCGTCGTCTCCCATATAGAAACGTTCCCATGATGCACTATCCATCAGTCGCCGGACACCTAACTGATTGACGGCCAGGTTATCAAAGCTGACCGTATGGAACCACCCAGACTGGATGATGGCGGGAAGCTCGTCGTACAGATTGCGCTGCCTTGATACAATCTCTTCTTCGTCTTCTGCCCAGTTATGTGCTCCGCGCCGGAATTTCTTGTACCCAAGAATCAATACCTTGAAATCATGGAAAGCGAGCGCACGCAGTTCCTCTACGGACACAATGCCGTTAATGACGTGGATTACTGCGTTCGGAAATTTCTCCAGTGCGCCAATCATTCTGTTCAATTCATCCTGGGGTGTGCCTGAAATAAAGGAAACTCCAAGGCCATAAAGAAGTTCGCGTTCAGAAAGCATCGATAACAGAGGAATATTCTCCAGGAAATGCGTTTGATTGGCCGTCATACTTGGAATCAGCTTGCGTTCCTTCAGCCCTTCAAGGAATGGAATCAGGTCGGGGTGCGACAAAGGATTGCCGCCTCCGATGGCCAGTTCTGTGTATGGATGCAGCGTCTCCAGAAACGGAAGGTTCATAACGTCCCCATGCCGTCCATCAGGAACCGACGCTTCATGGCAGAACTTGCACAACTTGTCGCATTGATTGGTAATCTTGATATCCATGGACTCCGGGAACTCCGGCTTGAAAAAATCCAGGTCGTTTTTACGGATTTTGGTGCCGTCACTATAAATTTTTACGGTGTAGTTCCCGTTCTGATATGTACCAAGAAGATTCATTTCACTACCACCTCGTTTATCCGTCGTAGCCATAGTACCCGAAGGCAACAATCTCGTCACCACTTGGTGTTCTAAATCCTTCAGCATAGGTTTCATGATATCTGCCAAATTCCTTGTATGTCTCACAGTCGCCGCTGGAAACATGCTCTGCGTCTGCCGGAACAAGTTTTTCCTCCCATCTGTCATAGAGAAGTTCGCCTCTCTTAAACTTTTCGTAATCTTCCAGCGTGCAGATTGTAATGCTGTGAGTGGAGCTGCTGTTGGTCTCAAAGACACCTCTTCTGATTTGCTTCATTTGATTTTTCCTCCTGAAATTTAGTTTCCCTTGTAGTATTCCTCATGCGGGTAATCTACATCAATACCGACACCATAATCGTCATTATCATTTCCGGTCAGAACAAAGCTCTGCTCACTGAACAGGTATCGTAACAGCCTGTTTCGGTTATTCAGTGTTTTATTGACAAAATCATAATGGTCACCATCGCCAGCATGATCTACATAGCCATTACTGAGCCAGCCATCTCCCCAATACTCCGCTTGCTCAAATTCGCAGTCGATTCCGACCTCTCCAAGCACAGCGAAAATTTTGTTTTTAGAACGCTCTGCTTCTTCTTTGGTTTGAAGAGATAAGATGCTCGTATACAGGTATGCAGCCTTCTCTTCCGGCGTGAAAAGTTCTTCATGCTCCCATCCGAATTCCCCCAAACGGAAAACCAACTTTTTCGGATATGAATGATCTGCTCTCGTGTCTTTCGTGATGCAAATACTGTGTGTGCTGCTTGAGTTTGTTTCAAATACGCTACGTCGTTCCTGATACATAACAATCTTCCTTTTTTTATTCTTTATTTTCTTTGCGTTCGGAGCAATCAATGTGGTCTACATATTTTCCCCACTTCATACATCCTTCGCAAAAGTCCTCGTCCTCGCTCATTACAATATGGTCTATATCATATTTGCTGGGCATTAAACGACTGATGAAACATTTCCTGCAAAACTCTGCCATTTTTGTCACCATTTTAACCTTTCTTTTATTTGTGAATTGCGCCTGCGGGACACATACTGCACGGTTTTCCATCTGTACTTGACGGGGGATTATACATACATAAATCACAAGGACTGGAAAATTGCTTTATACGGGAATTCCATGCTTTTGCAGCTTGACACTGAGCAACTGATTTGCTGTCATGCCACGGCTGAATAAATAAGTAACGTGAGGTGGAACCGCAGTTTTTACAAACAATCCTGTATCCATTTTTGAATGCTCTTACTCTACCGGCTCCACCGCAGAATGGACATGGTTTTAATTTCAGATTCATGCAATAATCAGCCTTTCATGTACTCAGACACCATTTTTCTGATAATTACCTCAGCAGTATTTTCATCGTGTTCTGCGTCTTTCCATTTCTTGCCTTCTATAATAGCAAGCGCCTCGGCCCAACTCAGCCCACCTCTTTCTGCCAGTTGACTAAGAGATTGCATATGATTCTTCCACGCCTGTCCCTCGTGTATCGTAAGTAGCCCGAGAGGAATGTATTGCTGCGGTCTGGTCCCAAGAATTGGATATGGGCTATATCGGTCATCATCCTTTGCCATGTCGATTTGGTTAATCAAAGTCTCCAAGTCCTCATCTCTAATAGCTGGAGCCCTATTTTGCGAAGGAATACTTCTTACCAATTTAAGAAAATCAATAATCTTCATAAAACCTTCCTTTTATTCTTCTTTTGATAATATTTGCTCTATATCGTGAAGAGTCTTATCTGAAAACGTATTCCATTTATCAAACGCAACCTTTTCACACTCAAGATTGATGTACTGCTTCCATACTTCTGGATATCGATTTCGTATGTCTCTGTGTTCTGTCAACTTTGCATTAGGGCAGAACCAGCATCCACCTCTTTTGGATAATTTATAAGTTGGACTTAATAAATCGCATTCTTTACATAATTGCATTGCATTAGATTCTGTCAGGCCATATTTTTCAAGTAGAGAAATGTTTTTTGTTTTATGGAGTCTTGCAAGACGCTTCGGCTCGTCAACCGCAATTCCAACATACTGAATGTACTCTTCTGCAATGTTCTTATAATATGACTTGATCGCTCTCATTTTACAGTCTCGCTTTATTGAGCAAAGACCATTTGGAGGGAACCCGTATTTCAGACCTTTGTGTTCAAGATGCTTTGTAGGTCTTTCAATCACTCTGTTGAATACGGATAGAAAATCACGGTCAGAATGAACGACATCAACTTTATATCCCCATGATTCAAATAATGGTATTGCTTTATTCTTTATGAAGTCAATATGTTGTGGGTTCTCCCCACTGATTCCATTTGCTATATCAAACATCACTTCTACAAACACAATACTATCAACGGGTTCATTGTGTATATGAGCTAGTATAATGCTTGCTGTGCTATCTTTTCCGCCAGACCAACCGACTGAATAGTGCATGAAGAGTATGTATTGAGCAACATACCCGACACCTCTTGACTACCATTAGATTGACCTACAATCCGCAAAGGCTTCAGTGTAACTTGTTCGCCACTCGCCATCACAAAACAGTTAGGTTGCTAAATGCTCCCTTCTTTGCACTTTGGATGTTTGGAGCATTCGTCTCCAAAAGCTGATTTCGTTTTTGTCAGTCAGATAGATAGCATGAGCAAGCATTGCCTTACATTCTTCGATACTATGCTCAATTTCGTTGAGCTTTGGCACTGGCCCAGATTCGCAAGAGTCTCCCATAAACGCAAAGTATTCCGCTTGTGCGTTTTGCATTGTCATTTTATACACCTCTCCATAATGTCCACATTATTTTCACTGATATTAAAAACACCAATTGGGCCCTTTATTGCATCATAAAAAAGTTCTTCATAATTTGACTTTGTATATTCTGCAATCTTTTTCTTGGTGTCGTTGTCTAAAGTTCCTGCCTTTAAGCCACATCTGAGTCGTAAACCAGTTTCTCTTTCCATTTTAGATACGGATACACGGTTTTTGCTCATCCAGGTCCGGAGGCCACTGTAAATTACAGAAGAAGGACTTATTTTGTATGGCTTTGATTTTTTCTTGATGGCATCAAATACTGCTTGGCGGCTGACTCCAAATTGTTGTGCAATGCTTTCATATGTCATGCCAGATTCTCGCATAGCAATATATGTATCGATTTTACTCAACTGCATCACCTCAATATCTCATTCACCTTTGTTTTGTTTGGCTTTGTAGCGATGTATCCGGACAAGCAGATTATTTTTCTTGGCCGTCTCTATCATGTGTCTGGTTCCAACGCTCTGGCCATCCCAAAATGCTGCCAGAGCATCAGCGTTTTTAGCCATTTGTTCATTACGGATAAAACCAGCAGAACGTCCGTATTTGTTCCAATCAGCAGGGAAGTAGAGAATTGCATATCCTTTTTCTTTGACGTATTGCTCTCCAAGCGTGTCTGCTCCACGGGCTTTCCCACATACGATTGTGATATCGTCTGTGATATTTGATAGCAGGTAATCCATTGTTTTAGCCAGTTCGGAGTAGTTGTTGAAATCCCTTCCGCCAGCAATAATAATACGCATTATAAAGTACCCTCAAAGTCCATTAAAGCAGTTACATCCACATCGGGAATTTCCATTACAATTTCTGAACCCTCTATCCATATCGGACACTCATCATCAAGTCTTGCAAGAAAAGTGTCTCTTCTCCGCAGTACCTCTATATCTGGGTGCATTGCTTCCTCCAAAAAGCGTTGAGCTTGTTTGTGCTCCAAAAGAATTCTGCATCCGTACTCTCTCATAGTCACCTCAATGTTTCTGCTGGTTTTATGTAAAGGGCTATCGCCATAGGGGTATCGCATTCTTTCATAGTGGCTTTATAGTGATTTCTCCACCAGTCCAGAAAAAGCTCGTGGTTTTTTGCTGGCAGATATTCCTTGATGATGGTTTGTTGATTATCAGTAGGGTTATAATTCAAGTGCATCTGACAGATATCTTCGTCAGTAAATTCCTCGAGAGACTTTTCTTCTGCCTTTACAATATGAATGTGACGGCGCACAGCAAATTCAGGCATGGTTCTCGCAGCACTCCAATGCTCTGCATCTGCGATAGTGGATAAGTAGAACTCATTATTAGGTGGTGTCACTCCACACTCCCAGGCCATAGCACTGTCAAACCGATACCTTACACCAATAATATTGTCTTCGTCGATTGTCTTGCCGTTTTCATATCTGTCAATGTGACATCTGATTTTTTTGAATGGCTCCTTGATTCCTATAACATCGCCAATCCTGTAAGGGTTTCCTTTTTTGGTCAGCGGAACAGGGAACAAGGCCATCTTTCCTGAGTCCAACATGATAATATCAGGAAGGTTCATTGCTAAGTATAACATTGACTTTCTCCAATCTTTTTTAGTAACATATGTTCAAGATTTACCGATTTTCTAAATATACTGTTGAAAATCGGAGAGGATGGTAATATAATTTGAGCTTGGAGGTGCGTAATATGGATATTTGTGCTTTAAGAGATAGATTGTTTGGCAGGGGTGTCACAGAGGCCGCAATGCAGATTGACCCGGATGGCGTCAGCGCTTTGGAAGAGAAATATCAGGAAGACTTCGACAACAATAAATCCTACTTGGGTTTTGGGCTGATTTTTGACGGAGACATCGAGCAGGGAGATGATATGGAGAGGGAAGCACAGGCAATTGCGGAACAGCTTCAGTTGGATTTGGAGTGCGTGGTCCACGATTACTGGCTTTCCCATCTCACGCGTGACGAGGTGATATCCCTTTGTAAAGAACTGAAGAAAACATCCAAGAAGTTTACGCTTTGTCAAGGAGCGGAATATTCAGCAGACGAGATTATCTTTGACTGGAATGACATATTCCCGATTTTCCCAATTTTCAAGGAAGATATTCTGTGATAAATCTGAATAAAATTATTGTTTTGTCCTGATATATACCGTTTCAAATCTCAATTCCGTCTGCAATAAGCATCTCTTTGCATTCGTTTAAGATTTTGGCCCAATCCGGCTTAATGTCTGACGGATAGTTATATAAAAATGAATATTTCTTGGATGGAGAAGACCAAGAATTGAAATACTTTGGGTTAGGCGTATAATTTGGATCTTTTTTTGCTAACTCAAGTTCAATTCTGCGCCGTTGTTTATATAAGTCTTCATACCACGCCTCAGCCCGTTCAATTTTTTCTCTCATTGAGTATCGTTTGCTGAGAAAATCTTCATAAACCAATTCGCCATTTATCCATTTGTATCCATTTCCGATTGTGCAAAACAGATGGTCCAGACACTGTTGCCGTGTTGGAAATATATCAGGATAAAAGTCCATCATCCACTGCAAGGTATTTTCTGCGGTCATGCTGCGATTCCTTTCGATAAAATCATCTTTTGTGGTGTTGGAGCATTCGTCAAATTATTTTTATACGCCCTTAACGATTACTTCAACACCATACAGCTTAAAATGTTCAGGCTCGTCGCATTTCTGAATTTCAGAATTTGCGTCATCAATTGTTTCAAATAATTGGGCGTCCTCGGCATCCTCGCTGACATCACCGCTTTTCATAAGAAACACCGTTGGGCGTTCTTTTGTTCCAATCAAAAATCTGTGGTACTTTATGTCCATTTCTTTACCTCTAAATTATTTATCCTGTTTTTTCTTGGGTTGCGATGTCCTGATTGATACTGTCACAGACCTCGCAGTAGTCTTTCATAGCATTTTTGAGCTTGTCCTGTTTATCTATAGGGAGATCGGAAATCCTTTTTCCGAGCATCGTGAACATGCGGCCCAAGGGAATTGTAAGCGCACTGTCTGTAAGTGGAGAATTAGTTTCTGAAAAAACGTCAGTGTAGGGACGCTGCATCCATTTATGAAACCATTCCTCACAGTCAGCGTTCATTGGGAATCCCATCAGGCCAAGAAGCGTTGCTTCAAAAAGTGGCTGGGGAAGATTTTGCAGATATTCAAAGACAGTTGTATATCTATCGGTTTGCATTCTCGTTACCTCACTCCTGTAGACCCTAAGCCGCCACGGTTTTCATTACCCAGCGTGTCAACTATCTCAAATGTCAGTTCAGGCTGGTGCTCGGCAATGCGGAACTGACAAACCCGGTCGTTTATATGAATTATAGTGTCGCGCATGGCTATGGCAGGGAAGTACCACTGGTCGTCGTCTCCGCAGTAGCTTTCGTCAATCAATCCCATGTGATTGGCCTGAATGATTCCGAAATTCTTGTAGGTGGAGCTGCGGGGAATGATATGTGCTTCGTATCCAGAAGGGAGCTGTATTGCTACTCCCAGAGGAATCAGCGTGAACTCTCCTTTTGTCATCATTACATCCTCAGCGGCTCGAAGATCAATCCAGTCGGACTTGCCGCCAATGTACTCCAGCTTCTCAATTTCGTCGCTCAGGTATCTGACTTTGATTACCTTGCTTGAAGGCTGTTCAGGCATTTTGGCTCCCTCGGAAATAAGATGTAATGCTTTGTAGCAATCATGGCAAAGATGAATCCCTATCTCTTTTTTTATTTTCTTTGCAAATACATTGCCCATATCAAAGCTGCTGTCAAGGTTAAATTCTTTCATCACTTGAGAATACGGGTCTTTAATAACCTTTCCGCAGGAGTCACATGTATAAACTATAGCCATATTTCAATCCTCTTTCATTCCTTCACGGTATTCTTTCAGGGCATTAGCAAGGAAGTCATATTCTTCATCGTTGATACTCTCCATGAAAACGGTCGTTCCGTTGCGACGATAACCGATTTGTCTTAAAAATGTATCAAATTGCTCGCCTAATGCTGTAAGTTCATCGTATCCATCAAATATCTCCAATTGAGATTCAGAAGAGAATGTATACCCAAACTCATTAGTAAAAGTAAATCCTATTTTAATCATTCCGGTGCTTTCGATCATTGAAACGTACCTCCGTTTTTAGTTTCGTTTTTATCTGCTCTGGAAGCTGCTGGGGAATTCCATTATGTTTCGTCTGTAATGATTTTGCAGATTTCAGCCGCAAAACTCTGGCCGTGTCCATACCAGCAATCTTGCTCTGGTTTGTACAGCCAGTCTCCGTAAATCTCATGGAGAGGAATGTGGGGGTTTTTGGGCGTTATCCGCATTATGCCTCGAAATGCTTTGTATCCATCTACTTGAATCATAACAATCTCCTATTCAAACCGGATGAAATGTATGGTGTTGAATTTTCTTCCTGGAAACTCCTTCAGGCAGATGTGTGATATCCAGCCTCCAACGTTGAGTTCGTCGACTTCGTAAATTTGTCCGTTGGTTAAAAACTTGTGTGCCTGTTCAGAATCATACTTAAATCCAGCATCAAGGTCTATTGCTTTAACCTTGGTTCCACGTTCGCAATGCAAAACGTCTGTCTTATCTTTTGCACATTTGCTGCACGGCCACTGCCAGGAATAATCTAAAGTGATACCATCCAGAACCTTACCGCAGATTGGACATGTGGAAAAACGCTTCCAATACATATGTCTACCCCCTATATAATGTAATCTTTCCGCTGTATGCGGTTCTTTTTATGTCAATCATGCGCTGATTGCTGGAACCACGGAATTTTAACGTAATGTCACGCTGATTTTGAATATATGGGCCATCTACCAGAACGTCGCATAATTTAAGGATTTCCTTTGTCTTGACCCTTTCCTGCTCCGGAATCTCTGGCGAAAAGAGTTCTTCCAGAGTGAAACCAGTGTAAATCCATACGATTCTGTGATGAAATCGTTCCTTGAATTCCGATACGAGATAATATACAAGGTCTGGCGTTGAGAGTGGGTCGCCTCCGGAAACTGTCAGGCGGCTTGCAAATGGAACTTCATCATAATAGTTCATCAATCGTTCCAAATCAGAAGGTGAGAAGGGGCGTCCACCGTCTTTTGTCCACGTCTGTTGATTTTGACATCCGGGACACCGGTGGGGGCAGTATTGCGTGAAGAATACCGCTCCCAGACCGGCCCCGTTTGCTACGTCATCAAACTGCATTCCGGCGTATCGCCAGAGAGGATTGAATTTTGCATCCAATGTGCCGTCATGACTCATTCCTTGTCTCCATGCTTGTGCTGTGTTTTACGCGTTCCTCTACCTCGGACTGTTTTCCATCGTTGAAATTGTGATAGTCGGTCGTCAGATACCCTGTTACCCGGCGAAGCTGCTGAATGTTCTTGCTCCCGCATTGCGGACAACTGTTGTTAAACTCGCCCTGATACCCGCAATCCAGGCAACTGTCAATAGGAAAGTTAAAGGCAAGGTATGGGATATCCAGTTCTTTGAACGCATAGTCAATAATGTCCTCAACTGCTTTTGTGTTCTTGACAAATGTGCTGTCAAGCTCAATATAAGTTATGCACTTTTTTACCCCCGTTTTCACGGTACTTTAACACTGATTTGACAGTGGGAATAGACCATATCTTTTTGTCCCGCGCTTCGATTTAAGGGGTTTTCACCCAGCAGGGAATTTCACCCTGCCCCTACTCCTATTGCATTTCTGCTGACGGATGGTCGTTAGAGTTTCTATTTGTTGCGATTTCAAAATACCAGTTGTTGATATGAGATTTTGGACTGCTAGATGGATTTTTGACTCTTCCTTTTAATCTGTTGAATATTGCAGAATCACTTACACAAAAGTATCTTGCACATTCGTTTACACAATCAAATTCAATTTCTTTTTTTGATATAATATTTCTTGCTATTATCGGTGTGAATGTATACTGTCTTCCCAGTCTTGTTGCATCCCATGTTTTATGTAACACTCTGTATCTGTGCAATTGATTTCGTGAATTGTTACACCATTCTAAGTTGTCAACTCTATTGTTTGTAACATCTCCATCAATATGATTTATAATTGGAAACTCATTTTTGTTCTCCAGAAATGCAGTTGCCACAAGCCTATGGACTCTTCTGTGTATATATCTACCATTCCCAATAGATAGAGCTATCTTTTTATATCCATCTTTGTCTGTTCCCTGCTTCATTATCTTCTTTCCGTTCCCATGTGTTGTCATCACTTTTCCAAAATTTGACACAAGGTAAGCGGGGGCCTCTTCTATTTCCTTCCAAATTTCTTGAATATAATCACCACCTCTTATAGTATTTAGCAACAAATAGCTTACCACAGGATTGTCATGCCCTTATGGGTTTAGATGTTCCCTGTTAGCACAATTCTTCACCATCATTTCCTATGGCTACAATATAATGTGAATTGCACACCTATCATTTGATAGTTCACGGGATTTTTTATACTGGAAGCCGAGTTAACCTCCAGTCGGATATTTGCAGAATGGAGCTTCGCAGTTCAATTTCTCTGTAATGGATACTTGCTCCCATACCGGAACATGGTGGGAATTGGTCAAGTATTCGTGGGATGTGACGTTTTCAATTACTCCGTACTGTTTCCGCAGTTCTATAAGCGCTGTCCGACACAGGCTTTCCGCCGGAGACGCATAGCATGAAAAGTTCAGTCCATTTCGTTCCGACGCTTCCGCTGCAAACTCGTTGATACGGCGTACTACCGAAAGAGCAAATTGATGTACTCGTTTGTTGTGTGCATGGTTTTCGCCAAAAAGCGCTTGGCACATTTCCGCGATTCCAATATATCCAATGGCAAGCGTGTTGTGCTTCAGCGCATTAAATACATTCTCTTTACATTCCTCTGCGTCCTGAATAGTCTTGTTTTGGTACATAAATGGGGCAGATTTCGGCGACTGACGAACCATAATAGAGAAGCGTTCCAGCAATGCTGTCTCTGTAAGTCTTAAAGTTTCTTCAAATGCTTTCCAGAATCCGTCCAGGTCGGGGCTGGTGCGTTTTCCAAGACAGATACCAAATTCAATACCAAGTTTCGGGAGAATGATTGTATTTGGGACGTTGTTTCCTCGACCCTGACGGATATAGCCTAGGCCATTCCGGTCAAATCCTACCAGAGTTCTGCAACCCATCGTGGAGAAGTATGTATCCGGATTGTTCTCGTCCTCATGTGCCTGGGACCAGTCACCGTTGCACCAATTGGGGTAGATACGTTTGCTCATCGATTCCAGAGCAAGCTGCTTCAGGTCGTAGTTCTTATTGTTCGGGTCCGCGTTGACGCCCTTCTTATACTGGAAAATCGAAATCGGGAAAATACTTGTTAAATGGTGGTGTCCGATACCATCGATGCTTGCTTCCATAATCCATCTTGTAACCAAGCGGCCTTCTGGACTGGTGTCGCGTCCAAGATTGATGCTGGTGAACGGAACCTGAGAGCCTTGACGGGATTCCAGCGTGTTCAGATTGTGGTATAAGCCTTGCGCGGCTTGGTGCCCTTCTTTTTCCAGCATATCCATTGCATACTGATATACGGATTCGTCTGTTTTGAGAGCTGCGTCATCTACGGAAAGCTCGTTGTTTTTTGCAAAATCCGTCAGGGTCTTGATTTCGTCCTCATTCAAGCGGGCAATGTAGCGTAAACCGTCCTCGTAATGCTTGTAGAAGCTCTTCTTTACAAATGGCGCAAGGTCATAGTCAAGATGAATGCTTCCAACTCCGCCAAACTGCACTTGGCTTTGACACTGGAATGCAACCGCTGCAAGCTGGCAGGCAGTGGAGAAACTTGTTGGCGGACGTACATCTCCATTTCTGGTCCGGAATCCATAGTTGAAGATTTCTTGGAAGTTCAAATTCAGACAGTTGTGAATTCCGTAAATCGCTTTTTCCAGGTCGTGCTGGTAAATCAACATCTCTTTATGCGCATTTGCAACGTCTGTGGTAAGCCCTCCAAAGTCCAGGGCAATCATCTTTCCAATATCGGAAGACGCTTCCTTTTCTCGTCCAGAAAACGATTTTTCATCTACATTCGCGTTGGAGCGGTTATCTATTGTAGAATTTGCACGGTTGAGAATCGTCTGTACAAGCTCCGCTTTTCGTTCCCGGACCTTCGTGCGCTCGTTTCTGTAAATGATATATGCCCGCGCTATGTCCTTTCGGTTGCTTTCCATCAGATATTCTTCAACTTCGTCCTGAATATCTTCTACAGTGCGCTTCCTGCCAACGTAATCTGTAATTTCTTTAGAAATCGTTTCTGCAAGACAGATTGTTTCCATTGTTATATTTTTGTCAACCTCTATAGCCGCCTTCATAACAGTGTTCTTGACCTTGTTTCTGTCAAATTCAACTTCTCTTCCGTCTCTTTTTACTACAATCATATACGCATCTCCTTTGTGTACCGGGTTACTAGGGCATCGGCTTCATCCCATGTTTCTGCGCGATGGATTCCATATTGTTTAACTGAAAGTCCTCTGTTGTGCGGCCTGCTGAACAAAATCTTGAAATAACTGCCGCCAATCAGATTGTGTACGCCGTCGTCAATCAGAATATCTCCGCATATCATCTGCTTGTTGCTTGCCAAAATTATATGTTCCCAATCCAGAAACGGGAATATTTCTAATATCCGTTCCGTCTTTGCCTTGCAGGAACGATAGTCGGAGGCTGTGACCATATATAGATTATGACCTTGGTCAAACCATTTTTGCAGGATACGCTGACTTCCGGGGATTGGGTCAATGTTTTTCCATAGGGCTTCTTCGGAGAGTACACCGAAAATCTGGTCTTTTGTCAGTCCGGGAAATGCAAGAGCCATATTCCAGTCCTTGATGTCGTCAGGTGTGACCGATGTGCCGTATCGCTGGTTCAGAAGCCTTATCCAACTGCTTTGGAGGTCTTCAGCTGTGTCGTCGGCGTCAAATAAAATTGTGAGCGGTCTCATGCTGCCCTCCTTATGAAATTTTCCGTAAAATGTCCGATGGAAGATTTAAGTTCCGCCTTGCTTCCGCTATTTACAATTACAAAGTCGTGCTCGTAGTTGTCCAGAGCGGTTTCGGAGGGGTGCGCCTGCTGCTCCTGTGTCAATGGCGAAAGGAATCCAGGGCGCACTACCCGCAGGAGGATAGCGTCCATTCCGTATGCCGTAAAGATTTCAAATTCGTTTGAAAAACGGCAGTCCGGTATAATCACATAGTCCCATTCGTCATAAAACATGGATAGGAAATTCACAAGGTAATCAGCAAAATAGTCCGGAGACCTTTCGCGTATGACTTCTGTCCCTATATGCTGTAGAATGTTGCGGCCTTTTTCGTCCTTAACACCGTCCCATCCAAAGTAGTCTTTGCAGATGTGCTTCAGATGGTCGGCAAAATGCGTGATTTTTACCCTGTAGCCATTGTTTTCCAACTGCTCTTGAAGAAATTTTGCTGTGGTATCTTTCCCATGCTGTGCTTTTCCTGAAATACATATAATCTTCATGATGTCACCTTGATATCGTCAAAGACTACCGGAATCAATTCCTTCAGCTTCTCCAAAAGGGGAGTGGTTACCTCTCGCATCTGGGGATGTGCTGCTTTGCCTGTCCGCAGACTGAGCATGTGCCGCCATTCCCGAAGGTTGCATGTCATGATCACTTCGGTTTTCAGGCTGTTTGGAAGGACAGCGCGGGCCTCCTGGGGCTGACATCCAAGTTCCAGTAGCTCAAAATAGGCGGCCTCCGCAGAAGCGCATTCGGTTTTCCATGTGTCCCATGCAGGAGTACCCTCAGCAAGAAAACATGGCTTGATTACTGTGAGTTCACGTCCGAACCGGTCCGTGATATAATTGCAGTAGCGTGTGGACTCCTGGCTGAAACTTGCAATCCTGTGTCTTACGAGTTCGTGTGAAACTCCACGGTCCACGATAAAGCGAACTGAAAAACTGAAATGCTCCAAAACACTCTCATGTCCATTCTTTATGATATTGGCTACAAATTTTTCGGCGCTGCTGGCTGTGATTTTGTCCTCGCTCTTATAGCAGGTGCGGCCTGCCGTTTCAATGTGCTTGAGAATTTCTGCTCCATTCAAAGGGGTCATAATCTCAAAGCTGGCGTTGATGATTTTCATGGATACTTAATTTCCTCCTTGCAGATAGATTTTTATTCTATTTTGTTTGCGGAACTTTTTCGTGATTTGCTAACCATCCCTTAAAAACTCTTGAAAAAAGTGGGGGACTGCATCAAGAATAAGTACGAAAAACGTGATTTTCAATTGTTCTGTAATATGTTCCGCATTTAAGCCCTCCGGTGGAGAAAAATACTACATCTGTGTTCAGATCCAAAACTGGCGCACCTGAAAGTGCTGTCTCTACTGCCGCCATCTGGCTGTCCCCGTATCTTTTTCCTACGGTGAATTGGCCTGGCTCGGAAATGATGTCTGAAATGCTTCCGTTAAATGATTCATGCAGGTATCGGTTCAGTGCTACCTGTGCGACTGCAACTTGTCCTTCAAACGGTGCTTCACTGTAAACCATGCGGGCAAGCAGCTTTTTTTCGTCTTGTGTCAGTTTAAGTTCTTTGTACGGATTGTCCGGTTCTGTGGAAGCCTCTACCGTGTCGCTTGCCAATGTTTTGCTGTCTTCCTCAATTGTCGCAAGTGTGCAGATTTTACCTTTTCTTATAAACCGTGTGTCTTCTTTTGTGGTTTTGCTGTGATTTATGGAAATAATAGCTGTGCAAATAATCAGAAAAATTACCAGGGCTGTGACAATCCAGCTCAACGGGTCAAATTTTTTCGTGTTCATAAAAATCATCCTTATAAAACCTTTTCGTAATCCAGCATTCTGAAATATCCCTTTTTATCCTTTGTGTACGCTTTACATAAAAGAATATCTCCTGATGAAACTGGTGTTTTGTTAAATCGCTCACAGAAAATTGTCATCGAGTTGCTAACTCCGGAGCCGATGGACGTGTATAGTATTTTGTATCCAAACAGTTTCCCATCGCTTTTCCGGTTCAGGGGAAATACGGCGTTGACAAAAATCCGTTTTCTGTCTTCTTCTTTTCCTGTCGGTATGGCCAGAGCACCAAGATATTTCTGCTGAGTCGCAATCATGGATTTGTCGTCAAACTCTCCAAGATCCAGCGTTTTGATGTAGTCCTCGCATTTGTCCAGAATTGAGCCGCAGTCTAAAATCTCATATGTGGAAAGCTCTTGTCCTTTGGTGTTGGCAGAGGACGAATACTTCTGGAGTATCCCGGTGAGAAAATCGCTTCCGGCAACATCGGATTTTTTGATTAACTTTCGTTCGCCCATCTTGAATAGGACCGCCATATCTAAAATGCGAAGAAGCTCTTTGGATGTTCCATACTCATGAAAGAATCCAAGTTTTATCAGAATTTCTAATTTGGACTTCATGCCTTTCTCCCATAGGATTTTGGCAACTCTCCAAAAATGTGGCTGGTCAATATCCCGCAGAGCATATAATTCCTCTCCCAAGGCAATATTGCAGTCTCGAATCAGCGGGATACCCCATATGACTTTTCCATCCTTTACGTTGCAGCGCCGGTGGTCGTTTCTGAAATTGGCCGGGGCTATCTGTATTCTGTGGCGCATCATGTCTCCTACAATTTCTGTGGCCTCGTTTTTTACAAAGTCTGACTTTCCAATGTAAGAGTTGCATAGCCCGCAGTAGAATTCGGCAGGGTAGTAGGCTTTTTGTTTGGCAGTCATGTAGGCGATTATAGCGTATGCACTAGAGTGAGATTTGTTAAAGCTATAACGAGCGAACTCCAACATATCTGACCAGAGTTTGTCAAACTGGGCCTCGCTCCATCCGCGTACCAGTAGTTTTTCCCGCAGTTCAGGCTGTACTTCCGCCAGTAGCTTTGGATTCTTTTTGCCGGTCGCCTTGCGGAGTTGGTCTGGATTGTGCAGACCAGCCATGCGTCCGATTTCTATCAGCTGTTCCTGAAAAACGATTATCCCATAGGTGTTTTTCAGGATTGGCTCCAAATCAGGATGTAAATATTCAAACTGTTCTTTTCCTGCTTTACGGCGGCAGTAATTATCAATGTATTGAAGAGACCCAGGTCTGAAGAGGGCATTGGCGGCGGATAAATCGTCAATTCCACTGATATTCATGTTTTTCAGTGTTTTTTTCATGCCGGGGGAGGACATCTGAAAAATTCCCACAGTGTCTCCCTTGCGGAAAATGTCCAGTACCTTGCCGTCTGAGTAGTCCTGCTTCGGATTCAAAAACGATTCGCTTTCGCCTGACATCTCAAGTGCGTCATACTCGGCATCCAGTGTCCGGAGTCCCAGTACGTCGATTTTTACAAGCCCCATGTCTTCAACATCGTACATATCACCTTGAAGATACCGGATACCATTTGAGTCGTAACAGGAGGGGAGGAAATAGTCCAGCTCTCGTGTGGCTACAATTTTTCCGCAGGCGTGAAGTCCGAATGATTTTGGCAGTCCGGTCAGCTTTCTCACGTATTTGAATAGCTCTGGGTAGGTCTCGACACAGGAAATAGCTTCGTTTGCACTTGCGGTCGGTTTCAGTTCTCCGGAAATCATACGGTCAACTTCGTCTATTTCGTAGTTTTCAAAACATTTTGCAATTCTGTCAGCTTCAGTCAGTCCAATATCCAGAACCTTGCACATGTCTCGGATCGTGCCCTTGGTCTGATTTGTCCCAAACTTTCCAATAGATGCAACTTTGTCCTCTCCGTATTTTTGATAGAGGAATTTCAAAACTTCTTCACAGGATTCCTTGGAGAAGTCCAGGTCTATATCAGGAATTTTCAGCTCCTTTGCGGTGATTTCTCCGGATTCCAGCTTGGACAGAGCGCTTACGTCAATGAAACGTTCAAAATATAAGCCGTGTTCAATTGGGTCGATATTGGTGATATCCGTGAGGTAGTTGATAAGCGAACCTCCGCCGGAACCTCTGGCTATCCCGCGCCGCTTACCTACGCTGGCATAGGAGTAAACCAAAAGGATGTAATCCACAAATCCCATCTTGTCCAGGGCGTTCAGCTCGTAAATATAGCGGTCGCAATAAGTATCTATTTCTGATTGTGAGAACTGGAATTGCTCTTCTCCGGTCTTTTCTCCGTTGTCGTCATATGTAAAACGTGTCATAAACCGGGAAGTATCAAAAATAGACCTGGTTTCATAGTCAATGTTCAGTTTCCGGCGGAATCCATCCTTGCACAGGAATGCAAGCCAATCGATGTTGCTTTGAAATTCCGGCGGCGTGTCTACCTTCGGCATGATGGGGGCGGAAAGGGGAATCTCCATTTGACATCGGCTGGCAATGTTATCTGTGTTGCTGATTAGCTCGTCCACGGTGCTTTTATCCAGATAGGACAAGCGGTTTCGTACTTCCTGTTCGCTTTGAATAAAACAGTCGATATAGGCTTCTCCATCTTCTTTGTAGCTTCCGTTGAATGCGTATTTCAGCTGATATGGCTTGTCTTCTTCCCATGTGTGGTGTGCGTCAGTCGTTACAACACAAGGGATGCCAAGCTGATTTGCTATTTTGAGGATTTCGCGGTTTACTGAAATCTGTTTTGGGTCGTTGTGGGCTTGAACCTCCAGGTAGTAGTCCTCTCCAAAACGCGCCCGGTAGTGGACGGCGGTCTTTACTGCTGCGCTGATATTGCCGTCCATTATAGCGTGGCTGATTTCTCCGGCGAGACAGGCTGACAGAATAATCAACCCATCTCCATATCTTGACAGTAGATTGAAATCTATTCTTGGCTTGAAATAGAAGTTCTCCGGGCGCTCTGATATGCTGATAAGTCTGTTGAGATTCCTACGGCCTGTTTCATCCTTGCAGAGGGCAACCAAGTGATAGTATTTTGCATCCTTATCCTTTACAGATACATCAGAGCATATATAGAACTCGCAACCATGTATGTACCGGATACCCTCCGATTTTAATTTCTTGTATAAAGTGACGCCGCCTAAACTTCCGCCATGGTCGGTGATGGCTATGGTATCCTGTCCGATTTCCTTTAGTCTGGCAATCAAATCCTCTGGCCGGATAATGCTGTCCCGAAGAGAATACATAGAGTGTGTATGTAGATGAACCATTTTGATTGCCCCTTTCCAGTGTTATACAGAAGACTTTTGTTCTTGATTTGTAATGCCAAACAGTTCTTCATCTCCGTTTTCCTGTTCTGCGGCCAGCTGCGGAGGAAGAGGCAGGGGAGAGGCGTATGTTTTCCTGTCCCAGTTGAAGCGGTGGTCATATTCTTCCATATCTCCAAAGAACCGGCGGGAATTTGGGTCGTAATAGAGTCCAACGTCAATGTTTTGTCTTCCAAACATGCGGTCCTTGATAATCGTTACAATTACGTCGTACTTGAGTAGCTTACGGCGCTTTTCTGAATATTTAGCCGCGTTTTCCCGTTCTGCATCTGTAACCCTGCGCAGACCAATCGTGCGGTGGGCAAGGTTTACGATGTTGCTGGTTCCAGCAATGTCGTATATTCCAACATTGGAGGAAGAATCCATCTTCCTTGGATGGCAGACCAGGACGACTGCCGCTTGATATTTTTTTGCAAAATCAATAAGTTTTTTGATGGTCTGAGTCTGAGAGCGGAATTCTTCCTCGGAGTCCTGTGTGTCAATACACATGAAGTTGTCTAAAATCAGACAGCGCGTCCCGTATTTTCTTACGGTGTCCGTCATGGATGCAATGAGTTTATCTAAGGTGTTGTCGTAATCGTCTCTATAAATGTACCATTGACCTTTATAGGCTTTGTTGATTGCTTTAATAGTTGCACCTGGAATTTTCTTGTAAGGGTTGCCTCGGCGGGAAACTGCGTCTTCTATGTTGCGGGGACCGGCAAATATATAGTTGAACCAGCTTTTTTCTACGCCGTTGGGAAGCTCTCCGCTAAAAATCCATGCCGCATTTTCATGGTCCAGCGTATTGCACATGAGCTGTGTCAGCAAGCTGCTTTTTCCTGCTCCAGGCTGGCCGCTGACAATAGTGAGGGTTCCGAAAAACAGCCGCATCAGTTCGTCGTCAATGGCTTTCAGTCCAAAGGTTACACCGTCTACGTCCTCGTATTCCGTCGGCTCCACATCGGATAAATCCGCTACTGACGGAACAGGAGAATCTTTGGCGTCCAGAATTAACTCCAAAACTTTTTCTTTTCCGGATACATACAGAATTTCGTTCAGGTCTTTGGTCATGCGTCCGCTTTTTCCGATTGGCAAAGCCGGTACGTCTACAACCTTTGTCCTCCAGCTTCCAAGCCGGGGAACACACTCTTTCTGCATTTTCAATCCTGCTTCATCGTTGTCGGCACAGATGATGATACTGTCAAATTGGTCGAGCCAATCCAAATTTTCATCAATCCAATGAAGATTTGCGCTTCCTAACGGAACAGATACGGCATTTTTGAATCCGGCTTCAATTGCGGACAGGCAGTCGGGTTCTCCTTCGCAGATGAGAAGGGGCTCGTTCGTGTTGATGCGGTTCATGTTGAACAGCAGGGGAGAGGTATCTGAATTCGGCTGGCACCAGCATTTGCTTTTTCCGTGTTCCACTTTGTGGGATGGCTTGTACTTTACCATCGTCAGGACATCGTTGGTGTCATAGTAGTTGAATACAGCATTTCCTTCATCGTCCTGGCGTACATCTGCGTAATCCAGGGTTTCACGACTTATCCTGCGCCTTTCAAAATATTCGTAAACCTTGGATTTGTCGGTACAGGGAACCTCGTGGGGGTAACGGTAATGCCGCTTTGTCTTTACTCCTAGATAGTGTCTACATGAGTTAAGCGCGAATAGCAGCCCAAATAGCGATACAAC
>CAJTMG010000020.1 GCA_910577405.1 uncultured Oscillibacter sp. | reverse complement strand
ATACCTGCTTGTCCAAGGGTATGGTCAGGCGAAAGCCTTATGGGGAGGATGTTCGTCCAGTTCGCTGCATTATGCTATTACGAATACCTGAGCGAACAGGTCCGCCAGCTGAAGCTGTCGCTTGGCAGGGAGAATGGGGATCCTGCCCATGACAACAAGGATACCCTGGACCGGGAGGACAGGCTAAAATCGTGGCTCAAGAATACCCCCATCTATCTGATCCTACAGTGGTTTGACGTAGTAGAAGAAGTCAAGGTTTCAACAAAGCTGCTGTCAAGACGATGGACAACCGAGATCACTGGGCGGGACCAATTATTTCTTGACAAACTGGGGGTTCCAGCGTTCTGACGTTTTGAGTACTGATTATCCGACTTTTAGGTTTACACATAGGGAATCAGCATGGACGCCACCAAAGCCAGCAGCATAACCGCTACCAGCGCCAAGGCCAGCGCCCGTCTGAGTTTGCTGTTCATGTCGTCTCCTCCTTCGATAGAATCTTGCGGATGCTCTTTTCCGCCTTGCTTCGGGGCAGCATCAGCTCATGGCCGCAGCCGAGACAGCGCAGCTTGATGTCCATGCCTACCCGGAGAATCTCCCAACGGACGCTCCCGCAGGGATGAGGCTTTTTCAGCTCTACCTGGTCGTGCAGATGCAGGTCCATATTGTCCTCCTGTCAATCTGTTTTGGGTTTGTGCATATAGTGACTTATCAAAGTTAAGATAGGATGCGATGCTTATGCCGGAAAACAAATTCTTCCCGCCGGAGGGTCTTCGGTCTTCCAGCCCCTTCTCCCTCGCGGAACTCCGGACGGCCATGGAACAGGGAGATATCCTGGAATCCACCGCCCTCCGCTGTGACGCTGCCCATACGCTCCACTTTTCCCTGAGTGGTATCGCCGGCGTTATGCCCCGTCAGGAAGCCGTCGCCCCCTGGATCAGCGGCGCGGACCGGGATATCGCCGTGCTTTCCAGAGTCGGCAAGCCCACCTGCTTTACGGTCCAGAGCGTGGAAGCCGATGAAAAGGGCGCGCCTTTGGTCCGGCTTTCCCGCCGCGCCGCACAGGAAAAAATCATGGACCACTTCCTGACTTCCCTGACCCCTGGGGACCTGCTGGCCGGACGCGTTACCCGGCTGGAGCCATTCGGGGCCTTTGTAGACATTGGCTGCGGCGTTGTGGCCATGCTTCCGATTGAACATATCTCCGTTTCCCGTATCTCCCACCCAAAGGACCGCTTCCTGCCGGGACAGAAAATCCTCACCGCCGTCCGCGCCTTTGACCGGGAACAGCGGCGGGTTACCCTGACCCATCGGGAACTCCTGGGCTCCTGGATGGAAAACGCCAGCCGCTTCCAGCCTGGGGAGACGGTCCGGGGAATCGTGCGCACTGTCAAGGAGTATGGCAGCTTTATCGAATTGGCCCCCAATCTCTCCGGGCTCGCCGACACCAAAGAAAATTTCGTTCCCGGAGACTGCGTGTCCGTCTACATCAAGAGTATCCGACCGGAACGCATGAAAGTCAAATTGCAGGTCATCGAAAAACTTCCGCCCCTGGCAGAACCGGAACCCCTCCGCTATCAGATTACTGACGGCCATCTAAGCCACTGGGTCTACTCGCCGCCGAATTACGAAAAGCCGCCCGTGGAAACCGTCTTTCAGGAAGAATAGCGCGGCAGAACCCGCAGACGCTCCTCAGACCGCCCCTTCTCCCTTGATTTTCTCCCAGTAGGCTTTCGCGGCCTGTTCGGTCTTATTTTCGCCCCATACATAGTATTTTATATCCTTCAGAGCGTCGGGAAGATATTGCTGCGCCACCCAGTGTTTTGGGAAATTATGGGGATACAGATAGTGCTGCTGATGATCAAAACCGGTGGTGTCGGCGTGGACGTTCTGGAGCTGTCTGGGCACGTCGCCGGTACGTCCAGCCCGCACGTCCGCCCGCGCCCTGCCGATGCCCTCCACCACGCTGTTGGATTTTGGCGCGGTTGCCAGCAGAATTGCCGCCTGTGCTAAGGGCAGCTGCGCTTCCGGAAGCCCCAGCTGCATGGCCGTATCCACACAGGCTTTCACGATGGCGGCGGCCTGGGGATACGCCATACCCACGTCCTCGCTGGCGGAACAGAGCAGGCGGCGGCAGGGCGTGACCAGATCCCCGGCCTCCAGAAACCGGGCCAGGTAGTGCAGAGCGGCGTCCGGGTCGCTTCCACGGAGGGATTTCATCAGGGCGGAGGCAATGTCGTACATGGCGTCGCCTCCCTTATCGTACCGCATGGCGCTCTTTTGTGCAAGCTGGGCGGCGTCGTCCCGGGTCAGGTACAGCTTTCCATCCCGGGGCAGGGCCGCGTTACAGAGCAGCTCCACCGCATTGACCGCCTTCCGAACGTCTCCGCCGCAGGCTGTCGCAATCTGCAACGGCAGGCCGTCCTCCCAGTCCAGGGGCAGCGCGGCGCGGTCCTTTTCAATCTCCAGCGCCCGAAGAACCGCTGGTTCCGCCTCCGCCGCCGGGACCGCCTTGAATTCAAATACCGTGCTCCGGGACAACAGGGCGCTGTAGACGTAAAAATAAGGGTTTTCTGTGGTGGACGCAATCAGGGTCAGTTTGCCGTTTTCCATAAACTCCAAAAGACTTTGCTGCTGCTTCTTATTAAAATACTGAATCTCGTCCAGATACAGCAGCACGCCGCCGGGAGCCATCAGAGTACCTACGTCAGCGATAATATCCTTGATATCCTGTAAGGACGCCGTGGTCGCATTCAGGCGGTACAGGGTCTTATGGGTCTTCTGGGCGATGATGTTGGCGATGGTGGTTTTACCGGTGCCGGAGGGTCCGTAGAAAACCATATTCGCCTCGGCTTCCTTCTCGATCAGACGCCGCAGCACCGCTCCCGGAGCCAGCAAATGCCGCTGTCCCACTACTTCATCCAGATTCTTAGGCCGGATCTCGTCTGCTAATGGCCTCTGCATGGAATCCCTCCCTGTTCTTTGTGTGGTTTCATTCCTGATTTTGTTCAATGACTGTCCAGGCGGAGCGGTCCAACAGCTGGCTGGTAATCCGCGTCTGAAACTCTTCCGCAAACTCCGCTTCGGTCAGCTCTTTGCCGTCAATTCCATACCAGGGATATGGCCTGATATCTTCATCCCAAAGCGGATTTCCCCGGTAATACAGCGTGGTCAGCGCCGCAAAATCTCCGTCGGGCTGATAGCGGAAAATCGTGTAGGATGTGGAATCGCTGTGATCGTACTGCCGTACCATGGTCCCGTCCCGCAGCGGATAGCTTTGGCAGCTCATTTCAACTCTGTCATGGTTCCAGCAATGAATCCTGCCGTCCGCGTAATGAAACACGCCGTTATAGACCGCGGGTTCGTCCTCCATTTGCAGCAGCAGCTCGTCCTGTCCGTCGCCATCCACATCCAGATAAGTATATTCATAAGTGAAATCATTGCTTTGAATGAATTCTGTCCAGTCTTGCAGTCCCCATATCTCGAAGCATTCTTCCTCCAGCAATGACGTGTCTCCGGACAACAGGGCCTCATATGCTTTCTGCGCGGGCATTTCCGTCTCTGTGTCGTGCGCTGTTTCCGGGACCTCAACAGTTTCCGGCACGGTACTGCATCCTGCCAGCGTCAGCAGAAAGAGCGCTGTCAGAAGAAACCACTTCATAAGAACCACTTCCCCTTCTCTGCCCAATAGAACGCATTATACCATAATCCCGGAAGGGTTTCCAGCCTTTTTCTGCGGCGCGGCGTCCTTCCGGGAAGATTTTTGCAAAAATACGGATTTCCTCTCGCCAAACGACAGATTTTGTGGTATCTTGTCAGTATGAGGTGAGAATATGAAATCCAAAGCCGCTGTCAAACGCATCATCAACGAGCTGAAGGTCCTCTATCCTGACGCCCTCTGCTCTCTGCAATACAAAAAAGACTATGAACTGCTGTTTGCTGTACGCCTTTCCGCCCAGTGTACTGACGCCCGGGTGAATCAAGTGACCCCGGCCCTGTTCCAGCGCTTCCCCACCCTGGAGAGCTTTGCGGAGGCGGACCCGGCGGAGGTGGGACGGTACATTCACTCCTGCGGCTTCTATAACGGCAAGTCGCGGGATATGGTGGCCTGCGCAAAAAAGCTGCTGTCGGATTTCGGCGGCAAGGTTCCGGGGACCATGGAGGAACTGACCAGTCTGCCGGGGGTGGGCAGAAAGACGGCGAATCTGATTCTGGGCGACGTGTACAAGCAGCCCGCCTACGTCTGCGATACCCACTGCATCCGCATCACAGGCCGCCTGGGGATGACGGACGGCTCCAAGGACCCGGTGCAGGTGGAACGTCAGCTCCGGGAGGTCCTGCCGCCCAAGGAGTCCTCCGATTTCTGCCATCGGATGGTGCTCTTTGGCCGGGATACCTGTATGGCACGGAGTCCCAAATGCGAGGGCTGTCCCCTGGCAAAGGATTGCAGCGCGTCAAAGGAACTGCTGGCTCAGAAGGCATCTGAAAAAGCCGTCAAAAAGAAAAAATAGGCCGTTTTCCCGTACAAACCAACAAGAGAAATATATGCCAGCGGATTTTTGCCCCAACCGCCGCCATAGATTTTTGTGCCTGTGTAAAAAAGCGCAGGCACTTTTTCTGTCTCTCCTTCATATACTGGCTGTATGACGGCGGAAAGCTATAAACCCCGCCGGAAAAGGAGGCAGCAATTATGGACGACAAAGCGGCTCGTATGGCCGAACAGCTCAAGGCGAACCCGGCGATGCTGAAATCTCTGATGCAGTCCCAGGACGGCCAGGCGCTTATGCAGATGCTGACCCAGGGCGATCAAGGGGCCAGTTTACAAAAGGCGGTTCGTTCCGCGACCAAAGGTGATACCTCCGCCATGGTGCAGATGGTGAATCAAATCATGCAGAGTCCCAGCGGCGCGGCACTGGTGGAACGAATCAACAAAGCGGTACAGAAATAAGGGCGGAAAGGAGGGTTGGACCCCATGGCGGAATTTGACGAGAAACTGAACAGCCTGCTGTCCAACCCGGACGCCATGTCCCAGATCATGCAGCTTGCCCAATCCCTCGGCGGCGGACAGCAAACCTCTCCACCCCCTCAATCGGAACCGGCATGGAATCCAACGCCCCCTTCCGGTACGGGCTGGAATTCCCAGGGGCAGTCCGGGAACGGCTGGAACCCGCAGGCACAGACCAGTCCGCCGCCCGCTGGGGATTTCCTCTCTTCCCTCACTGGCGGCATAGACCCAAAGCTGATCACCAAACTCCTGCCGCTGATTCAGGAACTGGGCGGCCAGCGGGACTCCAACGCCCGGAATCTGCTCTATGCCCTGCGGCCTTACCTGAAAGCAGAACGGCAGGATAAAATAGAACGGGCCTTGCAGCTTGCGCGCCTGTTCCATCTGGGCCGGAAATTCCTGTCAGGATGGGGAGGGTCGGGGGATGTATAACCGCTATATCCGCAGCGATGACGGCACTTATACCCGTATTCCGGAAGAAGAGCGCCGCGGAACAGAACAGCCGCCCCCTGCCGCTCCCGGACCCCCGACTGGAGCGCCCCGCAATGGTTCTCCTTCCGGCAAACCGAGCGGGCCGCAGTCTGGCAGTTCTTCTTCCAGTGGGCAGCAGTCTGGTGGTCCATCTTCTGGCGGTCCAGGCTGGCCAGGCAGTCCGCAGTCTGGCGATTCATCTTCCGGCGGTCCAGGCTGGTCAGGCAGTCCGCAGTCTGGCAGCTCATCTTCCGGCGGTCCAGGCTGGCCAGGAGGTCCTCAGTCTGGCAGCTCATCTTCCGGCGGTCCAGGCTGGTCAGGCGGTCCGCAGTCTGGCAGCTCATCTTCCGGCGGTCCAGGCTGGTCAGGCGGTCCGCAGTCTGGCAGCTCATCTTCCGGCGGTCCAGGCTGGTCAGGCGGTCCGCAGTCTGGCGATTCATCTTCTGGCGGTCCAGGCTGGCCAGGAGGCCCTCAGTCTGGCAGCTCATCTTCCGGCGGTCCAGGCTGGTCAAACGGTCCGCGCCCTTCCGACGGCCTGACGGGTTTCCTGCGGCATCTCCTCGACCAGTTTCATATGGACCATGTGGACACCGGCGATATGCTCCTGCTGGTACTGCTGTTCTTTCTTTTCCGGGAAGAGGCTGACGAAGAGCTTCTGGTGGCGCTGGGACTTCTCCTGATTCTATAGTAAAAGGCGGGGCTGTCAAAAATCCCCCGCCTTTCTCTATTCCATATCAAGCAGCATTCTGCCGTCGGGAAGCGTGAAATCAGACGGCACCGGCTCTGTTTCCTCTCCCTCCGGGGCGGACATCCGGTAAATGATTTCTCCGGCAAGCAGCTTTTCCGCCGCCACCAGAAGACCGCTCCGGACACTGACCCAATACCGCAGCGCGTAACCGTCCATATCCTCCGCAGTCTCTACATAAATGCAGTTCATCTCCTGCAAAACCCGGTAATCCGCCTCCACGATGGACTCTGTTGGAAGCTCCAGAATTTCCTCATAGGTGGGAATGGATTGCTCGTCGTCTCCGGAAATTCCCTCGGCAGGCGCGGCAAAGACCTCCGTGCCGTCATTGTACCAGATATAGGTTTCCTCTCCGTTGGTCAGTGCGTGTCGGGTCTGTCCATCCGGCAGAGTGCGGTCGGTACGGGTCCAAGGTCCGCTGACGGCCGCAAAGGTCTCATAATACCCGCTGCCGCCGCTCCAGAACTGCTCTGCTGTCACCGTCCGGCAGTAAGTCTCGGGCCGCGACAGACTGGCAATGGCGGACTGCACTGTATCAGGCCGGATTTCCACCAACGTCAGCGCGCCGCCGGAGGGAGTCTGACTTTCCTCCGTTCTGCTCTGTCCTTCCCCGGATGCCGGCAGGGTGATATGCGTGCTTCGCCGGAGACTCCCTCCCAGCATCAGCGCCATCACCACTACTGCCAGCATCACAAAGCCCCAGGTAATCCAGTTCAGATTCCGTCTGTCCATAGGCTCTGCTTTCAGGCTCTGTAGTCTTCCGGCGGATTTGCCCGGAGACCGCAGCGCCATTCAATCGCGTCGGCAATGCGTCGGCACGCCTGTCCGTCTCCGTAGGGATTCACAGCATGGGCCATCTGTTCATAAGCCTTCTTATCAAAAATCAAACGGCTCGCCATAGTCACAATATCGTCCTGCACCACCCCTGCCAGCTTTACCGTCCCCGCGGCCACAGCTTCCGGACGTTCCGTTTCCCGGCGCAGGACCAATACCGGCTTTCCAAGGGCAGGCGCTTCCTCCTGTAACCCTCCGGAATCCGTCAGTACCATATAACATCGGGCCATCAGATTGTGCATCTCGTCTGCGGGCAGAGGGTCAATCAGATGTACCCTGGGCGCGCCACGAAGATAGGTGTCCACCGCTTCCCGCACCACTGGGCTGAGATGGACCGGGTACACCAGTTCTACATCACGGTTTTCCTCCGCAATCTGCCGCAGAGCCAGCATGATATTCTTCATCGGCTCACCGTAGTTCTCCCGGCGGTGGCAGGTGACGAGAATGACTTTCCTCGTATCATAAGACAGACGGTTCAGCTCGTCGGTAGCGAACTGATACTCCTTCTGCACCGTGGTCCGAAGGGCGTCAATAACCGTGTTCCCAGTAATAAAGATCCCCTTCTGATGGCCTTCTTTGACAAGATTTTCCCGATTTCCCTCCGTTGGGCAGAAATACATATCCGCAATGCCGCTGACCAGGACCCGGTTCATTTCCTCCGGGAAGGGCGAATATTTATCGTAGGTCCGCAGGCCCGCTTCCACATGACCCACGGGAATCTGATGGTAAAAGGCCGACAGCGCTCCGGCAAAGGTGGTGGAGGTATCGCCGTGTACCAGAATCAGGTCCGGTTTCAGATGCTCAATGGCCTCGTCCATCCCCAGCAGGCACTTACTGGTAATGCCGGAGAGGGTCTGCCGGGGGGTCATGATATCCAGATCCCAATCCGGCCGCACATGGAAGACCTCCAGCACAGAGTCCAACATCTGCCGGTGCTGGGCCGTCACGCAGCAAAGGCTCCGGATGCCGGGCCGGGCGGACAGCTCCTTTACAAGAGGACACATCTTGATTGCCTCCGGACGGGTGCCGAAGACGCTCATCACTCGCACTTCTTTCATCTTACCTCTCCTTCCATCGGGCAAAACGCCTGCGGCAGGCTTCAATGACACAGAACGCCGCGGAAAACCGGAAAACGCAAGGTTATTGTTCAGGAGTCCCTCTTTTCCTCTTTTGTATGGCCGTTCAGCTCGTCCAACTCCTCCTGAATCTCCGAACGGACCTCCTTGGGGAATACCACCCGGGCCGCTACCACCGCTACAATGCACAGCGCCGCAAAGAACAGCATTGCTTTCTGTTCCCCGCCGGTGGTCAGCACTACCGCGGAAAGTCCCAGAATGGCAGAAATCACATACAGCGTCGCCACGGCCTGCTTTTGATTCAGCCCCATATCAATCAGCCGGTGATGAATATGTCCCCGGTCCGGGTGCATGGGATTCTGACCGTGGGCAATGCGGCGGATAAAGGCAAAGGAGGTGTCGAAAATCGGCAGGCCCAGAATCAGGAAGGGCACGGCAAAGGAAATCACCGCATAAAACTTGAACAGACCCTGAATCGAAATAGTGGCCAGGATAAAGCCCAGAAACGTAGCTCCGGTATCCCCCATAAACATTTTGGCGGGATTGAGATTATACGGCATAAATCCCACACAGGCCCCCACCAGCGCCGCCATGATAATTGCCACCTGCGCCTCGGAAGCCAGCAGCGCAATCACCAGCATGGTCGCCGCAGAAATCGCGGACACGCCGTTGGCAAGACCATCCAGGCCGTCGATCAGGTTCACGGAATTGGTAATGCCCACAATCCAAAGCACCGTCACAGGAATGGACAGGCTTCCCAGCGCCCAGTATGGATTCTGTGAGAAGATATTAGGATTGGAGAACGCCTGAATCACCACGCCGTTCAGGGCTGGAATCAGTGCCGCGCCGATCTGCACCACAAATTTCAGCATCGCGGGCAGGGCCATGATGTCGTCCACCACCCCCAAAACCACGATAATCACCGCGCCCATCAGAATGCTCTGCATCTGACTGTTCCCTCGGATATTGATAAAAATCAGGATGCTGACCATAAAGCCAATGAAAATCGCCAGACCGCCCAGACGTGGAATCGGCACCTTGTGCATCCGCCGGGTATCCTTGGGCACGTCCACCGCTCCCACTTTATAGGCGAAGCTCTTCACCACCGGCGTCATCAGAAAGCTGACCACCAGGGCTGTCAGCAGCGCCAGGGCCGCGTAAACGATCAGACTGTTTTCGATTGCCATGACGCCCTCCATCAGCGAGCCAGGAAGCCCACTTTTTTGTAAACCTTGGACAGTGTACGGTTTGCGACACAGGCAGCCCGTTCCGCGCCGCTCCGGTAGATGCTCTCCAGATACGCCTTGTCCGCCAGAAGACGCTCCGTCTCCTCCCGGAGGGGCCGCAGAAGCTCCACGACCGCATCACCTACGGTTTTCTTGAAATCCCCGTAGCCCCTGCCGTCGAACTCTGCCTCAATTGCCTCGAAGCTCTTTCCCGTGGCAGCGGCGTAGATCTGTATCAGATTGCTCACGCCGGGCTTGGCGGCGGGGTCGAAGCGCACAGAAGCGTCAGAATCCGTGACTGCCTTCTTGAACTTCCGCTGAATATCCTCCGGCTTCTCCAGCAGGAACACACACCCATCAGGCTGGGATTTGGACATTTTCGCTTCCGGGGCGCTGAGTCCTTTGATTCTGGCTCCTACCTTAGCAATGTACGGTTCGGGCACTTTAAACACATCGCCGTATATCCCGTTGAAGCGGTTTGCAATATCCCGGCAGATTTCCACGTGCTGACGCTGGTCCTCGCCGACCGGCACCATGTCAGCCTGATAAATCAGAATATCCGCCGCCATCAGGACCGGGTAGGTAAAGAGGCCGGCGTTGATATTGTCGGCGTTTTTGGCAGACTTATCCTTAAACTGGGTCATACGGGAAAGTTCGCCGAACATGGTATAGCAGTTCAGCACCCAGGCAAGCTGGCTGTGGGCGGGAACGTGGGACTGAATAAACAGCACGCACTTCTCCGGGTCCAGGCCGCAGGCAATATACTGGGCCAGCAGGGCCAGGGTCTGTTTACGCAGCTCCGCCGGCGTCTGACGCACCGTGATGGTGTGCAGGTCCGCCAGGAAGAAATAACAATCAAATTCCTCAATCATCTCAGGCCAGTGATGCAGAGGACCCAAGTAGTTTCCTAGGTGAAGCCGTCCACTGGGCTGAATTCCGCTTAATATTCTCTTTTTCACGTTTTCCATTTCACACCTCATATTTTCAGCATTTCAGAGCGTACTATATTACTGCCGCGAGCTGTTCCATTGGGACCGGGGAAACAGCAGGCAAAAAACGCTCCTGATCCCCAATGCACTCCACGGCTTTCTGCTGTTTATTGTAGCACGAAACAAAGAAAAGTGCAATCGCTTCTTATCACGCAAAACATGAAAAACCGGCAGATTTCTCCACCGGTTTTGTGCGTTTCAATCTGCCAGCGTCTCCCGGTAAGCCTCCGCGCCGTCCAGAAGCTCCCCGGCGCTCTCCAGCAAGGCGTCCGTCACCTTGGAGCCTCCGGTGATGCGGGCCAGCTCCGCTGTACGACGCTGCCGGTCCAGAAGCACTACCTCCGTATAGGTCCGGCCGTCCCGCTCTCCCTTCTCCACGGAAAAATGGGTGTCCGCCATAGCCGCAAGCTGGGGCAGATGGGTCACGCAGAGCACCTGTTTCCGGCGGCTTACCTGGGCCAGCTTTTCCGCCACCTTCTGGGCCGCCCGTCCGGAAACCCCTGTGTCCACCTCGTCAAAGACCATGGTTCCGATGGACTCCTGCTCTGCCAGCACATTCTTTAACGCCAGCATGATCCGGGCCAGCTCGCCGCCGGAGGCAATCCGCGCAATGGGCTTCAAATCCTCCCCTGCGTTGGCGGACATCAGGAAGCGCACCACGTCACAGCCGTCCGGAGAGGGTTCTTTCTCCTCAAAGGCAATGGCAAACCGCACCCGGTTCATATCCAGGTCCCGCAGTTCCTGCTGTATCCGGGCTTCCAGATCGGCTGCGGCGGCTTTCCGGACGGCGGTCAGCTCAGCGCCTGCGGTCTGGACGTTCTTCCGGGCCTTGGCAAGCTGCTGTTCCAGGAAAATCAGCGTGTCATCCGCCGTCTCAATCGCGTCCAGCTCCTTCCGGCACTGCTCCAGATAGTCCAGCATATCCTCCACTGTCGCGCCGTATTTCTTCTTCAAACGGTAAAGCTGATCTGTCCTGCTCTCCGCCGCGTCCAGCTCTTCCGGAGAGAAATCAAACGCCCCCCGCAGGTCACTGATGATCTCCGCCAGATCGTAAGCCTCGCTTTGCAGGGTCTCCAGACGCTGGAAGACCTCCGAAAGCGTCTCATCCAGCCGTCGGACATTGGCCAGCGCCGCCCCCGCGTCCTGAAGCTGGCTCACCGCGCCGGCATTCTCGTCGTCTCCGTTCAGGCAGTAATCCGCCGCGGACAGGGCCGAGAGATACTTCTCCCCATTCCGCAGAAGACTCCGCCGCTGTTCCAGCTCTTCCTCTTCCCCCGGCTGAAGTTCTGCCCGTTCCAGTTCACCGATCTGAAATTTCAGGCTGTCCACTCTCCGGGCCTTCTCCGCCTCGTCCATTTGCAGTGCGCTGATTTTCCGCCGAAGCTCCGCCAGAACCCCAAACGCCTCCTGGTAAGCGGCAAAGGGTCCGTCCGTGCGCCCGAACCGGTCCAGGTACGCTCCATGCTGTTCCTCGTCCAGAAGCTGCGCGCCGTCATGCTGGCCATGAATATTCAGCAGTTCGCTTCCCACCTGCCGGAGCTGCGCCACGGTCACTGGACGCCCGTTTACCCGGCAGGCGTTCTTGCCGTCGCCGGAAATCTCGCGCTGTAACATCAGATGCCCGTCCTCGTCCGGCGCAAGTCCGTTTTCTGTCAGTCCCGGCAGATTGGCAGGCACTTCGGAAAACTCCGCGCTGACAAACGCCTTCGCTGCCCCGGTGCGGATCAAATCTCTGGAGGTCCGTCCCCCCAGCACCGCACCCATTGCGTCTATGACGATCGATTTGCCCGCGCCTGTTTCACCGGTCAAGGCATTGAATCCCCGACGGAATTGGATGTCCGCCTGCTCTATAACGGCGATATTTTCTATATGAAGCACTTCCAGCATAAAAATCCCTCATTTTATACCAACAAATTCCTGCCCTAAGATGATGCAGTCCAGATACCCCCTTCCCGACCGGCTGTACCCCATGACGGCGCAGGATATCGTCCAGACAGCTCACAAAAGCCCCCGAATTTCCTTGCAAAAGGACTCTGCGGCCTCCGTGTCCCGCATCAGCAGGAAGGCCGTGTCATCTCCCGCCAGCGTGCCGACCATATAAGGCAGCTCCATGTGGTCCAGGGCGGAGCAGGCTCCATTAGCAAGCCCCGGCATGGTCTTGATGACAACGATATTCTGAGCGCTGTCAATGCTGATAATGCACTCCCGGAAAATGGTTCTGAGCTTCTCCGCGGAATTCAGCCGTGAACGGTTCCTGGAGACAGCGTATTTATAGACCCCCTGGCCCACGGGTTCCTTAATCAGGTGCATCTGTTTGATATCCCGTGAAATTGTCGCCTGGGTACTGCTGACGCCCCGTTCCTGCAAGCGCTGCAAAAGCTGTTCCTGCGTCTCTATATTTTCCTGGGAAATGATTTCCAGTATCATCGCCTGCCGGTCATTTTTCATCCTTCCAGCCCTCCTGGCAGCATTTTTTGGGCAAATATCTCGCAAAAGCTCCGTTCCGAAAGCCGTACCAGCCGGGTGACGTACCGGGACCGCTGGACCTGCACCCTGTCGTCCGACCGAAGCGCAAAGGCCCGGCTCTCATCCACAAAGAGATAAACCGGCTTCCGTCCGTTGCGCTCCAGCTCTACTGTCAGCGTGTGTTCCGGGGACAGCACATAGGACGAAAAGCGCATATTGTGAATGCAGATGGGGCAGACCACCATCGCCTGAGCCATCGGTTCCACCACTGGCCCGCCGGCGGAAAGGGAGTAGGCTGTGGACCCGGTGGGCGTGGCTATGATCACCCCGTCTCCCGCGATGTCCGCCAGATGCCGCCCGTCGGAGGAAATTTTCAGGTGTATCACATGGGAAATGGGTCCTTCCCGTATCACCGCGTCGTTCAGCCCCAGGTTCGTGTAAATCTGACGGCCCTCCCGGAATACGGACACATCCAGCATCATCCGGTACTCCGTCTCAAACCTCCAGTCTTTCAATTTCCGCAGGGTCTCCAGCTCTCCCGCCTCCAGCTCCGCCACAAAGCCAAGACCACCCATGTTGATTCCCAGCACCGGCATCTTATGCAGTGCCGCCAGCTTTGCCAGGTGCAGAATCGTCCCATCGCCGCCGAAGGTAATCAGCAGATCCGCCCCCCGAAGCTCCTGGGGCAGGGGCCGCACGTCGTATTCCGCAAAAGCTCCTTCCTTCCGGTCCCGGAACGGTGAGCACACTACCGTATGAAAGCCCATCTCCCGCAGAATCTTCTCTGCCGCCCGGGTGGTCTTCATTCCCTGGTCCCGGTTGGGGTTGGGGCAGAGGATAATCTTTTTTGTATTCCCGCTCACTGTCCGGCCCCCTGTTCCTCAAGGACCTGATGGGATTCCTCCACCAGCGCCCGCAAATCAAATTCCGGAGACGTGCCGCCGCCCTTCTCTGAAAAACCCAGATATTCGATATTCCCCTCCGGACCCCGGATAGGCGAATAGGTCAATCCCCGTACTGTCAGCCCCGCCTCCGCCGCGTGCTCCAGAAAATGCTCCAGCACCTCCAGATGCACCGCAGGGTCACGGACCACGCCTTTTTTTCCGACCTTCTCCCGGCCCGCTTCAAACTGCGGCTTCACCAAAGAGACGATCTGTCCCCCGTCCCGCAAAAGAGCCGTCAACGGCGGAAGAATCAGCTTCAGCGAAATAAAGCTCACGTCCACCGACGCAAAATCCAGCTCTTCGGGTACCTGTTCCCGGTTAAGGTATCGGGCGTTGGTCTTCTCCAGACAGATGACACGGGGATCGTTCCGCAGCTTCCACGCCAACTGTCCATAGCCTACATCCACCGCGTAGACCTTCGCCGCGCCGTTTTGCAGCATACAGTCCGTAAAGCCTCCCGTGGACGCGCCGATATCTCCGCAGACCTTCCAGGACAGCTCCAGCGGAAATTCCGTCATGGCTTTCTCCAGCTTCAGACCGCCCCGGCTCACGTACCGAAGACCGCCCCGGACCTCGATTTCTGCCAATGAAGGCACTGCCGTCCCAGGCTTGTCCACACGGCGGCCCTCCACATAGACCTGACCGCTCATGATTACCGCCTGGGCTTTCTGACGGCTCTCCGCAAGGCCCCGTTCCGTCAGAAGCACGTCAAGCCGCGTCTTACTGCTCATTCCCTATCGCCTCCCGCACTGCCGCCGCTATCCCAGCCGCGTCCAGTCCGAATCGTTCTTCCAATTGGGCGACGCTTCCCTCCGGCGCGAAGGTCCCGCCCAGATTCCGTAATATCAACCGTTCCGGTGCCTTTCCCTGTCCCGCCAGAATCGCCGCTGTCCGCTGTCCCACGCAGCCCGTACCGAACGCGTCTTCTACAGCAAGCAAGGGCTTCCCGCTGAAAAAGCTGCCGATCATCCCATAATCCAAGGGCGCTATCTGGTTCAGCTTCAATACCTCCGCCTGAATCCCCTCCCTGGCCAGCAGTTCCGCAGCCGAAAGCACCTGATTGATAAACACGCCGTAGGCCAGCAGGGTCACGTCCCCGCCCTCCCGCAGACGGACAATGGGCTGACCGGACGTATCTTCCCGGAACGCGCCCTCGCCTCCTCGGGGATACCGCACCGCCACGGGGCCTTCAATTTTGAACAGCGCCTGCCCCAGCATTGTCCGCAGTTCCGCGAAATTGGAGGGGCAGAGGATCGTAAAACCGGGAATCTCCGACAGAAACAGCGCGTCAAAGCAGCCGTGATGGGTCTCGCCGTCGGCGCCCACCAGACCCGCCCGGTCCACGCCCAGGACAATGTGCAGGCGTTCCAAAGCGGCGTCATGAATCAGCATATCATAGCTTCTCTGCAAAAATGTGGAATATACCGCAAAGACAGGAATCATCCCCTGGGACGCAAGACCCGCCGTCATGGAAACCCCATGGCCCTCGGCGATGCCTACGTCAAAAAAGCGTTCCGGGAAACTCCTGGCAAAGCCTGAAAGCCCCGTTCCGTCAGCCATGGCAGCGGTGACGGCGCAGACCCGGGAATCCGTCCGGGCAAAGTCCGTCAAAGCCTTGCCGAATACGGAGGAAAAGCTCTCGCCCCCCGCCTGCTTCAGCCTGCCCGTCTCCAGCTCAAAGGGACCCACGCCATGATACATATCCGGGTTCCGCTCCGCGAAAGGGCAGCCCCGTCCCTTGACAGTATTTACATGAACCACCACCGGACAGTGCTGCTCTCTGGCCCACGTCAGCACATCGCAGAGCCGGGGCAGATCGTGGCCGTCGATGGGGCCCATGTATGTAAACCCCATGTCCTCAAAAAAGGTGCTTCCTGGCCAGAGGACTTTTTTCAGGGACTTTTTCAGCTTGTGATTGAACCGGTAAATCGGATTCCGCATAGGCCGCCTGCCAAAAAGCCCGCGGTACAGCTTCTTGAAATGATAATATAACGGCTTTGAGCGCAGCCGGGCCAGATGGAAGGACATGGCCCCTACATTCTGATTGATGGACATACCGTTATCATTCAGAATCACGATCAGCGGTTCTCTGGACGCCCCTGCATTATTCAGCCCTTCGTAGGCCAGCCCTCCGGTCAAAGCGCCGTCGCCGATCAGGGCCAGCACGCTGTAATCCTCTCCCCGCAAAGTTCGCGCCCGCGCCATCCCCAGGGCCACGGAAACGGAGTTGGACGCATGGCCCGCTATAAAAGCGTCATGTATACTCTCATAGGGCTTTGGAAATCCAGACAGGCCGTCCAGCTTCCGCAGGGTGGAGAACTGCTCCCGCCGGCCCGTCAGAATCTTATGGACGTAGCACTGATGTCCCACATCGAACACCAGCCGGTCCCGTTCAGTGTCAAAAACCCGATGGATGGCAACAGTCAGCTCCACCGTGCCCAGATTGGAGGCCAGATGTCCACCTGTTTCCGATACGCTCCGCACAAGAAACTCCCTCAACTCCTGACAGAGCTGGGGAAGCTGTCCGGCAGGCAGGGCACGGACGTCCGCGGGGGAATGGATGGATTCCAACAGCAAAGCGCGTCCTCCTCTCAACGGTGGAACAGATGCAGAAACCGTCCCGCCCAGTAGACCACCTTTGTACTCTTCTTGATGGCCACTGTCTTTCCCAAGGCCTTCCCTCCAATGGTCAGACCGGAAATCAACGCCGTCACGCCTACAGAAAACAGCACCGAACGCAGGCTCAATACCTTTTGCAGCTGCGTCACAATCACTGCACCCGTGGCGCCGCTGACAATGCCGCAGATATCGCCAACCACATCGTTGCACACGCTGGACACCCGGCTCGCATTCCGCAGCAGCATCAGCGCCTCTTTCGCTCCCTTCTCCTTGTGGGACGCCATGGCATGAAAAGGCTTCGGGTCCGCCGCCGTAACTGCCACGCCTACAATATCAAACAAAATGCCGACTCCAATAAACAGCGCCAGAATCAAAAGCGCGGCGGCCATCCCTGCGCCTGCCAGCATCGTCTCCGAAGCCAGGCTCAGCACTGCGGACAGGGCCACCGCCAATAGAAACACTGTAGCGGCCCACCGGTATTGGCCAGACGCTTTTTTTTCTCCTTTGGTTTTCTGCTTCTTCTTCAAATGGAACCCCCACTTTTACATAAAACAGACGCGGACAGGGCAAAGCATCTGAATGCCTCACTCTCAAAAACGCAGTCAAAGCCGTCAAAAAATATCTCTTATTTAAAACAAGGTGCCAAGCGGCGGCAGCAGAAAAGGTAAATCTTACGGCTTAGGTACGGGCTGGATTTCCCCGGGATACACCTCTCGTTGCCGATAGAGGCGGTTCCCCTTTCAGTATACCGGCACGGCGTCGCCAGTCCGCGCTGCCCGATTGCCACTTAGTCCGCACTGCAATCCCTTCCCTGCCCGATTAGGACAGCCTAGGTGTTTTCCACCACAGTCCAACCGTCTCTTTAGCCTCTTTTGCAGACCGGGTTTCAAGAGGCAATCGTGGATCTCCCGCCCTGGCCGGGGCTGGAACGCCGCGTAGATCCCCTATCCACCCGCCCCACGCAAGGCAGGCTACGTCTGCACACAGCGTTACGGCCCCGAAGGACCGATGCACCGCATTGCAGGTTCACAATCTGTTTCGTACACGGGCCGGAAATACCACAAAGGGAGTACGTCCATGCACAAGAACAGGTCTCCACAGAAACAGGGTCGGTTTTCCATGCCATTGGAAAGCGCCCTGGATCCGCAAGCACGCAAGCGCGCTTCCCCCCAGCACCCACCCAAAACTGGGCGTATCAAGCAGGCACCACGGGTTTCATCGGTATGCCCTTTGGAGGCTTTTTAGGTCCTCCTTCGGAAACAGCAGATCTGACTAGAATACTGCGTCGCCGCTTAGCCAGCATAGTATAGCACGAATTTACTGAATATACAAGATAAACTGCATACGATTTTTGAAAATTCACATTTGTCCTTCCTTGTCAATTCTCACTATATGGGCAAAGCCGTCCTGTCTTTCCCGGGAAACGCATTTTCAGCTTCTGTTTTGCCGCAAAAAATGGAATTCCGACATTTCAGCGCAGCGCCTCCACCTCAGACGCCGTCAGTCGCCTCCACTTCCCCGGCGGCAGGCTCCCCAGCGTCAATGTATGCTCCCGGACTCTCCGCAGGCGTTCCACCCGAAGCCCGCACGCACGGCACATCCGGCGGACCTGACGGTTTTTCCCCTCGTGTATCACCACTGATAAACGGGCCGTCTCCCCATGCCGCTCCAGGACCTTCACACGGGCGGCGCGTATCGGCTCTTCCTCCAGTTCACGCAGGGCTTCCAGACGTTCCGCCGCGCCCTCTGCGTACCCGCTTACCCAGACGTGATATTCCTTCTCCCGCTCCTGACTGGGATGGGTCAGACTTTGAGCCAGCGCGCCGTCATTGGTCAGAAGCAGCAGGCCCTCCGAATCCAAATCCAGCCGCCCTACAGGGTAGACCCGCACTCCGCAGTCCCGCACCAGGTCCGCCACCGTCTTCCGCCCCTTCTCGTCCGAAAGCGTCGTCACATATCCCCGGGGCTTGTTCAGCAGCAGACAGACGCTCTCTCCCCGCGCGCCTATCCGTTTTCCGTCCAGCCGTACGTCATCCCGCTCTGGGTCGGCCTTCTCCCCCAACTTCGCCGGAACTCCGTTCACTGTCACCCGTCCGGCAGTGATATAGTCTTCCGCCGCCCTCCGGGAACAGATACCGGCAGCGGACAGCACCTTCTGCAATCGTTCCTCCATCGTCACCCTCCTGAAAAGAGACCGGAGTCTTCCCCCGATCTCTCCTTCTTTCTATTTCTGCATGGTCTTCAACACGCTCATGGCCGACGTCACCGCAGGCAGCACTGTCTCGCCGCAGAGAAGCTCTACCCGGCCTGCCTCCTGCCCGTTCAGCCGGAAAACCGCTTCTCCGACCTTCGTTCCCGCTCGGATGGGCGCGGTCAGGTCCCGGTACAGCTCCACCGACGTTTCCAGAGTCTCCCCTTTTCCCAAGGGCCATGAAAAACTGTCCGCCGCGATCAAAGCCGCCGTCTCCTTCATGCCCCCCGCCACCGGAACCCGTTCCACCAGCTTCCCCAATGTGGCGGCGCGTTTGGCTGGCCAGTTTGCAAAGCCGTATTCCAGCAGGCTCTGATGGTCCGCCCAGTCGTTGCCGTCCTGAAGCGTCACCGCCACAAGCCGCTGGCCGTTCCGTTCCGCACAGCTTACCAGGGTACGGCCGGCCGCCCGCGTATACCCGGTCTTCAGGCCAATACAGCCGTCCATAAGTGAAAGCAGCTTGTTATGATTGCTCATCGTCCGCCCGCCTATGGTGATACTTCGGGTGGACGCAATCCGTACCAAGGTCGCGTTCTCCACCGCTGCGCAGGCCAGTACCGCCATGTCACGGGCCGTGGAATAATGCTTTTCATCGTCCAGGCCGTTGGGATTGGCAAAGGACGAATGCTCCATCCCCAATTCCTGGGCCGTCTGGTTCATCTGCTTCACAAAGCCCTCTACGCTTCCGCCCACACACTCGGCAATTGCTACCGCCGCGTCATTGCCGGAACAGAGCATCAGACCGTAAAGCAGCGTTTCCAGGGTCAGCTCCTCCCCTTCGGCCAGATACATGGAGGAGCCTTCCGTATAAGCGGCCTCCCGGCTGACCTTCACCACGTCCGACAGATTCCCTTCCCGTATGGCTACCAGGGCCGTCAGAATCTTCGTGGTACTGGCAATCAGCATCTTCGCGTCGGCGTTCTGCTGGTACAGCACCCTTCCGCTGTCCACATCCATCAGAATCGCCGACGTTGCAGAAGTCCCCACAGCTTCCGCTTTCACAGGCAGCAGGCAGGTCAGAAGCAGTACCGCCAGCCCCCGCCGCAGTTGTCTCGACAAGAATCATCACCTCAATTGGTCAACAGTGATGATAGTATGCCCAGTTTACACCGTCTCTTTTTCCTTCTTTTTGTCGAGAAAATTTTCCACCTTGTCAATCAAATCCGGCGCCATCTCAATCACCCGGTCCAAAGCCGTCATGGGAGGCGCCGCTACCGGAAGCACCCGCGTCACGCCGTCCTTGATGACCAGGAAGGCCACAGGGTCGATATTCACCCCAGCCGCGCCGCCTCCGCCCTTCTTGTCTCCCTTGACGGACTTCACGTAATCCCCGCCGCCTCCGCCAAATCCAAAGCTCACCTTGGAAATCGGAATCAGCGTCACGCCGTCGGGGGTATTGATGGGCTGGCCTACGATGGTATTCGTGTCCACCATCTCCCGAATCTTGTCCATAGCCGACCGCATCAGGTCCGCCGCGGAACATTTCTTTTCTGTCATGTTGTCCATAGTTTCCATCCTTTCCGTCCCCCGTTTCAGGACTCACTCTGCACCGCGGCAGTCTGTTCATTCTTCCCACTCCTTCGCCTCCGAGCGCGCAGAAGCCAGCCCAATGCCGGGAACAGCAAACCGCAGCCCATAGCAATCAGCGTCCCGATCCGGAACGTCGCGCCGGCTTCTCCTTCCACAACTGTCTCCACGGCGTTAAAGTCCACATCCGTGTGTATGCGTATCTTCCGGATCTCCACCAGCTTCTCCAGCACCGGCATCCCCAGCTGTACCGCTGTCTGAATCTGCCCGTACCGCACCGCAGCCTTTGCCGGGTTCCCCCATCCCCCCAGGGTCACCGAAAGATACAGCGGCGATATTCGTATCCCCCGGCGGGTCCGGCGCAAGACCCTTCTCAATGCCGGAAACAGCGTTCGGAGCGCGTCCTTGATATCCTCGGCCTCAAACGGAAAGCCCTTTTTACTGGGTTTCTCCGTTTTTGCCTCTTCTTTTTTGACTTTTTTCGGCCTTTCTATCTTTTTCGGCTTCTTTTCGGACGCTTTTCCTTCCTCTGGCGCCTTGACTGGGAGTATACGCAGCCGCAGCCAGCCCAGCCGTATATCCAGCCGGACGCCTTCGGCAGAGAACGCGGCTTCCACTCCAACCCGGGTCCGGCACAGCAGAATCAGCAGCAGTACAATCGCAAGCAGTACCCAGCGCCACATAAAACCTTCCCCCTTCCCGCCAGAGCCAAAGCCTCCATCACCGGAAAACGCCTAATTCAAACTTCCGCCGTCTTCTTTTGCAGGCCCTCCCAATTCCGGCAGCGGCGGCAGGTCCTCCAGACTGTTCAGATGGAAGGACCGCAGAAACTGCTTTGTGGTCCGATACAGCCGGGGCCGGCCGGGAGCCTGCAAACGGCCGCATTCCTCGATGAGATTCCGGCTGAGCAGCAGGCTGATGGTATACGCGCTGTCCACTCCCCGAATCTGGTCCACGCTGGCACGGGTCGTAGGCTGATAGTAGGCAATAATCGTCAAGGCTTCCAGTGCGGGCTGGCTGAGCTTGGCAGGCTTCCGGATCTCAAACGTCTGCCGTATCACATCGGCGTACTCCGGCGCAGAACAGAGCTGCCAGGCGTCCTCCATGCACACCAGCCGTATGCCCCGCCGTTCGTAGGCGTAATGGTCCCGCAGGTCGTGCAGGGCGCGTTCCACAGCGGGTCGGGCCAGGTCCAGGGACTCGCAGAGCCGTTTCAGCTCCACCGGCTCCCCGGACGCAAACAGCACCGCCTCTACCGCCGATTCAATTTCCTTTCTCTCCATTCCTTACCGGTCCTCCGTTTCCCGCAGAAAATCCTCTGGCGGCTCCCCTACCTGACGGACTGTGCATTCCGCACCCGTGCCCGCTACCCGCAGAACGTGGGCGCGGCACAGCTCCAGCACCGCAAGGAACGTTGCCACTATTTCACTGCGGCTTCGGCTTCCCCGGAAAAGCTGACGGAAAAACGCCTGCCCCCGCCGCCGCAGCTGCCGCAAGATTTCTTTCGCCTTGTACTCCACCGGGTACGGCTCGTGACGCACGATCTCATTGAACGCGGCCCTTGGCGGAGGAAGACGGCGTTCTAACCGGTTCTGCAATTCCGCCGCCGCCTGCATCAGGTCCTCCGGGCTTTGGTCGTATTCGTAGACCTTCCCCATGCCTGCCGTCTCCGGGTCCCGGGTCAGGATGCTCCGCCCGAATTCCCCCAACGGTTCCAGCTGAGCCGCCGCCGCCTTCACCTGACTGTAACTGGCGTTCCTGCGGCGCTCCTCAAGGGATTGAATCAGGGATTCCATTTCGCTCTTTGCTTCCTCGTCTTCAATAGAAAGCAGCATCCGGGTTTTCAGATAGACCAACTGGGACGCCATGGCTACAAATTCGCTGGCTATGTCCAAATCCATCTGCTGCCGCTGTTCCAGCCAGGCAAGATACTGGTCGCATATCAAAGAAATGGATATGTTTTGTATTTCCATCCGGTTCTTCCCCAGAAGGAATAATATCAAATCCAGCGGCCCTTCAAAATCCTGCAATTCCTCCGTGCGGGTCTGGACCACCTTCTCCAGCTTGAATATGGGATTTTCCAGAAGCGTTTCCTCCCCTCCGGCTTGAAGACTTCAATAAATCAGATTGAAAAACAGCTCAAATATCCGAAAAATCGCGCCGCTGATCAGATTCCCCGTCACGCCCAGGAAGGACAGCGCCAGCAACACCAGCATTCCGTACCGTTCATAGCGCATCAGGGTAAAATAGGTACGGTCCGGAAGAAACGCCCCCAGGACCTTCGCGCCGTCCAGAGGCGGTATGGGCAGGAGATTGAAAAGACCCAGGCCGATGGACAGCGGGGCCAGCACGTACAGGAAGAACTCAAACAGAAGCGATCCCAGAACACCGCCCGGGCCATGGATGTAGACCCACCGGCTGACCGCGATGGACGCAAGCGCCAGCAGGAAATTCGACGCCGGTCCCGCCAAAGCCGTCAGCGCCATGCCCTGTTTCGGATGACGGAAATAACGCGGGTCCACCGGTACCGGACGCGCCCAGCCAAAGCCTGCCGCAAACATCATGGCAAGCCCCAGCCAGTCGATGTGCCGCAGGGGATTCAGGCTTAACCGGTGCATCGAGCGCGCCGTAGGGTCCCCAAGCGCCAGCGCCGCAAACCCATGACAGGTTTCGTGGACCGTCAGGCACAGCAGTATTGCCGCCGCCCGCATCACCGTGCTTTGCAGAAATTCCGTGTCCATAGTCTGTATCAGATTTTGCAGCATTTCCTCTTCCCCTCCCGGCGGCTGACGGTTTTTCTGTATTATACCAGCTTATCCCAGCAAATACAAGGGAAATCCCCCAAAATGCCCCGGACTGCCTGCCCATACAGGGAAAACGCCCTTCCGTTCAGAAATTGAACCGCGGCAGGTCTGGATAACGCTCCGCCGCTTCCCCGCAGTCACAGCCCAGCCCACGGACCAGCAGTGACGGTTCCTCCGGGAATCCCCAGGCGTTCAGATAGGAGATGAAGTCCTCTTCCGTGTAACTGACCACGGTCATATTCCCCTGCTTCTTCCGGTATCCCTCTGCGTGAGGACTTTCCCAGAGCCAGCGGGATGCAAATTCCATGCAGTATGTTTCCAGGTTCTCCGCCACAGCGTCCGGCACACGATAGAGCATCGCTTCCCCGTCGGCGCTGAGAATCACTTCTTTCATAGACTGTCCCTCAATTTTTCTTTATGATTCCTGCCGCGTCCTTCAGAAACGGCAACGAAAAAAGCGCGCCGCTATGCACGCCTTCCCCCGATACCGGATACAAATGTCCAAATAGTAACAATGCCCATTGATGGAAGAGACGTCTTTCATTTTCCCAAGAACCCATTCTTTTCTCAACTTTCCATAAACCCAGCGCAGAATGATCTCGTCCTTAAAGTCCTTCGGATCAAAATACTCCCTGTCATCCTCGTCATAATACTCCCACTCGTCGCCGTTGTTCTCCATATAGCCATACTCGTCATAGGGCTCGTCTTCGCAGACTTCCTCAATCCTTCCGTCATCGCAACAATACGTTTCCCCTATAAAAGCCCTTCTTTCCATGAATTTCTCGTCCTATTATAGATGCCCGTTCTCTCCGCTGTCAAGCTTTTTTCGGAAAGCAATTGACTTTTACCCCATCTTCCGGTAAAATAAACCCGCGAGGAAAACAGACAGTCGCGTGGGCAGGTCGAAAGGCCGTCCATGAGGAAAGTCCGGGCTCCACAGGGCAAGGATAACGGGTAACGCCCGCCGAAGGCGACTTCAGGAAAAGTGCAACAGAGATATACCGCCCCGCTGTCCCTTGAGGAAGGCGCCGGGAGGCTGAGTCGATGACATTATTTTTGTCGGCGATGAAGCGGAACGGGCCGCGGGGTAAGGGTGGAAAGGTGTGGTAAGAGCGCACCCGACGGCGTGGAAGCGTCCGCCGCTGTAAACTCTATCCGGAGCAACACCGGTATGGGAGCACATAGGCTGGCCCGGCCGCTCCCGGGGTGGCTTGAGCGTACCGGCAACGGTGCGTCGAGATAGATGACTGTCAGATACAGAACCCGGCTTACAGTTTCCCTCGCACCACATGGGACCGTGAAGCAGCTTCGTTTCGCGGTCCTGTTTTTTATTTCAAACATATCGACGAAATTTCGAATCCTTTTTTGTAAAACATTTTTTCTAAAAGGTCTTGACAAAAACCTCCGTTCGGCTTATAGTGTATGTAGAACAGATTCACGACGAACACCATTCCGAAGGAGGCAATCTTATGTCTGGCTGGACCCTTTTCTTTACCGTTCTCGGCGTGGCCGTCTTTACTGCGGAGTTCTTCCGGCTGATGGACGCCATCGAGAACGCGCCGCCGCCCCGCTGCCGTCATCCCACATGGCGTTATTTCACACCCGGAAGGACGGCGCGGCATTTTCAAAACGTTTGGAGAGCTGCCCGATGGATGTTCTGGAAAAACTGACCATTCTTACCGACGCCGCCAAATACGACGCCGCCTGTACCTCAAGCGGAGGAAACCGGGCCGCCCGCGCAGGCATGATCGGAAATACCTCCACTGCCGCCGCGGGATGCTGCCACACCTTCTCCGCCGACGGACGCTGCGTCACCCTCCTGAAAGTACTTCTGACGAATCGCTGCGTCTATGACTGCAAATACTGCGTCAACCGCCGGTCCAACGATACCCCGCGAACAGCCTTTACTCCCCAGGAATTGGCGGATCTGACCATCAATTTCTACAGGCGGAATTATATCGAAGGACTGTTCCTTTCCTCCGGCGTCTTCCGCAGTCCTGACTATACCATGGAGCTGATGATTCAGACACTGCGGCTTCTCCGGGAGGGCTGGCGCTTTAACGGCTATATCCACGCAAAGGCCATCCCAGGCGCGTCCCCGGAACTGGTGGAACAGCTCGGATTTCTGGCGGACAGGCTCAGCGTCAATATCGAGCTGCCGTCGGAAGCCGGTCTGAACTCCCTGGCCCCGGATAAGACAAAACGGGCCATCCTGAACCCTATGCGGCAAATCCAAAGCCGTAATCAGCAGAGCCGGGAGGAATTGGTGAAGTACCGCCACGCGCCCCGGTTCGCCCCCGCTGGACAGAGTACCCAATTGATTGTAGGCGCAACCCCGGACAGCGATTTTCATATCATGCGGCTGACACAGGGGCTTTATGACCGCTATCAGCTCAAACGCGTCTTTTACTCCGCTTATGTCCCCGTGGTGGAACACGCCCTCCTACCCCCTAAGGACGCAAAACCACCCCTCCTCCGGGAACACAGGCTCTATCAGGCCGATTGGCTCCTGCGGTTCTACCACTTCCGGGCTGAGGAACTCCTGGATGAACAGCACCGGGATTTTGATACCCGCGTGGACCCAAAATGCAGCTGGGCTCTGGCACATCCGGAATTCTATCCGGTGGAGGTCAATACTGCCGATTACGAAACCCTTCTGCGCATCCCCGGCGTGGGGCCCGTCTCCGCTAAACGCATTCTCAGCGCGCGGCGGGTGGGCGGGCTCCGGGTCGAACACCTTCGGAAGCTGGGCGTCGTTATGAAGCGGGCACAGTTCTTTCTGACCGCTTCCGGACGCATGGCCGACGGACTCCGATTCTCGCAGGATTCCCTTCTGCGCAGTCTCATTGCTGCCGAACAGCCCCTTCTGCCCCAACAGGAAAGCGTACAATTGTCCCTCTTTGACTGAATCGGAGGGCCTATGGAAATCATTTACTGCTACGACGGCTCCTTCGACGGTTTCCTCTCCTGCATCTTCGACAGCTATCTCTATAAAGAAATCCCCACCGCGTTTCAGTGCGGCGAGGACCCAGTTTCCCTCTTTGACACGCGATTGATTCCCACTGACCCCTCCCACAGCGCCAGAGTCCTGCGGAAGGTCGACGCCTGTTCCAAAGACGCCGGCATCCTTCTGCGGCGGGGCTTCCTGACCTGCCTGCCGGATAAGGAGCTTTATCTTTACCGCCTGACAGTCAAGCTCCTGCGGGATGGGCCGGGCTTCCTGAAAAATCGTGCCGACGATACCCTTTACCCGATCGCAAAGGCCGTCCAGCATTTAAACGGCGAGGTCCATTTACTCAAGGGCTTCGTCCGCTTCTCGGAATTCGAGGGCGTGCTGGCCGGCGAGATCGAACCCAAAAACCGAGTCCTCTCTCTTCTCGGTCCGCACTTTTGTTCCCGATTTCATAACGAAACGTTCTTTCTCTACGACCGTACCCATCAGGAAGCCCTCTTCTACGACGGCCGCGGCCCACATCCGGTTCCTGTCCTCCGTCCCTTGGACAGCTTCCGGATGGCCGCGCCCGACGAGAACGAGGCCCGTTACCGTACCCTCTGGAAACGCTTTTATGATACAATTGCTATCCGGGAGCGCTATAACCCTAAATGCCGCATGACCCAGATGCCCAAACGCTACTGGAGCACCATGACGGAATTTCAGGACGAGGACTACTTTATTCCCCGAAGCTCTCCCGCAGGCGTTTCAGGCCCCGGCGTTCCAACCGGGATACCTGCACCTGAGACACCCCCAGAATCCGGGCCGTCCGTTCCTGCGTCAGACCCTTGAAATAGCGCAGGAGAATGGTCATACGTTCTTTCTCAGGAAGCTGGTCGATGGCCTCCCTCAAAGCAATCCGCTCGATGATCCCCTCTTCGGGCGCAGATGTTCCCAACGTCCCCTCCAAGGTCAGACCATCCGCCGTCTCCTGCTGCAAAGATTCCGGAGCGTCTGTGGCCAGGTCCGTGCGGGCAATTTCTTCCGGCGTCAGTCCCGTGGCTTCCGACAGCTCGGACAGCGCTGGTTCCCGCCCCAGCTCCTGCCGCAGACGCTCCCGGGCACTGTACAGCGTCTGGGCCTGCTCCCGGATGCTCCGGCCTACCTTCAGCGCGCCGTCGTCCCGGAGAAAACGCCGGATTTCCCCCGCTATCTTCGGCACGGCGTACGTGGAGAAGCAGGTGCCATAGTCAAAATCAAATCCCTGGACGGCTTTCAGAAAACCAAGACAGCCCAGCTGATACAGGTCGTCCGGCTCCACCCCCCGGCCATAGTACCGGCGGACTACGCTCCAAATCAGCCCGTTGTTCTCTATCACGGCCTGCTCGCACGCGTCCCGGTCACCCTGCTGCGCCGCCCGGAGAAGCTCCAGCGCCGCGCTCATTTCACCGCTTTCAGCCGGGGCGCCAGACGCTTCCGCATGACCACCGTCGTTCCCCGCCCTACCGCGGAACGGACTGCCACCTTGTCCATAAAGCTCTCCATAATCGTAAAGCCCATGCCGCTGCGCTCCTCTCCACCGGTTGTAAACATTGGCTGCCGGGCACGGTCAACGTCAGGAATGCCCCGGCCGTGGTCCTTTACAACAACTTCCATCTGATTCTCTCCGCAGACGCGCAGCTTTACCGTCACCTGCCCAATGCTGTCCGGATAGCCGTGGACGATGGCATTTGTCACCGCTTCACTGACCGCCGTTTTGATATCCTCCAACTCATTCAGGGTCGGATCAAGCTGGGCCGCAAAGCACGCCGTCGCGGAACGGACAAAGCTCTCGTTACGGCTCAGGCTGGGAAAGGTCAGGGTGACCTCGTTCGTCGCCTTCGTTCTCATGGTATGTACTCCCCTCCTTACTTGATTGTGACCAGACGGCTGATTCCTGCGGCCTCCAATACCCGCCGGGCCTGAGGCGGCACGCCGCGTACCAGAAGACTGCCGTCAAGAAGCTGCATCTTCTGTTGTGCATGGAGAATCAGCGCAATGCCGGAGCTGTCCATAAACGTGACGCCCTCCAGGTCCAGCACCAGCTTCCGGGGCAGCGCCGCGTCCAGGGCCTGCTCCAGCTCACGCAGCGCTTTCCGTGCGCCCGGATGATCCAGCTCCCCGCTTAGCTCCAACAGTAAATTACGGTCGATTGTCGTTGCCTGGATTTCCATATTCTCCTCCTCCTGGGCTTGTCCTGTTTGCTCTTGCTCCCATCTTAGCACGACCGCGCCGGAGTTTCTGTCGAAATGCCGATCTCTCAATGCAAAAAGCCCGCTATGCGTACACAGCGAGCCTTTTTTTATGCACTTTTTTACTTCGTCAGGGTCAGCTTGTAATCCCCGCCCTGTTCCTCTACCGCTATTCCGTAGCCTTTGGAACGGGCAAAGCGGCTGATGTTTTCCACCGCGACCCGGGCGTCCACCAGAACCTCCAGTGACGCAGGCCGCGTTTTCTGGACTTTCTTCTGCACCATCACTACCGGCATTGGACATGACAGGCCCCTTGCGTCAATCATCATGCGTCCTCCTTTCCTGGCAGATGGCTCAGACTTACCGCAAGCAGTACCGCAAAGCCCAAAACCACCGCAATTTTTCCAGCATTGCCAATTCCGCCTACTTGATACGTGCCGTCCACTACGCTGTCAGCATTCCCGGCCAGTCCGAAATTATGGGCAATTGCCGCGCCGACAATCATGCCGAATACCGCTATGGCTGAATCGCCGTTCCCCTCCCCTGCCAGGATCAATTGACGCAGCGGACAGCCTCCCAGCAATATGGAGCCCCAGCCTGCCAGCGCCATCCCTAGGAAGGACCAGAGATATTGGCTGTGGGCAATGGGCTGCGACTGCGCGGAGAGATTGTAGCTGCCCAGTATCAGATTTCCTATGGTCATTGTCACCCAAATGGCCAGGAAACCAGTCAAAAGCGTGAAATCCCGCAGCAAAAATCCATCCCGCAAACCACCTGCCATGCAAAGACGGCTCCGCTGTGCCAACGCCCCTACCACCAGTCCGGCCACCAGGGAGATTCCCCAGAACGCGTGCATGGAGCCAGGGCCTTCCTCCGAGAACTTCAGCAGTCCTGGCGCCGCCAACAGCAATGCCAGCAGAAGCGCCATCACCCCTGGTATCATCATGCCCTCCCCCAGCTTTACAGGATACGCCCGGCCAAGGGAAAAGCCCCGCTTCAAAAACACAATCCCAACCAAAATACCAGCCAGGAAGCCCAGCAGTCCCGCAACCGCCGTCAGGTCGCCGCCGCCAAGCCGTATGACCATCCGCAGGGGACAGCCCAGGAAGACCAGCGCGCCTATCATCACCCACAGTCCCACCACAAACCGGCAGGCCGGAGATGAACCCGCGCGGCCCTTGAATTCCCGGAAGCCCAGCGCCGCTATGGTTGAACCCAGCACGATGCCTACAATTTCCGGACGCAGATACTGCACCTTCGCCGCGCTATGGAACCCCAGCGCACCGGCAATGTCCCGCTCGAAACACGCAATGCAGAAACCCATATTCTTCGGATTCCCTGCCCAGGTCAACACCAGCGCCGCAACGCCAACTACCACGCCGCTAATCAAAATCAGCCCATTCCGGCGCAGCCAACTGTCTTTCACTTTTACCACTCCCATCGTTGTCTTTCTTACAGAATAACGATATGTAAAAGAAAACGCTTTTTATACCAACAATTCGTAAAAGCCCGCTGTTTCAATGCCAGCCTCCTGAAAACGCGCCTCCAGCGTCTCCCGCAGTTCTGGCGGCGCAGACCAGGCGATTCCGCAGTCCGACGTAATCTTCCGGGGCACGGAAATCAAACGGCCCTCCAAGTCCTCTCGATGGCACAGCTGTTCCGCCGCCATCGCACCTGCCGTCGTATGAAAGGCAACCACACAACGGAGACAGCTTTTCCGCATCCGTTCTCCCCCTCCCTACCGCTATTCTTTTCTTAGAATAACACATTTGCCACCCTTTTGCAAGCCTTTCCGCGAAATCCGCCAAAGTCAGCTCATCCTCGACGGCAAAGGCTGCTGGAAGAACCACCGGCAGGCTGGGGCACATCGACTGCTGCGCCGGATTCCATTTATTATATATTAGGCTGTTATGAGATAAGCGTGTAAAACCGGCCCATTACAGCAAAAGGAGAGGACCCGAAAGCCCTCCCCTTTCTGAAAATCTCTCTTACTTCGCGGCCTTCGCAGCACGGATCGCCTCGGTCAGCAGCGGGGTCACCTTGAACAGGTCGCCGCAGATACCATAGTCGGCAATCTCGAAAATGGGAGCCGTGTCGTTCTTGTTGACGGCAATAATGCACTCAGAATCCTGCATACCGGCCTTGTGCTGGATGGCGCCGGAAATACCCAGAGCCACATACACTTTCGGATGCACAGTCTTGCCGGTCTGTCCAACCTGATGGTCAGCAGACAGCCAGCCGGAGTCGATGGTCGCGCGGGAGCCGCCCACAACGCCGCCCAGTTCTGCCGCCAGCTCTTCCGCCAGCTTAATGCCGCCTTCCACGTCCTTGCTGATGCCGCGGCCAACGGAAACGATGAAGTCCGCGCCGATCAGGTCCACCAGCTTCTTCGCGGCCTTCACGACCTCGGTGACCTCGGTCTGAATGTCGGCATCGGAAATAGAGAATGCTGGCTTTACAATCTCACAGGCGTCCGCCTTAGCCTGGTCAAACGCGTTCTTCTTCATAACGCCGGGACGCACGGTAGCCATGCAGGGACGGAACCGGGGGCAGATAATGGTAGCCATCAGGTGGCCGCCGAACGCCGGACGGGTCATCTTCAGATTACGGTCAGACATATCCCACTTCTGGCCGTCCACATCAAGGGTGGAAGCCTCCCGCAGGAACTGGATGTAGTTGGCCACATCAATATCCAGATGAGTGCAGTCCGCGCACAGACCGGTATGGAGACGGGCAGCGCAGCGGGGAGCCAGGTCACGGCCGATGTTGGTAGCACCAATGAGGAACGCCTCGGGCTTCAGCTCTTCGATCACATCGCAGATCACCTTAGCATAAGCGTCGGTATTGTAAACGGCCAGCATAGGATTCTCGCAGACGATGACCTTATCAGCGCCATAGCCGCCCAATTCCTTCGCGGTGGCTTCGATGCCCTCGCCGCCCAACAGCAGGCCGCACAGGTTCACGCCCAGCTCGTCGGCCAGGTCCCGGCCCTTGGAAATCAGCTCAAAATCGGTGGGCATCAGCTTGCCCTCACGCTGCTCACAGAAGACCCAAACGTCCTTGAAGGCAGCGATATCCGCGCTATTGAAAGTAGACATATTCGTTTATCCCCCTTCTTTAGATGATGTGCTTGGCGGCCAGGATGCCTGCCAGCTTTTCGCAGGTGGCCTTGTCGTTGCCCTCCAGCATCATGCCGGCGCCCTTCTGGGGAGGCGTAAAGCTCTTAAAGATGTTGGTGGGAGAACCTTTCAGGCCAATGGTCGTCGCGTCAATCAGGGGATCGTCCTTCAAATCCTCATAGCCGAAGGTGCTGAGGGGCTTGCTGTATGCCTCAAACACGCCGCCGACGCTCATATAACGGGGCTCGTTCAGCTCCTTGATGCAGGTAATCAGGCAGGGCGTTTGGGTCTTGATGGTCATATAGCCGTCTTCCAGCATACGCTTGACGGTCACGGTATTGCCGTCCTTGGTAATCTCGGCGGCATAAGTAATCTGGGGCAGGTGCAGCTTCTCGGCCATCTGGGGGCCAACCTGAGCGGTATCGCCGTCGATAGCCTGCCGGCCGCACATCACGATATCATCAGATTCCACACCGATCCGGTTGACGGCGGCGGCAAGAATCTGGGAAGTCGCGTAGGTATCGGAACCGCCGAACTCACGGGCAGACACGAGAACTGCCTCGTCCGCGCCCATAGCCAAGGCCTCCCGGAGCATACCAGCCGCAGGAGGGGGACCCATGGTGACCACGATGACCTTGCAGCCGGTTTCGTCCTTCAGCTTGAGGGCGGCCTCCAGGGCGTTCATGTCATCGGGGTTCGTGATGGTCTGCATAGAAGCGCGATTCAGGGTGCCATCGGGATTCACCGCCACCTTGCCGGAGGTATCGGGAACCTGCTTAATGGAAACAATAATTTTCATGACCTTATACCTCCTGTCTTATTTCACGCCCAGGCGGCTGGAAATGACCATCCGCTGGACTTCGCTGGTGCCCTCATAGATCTCGGTGATCTTGGCGTCACGCATCATACGCTCCACGGGATACTCACGGGTATAGCCGTAGCCGCCGAAGAGCTGGACAGCGCGGCGGGTGACGTCAGAAGCGGCTTCCGCGGCGAAGAGCTTGGCCATAGACGCGTCCATGGAATAGTCCTCGTGAAGCTGCTTCTTGGTGGCAGCGGCGTAGACAAGGTACTGCGCGGCCTGCATACGGGTGTGCATATCAGCCAGCTGGAACTGGGTGTTCTGGAACTGGCTCAGCCGGCGGCCGAACTGCACGCGCTCCTGGGTATACTTGATGGCCTCATTGACGGCGCCCTCGCCCAGACCCAGAGCCTGAGACGCGATACCGATACGGCCGCCGTCCAGGGTCTGCATGGCGATCTTGAAGCCCTTGCCTTCTTTGCCCAGCAGGTTCTCCTTGGGAACGATGCAGTCCTCGAAAATCAGGTCGCAGGTAGAAGAACCGCGGATACCCATTTTCTTCTCATGCTTGCCGGTAGAGAAGCCGGGGAAATCCTTCTCCACGATGAAAGCGGAGATGCCATGATTTCCCTTGGACTTATCGGTCATAGCAAAGACCACGAAGGTATCAGCTACGTTGCCGTTGGTGATGAAGCACTTGGAGCCGTTGAGAACATAATGGTCGCCCTCGAGAACGGCGATGGTCTGCTGACCGGAAGCGTCAGTACCGGCGTTCGGCTCAGTCAGTCCGAAAGCGCCGATCTTTCTACCGGAGCACAGATCGGGGAGATACTTCTGCTTCTGGGCCTCGGTGCCATGCTCGAAGATGGGGGCGCAGCACAGGGAGGTATGAGCAGAGACGATAACGGCAGTGGTACCGCAGACCTTGGCCAGCTCTTCCACGCACATGGCATAGCTCAGGACGTCACCGCCCGCGCCGCCGTATTCCTTCGGGAAGTAAATGCCCATCATTCCCAGCTTGGCCATCTTCTTGACGGTCTCCATGGGGAACTCTTCGGTTTCGTCGACTTCCTCGGCCAGGGGCTTGACCTCGTTCTCGGCGAATTCACGGTACATTTTCCGGAGCATCAGCTGCTCGTTTGTCAGATGAAAATCCATGCCTTTAACTCCTTTTCTATCAGGTTTTACTTGGAATAATCAAAGAAACCCTTACCGGTCTTCCGGCCCAGCTCGCCGGCCCGAACCTTCTTGCGCAACAGCAGGCTGGGGCGGTACTTGGGGTCGCCGGTCTCATTGTACAGGGTCTCCATGATAGCCAGGCACACATCCAGGCCCACCAGGTCGCCCAGGGCCAGGGGTCCCATGGGATGATTTGCGCCCAGTTTCATGGCGGTATCAATGCCCTCTGCATTGGCTACGCCGGTATCCAGCAGGTCGGCGGCCTCGTTAATCATAGGAATCAGGATCTTATTGACCACGAAGCCGGGGGCCTCGTTGACCTCCACGGGTTCCTTGCCGATTTCCTTGGAGAGGTTCCAGATCACGTCGAAGGTCTCCTGGGTAGTTTTGGCGCCGCGGATGATCTCCACCAGTTTCATGCTGGGGACGGGATTGAAGAAGTGCATACCGATCACGGGATGCTTCAGACCGTTAGCCATCTCGGTGATGGACAGGGAGGAAGTATTGGAAGCGAAGATCGCCTCGGGCTTGCACATAGCGTCCAGCTCGTTAAGAAGCTCCTTCTTGGTGGCCATTTCTTCCTTGACGCACTCGATAATCAGGTCAGCGTCGGCGCAGGCGGACTTTTCCTCCACCAGCACATGAGACATCAGCTCGTCCTTGACAGCCTGATCCATCCGGCCCTTGTCCACGCGCTTCTGGAGGGACTTGTCCAGATTATCCTTATGCCGCTGGGCGGACGCGACAGAGCTGGCGTACATCAAGGCGGTATGGCCCTTAGCCGCGAAGACCTGGGCGATGCCGCTGCCCATCGTACCGGCGCCGAAGATAGCTACTTTCATTTGAATTCCTCCTAAGATTTGTATTCTTATGGACGCTTCTTCTTCCCTTTCTGAAAGCAGGCTGCGTCCATGCGAGATTGGACATTGCTAATTTACTCACAATCTGCATTATAAAGTTTTTGGGCGAATTTATCAAGCATAATTTCTTTCCCACTCTGCATCTTTCTGTTTTTTTACGTTTTGCACAAACTTTTTGTAAAACCTTTCACAATTCCGTCAAAGAATTCACAAGCATTTTTTGCTTCCTCCAATGCAGAAACGGTCCTTTGGCAAATGTCCGCACCTTCCGGCGAATTCGTCCTTTTTCCGCGTTCAGAACAAGGATTCCCGCGGTTTTCTCTTGCGCAAGCTGTGAAAAGACGTTCAAAATACGTTTCTTGTCCCGCCGGAAGAATTTTCATTTACACCTCAGGCGGGCTGTGGTATAATCAATCCGGTATTTTTCGGCTGCTTCTCAAAAATACGCCTGTAAACTTCAGGAGGTTAAAAAGATATGCGGATGCGTAAAAAAAAGAACCTGATTCCCCGGATGGAACGCTGCGAGGACCGTTTGATTCGGGACCCCTACGACCGTCCGGGCCGCTGGCGGGAACTGATGCCCGTCGCCCGCGAGGTCCGGCTGGAGCTTGGCTGCGGAAAGGGCCGGTTCACCGCTGGGACCGCTGCCAATGAACCCGATGTGCTGTTCCTGGCCGTGGAGATGGTCCCGGACGCCATGGTGGTGGCTATGGAACGCTGTGTCAGAGCCGGGTTGAGCAACGTCTTTTTCATCAGCGCCAACGCCGACCAGATCCCCTATTTCTTCGCGCCGGGGGAGATTGACCGGATTTATGTCAACTTCTGCGACCCATGGCCCAGCGGACGGCACGCCAAACGCCGCCTGACCCATGGCAATTTCCTCCGGCTTTACCGTCAGGTGCTGAAAATGGGCGGACAGATTCACTTCAAGACGGACAATCAGCCTCTTTTTGAATTTTCTGTGGAAGAACTGCCTGCTTTTGGCTTTGAATTGTCCGAAGTTACCCGGAATCTTCATGAAAACGGCCCCGTAGGCGTGATGACGGATTACGAGGCCAAATTCCACGACTTAGGCCAGCCCATCAACCGGCTTGTAGGCACTATGGCAGACTGGACAGAGCCGTTTCCTGACAAGATAAAGGCCGTCCGAAACCGCTGGCTGGACGTGTTTGCCGACGGCGTTCCCGAGGAAGAACTGGGCAAATGGGTGCTCTCGGATTTGGGCGAGGGAAATTACCTCTGGCATCTCTTCGGACTGGTCCCCTGTCTCCAAGGCGACGCTGCCCGTACCGCCCTTGCAGAGCATCTGGATGACGAGATATACCTATTTTATAATGAACATCCCCCGGCGGACGTTCCCCAGGTACAGCGAGTGACAAAGGAAGACATCGCCGCCCTCCCCCGCGGTCAGGGAGCCATCGACGGCGCGGACTGGTATCTGGTGGACCGGGACTTCACCTGGACCTACGCCCAGACCCATGAGGATGACCGCGGGCCGTACTTCTATCAGCCCGAACAGAAAGACAGGCCGGCGGAGTAACTTCCGACCCCTGCCCTTCTGTAGAAATGAGCAAACAGGTCAATTCAACAAAAGAAAAGTTTTGTTTAATTTGAGGCCTGGAAAATATTCCGCCGGCTTTTCTTACCTTTACTTTTTCACAGTTCCTTGAAAATACCGACGGCGATATATATCAGATACCCCAGAAACAGAACGCCCATCGGCAGAATTACAAGAAACAGCACCGTTTTCCAGACCATACTGCAAACAGCGGCTTCAACAATCGCGCCTATGACCTTCCCTCCCCTCTCTGGATGCTCTTATGATAACAAGACTGCCCTTCCCTGTCAAACGCCGGAAACAGTCTTACAGGAGGAATTATGTGCTACAAATGTCCCTGCTGCGGCTTCTATACCCTTCCGGAGGAGCCGCCCGGAACTTACGACATCTGCCCCGTATGCTTTTGGGAAGATTCCTTTTATAATTACAGCACCCCGGACAAAATATGTGGCTGCAATCATGTAAGTCTGAATGAGGCAAGAAAAAATTTTGCGGCATTCGGAGCCTGTCTGGAAAATCTGAAAAAATACACCCGGCCGCCCCGTGAAGTCGAGAAACACGGTATGGACTGGCCCTCCCTTCCCTGACGACGGAAGCGCGGTACAGCCTGGCTCTCTCCACTCTGATGGCAAAAACGCGGTGTAAACAGGCTCTTCCCTCTCTTGACGGCAAAAGCGCGGTACAAACAAGCTCTCCCCTCCCCTGACGACGAAAAAGGACCTCGGAACGTGCATCCGAAGTCCTTTTTTGCATCTGATTACGCTTCCTTGGCAATCTTGGTGAGCTGGGTGAAAGCGGCGGCGTCATTGATTGCCATTTCAGCCAGCATCTTGCGGTTGATCTCAATGCCCGCGGTTTTCAGGCCGTGCATGAAGGTAGAATAGTTCATACCGTTCATCTTGCAGGCGGCGGAAATACGGGTAATCCACAGGGAGCGGAAGTCGCGCTTTTTGAGCTTACGGCCGGTATAGGCATAGCTCAGGGACTTCATCACAGCCTGGTTTGCCACGCGGAAGTGCTTGGACTTGGAGCCCCAGTAGCCCTTCGCGAGCTTCATGATTTTATTTCTTCTCTTGCGCGTCATCATTGCGCCTTTAACTCTAGCCATAGTAAAAGCCTCCTATTCTAAACGTCCTGAAACCTTACTTATAGGGAATCATCTTACGGACGGCGTCCACGTTGGTAGCATCGGCGTAACCACCGGCACGAAGGCGACGGGTCCGCTTGGTGTCCTTCTTGGTAAGAATGTGGCGCTTATAGGCTTTCGCGCGCTTTACCTTGCCGGTCTTGGTAAGGTTGAATCTCTTCTTCGCGCCGCTGTGGGTTTTCAACTTAGGCATAGCGATTTAGCTCCTTCCGTAACGTAAAAATCGTGTCAGCTCTGTCCTCTTACTTACCGCCGGTCTTGGGGGACAGAAAGATGGACATCATGCGGCCTTCCAGTTTAGCGGGCCGGTCCAGGTTGGCTACTTCTTTGCACTGTTCCGCGAAGCGGCTCAGAAGATCGCGTCCAATCTCGGTATGCGCCATCTCCCGCCCACGGAAGCGAACGGAGACTTTGACCCGGTTGCCCTCAGCGATGAACTTCTGCGCGTTCCGGAGCTTGGTGTTGAAGTCCCCGATATCGATGCCGGGGGACATCCGGATTTCCTTGATCTCCACCACGTGCTGATTCTTTCTGGCTTCCTTTTCCCGTTTGCTCTGTTCGAACCGGAATTTACCATAGTTCATCAGCTTACACACGGGGGGGGTGGCCTGGGGCGAGATCTTTACCAGGTCAAGACTCTGCTCCTCTGCAATCCGCAGGGCCTGCGCGGGAGGCATGATGCCAAGCTGTTCGCCCGCGGGACCAATCAGCCGGATTTCCTTGTCACTGATGGCCTCATTCAGTTCATGCACTTGCTTACTAATGGTCAAAGCACCTCCATCCTAAAAATAACAAAACGCGGACGCCTGACAGCACCCGCGCGAAAAACCCACCGCCCTCCCAGGCAGTTTGATTTCAAGCGATGTAAACCTCTTTGCTCATAGCTGGAGGTGAGGCGGATGCTTCCGGCCTTCTTCATTTTGCCTAATCACTATACCACGTCTTCCGCACCTTGTCAAGGCTTTTTTCGGCTTTTTGCTTAAAATTATCCGGACCAGGATTATAGAACATTTCCGCGCAGAACAGCCGGACGCAAATGCCAGCCTCCCTCAACCGCAGAGGTCCTTCCGCAAAGCCTCCAGAATCCCGGCCAGCTCCGGCAGTTCTTCCTCCGGCATGAACTCGCTCAGGTCCCAGGCCGCAGGAGACGCCGCAAAATCTGCCAGCGCAGCGTCAATTCCCTCCAGCTCCTTCTCCCCGGCTGTTATGCGCAGACTGCCGTCGGGAAGGTCCGTTTCCTCTCCCAGCTCCGTGAGACTGACGCGGCCATTCTCCCGGCATTCCAGCAGCAGCGCGGCCAGATCCATCACCAGGTCCGCGGCGAAATGAATGTCCATCTCCCAGCCCTCCGGGTCCTCGTAAACCAGCGGCGGGACTGTCTGCCGGAGGTCGTTCCGGAAATCCAGGCCGAAATCAGAAAAAATCTCTTTTGCGTCCAGTTCTGTCCTTCCCTTTCCGGACAGGTACGCCAGCAGTGTCAGACTGTCGTCGGTATCCCCAATATAATTGCCCCAGTATTGTTGGATATACATAAAAATACCTCTCATATGCAAATTATACCCATACTGCCACAAAGGCACAGAGTAAACAAGCGTTTTGCAATTTTTCCAAAAGCACCGGACAAAAAACGCAAAAATCCACTGTCAGAAAAACACAATAAAAACAGGCAGGCCGAATTTTACCCGCGCCTGACAGTAAAACGCCGAAAAAGTTCCATGGCCTGTGAAAAGGTAAAAAGCTCTGCCGCACTCTGATTCAGATATTTTTTTGCATCCCCTGTATATTTTTGGCCTCTGCTGTCCAAAATAACCCCTGTACCCACGAGAAAGGGGGTGTATGTCATGCAGAACCGCGACAATCAGAGCCAGAATCGCAGTCAGAACGAGCGCGAGCAGAATCAGCAGAACAACAGCCAGAGTGAGCGCAGTCAGAAGGAGAACCGCAAGTAAGCGCTTCATCTGAACACCGGTCAAAGGGATATCTGTGCTTTTGACCAGTCTTCAGCTCCTTTTCCCGAAAACAGCGCGGCAAGCTGAGAGAACCTGCCGCGCCGTTTTCTTACTTATAGCTGGAAGCCGTCCGGGACCTGGACCTCCGGCATCAGCTCCCGGTCGACGATGGTCAGCATTTCCTCAATTCTGGCGCAGTCCTCCGGTGAAAAACGGTCGGAGACGCGGCGCATCACAGTTTGCAGATAATTGCTGGAAATGTTGTAGTAATCCATATATTTCTGTGTCAGCTCCAGATGGTATTCCCGGCGGTCGTCCGGAGACTGCACCTTGCGGATATAGCCCTTTTTCACCAGACTGTTTACTTTATAAGCGGCGTTAGGGGGTGAAATCCGCATAAAATTTGCAAATTCATTCACGGTTGGGCTTCCCAGCGCCTGGATGGACTCGACGCAAAAGGTCTCCATCGTGGTCAGGCTGGCCTCCCGGTCCTGGAAGCGCCGGAACAATTCCTGATAAAAATGCAGCTTAAATTTCGTATACACTCTGAAAAAAGCCTGGTCCAACATCGTCTTTCCACACCTTTCCGCGAATCAGTCCGAAAGAGCCGCAGCCCTTCCGCGAATGCCGGGTCATCTTTTGACGGCATTCGTCTTCTATTGTACCAGCTTCGCGGAAATTCGGCAACTATTTTTCCGCGCCGATAGCAAAGGTAATTTCCGCGGTCACAGCTACCTCGCCGCCAACCCTGGCCACGCACTCGCCGACTCCGACAGGCCCACGGCGGCGGGTCAGACGACATTCCATCTCCACCACGTCTCCAGGGACCACCTGCCGTTTGAACCGCGCATCCTTCACCCGGCCCAGAAACGCCAGCTTGCCCTGATTTTCCGGCAGCGCAAGAATTGCCACGCCGCCAACCTGTGCCAAGGCTTCAATCAGCAAAACGCCGGGCATCACGTGCTTCTGAGGGAAATGGCCCTGGAAAAACGGCTCGTTGACCGTCACGCACTTAATCCCCTTGGCCCATTCCCCCGGTACGCCGTCCACGATTTTATCTACCAGCGCAAAGGGATAGCGATGGGGCAGAATCTCCGCGATCTCATTGGAATTGTACTGCATACCCATTGTTACGCCTCCCATTTCTTAAAGAGCAGACTGCCGTTGTGCCCGCCAAAGCCCAGGGAATTGGACAGCACATAACGGATTTCCGCATTCCGACCCTGATTGGGCACCACGTCCAGATCACAGTCCGGGTCCGGCGTCTGATAGTTGATCGTGGCAGGGATAAAGCCGTCCCGGAGGGCAAGGGCGCTGAAAATGGCCTCCACAGCTCCCGCCGCGCCCAGCATATGGCCGGTCATGGACTTGGTGGAACTGAGGGCAAGGGTCCGGGCATGGCCGCCGAACACCGTCTTGACTGCGGCCGTCTCGCCAGCGTCGTTCAGATGGGTGGACGTGCCGTGGGCGTTGATATAATCCACTTCTTCCGGACGGACCCCCGCGTCGGACAGCGCCATAGCCATAGCCTCCGCGCCGCCGCTGCCATCGGGGCGGGGAGCGGTCATATGGTACGCATCGCAGGTGGCGCCGTAGCCAACGACCTCCGCCACAATCTCCGCGCCGCGGGCCAGGGCGTGCTCCAGCTCTTCCAGCAGCAGAACACCCGCGCCTTCGCCCATCACAAAGCCGTTCCGCTCCGCGTCAAAGGGGATGGACGCCCGGTTCGGGTCCGTGCTCTGGGAAAGGGCCTTCATGGAAGTAAAGCCGCCTACCGCCAGAGGCGTCAGGGCCGCTTCCGCACCGCCGCAGAGCATCACGTCTGCGTAGCCGTCCCGGATGTAGTGGAAAGCGTCCCCTACCGCGTTGGTCCCTCCTGCGCAGGCGGTGACGGGACAGGTACACATTCCCTGAAAGCCGGAATCAATCGCCACCCGACCGGCCGCCATATTGCAGATGCCCGTAGGAATAAAGAACGGCGATACCCGATCCCAGCCCTTGGCAAGACCCCGGTCATGCTCGCTCTCCGTAATGCCGATACCGCCAATGCCGCTGGAAATACTGACGCCGCAGCGGGACTTCTCTTCCTCCGAAGGCTTGAAGTTCCCCAGAGCCTCCCGCGCCGCGGCCAGGGCAAACTGCGTAAACCGGCCCATCCGCTTGGCTTCCTGCTTCCCCAGAAGGGCGTCCGGGTCAAAGCCCTTGACCTCCGCCGCAAGCTGGACCTTCATGCCGGCAGGGTCAAACTGCGTAATCGGCCCTATCCCGCAGCGGCCTTCCTGTACCGCCTGCCAGCTCTCCGGCACATTCAGTCCAATGGGCGTCAGCGCACCCAGTCCCGTTATCACGACTCTCCGTCGTACCATAATAAACCTCCATTTAACACGAGATTAGAGAGAGGACAAAACCAAAGGCTCCCCTATCTCTCATCTCAACTTCACATCGCCATTCCGCCGTCAGCCGCCAGCACCTGCCCGGTAATGTATGCGGCAGAATCGCTGGCCAGAAACACCACGGCCTTGGCTACGTCCTCCGCTTTCCCCAGACGGCCCATGGGAATGGAACTCTGGGCGGCGGTACGGGCAGCGTCGGTCATGGCGGCGGTCATATCCGTCTCAATAAAGCCAGGGGCCACCGCGTTTACCGTAATGCCTCGGGACGCCAGCTCCTTGGCCATGGATTTCGTCATGCCGATCACTCCGGCTTTGCTGGCAGCGTAATTCACCTGTCCCGCGTTGCCCCGCAGTCCCACCACGGAGCTGAGGTTTACAATCCGGCCATAGCGCTGCTTCAGCATCAGACGGGAAACCGCCTTCATGCAGAGGAACGTGCCCTTGAGATTGGCGGCGATCACGGCGTCGAAATCCTCCTCGCTCATGCGCATTACCAGATTGTCCCGCGTAATCCCGGCGTTGTTCACCAGAATGTCCACCCGTCCAAAGCGTTCCACCGCCGCCTCAACCAAAGCGCCGACCTGGACTGAATCACTTACGTCGCAGCGCAGGGCAATCGCCTTTACACCAATTGCCTCGCAATCCGCTGCCGTTTTCATAGCCGCGCTGTCGTTGCCCGCATAGCACAGTACGATATTCGCGCCGCCCTGGGCCAGTTCCAGACAGACGGCCCGTCCAATGCCGCGGCTGCCTCCGGTGACAATGGCGGTCTTTCCTGTAAAGTCCATTCCCTTTACTCTCCTTTCGCCTTCTGGATGGCTGCTTTTTTTTCAACTTCCTTCTGAGCTGCTTTTTTTTCAACTTCCTTCTGAAGAGCCTCCGCCAGACCTTCCACGTCCGCCACAGTCTCCACCGCGCACACAGGCGTTTCCGGCACAATCTTCTTTGCAAAACCGCTGAGCGCCTTGCCGGGACCGATTTCCACCAGCGCGTCCACTCCAATAGGCCCAACGCTCATATTCCGGATGCACTGCTCCATATAGACGCTGCTCTGGACCTGACGTACCAGCAGTTCGGGAGTTTTCGTCTTCGGACCTGCGGCGCAATCACCCAGACAGTTGAAAAAGACGGCAATCTGCGGCTTTGCAAAGGAAATGCCTTCAAAATAACGCCGCAGGGCTTCACCGGCGGGGGCCATCAGGGGGGTGTGGAACGGTCCGCTGACTTTCAGGGGCAGACAGCGGCGGGCGCCCTTCTCCTTGGCAATGGCCGCCGCTTTCTCTACTGCCGCACGGTCTCCGCCAATCACAAGCTGGCCGGGACAGTTGTAGTTGGCAATCACCACCACGCCCAAATCCGAAGCGGCATCGCAGGCTTCCTGCAACGCTTCCTCATCCAGATTCAGCACGGCCATCATCGCGCTGTCATGGCCCGCCGCCGCTTCCTCCATGGCCTTGCCACGAAAGGCAACCAGCTTTACAGCCGTTGCAGCGTCGAAAACTCCAGCGGCGTGCAGAGCGGAATACTCTCCCAGAGACAGTCCGGATGCAGAGAAGGGTGTAAAGCCTTTTCCCTTTAATACCGCTGTCAGTCCCGCGGCAAAGGCAACCATGCAGGGCTGGGTGTATCGGGTCTGATTCAGCACGCCGTCCGGGTCCTGAAAACAAGTCTGCTTCAAATCGAAATCCACTTCCTCCTGCACACGGTCAAATACGGCGCGAAAGGCGGGATAGGCTTCGTACAGGTCAGCGCCCATACCGGGATGCTGGCTGCCCTGTCCGGCATATAAGAAACCGAGCTTCATGGCGCGGTCCTCCATTCGTTCATAATTTGGTCCATCTGCTCCTGGACGGTGGACATGGCACGGACTTCTCCGGCATTGGCTCCGCAGAAGAAGAGGCCGTTTTCCCAATCCCCTTCCACAGCGGCAATCAGGGCCTTGGAAATGCAATAGGGCGCGGTTTTGTAATCGCAGGCGGCAAGACACCGGTTGCAGCGCTGGATTTTCTCTTGACGTCCTTCCTCCACCCGTTCAATCAGCGGGCTTCGTATGGCCCGGCCCGGCATTCCCACGGGACTCTGCACGATGGTAACGTCCTCCGGCTTCGCGTCCAGAAGAGCCTGTTTGAAACCAATACTGGCGTCACACTCCTCTGTGGCGATAAAACGGGTGGCGAACTGTGCTCCCGCCGCGCCCTGTTCCATATATTGACGCATCTCGTGACCGTTCTTGACGCCGCCGGCCACAAAAACAGGAATATCCCGGCCATATTTCTCCCGGAAGGGCTTCAAGACTTCCAGAACTTCCACAAGGAGGCTTGACAGCGGTTTCGGACGTCCGGCCTGGGCTTCTCTTGCGTCCTCGGGACTGAACCCCAAATGACCGCCGGCCAGGGGACCCTCCAGAATCACGAAATCCGGAACCCGCTGATAGTGACGGTCCCATAGCCTGCAAATCACTCCGGCAGAACGGCCGCCGCTGACCACCGGGACTATAGCGGCGTCGCTCTCGCTCACCTCCGCGGCCAGGGCAGGCAGATCACGGGGCAGTCCTGCGCCGCAGACAATGGCGTCCGCACCGGCGCGCAGGGCTGTCCGAACACTGTCGGCATACTGGGCGGCGGCTACCATCACGTTCACCGCCACCAGGCCCGCGCCCTTGGCAATCTCCTTGGCGCTCCGGATTTGACGGCGAAGGGCGCGGAGATTGGCTTCCCGTGAATTTTCAGCGAAATCCGGTTCCGCAAAGCCGCAGAAAGCCGCCGATAAAGTCCCCATACCACCGCAGGACGCCACAGTGCCCGCCAGCTTCTCCAGACTGACTCCGATACCCATACCGCCCTGCACAATAGGAAGAGGCAGGGTCCTGTTTCGAATCGTCAAAGCCATTCCCGGCTCACCGACTCCAAAACGGCCTTTCCTCCGGCGTACAGGTCCTCAATGATGGCTTCTACAGGCCGGATTTCATGGAGCAGTCCGGCAACCTGACCCATCATCACGCTGCCACGCTCCACGTCGCCCTCCAGAACGGCCCGGCGGAGTCCGCCCATGGTCACTGTCTCCAGCTCCTCCAATGTGGCGTTCCGCTTCTCCAGAGCCAGATATTCACGGGACATCTTATTTTTCAGCACACGTACCGGCCCGCCGATGGAACGCCCGGTTACCACGGTATCGCTGTCCTTGGCCTTCAGAACCGCCTGCTTGTAATTCTCATGCACCGGGCACTCTTCACTGGCCAGCAGACAAGTGCCCACCTGTACGCCGCAGGCCCCTAACGCCATTGCCGCCGCCATCTGACGGCCGTCCGCAATGCCGCCCGCCGCTACCACGGGGACCTTTACCGCGTCAATCACCTGGGGAACCAGCGCCATGGTGGTCATCTCGCCTACGTGCCCGCCGGATTCTGTGCCCTCAGCGATCACGGCGTCAATGTCGTAACGCTCCAGACGCTTCGCCAGCACCGCCGCTGCAACCACCGGAATGACCTTCACCCCGGCTTCCTTCCATGCGGGGATATACTTTCCCGGATTGCCCGCGCCAGTAGTCACAACCTGCACGCCCTCCTCAAGGACAATCTGCGCAATGTCGTCTACACTGGGACTCATCAGCATCAGATTCACTCCGAAGGGCTTGTCGGTCAGCTCCCGGGCCTGACGGATCTCCTTCCGCACCCGGTCTGCGTCCCATGCGCCTGTGGCAATCATACCCAGAGCGCCCGCGTTGGAACAGGCGGCGGCAAAGGTACCCGTGGCAATATTCGCCATGCCGCCTTGGATAATGGGATACTTGGTCCCCAGAATTTCATTCAGCTTTTTCATCAATATTCCTCCAATTAGGAATGAGGCGTGAGGAATGAGCGTCAAATCCAAATTCCTAACCCCTGATTCCTAATTCAACCCGTTATGCAAATTCAATCAAAGTGCCGCCCCATGTAAGGCCCCCGCCGAAGCCTACCAGAAGAACCCGGCTGCCTGAACCTACCTTTTTCTGTTCCTGCAATTCACTGAGCACCAAGGGAATGCTGGCGGCGGATGTATTGCCGTAGTCTTGTATATTCTTATAATACTTCTCCTGCGGAATACGGTACTTCCGGACGGCCAGGTCAATAATCCGGGCGTTGGCCTGATGGAAGACAAAAAAATCCACGTCCTCCACGGTCTTCCCTGACGTCTCCAGCACCTGCCGGATGCACCAGGGCACTGCTTCCACGGCAAATTTGAATACCTGAGTGCCCTCCATAGAAATCAGGCAAGGTTCGCTCGTTCCCGGCCCCGGCACCCGAAGGAGCTTGTCGTCGCCGTGACAGCCCATAACCGCCGGAACCGTCCCCCAGTCCTCCCGGCACTCCACCACGGCCGCCCCCGCTCCGTCGCCGAAGAGGATGCAGGTCCCACGATCCTCCCAGTTAATCAGGCGGCTGAGATATTCCGCGCCGATCACCAGACCGTATTTCCGGGGCGAAGCGTTCAGGAGACATTCCATGGTATGGAGGGCAAACAAAAACCCTGTGCAGGCAGCGGCGAGGTCAAAGCAGGGAATGTCCTCCGGAAGCCCCAATTCCCTCTGTACCAGGCAGGCCGCGGAGGGCACCAGCGTGTCAGCGGAAAGGGTAGCCACAATGCAGGCCCCGATCTCCTCCGGACGGACCCCCGCGCTCTCCAGAGCCTGCCGCGCCGCTTGGACGGAAAGACTGGTCAGATTCTCCCCCTCCCCGCAGTGCCGGCGCCGCTGGATTCCGGTACGGCTGGAAATCCATTCGTCGCTGGTATCCACAATCGCTGCCATGTCCTGATTGGTGACGGTCTTCACGGGAACGCTCCGGCCTGTCCCGCGTATCTTGATTCCCTTCATGCTTCCTCCTTGCCGGGCACGCCCAGTTTTCTGAATTTCCTGTATCGCGCCGCAGGCAGGTCACTGCTTTTCAACAGCGCCGTCAAATGCCGGTTCAATGCCCGGTCTACCTCCCGGAGCGCCTGAACGGGGTTTGTATGCGCGCCGCCTTCCGGTTCCGGAATCACACCGTCAATCACGCCCAGATTCATCAGGTCCGGGGCCGTCAGCTTCATCAGACCGCAGGCCTCTTCATGCCGCGCCGCGTCCCGCCAGAGGATAGACGCAAAGCCCTCCGGGGACAGGATCGCGTAAACAGCATTCTCCAGCATCAGCACCCGGTCCGCGACCGCCAGAGCCAAAGCGCCGCCGCTGTTGCCCTCGCCGGTAATGATGGAAATCACGGGAACGGTCAGGCGGCTCATTTCAAAAAGATTCCGTGCGATGGCCTCCCCCTGTCCCTTGGCTTCCGCTTCCAGTCCGGGATACGCGCCGGAGGTGTCGATGAAGGTAATCACCGGCCGATGGAATTTCTCAGCCTGCTGCATCAGACGAAGGGCCTTGCGGTATCCCTCGGGGCTGGGCATTCCGAAGTTGCAGCGAATGCTCTCTTCTCCCGTCTTTCCCTTCCGGGTGCCGATGACGGTGACGGGCCGGTCATGATACAGGGCCACGCCGCCTAAGATGGCCGGGTCCTCGCGGGAAAACCGGTCGCCTCGCTGCTCGAAAAAGTCCGTAAACAGGCCGTTGATATAATCCGTAATATTGGGCCGCTGGGGATGCCTTGCCACGGCTACCCGTTCGGCGGCAGTCAGCGTGTTCATACCCGGCCTCCCTTCTCGTGCAGGCACAGCAGACGGGACAGTGTTTCCCGCAGCTCGCCCCGCGGCACCACCGCATCCACAAAACCGTGCTCTTCCTGGTACTCCGCCCGCTGGAAGCCCTCCGGCAGCGTCTCGCCGATGGTCTGCTGAATCACCCGGGGACCCGCAAAGCCGATCAATGCCCCCGGCTCCGCCAGAATCACGTCTCCCAAAGACGCAAAGCTGGCCGTCACGCCGCCGGTGGTGGGGTCCGTCAGAACAGAAATATACAGCAGGCCCTTTTCCGAAAACTTTGCCAGAGCCGCGCTGGTCTTTGCCATCTGCATCAAAGACAAAATGCCCTCCTGCATCCGGGCGCCGCCGCTGGCAGAAAAAATAATCAAAGGCAGCTTCGTTTTGGCCGCAAACTCAATGGCACGAGTAATCTTCTCCCCCACCGCGGCGCTCATACTGCCCATAAAAAACCGGCTGTCCATTACCGCTGTCACGCACTTCCTGCCGCCGATGGCTCCTACCGCTGTGACAACCGCTTCATTCAGTCCGGTTTTCTTCTGAGCGGCGGTCAGCTTTGCCCGGTAGCCAGGAAAAGCCAGAGGATCAGCGGCGGTCAGTCTGGCGTTCAGCTCCCGAAAAGAACCGGAATCCAGAATCGAACTCAGCCGGTGATATGCCCCCATCGGCCAGTGATAGCCGCAGTTCGGACAGACCGACAGGGCCTCCGACACGGTTTTCCGCTGGCTCTCCTGACCGCACTTGGGACAGGTAATCTGTTTCTCGCCGGACATATAATTATCCCGTATGGCCTTCATAGCCAGGAGACGGTTCCGGCGTTTGGCAAAAATTGTATTCATGTGCCCTCCCTCTCCCGAACCTTCCGGCTGAACTCCAGAAGAGCGGGGAGATGCTCGTCCAGAAATGCCGTGGTGCAGCGTCCCCGGACAAAGACGGGATGATATAGAATCTCATAAGAAAGCTCCGCGTTTGTGGGGAAGCCCTCCAGAGTAAACTCCTCCAAAACCCGGCGCATTTTCCGGATGGCCTCCAGACGTGTGGTACCGTGGGCCAGGAGCTTTGCTGCAAGGGAATCGTAAAATGGAGACATCACGCAGCCGTTATACAGGCAGGAATCCACCCGAACCCCTGCGCCGCCGGGAAAATGCAGGAATTCCACCTTCCCCGGGCAGGGTCTGAAATCGGCTTCCGGGTCCTCGGCGTTCACCCGGCACTCCAGCGCGCAGCCCCGGACGGTCACATCTTCCTGCGCGAAATCCAGCGGCAGCCCCGACGCAATCCGAAGCTGCTGGCGTACCAAATCGATCCCCGTCACCAGTTCCGTCACGCCGTGCTCAACCTGAATCCGGGTGTTCATCTCCATAAAATAGAACTGCTCCCCGTCCACCAGGAATTCCACAGTGCCTGCACCCTCATAGCCCACCGCCTCCGCAGCCCGGACCGCAGCCTGACCCATGGCCTCCCGCAGCTTTGGACTCAAACCCGGCGCGGGGGCTTCCTCCAGCAGCTTCTGATTCCGCCGCTGCACGGAACAATCCCGGTCGCCCAGATGCACTGTATGTCCATGCCGGTCCGCTAAAATCTGCACCTCCACATGGCGGGGATGCAGGACCAGCTTTTCCAGGTACATCTCATCATTTCCGAAGCAAGCGGCGGCTTCCGCTTTGGCCTCCGCGAAGGCAGCCGGCAGGACCTCCGCACTGTCGCAGCGCCGGATGCCCCTTCCGCCCCCGCCTGCGGACGCTTTCAGGAGGACAGGATAGCCTACGGATTCTGCCGCGGCCAGGGCTTCCTCCACGGAGGCTACTGGACCATTGGAACCCGGCGTTACGGGCACTCCCGCAGACCGCATCAGGTCCCTTGCGGCGGACTTGGCCCCGGCCTTCCGAATGGCGTTGCCGGAGGGTCCGATAAAGGTCAGGCCCTCGTCAGCGCAGGCGTCGGAGAAGTCCGCGTTCTCGGAGAGAAAGCCGTAGCCGGGATGTATGCCGTCACAGCCGGAAGCCTTTGCAGCCGTCAGGAGGGCGTTCTGATTCAGGTAACTGTCAGCGGCACGGGCGGGGCCGATACAGACGGATTCCGTGGCAAGCTGCACGTGAAGCGCGTCGCCGTCCGCCTCGGAGTAGGCCGCCACCGTCTCAATCTCCAGTTCCCGGCAGGCCCGGAGAATCCGAAGGGCAATCTCCCCCCGGTTGGCAATCAAGACCCGCTTCAGCATGGCCTGCACCGCATCAGCGCTTCCCCAAAGGAGGCAAGCTCGCCGTTGGCCTTCAGCACGGTCTCAATCACGCAGTCCTGCGGCGCGGGGACCTCAATCATGGTCTTCATGGCCTCGATCAGGCAGACCGTCTGGCCCTTCTTCACCTGGGAGCCTTCGGAGACAAACGGCGGCTGGTCCGGAGCCGGGGCCGCGTAGAAGGTTCCCACAAGGGGCGCGTCGATGGTCAGTCCTTCCTCCGCCGCCGGGGTCTGGGGAGCCTGCGCCGGAATTGCTCCAGGGACTGCCGCAGGCGCGAATACTGGCACGGCGGCAGGCGCTTCGGGAACGGGTTTTTCCATCTCTATACTGAAATCGCCGTTGGACAGCTTCAGCGTTTGCAGTCCGCTGGCGTCAAACCGGGCGATCAAATCATATACTTCCTGATAATTCATAGCCCCTCCTCTTTTGGGTTCGACAGGAGTGAATAGATGGATGACAGGAAATTTTTTCAAAGATATTTCCCGTCTCAAATCCAGCAGATGTGAAGAGGCGGGAAATGGGAAATATATTTTCTCTCTGTCTGAATATCTCCCGTTTCCCGCCGTACTTCCTGTTACGCTTTGTGGGCCTCCAGATACTTCACGATATCGCCCACGGTCTTCAGCCCGGCTACGTCGGCATCATCGATCTTAATGCCGCTGGCCTCCTCCAGAGCCATGACCAGCTCTACGGCCGCCAGGGAATCCGCGCCCAGGTCGTCGGCCAGGGAAGCCTCCAGGGTCACCTGCTCCGCGTCGCAGGCCAGGGTTTCTACGATGATATCGCGCATCTTTTCAAATTCCATTGTCGAATCTTCTCCTCGTATGTCGAAATATCAAATATTTTAACTAAAAATTTTTAATTAAAATATTTGAACTTATTTTACACGCCGCCTCCCCGCTTGTCAAGGAAAATTTTTATCAAATAGGTATTTCTTTTTGAGGCGGTTTCCTATATAATTTGCTGTAGATTTGGTTCCGGCAATCTCAGGAGTTCCTTAATGGAGGGAAATATGAAAATTACCATAGTGGGCGCGGGCAAGGTTGGCTCCGCCCTGACGCAGCAGCTTTCCGCCGACGGTCATAATGTGACGGTCATCGACCAGGATCAGAAGCTGATAGACAATATCATCAATATATACGACGTGATGGGGGTCTGCGGAAACGGGGCGGTCTTTGACGTGCAGAAGGAGGCGGAGGTGGACAAGGGCGAACTGCTGATTGCCACCACCTCCAGTGATGAGCTGAATATCCTCTCCTGTCTGGTGGCCAAAAAGATGGGGGCCCGGCATACCATCGCCCGTATCCGAAACCCGGAATATGAAAAGCAGCTCCGGTTCATGCGGGGGGAGCTGGGACTGTCCATGACCATCAACCCGGAACGGGCTGCGGCCAGAGAAATCGCCCGGGTGCTCCGCTTCCCCGCCGCCATGAAGGTGGAATCCTTCTCCAAGGGCCGTCTGGAGCTGGTGGAGTACCGTCTCCCGGCAGACTCCGCGCTGGACGGGCTCCAGTTGGTGGACCTCTATCGAAATATCCGGGTCCGGGTGCTGATCTGCGCTGTGTCCCGGAAGGGTGAGACATACATTCCCTCCGGCGACTTCGTTCTGAAAGCCGGGGATAAGATTTACCTTACCTCATCGCCCAGTCAGATCGCCCAGTTTTTCCGCCAGCTGGGGGTATTCCGCAGCAAGGCGTCCTCTGTGACCATCGTGGGCGCCAGCAAAATCTGCTACTATCTGGCGTCGGAGCTGCTGAATATGGGTATGTCCGTGAAGATCATCGACCAGAACGAGCAGCGGTGCATCCAGATCAGCGAACAGCTTCCAAAGGCCCTTGTGATCGTAGGCGACGGCACCGACAGCGATTTGCTCCATGAAGAGGGCATCCAGCAGACGGACGCCTTTGTCGCCATCACGGGTATCGACGAGGCCAATATTCTAATGAGTATGTGCGCCGCGAAACAGGCCCAAAACTGTAAAGTAGTGGCGAAAATCAACCGGAAATCCCTGGTGGACCTGGTGAGCAACGAGAGCATGATCGACAGCGTGATTTCCGCCCGCTCCACCACCACGGAGCTGATTGTGCAGTATGTCCGGGCCATGGAGAGCGCGTCGGGGGCAAAGATCAAGACCCTGCACAGGCTGGTGGACGGCGCGGTGGAGGCGCTGGAGTTCGGCGTGACGGCAGACGTGCCCTTTATTGGCGTGCCTCTGAAGGATCTGAAGCTGCGGAACGGTCTGCTTCTGGCGGGCATCGTGCAGCAGAACGGAAAGATCATCATACCCTCCGGCAATGACTCCCTCAGCCCGGGAGACGACGTGATCGTTGTGACTACGGACACTTCCCTTCAGGACATTCACGATATTTTGCAGTAAGGGGGACGCTTCGTTGAATTATAAAATGATCGGCTACGTCATCAGCCGCATCCTCTGGACGGAGGGCATTCTGCTGCTGCTGCCCCTTCTGGTGTCGGCCCTGTACCGGGAACCCCTGACGCCTTTCCTGCTGCCAATGCTGGCTTTGGGTCTGACGGGCCTGGTTCTTTGCAGGAAGCCGAAACAGACCTCCCTTTATGCCCGGGACGGCTTCGCGGTGGTGGCGCTGGCTTGGGTGGGTATGTCTTTGTTCGGCGCGCTGCCTTTTGTGATTTCCGGGGATATTCCGAATTTTATCGACGCTTTCTTTGAGACGGTCTCCGGCTTCACCACCACCGGGGCCACCATCCTGACCGCGGTGGAACCTCTGGGGAAGGGTATTCTCTTTTGGCGCAGCTTTACCCATTGGGTCGGCGGCATGGGTGTGCTGGTGTTCGTGATGGCCGTGCTGCCTATGACCGACGGACATGGAATGCATCTGCTTCGGGCGGAAATGCCGGGGCCGTCGGTGGGCAAGCTGGTGAGCCGTATGAGCGACACTGCAAAAATCCTCTATGGCATTTATCTGGCTATGACGGTGATTGAGATCATCTTGCTGCTTCTGGGAGGGATGCCGCTGTTTGATTCCTGCATTCATTCTTTCGGCTCCGCGGGCACAGGCGGCTTCAGCAATCGGGATTTGAGCGTGGGGGCCTATGACAACGTCTATTTTGATATTGTGATTGGCGTCTTTATGCTGCTCTTCGGCGTCAACTTCAATCTTTACTACTTCCTGCTGATCCGCCGCTTCCGGGAGGTCTTCCGTTCCGAGGAGCTTCGGGCATATCTGCTGATTGTGACGGGGGCGGTCCTTGCCATTGCCCTGGATATCTGGCATATGTACGGCTCCTTTGCAGAAAGCCTTCGGTATTCCTTCTTCCAGGTCGCCTCCATCATTACCACCACCGGCTATGCTACGGCGGATTTCAACCTCTGGCCCTCCTTCTCAAAAGGTATTCTGGTGGTCATTATGTTTATCGGTGCCTGCGCGGGGTCCACTGGCGGCGGCATCAAGGTGGCCCGGATTGTCATGCTGGTGAAGAGCTCCTGGAACGATATGCGCAAGATGCTCCATCCCAACGCCATCACTACCACTAGATTTGAGGGCAAACCAATGACAGACCAGAATATCCGCGGCGTCCATGTCTTTCTCTCGGTCTATCTGCTGGTATTTACGGTCTCCTTTCTGATTCTGAGCCTGGAGCAGTTCGACCTTGTGACCACCTTCACCGCCCTGACCGCCTGCATCAACAATATCGGGCCGGGTCTGGAAATGGTGGGGCCAACAGGAAACTTCTCACAGTTCTCCTGGACCTCCAAGCTCCTGCTGTCCTTTGATATGCTGGTGGGACGTCTGGAGATCTTCCCTATGCTGCTGCTTTTCGCCCCCTCTATCTGGAAGCGCGGGCGGATTATCCGGCGGATATAACAACTCTGTTTATGGAGGTATTTTTATGAATGACAAACCTTACTCTTCCTTGGCATACGGCACATTGGAGCTGAAGGGCAGCTGGACTCAGACCGAACGCGACCTTCTCAAGCCTGTACTGGAGGGCATGGGTTACTATTGGGATTATCTGTCCCTGGCCGCTCCTCTTTCCCTTGAAGGCCCGACGGGATTCTTTGGCGGCAGCGAGATTCCTCTGGGGATGTTCCTTTTTGAAGAGCTGTATGAAATGACGGAAGATGATATGCGCAGAACCGCTCCCGACAGCTTCTCCATCAAGGACGGCGCGATTTCTGCCCTTGCGAACGCCATGCAGAAGAATGGGCTGGAAATTGAGCTGAAATTTACGGTGAAGAACGTCGGCGAGGCGGAATATCACGAAGTCTATCGCGTTGCGGCGGAATATATCGAAATGATGGAGGGGGTCTGTCTTTGCGCAAAAGATGTCTTCTCCGACCGCCCGCCCTATCAGCCTGGGGACACGCCCTTCCTGCACCCTGAATCCAACCCCGACTGACGGCCCGGTGTCTGTCCATACAAAAAACCCGCCCGGTTCTTGAAGCCAGGCGGGTTCTCTGTTTTGTCTCAGTTCTCAAAATAGTAATTCAGATACGGCAGCAGCAGTCCTTCCACGTCCTCCGCATCAGGAATCCGGGTCTTTCCTTCCTCCTGAACGCCGCCGGGTTGAAGGGCTTCTTCCGCAAGTTCCGTCAAAGGTCCGCAAATCCTGTAAACGGCCGACTCGTCTTCCCCATCGCCATACTCGTCAAAGGCAGTAAGGATTCCGTTTTCATCCAACGTCAGCAACGCCAAACCGCCCAAACAATCGCTTGTATAGGCCGGGCTGCTGATATCTTCGAGTCCGCTTCCTAAATCATAGATGAAACAGCGTTCAAATCCCACTACATAAGCCGTGCCGCCGTCTTCCGCCTCGTACTGGCCATACAGCACAACGCCGGGCAGAATCAGAGACAAGTGTTCGTCAGAAGCAAAGTACTCAGGACAGCTTTCGCGGTTGAACAGACTGACCGCCGCTTCATACAATCGCGCCTCTTCGCCGGTCAGTCCGTAAGCCGCCGCCTCCGGAATGGGGAACTGATTGTAGGAAACCGTCTGTCCGTCCAAAGGAATCTTCTCCGGCTGTGAAAGGCCGTCTTCATCTTCCGGCGGATTCTCCGGGACATTCGGTTCAGCGGTTCCGTCCGAAACAGAAGGCTCCCCCGGCGGCGGATTCCGGGACCCGCAGGCGGTACAGGACAGCGTCAGAAGGACAATCAACAGCGCCAATATCATGCGTTTCATGCACCGATCTCCTTAAAATATCAAGAAAAGTTTTATTTGGTTCAGTTCTCCAGCGCCTTGGCGGATTCCTCCAGCTTGGCGATCAGTTCGCGGTACTTGTCGGCTTTCTCCTTCTCGGCGTTCACCACGGCTTCCGGCGCGCGGGAGACAAACTTCTCATTTTTCAGCTTCTGTTCCACGATGCGCAAACCGTTTTCCGCTTTCTCCTTTTCTTTTGCAATGCGCTCCCGTTCCGCAGCCACATCCACCAGCTCGCTCAGGGGCAGGTATGCGGCGGCGTTTCGGGTCACAACGCTCACTTGTCCGGTCAGGTCGGCGGGGGGCACGTTGGAGAAGGTCACCTCAGACGCGTAGGCCAGCCGCTTGAGGAAGTGTATCCCCTGCTGGTAAGGCTCCGCTGCCGAGGTTACCAGAAGCACTTCCGCTTTCTTGGACGGCGGCACATTCATCTCGGCACGCCGGGCGCGGATGGCCTTGATGGTCTCCATAACAGTCTCCATGGAATTCTCATCATCCGGGAAATTGAGAGCGTCCTGATATTCCGGCCATTTGGAGAGCATCAGGAATTTATCCTCCGAACCCTTTTCCTTGGGCAGAGCCTGGAAGATTTCCTCCGTGATGAAGGGCATGAAGGGATGGAGCAGCTTCAGCAATTCCGTCAGAACATAGCAGAGGACATTCCGGGCGGTATCCCTGGCGGCGGCGTCCTCTCCATTCAGGCGGGTCTTGGTCAGCTCAATATACCAGTCGCAGTAGGTGTCCCAAAGGAAGTCGTAGACCTTCGAGGACGCCACGCCGATCTCGTAGCTCTCCAGGTTTTCCGTGACTTCCTGAATCAATTCGTTCAGCTTGGACAGCGCCCATTTGTCCTCCTGCTCCAGCTTTTGCGCGGCGGGAAGGGCGTATTCCGTCATATCCCCCAGATTCATCATCACAAAGCGGCTGGCGTTCCAGACCTTGTTGGCAAAATTCCGCATAGCTTCGCATTTTTCCGTGTAGAAGCGCATATCGTTGCCAGGACTGTTGCCGGTAATCAGATTGAACCGCAGAGCGTCCGCGCCATACTTCTCGGCCACTTCCAGGGGGTCGATGCCGTTGCCCAGGGACTTGGACATCTTGCGGCCCTTGTCGTCCCGGATCAGACCGTGAATCAGCACCGTGCGGAAGGGAATTTTCTTCATCTGCTCACAGCCGGAAAAGATCATCCGGGCTACCCAGAAGAAAATAATATCATAACCGGTAACCATGACGGAAGTAGGATAGTAGAAATCCAGATCCTCAGTCTTTTCCGGCCAGCCCAGGGTGGAGAAGGGCCAGAGGGCAGAGCTGAACCAGGTATCCAGCACGTCAGGGTCCCGGGTCAGGCTGGCGCTTCCGCACTTTTCGCATTTTGTGGGGTCCTCCCGGCTGACGTTGATGTGACCGCATTCGCCGCAGTACCAGGCCGGAATCTGATGGCCCCACCAGAGCTGACGGGAAATGCACCAGTCGTGGACGTTCTCCATCCAGTTGACATAGGTCTTGCTGAACCGCTCGGGAACAAACTTCACTTCGCCTTCCCGGACCACTCGAAGGGCTTCCTTGGCCAGAGGCTCCATCTTGACGAACCACTGAGCGGAAATCAGAGGCTCCACGTCGTTATGGCAGCGGTAGCAGGTGCCCACATTGTGACTATATGGCTCCGTTTTAATCAGATAGCCCTGCTCTTCCAGATCCTTGATAATGGCTTTCCGGCATTCATAGCGGTCCATGCCGTTGTAAGGCCCGCCGTTTTCGTTAATCTTACCGTCGTCGGCAATGCAGCGGATCGTCTCCAGATTGTGCCGCAGGCCAACCTCGAAGTCGTTGGGATCGTGGGCGGGGGTCATCTTTACCGCGCCGGTGCCGAAGCCCAGTTCCACGTATTCGTCCGCCACAATGGGAATCTCTCGGTTCATAATAGGGAGGATGCAGGTCTTGCCCACCAGATGTTTGAACCGCTCGTCCTCCGGGTTGACAGCTACGCCGGTATCGCCCATCATTGTTTCCGGGCGGGTTGTGGCTACTACCAGATCGCCGGAACCGTCAGCCAGGGGATAACGGATATGCCAGAGATGGCCGGGCTTGTCCTGGTACTCCACCTCGGCGTCAGAAAGGGCGGTGATGCAGTGGGGACACCAGTTGATAATCCGGCTGCCCTTGTAAATCAGACCCTTGTCGTACAGCTCGCAGAAGGTCTCCCGGACAGCTTTGCTCAGTCCCTCATCCATCGTGAACCGGGACCGGGACCAGTCGCAGGACACGCCCATCTTCTTCTGCTGCTGCACAATGCGGTCTCCATACTTCTCCTTCCACTTCCAGACCCGCTGAAGGAATTTCTCCCGGCCCAGATCGTAGCGGCTCAGGCCCTCGTTTACCCGCAGGTCTTCCTCTACCTTCACCTGCGTAGAAATGCCCGCATGGTCGACGCCCGGGACCCAAAGGGTAGAATAGCCCTGCATTCTCTTGAAACGGGTCAGAATGTCCTGCAAGGTGGAATCCATGGCGTGGCCCATATGGAGCTGTCCGGTGACGTTGGGCGGGGGCATGACGATGGAAAAGGGCTGTTTGCTCCGGTCCGGGTCGCCCTTGAAACAGCCGCCCTGCTCCCACATCTCATAAATGCGGCCCTCCACCTGCTGGGGTTCGTAGACTTTCGGCAGTTCTTTTTTCATGTTGTCTCTCCTTCGTTATGATAAGTTGTTATTTTATGATTTTCCCTTGGAGATACGGCAGAAACGCATCCGCCTCTCCTGAGACCAAATCCTTCTTTTGCAGCAGCAGCGCCATGCTCTTCTCATCCACCACCAGCCAGAGGCGTTCCGTCTCAAACACGCCGGTGAGTTCCTGATAGTCAGCCAATTCCTGCGTTTCTCCGGTCATCAGCGCCGCGCCGGAATCGTCAAAGCGCACCTCTCCCCGAACCTTGCTCCAATCCACTGCCTGCCGCCCCGCAAGCAGTTCCTCGGCCATCTGACGGCAATACAGCGGCGGCGCGGACGGCTTCCTCTCTACGGAAAGCCAAAGCTCCGCCAGGCCTACCACCACGGCACCTGCCCCCGCTCCAATCAGGCTGGGAATCCGGGGTTCCATCAGACCAGGCACCAGCGCAATCACGCCCAGAATCAGAAGGAATACGCCATAAATACGACGGAGCCTCCGGCGGCGGGCCAGTGCTTCCGGGGACGCTTTCTTGCGGCTGTTCAGCTTGTCCGTCACCTTCCAGACCTTCGGCAAAGTCTGACGGCTGTGGGCTTCTACTCTCTGCTGAAGAAGCCGCGCCGTTTCTTGCTTCAGGTCCGACGCGTCATAATTGCTTAATCGAAAAACAAATTCCATATAAAACACCCCATTTCCATTCAGAATCTTTCTTTACCGGCTTTTTCACACCTGTTTCACCCTCTGCACGGTCTTTCCCGTCATGGACTGCCAGAATGCCGGAAGACCCTCCGGAGTTCCCTGAGAAAAGGCGTTTTTCCGGAGAACATAAGCGCCCAGACGGGTGGAAAGCACCAAATAAAAGCGCGATTCGTCCTCCCAGAGGGCTTCCAGAGCGGCATAATCGTAACGGTGGTCGCTTTTGCAGTCGTGAATCCAAACGCCGTCTTCGGTGAAACAGCAGTTGTACAGTTCCCCCGCCGCCTGATGCTTTTTCCACATCTGCCGGGTCCAGCGGGAGTAAGACAGGGACTGCGGCTTGGCGGCACGGCGGCTTCCGACAAGAAGAATCACGCCCAGAATGATTTCAAGAACTGTCATGGTCACGCTCTTCATCACCGCCCACGTCAGCATTCCAGCGGCGAGAAAGAAAACGCCCAATCCTGCCATCTGCTTTGTTGAAACCCGTTCCGGCTCCGTCTTCTTTCTTAGAAAAGCCTGCCAATACGCCTGGAAATCGTCTATAGTGTAATCCAATTTAATATCAAATTGCATATCCGGCTCCCTACCCTACAAACTCCAGCGGACCGCCCAGCTTTTTCTCCAGAAAGGTCCGGAAGCCTGACGCGCTGCCTTCGATAAAGCCTCCCTTGTCCAGAAGCGCGCTGTTTCCGCTGTCCAGAAAAAGGAAGTAATAGCCTGGCGTCTCGTATGCGGCCCTGATTGCCTCGTAAGCGTAACAGGTCTCAGAATTGATCCGAATCCCCTGAAAGGCCGTCTCCCGGAAAATATAGCGCCGCTCCATGGTATCCCCTGCCCGCAGGAGGTCCCTCCAGAGCTTCTGGGCAATCAATTTATAGAAGAGCAGGCCCTTCAAAAAGGCAATCATCCCAATCAGCAGGGAGATGCCGCAGAGCAGGCGTTCCGTGGTATCGAGAAAACGGAAGACACCCAGCAGCAGCGCTCCGCAGACCATAGCCACAACGCCGGAAGTCGTCAGGACCACCCGCCGGAGCCGCCACCAACGGAAAATCTTCCGAGCCGAAACCCGGACCAACGCCTGCATTGCGGCCATATCGTATGTGCTGTGGTTCTCAAACAACGTCTGCACCTCCAAAAGAAAAACGCCCCAAGCCATAACAGCTCAGGGCGGACGAAACAATCCGCGGTACCACCTGAATTCACGCCGAAGCGCGCACTTGCCGGACGCATACACATCCTTCCCCGATAACGGAGGGACCTCCGCCGCCGCTTACTCCCCGTTCAGCGCGGTGCTCCGGGACGACTTCCCCGACGGCTTCACGAACGCTTCCAGCAGCCGCGTCCTCTCTTGGCATCCGCCCTTCGGGTACTGCTTCCCATCCTCGCAGTTTTCTGATTCCAGGACAGTATACCTCATTCCGGCGCTCTTTGTCAAGGGTCAACTCATCCGCAGAATCTCTTTTTTCAGCCGGGAGATAATCCGCTTTTCCAGCCGGGAGATGTAGGACTGGGAAATCCCAAGCTGGTCGGCCACTTCCTTCTGGGTCTGCTCCTTCCGTCCGCCAAGACCAAAGCGCAGGGTAATGATCTGCTTTTCCCTTGGGGAGAGCATATTGATTGCCGCCGCCAGCAGACTCCGGTCCACGTCCTCCTCAATGGGCCGCATGACCACATCCTCATCCGTCCCCAGTACGTCGGAGAGCAGGAGTTCATTTCCGTCCCAGTCGGTGTTCAGAGGCTCGTCAAAGGATACCTCCCCTTTTCGATTGGCATTCTTCCGAAGATACATCAGAATTTCGTTCTCAATACACCGGGACGCGTAGGTCGCCAGCTTGATGTTCTTGTCCCGCCGGTAGGTCCCCACAGCCTTAATCAGCCCGATGGTGCCGATGGAAATCAGGTCTTCAATATTGATGCCCGTATTCTCAAAACGCCGGGCGATGTAAACCACCAGCCGTAAATTATGTTCAATCAATTCCTGTCGGGCGGCTTCGTCAGTACGGGCCAGCAATTCGGCTTCCCGCTCCCGTGTCAGAGGCGGCGGCAGAGTATCGCTCCCCCCGATGTAATGAACGCTCTCCTCCGGCAGAAGCCCCAGACTTACCAGCAGTCCCGCCGTCTTTCTCCATAGCCTTTTCACGATGTCCATGTTGACCATCCTTTCCCAATCCGCCGCCCCATAACGCCCCGGCTGTCCCCAGCGCCGCGGGAGACAGAGCCGCCGTCAGTCCTGGCCAGCGAGTTCCATTGATTTCCGCCCAATCCGTCCGGACCGCCAGCAGGAGACCGCCTCCGCCTACAGATTGATAGGGCGTCAGGCGGGGCCGCAGTTCCGGCGCCAGACGACGCAGGGGTTCCAGAAGGACTTCCGGTTTTCGGAGGGCCTCCGGAGTCAGAAGCGGCCGGGCCTCAGGAGGAAACAGCGGGTCCAGATACCCGGGAGCCACCACCAGCACCGCCTGCCCGTTTCCGTCCCGCAGGCCATTGCCGCTGTCCCAAAGAGCTGTAAACTCTGCCGCCCGTCCAAAGAGGCACACCTTCACCGGAAGCAGCAGTCCCGCCGCCGCCTGCCTCGCCGAAGCCCGGAAGACCACCGACAGCACCGCGTAAGCCGACGCCGCCGCAATCAGCAGCACCTTGGCGTCCACATTGGTATAGAACACCCCGCTGACCACCGGCACTCCGCTGCCCGACAGAAGCCCCAGTCCCAGCACGCAGCCCGCCATCCCGCAGGAGACGCCGAAGAACAGCAGCAGGAGCCGCAGCAGCTTTTCCTCTCCGCCGTAGGCAATCAGGCCCAGAAGGACTCCCGCCGCCAGCTTCACCGGCATAGCCGCCAGGAATCCCAGCCCCGGCAGAAAGACCGCCGCCGCGTAAGCCCCTCCGAAGAGCGCCCCCAGGAGATACCGTCCCCGCCGCAGAGGAAGTCCGGCCAGCCGCGCCGCCGCCAGAAGCAGCAGATAATCCATCAGGGCGTTCAGGACGAATACGCTGTCGATATAAATGACCGTCATGACCGCGCCCCCTCTCGCAGGTTTTATTATAGGACGGACGCGGCGGAAAAGCAGTCGGAAAAGGAAGACGGCTGTCCGGCAAAAAAAGAGACGCCGCAATCAAACGCAGCGTCTCAGAAATGCTATGGGTTGGCCCACAGATCGTCAAACCAGTTGCCGCCTGTGGTACTGGGAGGCGTCGTCGGTTCCGCGGGTTCCGACGGCTCTTCCGGTTCCGGAATGGGTGTGGGCGTCGGGGTCGGGTCCGGCGTGGGAGCGGTTGTCCCTCCCATGGGGTCAGAGGGCTCCGGCTGGATGGGAATAAAGGGATCGTTGGGATCATAGGGCAGGTCCGGGTTATAATTGGGGTCGTTGGGGTCACTGGGGTCGCCGGGCAGCTCCTCCGTGGGCTTCATTCCATTGTGGGCCGGACAGCCGGTGGTCCCATCCTCCCGGACAGCCGTCAGCGAATAATGGAGGCCGTTTACCGTATAGGCGTTGTCAGCAGGCAGCCCGATACCGTAGTTCTCACGGGTGTAATCCAGCGCGCCGATTTGAGTGACGCTTTCCGCCGGGCAGTCCTCCGAAGCCATGCAGTGGCCCTCGGTACAGTAGTTCACCATGGTATGATAGGGACAACTCTCTGTAGGCTTGGAACCAGAGGGAATCAAGTAGGATACTCCACGTCCGCCCCGAAGGTCCGCAGAACAAGCAGACGTGAGGAGCTTTCCACTGTCAGCGCAGAGGTTCACTTTTTCCAGCCCGGCGGAGGACAGGTCAAAATCCTTGTTCGGCAAATCCGCGTGGACCTGCTGCATGACTTTTTTCCACATGGTAATGGCCGGGTTGCCGCTGTAGCTGATTTTCTCTGGGGTGTCGTAGCCTGTCCAGACCGCCGCCACATAATAGGGAGTATAACCGACAAAGTAGCGGTCATAATTCTTGTTCGTTGTACCGGTCTTTCCCGCAATGGTCATGCCGCTGAACTTCGCCGATCCGCCTGTACCATGGTCCACGGCGTTTTTCAGCATATCGGTCATCAGATAGGCGGTGGTCTCTTTCATGGCCATATGACTTTCGCCCTCATGCTCCAGGACGGTGATTTCCTGCCCGGTGGCGTCGATACGGGTCACGCGCTTGTACATCCGGGGTTGGTAGTAGATGCCGCCGTTGGCAAAGCAGGCGTAAGCGGCCGCCATTTCCACGGTATTCAGGCCCCGGGTCAGACCGCCCATGCCCAGCGCGCCCTCGGCCATGTCCTCCGGTTCCAGACTGAGGCAGAGGTTCTCGGTGGCAAAGCGGAACGCCTCTTCCACGCCCACAGACTCCAGCGCCTGGACCGCAATGGTGTTGATGGACTGCTGGATGCCATAGCGCACGGAGGTAAAGCCGGTATAGGTGTTGGGGGAATTCTTCGGCCAGGGCGCGCCGTTGAGCATCCGGACGGGGTAGTTATCGAAGGCCGTGCCGGGCGTGATGGTTCCGGCGTCCAAGGCGGGGGCGTAGGCGGTCAGAGGCTTCATGGAGGAACCCACCTGTCGTTTGCCTACCGCGTAGTTCCAGCCCTGATTCCGGTCCTTCTCCCCTACTTTGCCTACCATGGCCACGATATCGCCGGTGTAGGGGTCGATGATGGTAATGCCGGATTGGAGCTTCTGCCCGCTGCGGGAGGTCACGTCCAGATTGCTCCGGTCCTCATAGACGGATTCCGCGATAGCCTGTATCTCCGGGTCCAAGGTGGTGTAAATCTTGTAGCCGCTGTTATAGATAAGCTTCATGGCCTCTTTGGTTTCGATGCCGTTTTTCTCCGCCAGATCCGCGGCAACCTCCTGAATCAGGCGGTCCACAAACCAGGAGTTGATTTCAATCTCGCCGGTGGCCTTCTCCACGATTTCGTCCGCGGAAGTAGAACCGTCGGAGAACTGGAGGACTTCTGCTTTCGCGGCCTCGGCTTCGGCTTCGGTGATATAGGGCTTGCCGGTGATGGGGTTGATGACCTCCGGATCGCACATCTTGTCCAGGATAGCTATCTGCCGCTGCTTGTTCAGTTCCCGGGGCGTAACAGTGCTGCCGTCCTTTCGGGTATAGGTGATATCGTACATGGGGCCGAAAAGGGACGGGTTGTTGGTAATGGCAATCAGGCACGCGGATTCTGCCAGGTCCAGGTCTTTCGCGTCCTTGCCGAAATAGTACTGCGCCGCTGTCTGTACGCCGTAGCAGCTCTTCCCCAGATAGATCGTATTCAGATAAAGTTCCAGAATCTGCTCTTTCTTATAGTTTTTCTCAAATTCCAGGGCACGGAAGATTTCCCGGATCTTTCGATTGATATAAGGCTTATCGTCCTCGGTCATATTTTTCAGGACTTGCTGGGTAATGGTAGAGCCGCCCATGGAGCTATCACCCTGTAGGATATTCATCACAGCTTTGGCGGTCCGCCTCCAGTCCACGCCCTCATGCTGGAAAAACCGCTGGTCCTCGATGGCGACGGCAGCCTGCCAGAGGTAATCGGACATCTGGTCAAAGTCCACCAGCACCCGGTTTTCCTCTCCGTGGACGTTCTGCAATTCTTTCCAATCCCCTGTCTCCTTGTCCTGATAGTAGACGAAGGAGCTCTGATTCATGGTGTAGTCCTCCGCCCGGATCTGAAGCGACGGGGCCAGCGTGACTTCCACATACTGCTTGAAGTAGTACAGCCCCACGCCTGCCGACAGCACGCCGATGAGCAGGATGGTCCAGAGCGTGATAAAAATCGCCCGGAAAACGCCCAGAATCCTGCGCAGAACAGACTTCTTTCTCCGGCGTGCCGGTTCCTGAGCCCTTCTTCCGTTTTCCACTGACGGGGCACCTCCTTTTTCTTTCTCCTCCCCTTCCCGCGTCACGGAAAAGAGGAAATTTGCGGTAAACAACAGCAATATGTATTATTGTACCACCCTCTGTCAATATTGAAAATGTCGCATTTTTCCGAAAAAAAGTTCCCGGTTTACATACTTTTATGAAATATGGGCAAAATAGCGGCCGAAACTTCTGTCAATTTTCCGGCTTTTTCACAAATTATACTCTTGCAATTCCCGGCAAAGTCGTGTAAAATAACATCAAGTCAGTAAGTCAGTAAAGGAGGCCATCCCATGAGCGAAGATTTCGGCCCCACTTTCCTTACCGTTACCGATGAAGACGGTCAGGAGCTTGTCCTTGAATTCCTGGACGCCGTGGAATATAACGGGCAGATTTATCAGGCATTCTTCCCAGCCGAGACAGAGGACGAGGAGGAAAACCCCGATAACGGCCTTGTAATCCTGAAGGTCGTCCATGAAGACGGCGAGGACCTGCTCTCTACCCTGGATTCTGATGAAGAACTCGAAGCCGTCTATGATCTGTTTATGGAATCCCTTTTCGATGGTGAGGATGTGTAGCCCCAGGAAGCAGCTGCCAGAAACAAAACTCCATAGGAAAAATAAAACTTCAGGAATATTAAAGAATTCCGAATCCCTCATTTGAATTAAAGTGCCCTGCGGGGTGCGTGATAGATCTTTTTTTAACCCACATTTCGTTATAAGGGACGCTGGATCAGCCCGTGGTTCGCAGGCCTCCCGGCTGCCGTTCGCGGCTGGAAGTTGGAAGCGGTAAAGCGTGCTGGAGGCGACCCACCTGTCCTAGGAAGGTGCAGGTTATAACGGGGTCTACACGGCTTCTGCGGGGCACTTTTATGCCTTTTTCGAAATTTTTGCGGCTGTGAACGCTCCCCTTCCAGGGTTTTTTTGCCGTTGGTCTCATTTTCCCAGAAAGCCGGTTTTTTTGTTCCGGGCCCCGTTTTTATCAGACTGTTTTCAGCTTTCCGGAGCAGAATGAAGACCGTCCGCAGAAGGTTTTTGCCAGACCCGCCAAAAAACACCGCCCAGGACAGAAGGGAAATTGTAAGGGTTTCCTGAAATTCTGTGGATTTAACTCTTGCACATTGGAGCAGGTTCCGTTATAATAGGCAAGTGTGTCCTCTGTGGACGCCGCGTTTGGACTCCAAAATGCCATTATTTTGAATACTTGAGAGGACTGAAAGAAGAACATGAGCGCATCAAGAGAAAAGCAGACCCGTCAAACAAGCCAGACCGAGAATCCACGGACCGCACGGGAGGCTCAGCAGCGTAAGGAAGAAAAGCGCAGCAGCGTCCTTTACAAAGCCGTTGCCGTCGTCTTCCTGCTGGTCGTATTGGCTTCCGTCGTCTGGCGGACCAACCTGATCCCCAAAATGAGCACCGCGGCTACCATCGACGGCCAGAAGTACAGCGCCGCCGAGGTCAGCTACTACTACAACAACGCCTATCAGAACTTCGTCAATCAGTATTCCTATTTCGTCAGCTATCTGGGGCTGGATACCAACACGCCTCTGAAAAATCAGTTTGTCAGTGAAACCGCCGCCAGTATGCTTGGCATTGAACTTCCCGGCGGCGAGGAAACAGAGAGCGAAGACGCAGCCGCTCCCGCAGAAGGCGAAGACGCAGATGCCCCCGCAGAAGGCGAAGACGCAGATGCCCCCGCAGAGGGTGAAAACGCGGACGCTCCCGCAGAGGGTGAAGACGCAGCCGCTCCTGCCGAAACCAATTCCGGCATGACCTGGCACGATTACTTCGTTGACCAGGCTCTGGAGAATATGAGCGTGATTCAGAAGACCTTGGAGAAGGCCAAATCTGAAAACTTTGCGTATCCGGACAGCGTGCAGGCCCAGCAGAACGCCAGCATGGATGCCTTGAAAGCCACCGCCGCCGCCAGCAATGTCTCTGTGTCCCAGTATCTTGGGGGCGTGTTCGGCGCGGGTATGACGGAGAAAGTCTACAGCGAGCAGCTTCTGCGGGTGCTCCAGTACAGCGCTTATGTGGACGCGTATAACGACAGCCTTTCGTACTCTGACGACGAGCTGGAGTCCGTATACGCCGCCGACCCCAACAGCTTCGACCACGTTTCCTATGAATACGCCTCCTTCTCCGGCGCGGCTGAAACCACTACCGATGAAGAGGGCAACACCGTAGAGCCTACCGAGGAAGAAAGCGCCGCCGCTCTGGAGGCTGCCCGTTCCTCCGCCAATGCCCTGATGGACGAGCTTGCATCCGGCGGCAGTTTGGAAGACGTCTCCAAAAACTATGAGGACGCTTCCTATGCTGTCAATGACAATGCCACCTACTACGCAGGCAGCGCTGTCAGCGAATGGCTTTATGACGCCAGCCGGAACGAGGGTGATACCTCCGTGGTGGAAGACGGCACGACCGTTTACGTTCTGGAGTTCCACAACCGGTTCCGCGAGGAGTACAATACCATTGATATCCGTCACATCCTGGTGCCCCTTGGAACCGCGACCCTGACGGAAGAGGACGAGGGCTACGCCGAGGAACAGGAGCAGCTCAAGGCCGACGCAAAAGCTAAGGCGGAAGAACTGCTCTCCCAGTGGCAGTCCGGCGAGGCTACCGAGGAATCCTTTGCCGCCCTTGCTATGGCCGAGTCCTCTGACGGTTCCCGTTACGACGGCGGTCTCTACAGCGAGGTCTATCAGGGCCAGATGGTCGCGGAGTTCAACGACTGGTGCTTCGACGCCTCCCGGAAGCCCGGCGACACTGGCGTTGTGGAAACCCAGTACGGCGCACACGTTATGTACTTCTCCGGAACAAATCTTCCCCGTTGGGCTGCTCAGGCGGCTTCCCAGCTCCGGAACGAGGATTACGCCGAATGGGAAGAATCTCTGACTGAAGGCGTTTCGATTGCACCCAATGACCCCGGCATGAAGTTCGTTGGCTGATTTATCGCGAAAACGCAAAGGGGCTGGCTTTCGGGCTGGTCCCTTTTTACATCGAAAGAGAAAGAGGAAATTCTATGCTGACTGGTACGCTCGTCAACACCGGCACCGTAATTGCTGGGTCTCTGATTGGAATACTTCTGGGGAACATCCTGCCGGAACGCCTGCGGGACACCGTGATGAAGGGCCTGGGGCTTTGCACGCTGTTCATTGGCATCTCCGGAATGCTGGGCGGAGAGAACGCGCTGATTACCATTATCTCTATGGCAGTCGGAGCCGTTATCGGAGAGCTTCTGGATCTGGACGGCCATTTGAATCATTTCGCAGAGATGTTGGAGAAGCGGTTTCAGCGGAAATCCGGAGGGCCTTCGCTTGCGGAGGGCTTTGTAACGGCGTCCCTGGTCTTCTGCGTGGGAGCCATGACGGTTGTGGGCGCGCTGAACGACGGCCTGACCGGAAACCATGAAATGCTTTTCACCAAGTCTACCCTGGATTTTGTCTCCGCTATGATCTTTGCTTCTTCTATGGGAATCGGCGTGATGATGGCTGCGGCGGCGGTCTTTGTTATTCAGGGCGGGATTGCCTGTCTTGCCAGCTTCTTGGCGCCGCTTCTCCAACAGGACCCATCCGTGATTCCAGAAATGACTGTGGTGGGTTCCGTGCTCATTATGGGCCTGGGACTGAATATCCTGGGGATTACCAAGCTGAAAATTATGAACTACCTCCCTGCTATCTTTCTGCCCATTCTGCTCTGCCGGTTTATGTAAGGCGTCCTGATCCGCCGCGTCAGGGCATACAATTATAAACGCGGTATCAAAACGCCGGAAAGGGCCTCTTGTTTCCCCTGCCCGGCGTTTTCCGTCTTGACATTTGAGAGGGCAGAAGCTATAATGCAAAGGAGAATTGGGAAAGCGGACTGCCATCCGGCCCGACTCCTTTTTTTATGACTCCGCAAGCCGCGGGTTCAATCAATTTCAAAGGAAGGAAGATTCCAAATGGAAAAAGAATACAAAATGAGTGCAGCCCGGGCCAAAGAGCTTCAGGAAAAGCTGAACTACCTGAAGACTACCCGTTCCGATGAAGTAGCCGAGCAGATCAAGATCGCCCGAGGCTTCGGAGACCTGAGCGAAAACAGCGAGTACGACGAGGCCAAGAACGAACAGGGCAAGCTCTATTCCCAGATTGCCGAGCTGGAGGAAATCGTTCAGCATATTGTTATTCTGGACGAGAACAGCGGCACTGATGTGATTTCTATCGGCTGCACGGTGACAGTGACGGATGAGAACGGCAAAGATCTGCAATACACCATCGCGGGTTCCCAGGAGTCCAATCCCATGCACGGAATTATCTCCGAGGAGTCCCCTTTCGGCAAGGCGCTGCTGGGAGCCCGGAAAGGCGATATCGTCACAGTAGAAGCGCCCCGGGGTGCTATTGTATACACAGTAAAGAAAATCGAACGCGCAGGAAGCAATAAGGAGTGAGCGTATGTCTGAACAGACGAAGAACCAGCAGCCCGAACAGGACCTGAGCCAGCAGACAAAGGTACGCCGGGAGAAGCTGGCAGAATTGCAGGCCGCCGGAGAAGACCCCTTCCAGATTACCCGGTTTGACTGGGATGCCACCTCCGGGCAGATCAAAGAGCATTTCGAGGATATGGAGGGCCATGCCGTCAAGGTCGCGGGCCGTCTGATGAGCAAGCGGGGTATGGGTAAGGTGAGCTTCTGCGACCTCCAGGACCGGGATGGGCGTATTCAGCTCTATGCCCGTCAGGACGAGATGGACGAGGCCGTATACAAGAAGTTCAAGAAGTTTGACATCGGCGATATCGTAGGCGTGGACGGCGAGGTTTTTCGTACCCAGCGCGGCGAAATGAGCGTTCGGGCTAAGAATATCACCTTGCTCAGCAAGTCCCTTCTGCCTCTGCCGGAGAAGTTCCACGGACTTCAGGACAAGGAACTGCGTTACCGTCAGCGTTATGTGGACCTGATGGTGAATCCCGACGTGAAGAAAAATTTCATCATCCGTTCCCGGTTTATCAGCTTTGTGCGGCGCTATCTGGACGGTCAGGGCTATATCGAGGTGGAAACTCCCGTCCTGAACACTCTGGCAGGCGGCGCGGCGGCACGGCCCTTTGTTACCCATCACAACACCCTTGATATCGATATGTATATGCGTATTGCCACCGAGCTGCCCCTGAAGCGGCTGATTGTAGGCGGCATGGA
>CAJTMG010000019.1 GCA_910577405.1 uncultured Oscillibacter sp. | reverse complement strand
TCATTATAACATGGCGTCCACTATTATGCAATTTTTAGATTTTATGGACCACTAGTGCATGGTGATATTCGGGATGGTCATATCAAGACGCTTCGGCCCCGGCTGGCTGGACTGCAATCGTTCCAGGTCCGCCGGGGTTCTCTGTCCGTATTTGCGGTTCAGCTCTTTCATAAACGACTGCCAGAGTTTTTTCCATGCGCTTTCCGTCATAACCCCGCCGTGGGCACTGTGAATCACAAGCAGGCCGTCTCTGGGCATTTCCTTCATGTAATCTACCAGACGTTGCGGAATATCCACGGTACGCATTCCGGCTTCGGTCTTTGTGATGTTCCGGAGGCTGGGAACCCCGTTGGAATCGTATTCAATGACCTTGTTCACGGTGATAGTACGCGTTTCCAGGTCCACGTCATTCCAGGTCAGCGCAGACAGCTCCCCACGCCGAAGCCCGGACAGCATCATAATAATTGCCGCTGGCTGTGCGCGGTGCGGCGTCTCCCATATCCAGAGCTGTTCTTCATCCGTCAATGCACGGCGCTGTTCTTCCTTCCGGCCCACGGCGGCAAGCTCCACCTGTTCCACCGGATTTGTCGCAATCACCCGGCCCACAGCACGCCGCATGATTTGACGCAGAGCAGACCGGTAAAGGTTGATGGTCCTTTGTGACAGCCCCTTGTCTGACAGCGCAATCAGAACCCTTTCCACATCATCCGCCCGGACCTGACCGATTTCATAACCGTGCAGTTCCTCCTTCCAGAGCTTCACGGCCCGCCGGTAGTTGTCCATCTGACGGCAGGTGATTTGTTCCTTCTCCTTTATCCGCAGCCAATCGTCCGCCCACACAGCAAAGGCGTCCCGCTGGGAAAGTACGTCCAGCCCGCGCCCCAATTGAAGCCGGACGGCAGTTTCCTTTTCCTTCAATTCCGCCGGAGTCTTTGCGTATACGGCTTTATAGCGCTTCTTGCCGGTCTCATCCCGTCCCAGATAGATTTGCGCACAATACCGCCCGTCTGCCCGCTTCTTTGCTCTTGCCATACGCCGCAGCCTCCTTCCGTTACCGGAACCGGTGAGATATGCCGCTCTGCTTCATGATAGCGTTAGCGGTATGCCTGGACTTGATTTTCCCGTCTACTGTAAAATACTGTCCGTTTATGGGGCTGAACCAAATATCATGGTCCCCCTTCCCGTGCCGGACAAAGGTGCAGTTATGGGCCGCCAGCACCGACCGGACCGCCTTTTCATACTCTGCCATCAGCCTGCTACCCTCTCACACCGTTCGGATACCATGCGGAGCGTCAGAGGACCGGCAGGCTTCCCGTTCAGGGCCAGCAGTTCCGGCACGGCATACCGCAAGCGTTCTATCAGCGCGTCCACGGAACCTGATTCCAGCGTCAGACCAGGGATGTCCTCGCCGCCGTCTGCGATCCATACGCACGCTTCTGCATCCCAGGTGATTTTTACTGTCAATTCTTCCATAAGTTCCTCCTCATGCTCTCCCCAATTCTGGGGAGTCCTTTTTTTGACCATTTCCTGACCAAAATCTGACCTTTTTTGACCAAATGGAGCGAGCTCATTTTTGACCTCGCTGGACTATCGGACATTTTTGTCCTATAGCCCCGAATTCACGGAAGAAGGGAAATTTTCCGCAGGGGGTAACGTTTCGTTAGACCCCTTCTTCCGGCCTCCACTGTAATTCACCGCATGGGGTGTGCTCAATTTTAAGCAGACCCTTTATTCCTTCTCTGGCGGCCCCTCCACGGGATTTTCCCCGGCGGCGGTAGCTTCATTGTCACTTGTGGCAACGGGCGTTTGTGGGGTACTCTGCGTTTCGCGGTATACCTGGGTGGCTTCTGCGGGGGTGCCCGATATCGGGGTATCCTTTCCCTCTGACTGTGATGGGGGCGGTTCTTGGGCAGATGGGCGCTGATACTGCGGTATCTCTGACAGCTCTTCCACATAATCTGCAACTTCTCTAACGCTAGCTTTATCCAAGTGCTGATAGAAGCACTTACTTGCAGCTAATTTCCCATCTGTATTTAAGCGCGAATAGAAGAATGCTATCCTATCTTCATCTGAATTGAATTGGAGAAATTCTGCTCTATGTGTCTCTGAATCCGACATCTTATGAAATGGTTCAGCATTGTGTAACTTTTCTTTTATCAATGCTTCTGGTGCATATGCTTTTAGAATTTCATTCAAATCGGCCTCTGTAGTGGAAGAGTTTTCTTCAACAATAATACACAAATATTCATCCTGATATAGGATTTCAAAATTGCCATCCGGGAAATCCTTCAAAATTGGTTCTATAACTTTGTATGGAAAGGAGTTTTTATAAATGTGAACCCCATTTGCAAGATGTGTTTGAGAAACCTGCTCCCCGCCACTGATAAGATAAGAAACGCCGATATCTAGTGCGTCGGCTATTCTCTTGAGAGTTTCAATTTTGGGGTTGCGTAAGTCGTTCTCCCATTGACCGATCATTGATGCTGATAAACCCAGTTTCTCCCCAAGCTGTTTTTGAGATAAACCAGCTATTTTCCGCGCTTGCTGTATTCGTTGGCCAGTGGTCATAACATCACCTCGCTAATAGTATAACCCTGCATTCAAAAAAAATCAAGCAAATGATAATATGCCGGAGGTGAACAAATGAAAGTCAATCGCAAGAAATTGGAGTTGGCAATGGCACGGGCCTGCATGGAAAGCCGCGATCTTCCTGCCGCTGCTGGTCTCCCCCGGCCCACGTGCAGAATGCCGTGGTTGGCAAGAGCGTCCGACCTGCCACTTTGGGGCGCATTGCAAAGGCCCTGAACGTCGACCCGGCAGAACTGATTCAGGAGGTGTAACGAATGTATCGACCCGCAAGACCCAACAAACCCCGGCGGGTAATCCACAGCATTGAAGAGCTACCCGTTCTCTGTGACTGCGCCGAGGCTGGCCTGCTTCTTCGGCAGAATCCGGAGAACATCGCACGCATGGCGCGGGAGGGCGTTCTCCGCGGCGCAAAATAGGGGCAGAGCTGGTACTTCCGGCGTGACGACCTGGTTTCCTACATGAATCGGCTATTCGGCCTTGAGGAAGGCGGCGATGTCAACTGATGGATAACCTTTCCTTCTGCATGAAGCACCTGGGTGCAGAAAAGGTACAGAGAATGCTTTCTGACGGCATGATGGCGGACGAGATTGCCGCTGGTATCCGAGTGAAGCTGGACGCCGGGGAACCATTGAAAGACCCACAGGAGGCCGTGAAGGAGGTTCTGCCTGACTTCTTCGACGAAAAGGGCCGGTTCCTTCACAATGTTCTGGGCGACTATCTGATTGACGAATACGGCTGCTGCAAGATCAATGGGGCCGTTCACATCTACGACAACGGCATCTATCGTCCTGGAGAAGAAGCGCTTCATACAGCGATGGTAGATCTTCTACCGTCCCTGTCCACGTCCCGGCGGCGGGAGTGTTTCAATTACATACGTGTATGTCGTCAAACGCCTGAGAAGAAGCTGGCCCAGCCCCATCTGATTCCATTCCGGAGCCGGGTGTACAACTTGCGGACAGACGAATTCCTGGATTATGACCAAAGCATGGTCTTCCTGAACCGCTTCCCGTGGGATTACAAGCCCGACGCTCCCTATTGCGCCTCTGTAGCCGATACTCTGACAGCCATCGCAAGCAATGACTTTGATGTTACGAAATTGATATTGGAGTCTTTCGGAAACTGCTTCCATCTGCTGAACAGTTATCGCGGAGCGGTTGCGCTATACGGCCCCAGCGGTTCCAACGGCAAGAGTACCCTTCTGAATATGCTGCGGCAGATGGTAGGCGACGAAAACGCCTCTTACCTGAGCTTACAGGACACCGCCCAGCGTTTCCGGCTGATGGAAGTCTACGGCAAAGCGGCCAACATTGGCGACGACATTCCGGATTCTGTACTGCTGGACAGCTCTCTATTCAAAAAACTGGCAACAGGCGAAACAGTTGTAGCAGAGAAAAAAGGGCAGGATCCCGTGTCCTTCCGCAGTTATGCGAAATTCTTCTTTGCCTTGAATAATCTTCCGCCGGTCAAGGATAAGAGCGAGGCGTTCTTCAGTCGGATTCTTCTGGTGCCGTTGAACGCCGATTTCTCCACCGCTGGGAAACGAGACGCCGGGTTGAAGGACCGGGTTTGGACACAGGAGGAGATGGAATATCTTGTGATGCTTTCAATGGACGGTCTGAAACGGCTGATTTCGCAAGGAAGATTCACCCAGCCGACTTGTGTCATTCGGGCTATGCAGGAGTATCAGCTGGAAAATAACCCGATTCTGGGCTTCCTGGATGAGTATACGAACCTTGTTGGACAACCCACAGAAAAGGTCTATCATGATTTCCGTCGATGGTGTGAGGACAATGGTCACAGAAATGTTACCACCCGCAAGCGCTTCACGAAAGAGGTATGCCGTCAGACCGGACTCCGGAGTGAATCCGTTCAGAACGCATGCTTTGGCGGAGACACCGGACAGTGTTATGTTGAGTAATGTCAGCTTCCGTCAGCTTTAAAAACAATAAATCCTGACATATGAAACCGTTGCGGCACAAGGAATACATGGTATCTGTCAGGATGTCAGGATTATTTACTTGTATTGCAGGATTTATTATTGCCATTGAATTGCCTGTAATATGTGTAAGTTAATTAAAAAATCCTGACAACCTGACAAAAGCCCTCAATCTATTGCAGCACAGCGTATTCGGGCGTCAGGTTTATTATAAAAGAACCTGTCAAAACCAGACAAAAAGGAGGAAGAGCATGAAACAGTTGACGTGTCCCCTGGATGGGAAGCCCTGCGAGCCGGATTGCCCGGACCGCTATCACGATCAGCCGGAGGGCGGGTGCATTCTGACCACTGCCCAGGAGCTGGGCGCGAAAATCATCAACCTGGGCGGCGGTAACGTCGGTATGATGTACACGCCCAATTGAAAGGAGAACTTTATGAAGGAAGAAAAAATCGTGTATTTCCCCCATCGGAAGCCGGACGCACAGGAGGTGATGTTGGACGGAAGGCCGGAGTTGATGTTTACGGCGTGCGGTGTAATGCTGCTGTGCTTTTTCGCCTGGCGGGACGATGGAAACCAGAAAGCCCACGACGGCCTCCGGCGTTACTGCGAATACCTTGCCGCGCACGGGTGTCCTGGCGGTGCGTCCGGGCTTCTGGAAGAACTAAAAGCCCTGGACGATGAAGCGGCCAAAGCGTGGATTCGCCGCACGTTTGACCGCTATGTGCAGGACGGCCCCGCCCTGGTGGAATACGCTCTCGGGACGCCGGTGGTATGAGTTATTTCAAGACCTGCCCCCATTGCGGCGCACACCTGGACCCCGGCGAGGTCTGCGACTGCCGGAACGAAGAAAATGCCGCCGCTGGTATTGCGAGTACCAACGGCGGCGAGGATGGAACAGATTGACCCCTGTTCCCTCCTATCATACCTGAAAACCAAACGAAAATCAAGGAGGAAATTATGGCAGAAGTAACTGTAAAAGAAATGATTCCGATGCTTGGAAACGCAACTCGTGTAGATATGAGCTGGAACGGCACGCTTGTTAGCTTTGACTTCACCAACAGCATTGAAGTTGAAGTGTGGGGCGAATACGTTGTTGATAGCGTCCGCGCCGTGAAGGAGGGCGTTTTTGAGCTGGTACTTGCCGCACGTCTGATTAAAAAGGAGGCGCAGAAGGTATGACGGGCATGACGATGAAAGAAGCTGCGTTCCATCAGTGCGCATTCATGATTCTGAACAACCAGTGCCCTCCGGACCGTAAGCATTACCTGTGTGCGAAGGAAGAGGACGGTATTATCAACGATTGCACCCAGTGTTGGAGCGATTATCTGTGGGGCCTCACGATGGGCGCAATTGAGCTTCCCAGCAAATAATATATAGGTTACATAACGCAATAAATAAGGTTACTTTTCAGCTCTATAAAAACCGCTCTACTGTGATGATAGAGCGGTTTTTGTTTAATATTTCACCTTATATGTAGTTGACGTAATACAAAATTTGTGGTACAATTATATTATTCAAAAAACACATATTTAGCCCGTTATTTCTTGGGCGAAGGGAGCTTGTTGTGAGTGACAGCCGGTACATTGATAATATGCGAAAGCGGCTGGAAAAATCCATGCCATACCTGACGATTCTGCGGCCTGCTGGGATTCCTGTTGCGGAAGATAACAGCCAGACCGCAAGAGAACCGCCGAAAACCCTGCACAGAAAGGGGGTCAGGTCCCATGAAAAAGACCAAAGATGAAATAATTCTTTCGGCGCTGCTTGCAAATCCGACTGTACGGGCGGCATCTGCGGCTTGTGGGATATCGGAAACACAAATTTATGTAAGATTGCGTAATCCGGATTTCAAAGCCAAATATGATACGGCCCGCCGGGAACTGCTGGAACGCAACACAGCAGCATTACAGAGCCATCTTGCGGAAGCGATTGAAGTCATGGGCGAAATATGCCGGGATACTGATGCCGCGCCGCAAACCCGCCTGAACGCCGCTGACGCAATTATCCGAAATTCGCTGAAGCTGACAGAACAAACCGACATCCTGACCCGGCTGGGAGTATTGGAGAAGTCGCTGAATGAATGATTTGCAGCGTCGGATTCTGCATCTGGAAGCCGGACAGAAACGCAAACGGGATGCTCTGGCCGTTCTGGATACTCTGGACATAAAAAAAACATATTGCGCCGGTATACATCCCACTCCATGAGGACATAGAAGCACAGGCCCACAGCACTTACAATTTACCAGGCGGAAGAGGTTCTGGTAAATCGTCTTTTGTCAGTCTGGAAATCGTCAACGGGATAATGGCCGACAAAACCGGGAACAGCAGCGCGATTGTGTTCCGGGCTGTCGGCGTCACATTACGGGATTCTGTGTACTCACAAATAGCATGGGCAATTGCTGCTCTGGGCGTTTCCCATCTTTGGCGCGGGACCATCAGCCCCATGCAGTTCACCTATCTGCCCACAGGAGCCAAAATCTATTTCAGGGGATTGGACAACCCGGCAAAGCTCAAATCAATCAAACCGCAAAAGGGGAATTTCCGTTTCTGTTGGTTTGAGGAATTTTCAGAATTGGCCGGCCCAAATTTCCTGCGGAATGTGATGCAGTCGATACAGCGCGGCGGGGACAGTTTTACCGTGTTTCGCTCTTTCAACCCGCCAATCAGCCGCATCAACTGGGCAAATGCGTTCATATCAGAACCGGACGAGCAGGCTGTCACGCTCCTGACCAACTACACGCAGGTTCCTCCGGAATGGCTGGGAGAATCGTTTCTTCGTGAAGCGGAACGTCTTCGGACGATTAACCCCACAGCTTACCTTCATGAATACATGGGCGAACCCACCGGAACCGGCGGCGAGGTTTTTCAGAGCTTGGAAGTCAGAGAAATTACCAGCGCGGAAATCAACCAAATGGGCTACATCTATCAGGGGCTTGATTTTGGCTTTGCAGTTGACCCGGCCTGCTTCATTCGATTGTCATATGACCGCAAGAAAGACACCATCTATTTCCTGGATGAAATCTATAAGCTCGGCATGAGTAACAAGCAGCTTGCGGACACCATCAAGGAAAAGGGATACCATCAGACTGGAAGACCTGGGCAGTTTTCAGTCTTGTTTGATGGATACGCTGGACCGGAGAAAACCGTTGTTACCTGCGATTGTGCGGAACCGAAATCCATTGCAGACCTGCGGGACAACGGTATCAAAGCCATTCCGTGCCACAAGGAGCCGGGATGCGTTTCATATCGCGTGAAATGGCTGCAACACCGCAAAATCGTGATAGACCCGGCCAGGACACCAAACGCATACCGGGAATTTGTGGCCTATTCCTACGACACGGACAAGGACGGGAACATTCTGTCCCGTCTGCCCGATAAAGATAACCATACGATTGATGCCGCCGCTTATGCTCTTGACCGGCTGATTTACCGGCGCGGCGTGTCGGCGTGAGAAAGGAGGAAACGTCTTGTATTTGAAGTTACCGGCTGGAGATGGGAAATTTACAGTTATTCCCCTGACAGACGAGAATGTGTTCAGCATTTGCCCTATATGCGGCGAAGAACATCAGGTAGACCTTGACGAGCTTGTAACCATGCCGGGATTTGAGTTTTCGCGCCGTGTATGCTGCTGGCCGTGTACTGTGGCAATCAATAGGGAAGGGCTTGACGTACTTATGGAGCATCGGAAAGAATCACTGTCCTGTGAGTTAAAACAACAGACCGTTGGAGAAAGGATGAAAGCATAATGATTATTGATAAAGACCGCGAACCAACGCCGCCCGGAGAATGGGAAGTTGACAGCGACGGGAAGCGTTTCCGTTTCGATGGGCGTTGTATTGAGTATGAGCCAACCATCACCACCGCCAACGGAACTCTCACCCGGTGTCAGCTTGCTGAAATGAACGCCCGAAAAGAAAAGCCCGGCCGGTCTCCTGTTGAAGAACCGCCCGCCAAGAGTTGCCCTTTTAAGACCGGGATGCGGGCAAACTGCATAAAGGACGATTGCGCCTGGTATACTGCGGCAGGCTGTGCAATGAATTGCCCCCATCCGGCAGCGGGAAGAAAATGTCCCTATAAACACACCATCTGCGTTTATGACTGCGCATTACGGGCCGAATAAAAAGGAGATTTTCATAATGAGCAAATCAAAAAATTACATAGTAAGGGCTGAGGCGATTGCCAGGGACGCGCTTGCCAAAATTCAAAAGGCTGATGCAGATTTGAGGGCGGCAGAGCAGCGCCGGAAGGAAAACCGCGCTCCCCGTACCGGCATGGTGGACGTAGAAGTAATGGCAAGAGCGGCCAGGGCAGAGGCGGACTATGCAGAAGCCAAAGCTGCCTATGAAAAGTGCTGCCGAGAACTTCCCGCCGCCACTCTCGGTAATCTGTCAGCGATTCGGCGGGAACTGTCTGCGGCGTTGGGAGATGAATACAGCGCTGACCCGTCCGCTATCGATGCCCGTACTCTGGAATTACTCAAATGCGGCATACTGCGGAGTGATGAATATGTGCGGCTGATGAACGGCGCTATGAATGACGGAAACGACACAATGGCGCGGATAATTGGCCGGTATGCCGCTGCCGCCGCCGAGGATATGGAAAACCGGTATGGCCCGTCAGATCAGCGGGTTATGGAATTGAGGGCCATTGCGCTCCAGGGCGATAGCTCCGCTGGTACTGTGGGTGACAAACTGGGCGCATTTGATGCGTTGGTTGAGACATTCCGAACGGTTGTGAGCAATACCAGCATGATTGATTATTGGGATGAGCTTACAACCCCCATTATCAAGAGCTTTTAGTGGAGGTGTGTAGAATGCTTGTAAAGAACTTCTTTTCTCATAAGAGCACAGAGCGATTCCTTATAGGCGCCTGCGGAAAAGCTGTACTAAATGGTCCAGGCAAGTATTCCGCTATGTGATGGAGGGTGGAGGGCTTGGACTGGAAGATGGCAGTGCAAGTCTTATGCGGGATGTTGGTTCCATTGTAGACGGTGTAAAAAGAAAAATGGACTTTGGAACAGCAAACATTGACTTTACATCTTCCGGAATAGGAATGTCTTCTTCTGCTATCGTCAACAGTGTTTCTGGCGGAGGAATGGGAACAAACGGTCCCATTTCGCTTACTATACCTGTGATGCTTCCGGATGGAACCGTACTGGCAAAAGCTATGCTGTCCGACTTGATTAAGACCGCAAGCGCCGCAGGGACACCTATTGTTTCTACAGGCTACGCATAAAACCATCTTTGCAAAGAATTGTGAGGCAGGAATTATGACCAACGAGGAACTTGCAGGACTGGCCCGGACCGGCGATGAAACCGCACTTTTGGAGTTATGGAGGCAGTCCCGGCGGTTGGCCTGGAAATTCATACAGTGCTGGACTGCCTCCGCACGTCTGGCTGGACTGAAACCGGAAGACCTGAATCAGATTGCTTTTTTGGGGTTGCTAAAAGCCGTGCAGCGTTTTGACCTGAACGCTGGCTTCAAGTTTTCAACCATCTTTATCCGGATTGTGCAGAATGAACTTAGCACAGCTACAGGCCGGACAGAACGTCAGCGGGCGGACCCTCTGCGGTATGCGTTGTCGTTGGATATCCCTGCTTCCCCAGACGCGCCGGAAGACCTGACCCTGGGTGATTTGATAGAGGACCCACAGGCAGAAGAACCATTCCGGCAAGTGGACCGATTCGGTGATTTGGAGCCATACCTTGCCGCCCTTCCAAAGAACCAGCAGGCCGCGCTTTATCGCCGATTCTGGCTGGATGTCGATGCAGACACAAAAGCCGTGAACGCCGCCCTCTGGACCCTGCGGCATCCGCAAAACTCAAGGCGTCTGCGTGCTCTCCTATAAAATATCACTCTTCAAAAGCTGACCTGTATTTTGACTTGTCCGATTCAAAAAAACTGCCCGTCTCGAAGCCAGAAAACCATTTTTTCACGCATTCAGCAAAAACAAGAAAAGCCCTGTATCCGCTGTACTGCAACAGTTACAAGGCTTTTCAAATGGTGACCCGGCGGGGATTCGAACCCCGGACCCACTGCTTAAAAGGCAGTTGCTCTGCCGACTGAGCTACCGGATCGGGTAAGACTGGGGGGAGGTGCGTTCTGGAGGGACAAAGACAGACGGCTTCCGGAGGACAAAAGGGTTACAGCGATTCCGGTTTGAAAGAAGCAGTAATCTGGCAGGGACGGCTGGACTCGAACCAGCGCATGAGGGAGTCAAAGTCCCTTGCCTTACCGCTTGGCTACGTCCCCGGATAAAGGAAAGAAGACAAGGGACCGAGGCCAGGCCCGATCCCCTCTGCGTCTTGGTTGGGGTGGGAGATGGGACTCGAACCCACGACACCCGGAACCACAATCCGGTGCTCTAACCAACTGAGCTACACCCACCACATATATTGAATTCTGCAACGGAGCGGCGTGATGACAGACCTCCGGGAGAGGCTGGCACGCCAGAAGGGACTCGAACCCCTGGCCTACTGCTTAGAAGGCAGTTGCTCTATCCGGCTGAGCTACTGGCGCGGATGTGGATGGAGCAGGTGACGAGAATCGAACTCGCATCCCCAGCTTGGAAGGCTGGTGCCCTAACCATTGTGCTACACCTGCGGATGCCTCCCTGGAAATCGTCAGCTCTGATATCATAGCATAGATAAAGGTTTCTGTCAACAGGTTTTCCAAATTTTTTTGCGAATTTTTTTCAGGCCGGCAAAGTGTGCAGAGGCGTTCACGGCAAGGTTACAGGAAATGAACCAAAAGCCACGATACTTATGAACCAAATGTCACGATGCTTATGAACCAAATGTCACGATGCTTATGAACCAAATGTCACGATAGAAAATGAAACCAGGCGGTCAGACCAGCTTGGAGAGCCCGAGAAACGCCTGAAAAAACGGACGGCTTCTGTTCCGCATACGTTCCGGGTGCCACTGGACTCCCCAGACGGGCAGGGTACGATGTGCGAAAGCTTCCGGAACGCCGTCGGGAGCCGATTGCAGCAGACAGAGTCCGGCTCCCAGACGGTCTATGGTCTGATGATGGGCGCTGTTGACCACGGGAAAGCCTGACAGCGCCTTCCAGGCAAGGACGGCAGGAGAATTCTTTGGAACGTCCGCACAGGCAGGGAAGGCCAGGTGACAGCGGTCCCCATTCTCCGCGGCTTTATGATTGGGCGCGTCCTGACAGAGTGTGCCCCCGAAAAAGACGTTAATGGTCTGGAAGCCCCGGCAGATGCCCAGAACCGGTCTTCCATCAGCGGTAAAGCGGGCCAGAAGGGACAGTTCCGCGGCGTCCCGATCCGGCTCCAGACCCCGGCTGGCCTGATTCTCCTGTCCGTAGCGCCACGGCTCCAGGTCCCCGCCGCCGGGCAGAAGCAGCGCCTCCGCGTCCGACGTATCCGAAAGCCCGAATTCTACCCTGCCTCCCGCCGCCTCCACTGCCAGACGATAGTTCCTGTAACGCGCCTCTTCACCGTAGACATACACCCGTTTCATTTCGGACGCCTCCCTTCCACACGCTATTTTATGCGGAAGGGCTTGATTCACAACGCCAAAATTTATAGGGCTTTTTCGTTAAAATTCCCCTTGACTTCAACATACGTTCGTAGTATAGTTTTCATGTTACTGTGCCGATAGAAAAATATGGCGCAAAAATTCAGGAACAGAATTCGGAGGATATGAATCATGAAACGAATGGCTTCTATTTTGCTGGCCTTGACACTGGCGCTGGCCCTAACCGCCTGCGGAGGAAACAGCGGAGGCATAAAGGCCAAGGACGGCTACGGCGAGGGCAAGATCGGCGATGTGATGCAGAGCTACTTCTTTGATTTCACTGTCAACAGCGTCGCATTGCAGGACGCCTACGAGAGCCATACCCCTGGCGACGGCGAAAAGGTCCTGGTGGTCAATGTAACCGTTGCAAATACCTTTGCCAAAAACGCGAGGATGAGCAAAGACGATATCGCCGCTGGCAACGCTGATGTTGAAATGTATGACACAGATTTTCAGATTGAGTGGGACGGAGGCGACGACGCGGTTGCCATTCCCATTACCACCGACGCCGACACGTTTGAAGAATTTGACCCCGTTTCCGACAATCAGCTTCCGGCGGTTTATCCTCTGGCCAATGAAGAAAGCCGCACCGGGGACCTGGTTTTCGACGTTCCCGCTGATGTGACGGAATTTGTGCTCTGCATGGAGGAATGGTTTGACGACGGCAGCGAGGAAGGAACCGCCGGCGACCTTTACGCAGTTCGCTTCACCCCCGAAGCCAAGTAATCCCGCTGAAATCCGGAGAGGCACGCCCGCCTTTCCGGTTTTCTTTCGGACGCGGGCAGAAAAACGAACGAAGGAGACAAGGGAAACCATGCCGTACAAGAAACTGCATCTATGGCTGGCGGCGGACGGGCTCCTGCTGCTTCTGTACCGGCTTCTGCGCGGGAACCGCCCCCTGGTGAACGCCCTTACAGAGCAGGTCACCGGCCCCTTGCGGCGTATGCTGGGACGGGCAAGCTATCTGACGGACGTGTCCATCATGGAGGTGCTGGACGTGCTGGCGATCCTGGCGGGGCTGGCGTATCTGGTCTGGACCATCCGGGCGGTGACGCGGGCGGCGGGGCGGCGGGAGAAGCTGCGGCGGGCCTACGGCGGGCTTTTAGGCTTTGCGTGCGCGGGGCTGAGCGTCTGGACGGTCTTCTGCTTTCTGTGGGGCCTGGGCTACTGGGCGGACGGCTTTCAGGAAAAAAGCGGCATTTACGCCCAGCCGGTAGCCCGGGAGGATTTGCTGGCGGTGACGGCGTACTTTGCAGAACAGACCGCCTGTGCCGCGGAGGGCGTGCCCCGGGATGAAGCGGGCCGTTTTGCCGTGCCCCGGGAGGACATTCTGACGGACAGCGTGCGGGTTTACGACGGCGTTACAGAGACGTTTCCCTTTCTGGCGTTCGATGACCCCGGCGTGAAGGCCATGCGGTTCTCAAGGATTATGAGCGCCCTGGATTTCACCGGCGTTTACTGCGCTTATACCGGGGAGTCTAATGTGAACGTGGACAGCCCGGCCTGCATCCTGCCCTCCACCGTGGCTCATGAGCTGGGGCATCAAAGGGGCTTTGTGTCGGAGCAGGAGTGCAATTTCCTGTCCATCCTGGCCTCCACCTCCAGCGGGCTGCCTGCATATGAATATTCCGGCTGGCTGCAAGGCTATATCTATCTCGGCAACGCCCTCTATCCCGTGGACCCCGACAGCTATTGGGCCATACGGGAGGCTCTTCCGGAGAACGTGCAGCAGGATTTGAAGGAAAACAACGAATACTGGGCCCAGTTCCGGAACAGCGCGGCGCGGAGAGCTTCCAATAAGATTTACGACGGTATTCTGAAGGGCTACGGAGACGAACGAGGCATCCAGTCTTACGGCACCGTGGTGGATCTTCTGGTGGTTTACTATCTGGACGAAGCGCAGGCAGAATCATAGCACAAAAAGGACCGCCGCAGTTTTTGAGACTGTGACGGTCTTTTTGCGCGCGTTTTCAGGAGAATCCCAGAAATTACTTGAAATCCACCCAGACGGCGCCGTTATCCGCGGATTCCACGCATTTTTCAATCCACTTCACACCCTGAGCGCCGGCCTTCACATCAGGATACCAGAAATCGCCGTACTCCTGATGGCCGCTGCCGGACATAGCGATGGCGAAGCGGCGGTAAAGGTTTGCCCAGGCGTCGAAGAGGCCCTCCGCGTGCCCGCCGCCGATTCGGTCCTCGACCCTGGCCTCCGGGTAAAGGTAGCCCGCGCCCCGTTCCAGGACCCGGACAGGCTCGCCCTCAATCTCGTAGGTCATCTGATTCGGCCGCTCGTCGTCCCACTCAATGGAGGCCTTGGACCCTACCACGCGTATCTTGTGGCCATGCCGCGCGCCGCAGTTGATGGAGCTGGCCCAGCAATAGACCTGCGCGCCCTCCTGGACGGCTGCGCTGCCCTCAAGATTCATGATCACAAAGGCGTTGTCTTCCAGCTGACGGCCCTCCACGAACGCCTGCCGGGTACACATCAGGTTTCTGATATGCAGGTCAGGAATCATGGCCTCGATCAGATACAGGGGATGGGTGCCCACGTCGCCCAGGGCAAAGGAAGGGCCTGCCTTGGAGGGATCGAAACGCCATTTCGCGGCGGGAATGGTTTCCTCCACCTTGACGTTATACCCGCCGAAGGCAAAGCTCATATTGACCACCCGAATCTCGCCCAGATCGCCGTGAAGGATCATCTGTCGGGCCTGCTGAATCATCTGATGGCCGGAGTAGCCGTAGGTCACGCCCACCACACGCTGTTTTGCTTTTGCCAGGGTTACCAGCTCCTCCGCCTGTTGGGAGGTAAAGCAGAGGGGCTTCTCGCAGACCACATGGAGGCCGGATTCCAAAGCCGCCTTGCAGATTTCGTAGTGAGTGCCGTTGGGGGTGGCGATGGACACGGCTTCAATCCCGTCAGGGCGCTTGGCTTCCTGGGCGAACATGGTCTGATAGTCGGGATAGCAGCGGTCCGAAGCCACGCCCAGCTCCGCCGCAAAGGCCATGCCCCGTTCAGGCACAATGTCGAACGCCCCCGCCACAAGCTGGAAGGAGTTGTCCCGCAGAGCCGCCGAACGATGGATATAGCCGATCTGACTGCCCCTGCCGCCGCCTGCCATGGCCCAGCGGATGGGATGGTCCAGAACCTTAGAACCGTTAATCATGGAAAATGCCTCCTGGTTTTATCAGATTTGATAGCCTACGCTCTTGAGGTATTCCACGCTGGCCTTAACATCCCGCAGACTGCCCTCCACATTTCGGGGGTCCCGTTCCTGCTCGATGGTAATATAGCCGTTGTAGCCGATTTCCTCCAGAGCCGCCTTGATGCCGGGATAATCCAGACTGCCCGTGCCGATGGGACACATGGAGCCTTTGCCGCAGCCGTCAAAGAAGCGGATGTGCTCCCCCAGGACCTGCCGGTAGACCTGCTCGTTTACGTCCTTGAAATGCACGTAATCCAAACGGTCCGCGTACTTTTTCAGGAAGGCCGCAGGGTCCATGCCGGAATAATAGAGGTGTCCGGTATCCAGGCAGAGCCCGGCGGTTTCGTAGGGGATATCCCGGACCATTGCGGCGATTTCGTCCTCGAATTCGATGTACCCGCCGGCGTGAGGATGCACCACAGGCCGGACGCCGTACTGATTGGCCCGTTCGCAGACTGCCCGGAGGTTGGCCATGAATCCGGTCCAGGCTTCCGGAGACAGCCGCGGCGCACGGTCAGGATGTCCCGCGGCGTAATCCCGTTCATCGTGGCCCCAGTCCATCACGGTCATGTAGGGCGTGGGGAACTTCTGCCCCTCGTGAACAGGCAGCTCAGGCAGGGCGGGGTCGGTGATGAGCTGACAGATGTCGTCCACGGCTTTCAGGACGCTGGGCTGATTATCGGGGTCCAGCAGGTCGTGAAAAATGGTGCCCGCGACAATGGCAACGCCGTTTTTCCGCAGCTCGGCAGATACCACCCCGGCGTCAATGGGCAGATACCCGTAAGGCCCTAACTCAATTGCGCTGTAGCCTGCCAGTCCCGCCTCTTTCAGCACGCGGGTCCAGGGGGGAAGGTAAGGGTTCTTTGGGTCGTCCACACCCCAGCAGCAGGGCGCGCCGCAAATTTGTATCATGTTGTTCCTCCTTTTCGGCTGTTTGAGTGGAGTTTGGGAGAATTTTTGCAGGGTTTCCATCGATTTGATTGCAGTTGGGAATTTTTCGGTAAGGGAAAGCTGTTTCAGGGATTTTCAGCGCTTTGGGGGAATGTACAGGCGCTGGCTTTCTTCTTGAGGATTGATTTGATTGTAACAGAAGTTTCCCTGCCATGTTTCTGGATTCTTGCGGCTGTTTTGCGGGAAAGGCGGCGTAAACTGCACAAAATTATGGCTTTGATTTTGTCGCTTATTGATTCTTGCGGTCCGGGGTCATTTGCGGGATAATAGGGCCAGACAATGGAAAGGGGGACCGGTCCATGGACGCGCTGCTTTACGATGAAGAGCCCTTGCTGCGCTACGCCACCCAGCAGCGGGAGCATGACCCGAAGATCAACCGGGTTCTGCATTCTCACAATCATGTCTGCGAGCTGATTTTCGTCTTTGCCGGGGAAGGGGCGTATTTGGTCAACGGATGCAGTCACCCGATTTATCCGGGAGACTTTCTTCTGGGGAATCAGGGGGATTTGCACGAGGTCCAGTCCGCCGCGCCGCTGGAGATCGGGACCCTCTGCTTTGGCATCGGGGGACTGCGCCTGCGAGGTCTTCCGCCGGGCTGTCTGACGCTGCCGGAGGATGGGTTCGTCCGTCCCACAGGCCGCAGCATGACGCGGATGGGGAATCTGTGCCGGCTGCTCTATGAACAGATGGAAGAGGGGAGCGTCCGGAGCAGGGCGGCTGCGCGGCATTTGTTTTTGGCGCTGCTTCCTCTGGCGTTGGGCTTCCCGGCGGACGGCAGAAAGGAGCGTCAGACGGAATCGGCAGCGCTGGTAAACCGTACAGGGCAGTATATCGCCGCCCATTTCGCCGAGCCTTTGACCCTGGCCCGGATGGGAGCGGATCTGCATATCTCGCCTTACCATCTGGCTCATGTCTTCAAGGCCGTTACGGGATTCTCGCCCATGCAGTACATTATCCGGCGAAGAATGGGAGAGGCGCAGAACCTGCTGATTTCCACCGATTTCAGCGCCGCCCAGATTGCCGCTATGGTGGGCTACGACAGCGCCAGCCATTTCAGCGGCATTTTCCGGAAGGTGGTAGGGCTTCCCCCGGCCGCTTACCGCAAAAAGTATCTGGAGCAGATGCAGGGCAAACGAATCCAATAACCAGAGAAACGCGGAACAAACACATCCGGCAGCCAAAAAACGCCCGTGCGGAAGGAATGCCGCCGCAGGACAGCAAAACACCCGACCAAAGAAAGGCCGGGCGTTTCGCAGAGAGAGGTGACGCTGCAAAGGATTGAGCAGCGCTGCCAGGGGAAGCAAGTTATGCGCCGATACCAAGGGGAGAGCAGCAGATGTACATGACGATAATGACGGCAACGCCTACGACAGCCCAGGACCTGCCGGTCTTCCAGGGCGTCATGTCCATAACCTTGGCATCCGGCATGATCCAGTCTTCCTTCCGGGGCGCGACCTTGATGCACACCAGGTAAATGATGGACTCCACAACGAAGCAGAAGAATACCCAATAGAGATAGTGCCACTCGGCGCAGAAGGGAATGATTTTCGTGGCGCCGTAGATAACGATATGCACGGGAACGGTAATCTTGGGCGCAATGGGGGAGACCTTCTTGCTGAGCAGGCCGAAGAGCACCGCCAGCAGAATCGGCATGGAGAAGAAGCCCCAGCATTCGTTGATAAAGTTCATGATGCCGGTGCCGAAGTACATGACAAAGGGAGAGATGAAGATGGCGACAATACCCACAATCAGGCCGAAATACTTGCCCACCTTCACGGTCTTTTCCGCGTCGGCGTCCTTGCCCCAGATAGGCTGCCAGATATCCAGCGCGAAGATGGTGGAGGAGGAATTCAGCACGGAGTTGAAGGAAGACAGAATCGCGCCGAACATCACAGCCGCGAAGAACCCCATAATCGCCGGGGGCATGACCTCCATCACAAGCAGCGGGTAAGCCTGGTCGCCTGCGGAGCCAACGGAGGTATCAATTGCGCCCTGTGCGGTGAGGAGCTGGTAGGCGATGATGCCGGGGAGCACGATCACGAACACGTCCAGGCACTTGAAGAAGCCTGCCCAGATCGCGCCCTTCTGAGCCTCGGCCAGGTTCTTGCCGCCCAGGGAACGCTGGATGATGGACTGATTGGTAGCCCAGTAGAACATATTATTGACGAACATACCGGTAAACAGCAGAGGCCAGGGAACGTAGGGAGCCACGGATTTGGGAGGAGCCCAGGCGTTCATCTTCTCGGGAGTGGCAGTGAGCAGATAGTGGAGGCCCTCGCCGAAAGTACCGCTGCCGCCAGCCAGTTTGCCCAGCGCGAAGATGCCCAGGATGGGAACCGCGAAGCCGCCGATAATCAGACCTACGCCGTTGATGGTGTCGGAGTACGCGACAGCTTTCAGGCCGCCGAAGACGGAGTAGGCCATGCCGATGATACCGGTGGAGAAGCAGACAATCAGGATGGCCCAGAAGTAGCTGATGCCGAACATTTCCTCAATATTGAAGATTTTCGCCAGGGCCACGGAGCCGGAATAGAGAATTGTCGGCAGCATGGTGACCACGTAGGCAATGAGGAACATACAGGAGAACATACGCATGGTGAAAGTATCATAGCGCATTTTGTAGAACTGCGGAATGGTCGCGATGCCGCCTTTCAGGAAGCGGGGCAGAATGACAAAGGCCAGCACCAGCAGCGCGAAGCCGGAGGTGGCTTCCCAGGCCATGGAGCTCATGGAGCCGGAGAACGCCTGACCGTTGGTGCCCACCAGCTGTTCCGCGGAGAGGTTGGTCATCATCAGGGAGCCGGCAATGACGATGCCCGGAAGCCCGCGGCCCGCCAGGAAGTAACCCTCTTTGGACGACAGATCCTCATCCTTGGTCTTCCACCAGGACAGGACCGCCACAAGTACGGTGAACCCTACGAACTCAACAATCGTTAGCAGCATACAGTGAATCCCCTTTCGTTTTCTTTTTTCCGCAGTTTCCCCTTCTGCGGTCCTCCTCAAGACACACCTTACAAATACTATTATATCTGATTCCCAACAGGCCTGACGATGGTCTTCTTTTTGGATTTACCGGTGTTTTCTTTGGCTTGGTTCCCAGTTTCTCCCATGGGCGTTCTGTTTTTGTGTCTTATCTTTAGGTAAAAAAGACTGACACCCGGGTCGGATGTCAGTGCAGATTTGTTTGTTTTCTATATACAGCGGGACTTTGTCCATTGAGCTTTTTGAACGCCTTGGCAAAATAATGGTAATCGTGGAAACCCGCCTGCTCCGCGACCTCACGAACTTTCAGATTGGTTTCCCGCAGAAGGGTTCGGGCCCGTGCGATGCGCAGATTCAGGAGGAAATTGGAGAAGCCCACCCCCGCCTCCCGATGAAAGAGGTAGCTCAGATAGGTGGGATTGACCCCCACGGCCTGAGCGGTTTCCGTCAATCCAATCGGCTCTTTGTAATGATTCCGGACAAACTCCGCCGCCGCGCTGACCGTCCGCCCCACCCCCTCCGGCAAATCGTCCTCCCGGCTCCAGTCCAGACGCTGTACGTCCTCCCGGAGGCGCTGCCGGACCTGTTCCATACTGACAAGCCCCTTCACGTCCTCGCCCGGCGTCAGGCCCGCTTTCAGCTCCAGTTCCGCCAGCCATTGCAGCACCAGACGCTCGTCCGTCAGGTTCCGCTCAAAGCTCCGGGCTGCGTCCAGACAGGCGTTCAGCAGGCTTTCCGGCTCCATCTTCCGCCGGTACGCGTCCATCCCCGCCAGCAGCTTTTCCGCCTCCGCCGGTACCCGCACGCCGGTTTTCCTGCCCGGGTCGTAGAAAAGCACCTCCTGCCGTTCGTAGAACCGCCGCTTCATCAGCTGATTCACCTGCCGGTAAGCGCTCCGTATGGCGTCGGGGCCCATGCACGGCTCGCTGACTCCCACGCCGAAAGGGTAGCATTCCCAGCCGCAGACCCGCGCGCAGGCCAGAGCAGCTTCCGTCAAAGCCTGCTGCATGGCGCTGCCGTCCCGGAGGTCCGAGAGGTCCAGGAAGCCATAATACTGCCCCTTGCCCCAATAGACGATCTCCAGCCGCCCGGCGTTGTCCAGAAGCTCCCCCAGGGCGTCGGGCAGGCGGCGAAGAAATTCCTGACAGTACCGCCGCCGTCCCGGATGAGAGACGCTGCCCGCTTCCCCCTCCCAGGACTCCAGACGGATGGAAATGGCCCCGCAGCTCCGATACGGCCTCTGCAATCCGGCCCGGCGGCGCTCCTGTTCCCGTTCTCCCTCCTCCAGGGCCTCCCCGGTCACCTTGCTGAAATAGGCGTACTTCAGCTGCTGGTCCCCCGCTTTGGCCAGACGCTGGATATGGGTCCGTTCTGCCTGCTGCCGCTGTCGTTCCTCCATCCTCTGAGCGGCGGACTGCAAAAGCTGATAGAGGGAATCCTCGTTCAGGGTATGCTTGAGCACGTAGTCGTCAGCCCCCTCCTTCATGGCGTCCTTGACGTAGGCGAACTCGTCGTGACAGCTCAGGGCGATGATGTAGATATGCTGATCTGTCCGGCGCACCCGTCGGATCAGCTCGATGCCGTCCAGGAGGGGCATGGAAATATCGGTCACCAGAAGGTCCACAGGCGATTTTTCCAGCAGCGCCAGGGCTTCCTCGCCGTCCCGGGCGCCGGCGGCAATGCGGAACCCGGCCCGTTCCCAGGAGGGCAGGATTTTCAGATAGCTTCGCACAAGATGGTCGTCGTCCACAATCAAAGCCGTTTTCATTCCGCGCCTCCCTTCTCCGCCGGCAGGTAAATGATGGCCGTGGTCCCCGTCCCGCCGCTCTCGTATTGCAGGCCTGCCCGGTCTCCGTAATAGAGCGCCAGCCGGTCCCGGACATTGGGCACTCCCACGGCGGTCAGGCCCCGGGTTTTCCGGACCTCGCTGTGAAGAAGCTGGTCAATCTGCTCTGCCGTCATGCCCCGCCCGTTGTCCTGCACGCACAGATACAGTCTGCCGTCCTCGGTTACTGCCCGGATCACCAGCCGCCCGTCCTGCCGTTTTCTGTCCAGGCCATGGAACAGGGCGTTTTCCACCAGGGGCTGAAGGACCAGTCGGGGCACCAGGCAGTCTCTCGCGGCGGGCTCAATCTTATACTGAATGGAAAACTGCCCGTCAAACCGGAATTCCTGCAAGCGAATATAACGCTCCAGAATATGGATATCCTCCGCCACAGTCAGAAAGGCCCCCTTTTTGCTGACGCAGGCTTGCAGAAGTTCAATGAAGTCATCCAGCACGCCGCCCAGCTCCCGTTCTCCGTGGATCAGCGCGGCGCATTTGATGGCGTTCAGGGTATTGTACATAAAATGGGGCGTGATCTGGTATTGCAGGGCTTCCAGTTCCGCGTCCTTCTTTTTCTGCTCCTGGTCCAAAAGCTGCTGGATCAATGTCTCGATTTTCTCCAGCATCCGGTTGAACTCCCCGGCCAGCACCTCGATTTCGTCCCCGGAGGCAATTTCAATTCGGGTTTCCAGATCGCCGTTGGAGACTTCCCTCATGGCGGCGGTCAGTTTCCCCAAGGGCCGGTAAATCACGCCCGTCAGATTGGAAGCCAGCACGGTGGAAATGACCAGAAACATAATCAGAATCACCGCGTAATCCTGCTGGGTCTTCCGCAGCGCGTTCAGCACCACGCCCCGGTCCGCCACCAGAAGGAGCCTGCACTGGGAAAACGGCGCCTTCTGACTGCTGTAGAGATATTCGCCCTCAATCCCGGTCACGCCGTCCTCAAAAAGCCAGTCCTCACAGCTTACGGCGGCCTGTCCCAGGGAGGTCATCACGCGGCCGTCCCGGTCGGTCAGAACGGCTGCCTGAATCGCGCCGCCGTCCAGCCGGGCAATATAATCATAGTAAAGGGTGCGTTCTTTGATATTGGAAACCAGGTAAGCCCGCGGATTCCCGGACCTGTCCTCCACGGCCTCCGAAAAGCACACCATGCCGGAGGTCTGATGGGCCGCGTCCCGGAGGATTCCAGGCCCGCCGGTGTCCTCCGCCAGAACCACCGCGGAATGCAGGTCTTCATAGGGCACGTCCTTCCTGTAAACCGGGTAATCCTCCGAGGTCACCAAAATATTGGCCTCCGGAATCAGAAGGTACAGGGAGCTGATGCTGGCATTCTGCCGGTTGAAGGTCCTCAGAAGTTCCGCGCAGGCTTCCAGCTTCTGCTCGTCTCCCTCCGCCAGAAAGTCCAGCAGGGTCTCCCGCAGCTCCGGGTCGCAGGCGGCATGGATATGGGTATGGTACGCCCCCTGAAAGACCCGGTCGATGGCTTCCGCGGTCCGGGCGGCTTCCTGGGCCAGGGACGCGGTGTAGTTCTCCTGAATCATATGGGCGGACTTGCGGTAGGAGAAGAAAGCAACCGCCAGCGTCGCCGTCAGCGCAATCAAAAGGATCGCCGTGAAGACTTTACTGCGAATACTTCTCATTCCTGATAATTCCTCTCTATGTAATCCGCCGCGTTGTCCTCCGTCAGAACGCCCGCGTCCAAAATCTCGCCAAGGGGGTCCGCGGTTCCGTTCCGGAGCTTTTCGATATACTGGATGGTCCGGCAGCCGATATCGTAGCCGGACTGTTCAATCAAAGCAGTGATTCTCCCGTCCCGGACAGCTTCCACGGAGTCCTTTTGAATGTCGATGGAGACAATCTTCACCGCGTCCTTTTCCAGACCCTCCGCAATGCCCAGAGCCGTGACAGCGCTGGTGGCCGCGATGCCCTCAATCAGCGGATGAGCGTTCATAATACGGCGGATTTTCACCTCGGACATCTGCAAATTACTGTACCCGCTTTCGATAAACACCAGCCGCATATTTTTCTCGTCCTCCATGCAGTCCAGAAAGCCCTCCATACGCTGGCGATGGCTGAGCTGCTCCAGGCCGCCGGTAACAAGCCCCACCTCGCCCCGATGATCCAGGGCCTCCGCCAGATGCTCCGCCATGGCCGCGCCCGCCTGCCGGTTGTCTATGCCGATATAGGGCACGTCCAAGTCCGCGAAGCCGGTGTCATAGGAGACAATCGGGATGCCCTTTTCCTCCGCCATATCGAAGTATTCCGGCCGTCCAAAGGAGTTGATCGGCGAAACGGCAATCACGTCCACGTCCCGTTCCACCAAGGTCTCCGCCATCTTGCCCTGAATGTCCTCCCGGTCCTCGGAATCCGGCGAGAGAATCACCAGCTCCATGCCCGCCTCGTCCGCCGCCGTTTCCATCCCACGCCGTATGGACATCCAATACTCACTGGAGCCTGATTTTGTCACCACGCCTACCACATACCGCGTTTCCTCCGCCTGCCGGTTCCCGCCTCCGCAGCCGGCCAGCAGAAGCAGAAACGACAGCGTCAAGACGGCCAGCCCCGCGCGGTTCCGACTCATTCCATGCCCATCCTTCACGATATCGCCTCCGGTTTCTTTACGCCTTCTTATCACAGCGGAAATCGCTTTCAGGCTTATATAAAAGGGTAAAAATTTTTTCCGGCTTTGGGACGCCTGCCCCGCAAGGAAAACGCCTCCGTCCGGATTTCTGTTCAGGGATATTGTATCGGAAAAAAACGGCCTTTGTCAAGGTAGTTTCCCTACAGATTTCCAAAGCAAAGGCATAAAAGAACGGGCCTCCGGAAAACACCGTGAAGCCTCCCGCAAAGAGCATCCCGTCAAGGCGCGAAAAGGACATAAAGAAAGCCGCTTCACGCCAAAAACCGGCAGACCGTCCAAGGGCTTGCGGGACCCTGTGGACGACCTGCCGGAAATGAAAAAGACCATTCCTTTCAAACGGCTTTTCCTGTTTCGAAGCGGTCAGATTTTTACCCAAAGCAGCAGGGCATAAAACGCTCTTCGCTCCCATTTATCTGCGCAGAACCGTTATCCGCCCGCACCAGGTTATACTTGCATAACAAATCAACGCGCCTTTCACACCACTGCGTCGGTTTTTGTCATTTAAAGTCTTATTTTCTGGATGCGTCAGAATTTGTCATAGAATATCTCCAGATTCTTACAGGAGATGATTTTATGGAACTCAGATACATTGAAGACGCGCTCCAGAAGCTGCATATCAAAAAACGCTATCACGGCTACAGGCTTCTGTCAGCGGCGGTGGCCCTGGCGCTGGAGGACGACAGCCGCCTTCTGGAGGTCCGGAAGAAGATTTACCGTCCCGTTGCGGAGTGCTACGACTGCAATATCTCCAACGTAGAGCGCAATATCCGCACTGTCTCTGTAAGGACCTGGAACGACTACCGGGAGGAGCTCTGCGACACGGCAAGGTACGTGCTCCACAGCCCGCCGCCGGCCTCCGAGCTGATCGAGATTATTGTGAACTACATCCAGCGCACTTATCCGGCAGTTTGAAGCAGTCCAGGTATACAAAGGGCGTTTCGCTTGCAGCCCCATGCGTTCCCGGCAAGACGCGGGAAGACCATTAGTCCGTTCTGTCCGAAAGGATGGGACGGGCTTTTTTCTGCCCCGGAACCGCATCCTCCAAGCGTCCTCAGGAATCCCGACTCTCCCTGGGCGGCGCGATGGAACTCCGCAGAACAGGCTTTACGGGCATCAGGCTGCGGAGGCGGTCGTCTCTGAAATTCACCCGTCTGAACGAACCCACTCAGATTCTGACGGCCAACCGCGAATGCAACTGCATCGAAGCCAACCGCCTCTGTCGTTTGCCGTCGGGACATCCGGAGGGGTACTTTGAGGCGTTCGGCAACCTCTACCGCTCCTTCTGTGAGCATCTGACTGCAAAAAAAGCCGGAACCCTTCCCGCGTCCTACACCTATCCCACCATTGAGGACGGCATCGTGGGTCTGAAATTTATCCGCGCCTGCGTCGAGAGCAATCAGAACGACAGCGTCTGGACCACCCTTTGATCCAGGAATCAAGAGCCGGAAAAGCATCCCTGATTTTAGCACTTCCATTTGAATCCTTCTCTTGCGGTTTTCCCAAAAAATCCTTCTTAACATCCTGCAAGACGCATTCCCGGCTCTTTGTTCACTTTGTTCAGCCAGCGGCCTTCATCAAATGGGGGCCGTTGGTTCTTTTCAATGCAGAAAACGGTTGTCAAGGTTTGGGGTTCCTGGTATAATACCTCTTGTAACTGCGGTAAGCTGTAATTATCCGGCGGTCTTTCATTCGGGCCGTCCGGCAAAAAGGAGAATCTTAATCATGGAACGAAAAAAATACTATATTACAACGCCCATCTACTATCCCTCAGATAAGCTCCACATTGGCCACACCTACTGCACCGTGGCAACCGACGTGCTGGCCCGTTACCACCGGCTTCGGGGCGAGGACGTGATGTTCCTCACTGGTACCGATGAGCACGGTCAGAAAATCGAGGACAAAGCCAAAGAAGCAGGTGTTTCTCCAAAGGCGTTCGTGGACCAGATTGTGGAAGGTCCCCGGGGCGTGCTGGACCTGTGGAAACTGATGGATATTTCCAACGACCGCTTTATCCGTACTACAGATGATTATCATGTGGAGTCCATCCAGAAGATTTTCCGGAAGATGTATGAAAAGGGCGATATTTACAAGGGAACCTACAGGGGGAAATACTGTAAGCCCTGCGAGTCGTTCTGGACCGAAAGCCAGCTTGTGGACGGCAAGTGTCCCGACTGCGGCCGCGAGGTCCAGGACGCCGAGGAGGAAGCCTATTTCTTCCGCCTGAGCAACTACGCGGACCGGGTGCGGGACCTGCTGGAAAATACGGATTTCCTCCAGCCCCGGAGCCGCGTGAATGAGATGGTGAAAAACTTCATCGAGCCGGGCCTGGATGACCTCTGCGTTTCCCGGACCAGCTTCACCTGGGGCGTTCCTGTGGACTTCGACCCCGGTCATGTGGTCTATGTCTGGGTGGACGCCCTGAGCAACTATATCACCGCTCTGGGCTATGGCAACGAGAAACGGGATGGCTACGACCGCTACTGGCCCGCCGACGCCCATATTGTGGGAAAGGAAATCGTCCGGTTCCACTCCATTATCTGGCCCGCTATGCTGATGAGCCTGGAGCTGCCCCTGCCTGATCATGTGTTTGGCCATGGCTGGCTGCTTTTGGACGGCGGCAAGATGAGCAAATCCAAGGGCAACGTCGTCGATCCCTATATTCTGGCGGAACAGTTCGGGGTGGACGCCCTGCGGTTCTTCCTGATGCGGACGTTCCCCTTCGGTTCCGACGGCAATTTCTCCAACGAGCTGCTGATTCAGACCATCAACACCGACCTTGCCAATGACCTGGGGAATCTGGTCAGCCGTACCACCGCCATGGCCGGGAAATTCTTCGGCGGGACCCTGCCGGAGGACCAGCGCGCCGATGAGGAAAAGGACGCAGGACTCACGGAACTGCTGAAGGGCCTCCGGGGACGCTACGAGGAAAGCATGGAGCAGTTCGCGCCCCATAAGGCCCTGGAGGAAGTCTTCAAGGCCATCCAGCGGGCGAACAAATATATCGACGAGAATGCCCCCTGGGTGCTGGCAAAGAATCCGGAAGACCATCCCCGGCTTGCCCGCGTGCTTTACAACCTGCTGGAGACGACACGTATCTGCGGCGTGCTGCTGACCCCCTTCATGCCGGGTTCCATGGAAAAGCTCTTTGGGCAGATCGGCGCGCCGGAAGCCTGCCGGACCTGGGAGAGCGCCGCGGAATGGGCAAAGCTTCCCAGAACCGTCACGGTGGAAAAGGGCGAGAATCTCTTCCCCCGGGTGGATATCGCGCAGGCCATGGACGAACTGCAAGCCGCCGTGGAAGCCGCGAAAAAGGCTGCCCTGCCGGAAATCGAGCTGGAACCGCAGTCGGAGGAAACGGTGGATTTCGACACCTTCTGCAAGAGCGATTTCCGGGCGGTGAAGGTCAAAGCCTGCGAAGCGGTGAAGAAGAGCGCCAAGCTGCTGAAATTCACCCTGGACGACGGCACCGGCACGGACCGTCAGATTTTGTCCGGGATTCATAAATGGTACGAGCCGGAGGACCTGGTGGGCAAGACGCTGATCGCCATTGTCAACCTGCCGCCCCGGAAGATGATGGGCCTGGAGAGCAACGGTATGCTGATCTCCGCCGTCCACACCGAAAAGGGCGAGGAATGCCTGCACCTGCTGATGGTTGACGACGCCATTCCCGCCGGCGCGAAACTCTGCTGATTCCAAGGCGGCAGAGAATTTCGGCTGCGGAGCGGCTGATATTCCCACACCCGCGAAAGTCAGGAATCAGACTCTTCACGCTTTGATTCCTGACTTTCATTTTTAAGCGGATTCCGGGAAAGCTGTCTCTGATCTTTTACTAATAAAGTGCGGTGTTTTTATGGACCGGTACCAGTTAAAAAATGTGATTATCATCATTCTGCTGCTTGTGAACCTCTTTCTGATGGGCATGGTAGGCGTGCGGGTGCGTTCGGAGCAGGAGGCGCGCAGGAGAACGGCGGAGGAACTGGGAGCGCTGTTCTCGGCGGACGGCATGACGCTGGAAGAAGGCGCCATCTCCTGGGACGCGCCGCCGGCCAGCCTGTCCCTGAGCCGTGACACCGCTTTGGAGGAACAGGCGGCGGCACAGCTTCTGGGTTCTGCGGCGTCGGCGGCGGACCAGGGCGGCGGTCTGTACCAGTACGCCAGCGAGTCCGGGGAAGCGCTGTTCGGGTCCAACGGCAGCTTTGAGGCTTCCGGGACTCTGGCCGGACCGGAGGACGCGGAGGACTACTGCCGTCAATTCTGCCGGGCCTTTGGCTTCTCCGGGCCGGAAGAGAGTCCCGACGGCGGCTGGCAGGGCGTGCGGCTTTATGAGGGCCTGCCGGTTTATAACTGCGTCGTGACCTTCGCTCTGGAGGACGGCGCGGTGACCTCGGTCCGCGGGGCGCTGCTTCCCTCCGCCGGGACTCCCGCCGACCCTCAGCCCGTCCTGCTCTCCGCCGCCGGAGCCCTGAACGCTTTCCAGCAAATGCGTCGGGAAAGCGTGGCGGTGGCGTCCTCCGTTGCGGAAACCCGGCTCTGCTATGAACTTGTCAGCAGCGGCGCGTCCATGTCCCTGGTTCCCGCCTGGCAGATCGTGACCGATACGACCAATTATTATGTCAACTGCTCCACCGGCTCCGTTACCTCTGGATAAAACTCCCAAACATTGGGCGCGCCGCTTTGGAATGCTCTTGACCTGGATGAAAATCCCTCCTTTCTCCTGCCCAGCCATTGAAAATTGGGCTTTTTGCCGGAAAGCAGCAGATTCTTTTGCCCCTATGTGAAATCCTTCCGTCGTTTTGCAGAAAAGCGTTCGGAAGGGTTTGCATTTCTTGGCGGTATGTGCTATGATAACCATGCGAAATTGTGAACGAATCGTTTCGCTTCTTCTTCGGCGCAGGTATGAAGCGCTGTCAGGCGGGTAAACTGCTCTTTAGCGGGCGCTGTTTTCCGGACGAACTCCCTTTTGGGTTTATGCCCCCGGGTTCAGGCGCGCAGACCGCCGTGTTGGTTATCAACGAATCGTCTTGAAGAGAGGTTCAAGGTTTTGACAAAGTATATTATTCAGGGCGGAAAGCCCCTGTTTGGCGAGGTAGAAATCAGCGGCGCCAAAAATGCTGCTGTCGCCATTATTCCCGCAGCTCTGCTGGTAGACGGGGTCTGCCGGATCGAAAATATTCCGCAGATTTCTGATGTGACTCTCTGCCTGAACATCCTGGAACAGCTTGGCGCGGGAGTGCGCACCATTGACCGCCATACCATGGAGGTGGACTGTCGTCATATCCATTCCACCCGGACTCCTTATGATATGGCGCGGCGTATCCGGGCATCCACGTACTTTATCGGCGCGCTGCTGGGCCGGTTCGGTCGGGCGGAGGTCGCAATGCCCGGCGGATGCAACTTCGGCGGCGTCCGGCCAATCGACCAGCACGTGAAGGGCTTTACCGCGTTGGGAGCCAAGGTGGTGGTGGAGGGCGGCTTTATCCGTGCCGAAGCCAAGACCCAGCGTCTCAAGGGCGTGAGCATTTACCTGGACGTGGTGTCTGTAGGCGCTACCATGAATATTATGATGGCCGCCGCTACCGCTGAGGGTAATACCGTTATCGAAAATGCCGCCAAAGAGCCGCATATCGTGGATTTGGCCAATTTCCTCAACTCCATGGGGGCCAATATCCGGGGCGCGGGCACAGATACCATTAAAATCCGGGGCGTGGACCGTCTTACCGGCGGAAGCTACGCCATTATTCCCGATCAGATCGAGGCGGGCACTTATATGGCGGCTGTGGCGGCTGCCGGCGGTCAGGTGCTGGTGAAGAATATCATTCCCAAGCATATGGACTGCATTACCGCCAAATTGCAGGAGTGCGGCGTGGAGGTGGAGGAACATGAGGACACCCTCCTTGTGCGCCGGAACGGACCCCTGCACAAAGCCAATATCAAAACCCTGCCCTATCCCGGCTTCCCTACGGATATGCAGCCCCAGATTACCACCGTGCTTTCCCTTGCGGAGGGCATCTCCCTGGTGACGGAAAGCGTCTGGAGCAGCCGTTACCGTTATGTGGACGAGCTCCGGCGTATGGGGGCCAATATTCAGGTGGACGACAAGACCGCCGTGGTGGAAGGCGTGGACCATCTTGTCGGCGCACCCATTCAGGCGCCGGATCTCCGTGCAGGGGCGGCGCTGGTGATTGCTGCCCTGGCCGCCAAGGGTCAGAGCGAGATTACCTGCGTTCACTACATTGAACGGGGTTATGAAAATTTGGTGGAAAAGCTCCGGGCCCTGGGAGGCAGTATCCGCGCGGTGGAAATTCCCGACGGCCGGGAGGAATTGGGCCTCGGATAACCATGTATCGGAATCGCCAGCTTTTTTGCTTTGCAAATTTGGAAAGGGAAGTCAGGAGCCGGGAATTGATCGCTGCCAGGACAAGCTCCAAGAACGCCATAAATTCCCGCGGCCTTGCCTTCCCGCTCCTTATTTTTACGGGAAATAGAGGAATCTGGAAGAAAACCGTCTGTTTCGAAACCAATACATCCATAAACAATTCCAACGGTCACGACGGATCATTCCTGACGCCTTATTCCTGATTCAAACAGGTTTGAGCAGACGGGAAACAGGAGCTGCCACTAAAAGCACAAATAACTCCCCATTCCTGCCGCCTCACTGCCTGATTCAAACGGGGGTGACTGCAATGACAACGGTACATACCCTCGCCAGCGGATCTGCCGGGAACGCGGTCCTGATCTCCTGGGCCGAGGGTTACTTGCTGGTAGACGCCGGCATTTCCTGCAAACGCATTCTGGAGGAACTGCACAGCCTGGACGTGCAGCCCGGTGACCTGAGCGGAATCCTGATTACCCATACCCATGGCGACCATGTGTCCGGCCTGCAAACGCTTCTGAAACGGACGGTCTGCCCGGTCTGGACCACGCCCCGCGCCGGACGGGAACTTTTACAGCATATCATAGGGCTGGAGACCCGGCTGAGAGAAACGCCGCTCTGTGAGAAAACCGATGTGGCCGGATGCACCGTGACCGCCGTGCCTACATCCCATGACGCGCCGGGGTCCTGCGGGTTCCGGTTCGATTTCCCGGATGGCTCCGTGGGACTGCTGACGGATACCGGTTTTGTAACGCCGGAGGCCGAGAGCATTCTGTCCGGCGTTTCCCTTGCCCTGCTGGAGGCCAATTATGACCCGGAAACCCTGCGGGACGGGAGCTATCCCTATCCGCTGAAACGCCGGATTCTGGGTCCCGCCGGGCATCTGAGCAACGATGACGCCAGCGCATTTGCCGTTGCGTTGGCCCGGTCCGGCGCGGGGACCATCGTGCTGTCTCATCTGAGTATGCAGAATAATTCTCCCGCTATGGCTTGGGACGCCGTTTGGGACGCGCTGCGGGCCGCCGGTCAGAAGCCCGTTCTCGCCGCCGCTGCCCCGGACCATATCTGCGGGCCGTTTTCCGTGGGGGCGGAGGGGCAGTGATGGAACGGGTCGTTCTCCTGTGCGTGGGGAAGCTGAAGGAACGCTTCTACATCGACGCCGCCGCGGAATATACCAAACGGCTCTCCCGGTTCTGCAAGCTGGAAATCATCGAACTGCCGGAGGAACGACTGCCCGAAAACCCCTCCCCAGCCCTGATCGACGCCGCCTTGCTGAAAGAAGCCGAGACCGTCCGGAAGAAGCTGCCGCCGTCGTCCCGTCTGGTGGCGCTCTGCGTGGAGGGCCGGCTGCGTTCCAGTGAGGAGCTGGCAAAAATGATGGCGGCCTGGTCCTGCGGCGCGGCGAACCACGGGCTGGAAAAACGGCTGGTATTTTTGATCGGCGGGTCCTTCGGCCTGCATGAATCCATCAAGGCAGAGGCGTGGACGATGCTTTCCATGTCGCCTATGACCTTCCCACACCATCTGGCACGGGTGATGCTTCTGGAGCAGATTTACAGGGCCTACCAGATCAACGCCGGAAGCAGGTATCATAAATAGCCCTGGGGAAAGGAAGGGCCGTTATGGACAGATATTTTCCTGACAAACCGCCTCCCCACCACCTGACGCCGGAGGAAAGGACCCGGATTGCACGGAAATTCCGGCGTCGGGCAATTCTGACGGACGTGCTGTTTTCGGCGGGACTTGCGGTGTGGCTGGTGTCGAAATTCTTGGGATGGAATCTGGTCCTGCTTGTTTTGATTCTGATACTGGCCGTGGCACTGCTTTCCTGCGCCACATTTTTCCGCTGTCCCTGCTGTGGACGGATTGCCCGCCAGAGGGACCATCTGAGCTTTTTTGCATGGCGGGGATTCCAGTGCCCGGACTGCGGGTTTACGCCGGAACGGAGCAAATAGAAGTGACAGGAGGTCCTCTTTTTTATGCCTTAAAACTGTCGAAATCTGAAAAAGTCTTCCCGCTGCTGCTTGCTGTCTTCTGAAAACGGCAGCGGAATCCCCTCATATGTTCGGACGTTTGGGAATACAGGCAATTCTTGACAAGACGGCGCTGTTCTCGTATAATGTTTTTATGCGGTATGAATAAAATCGCCGTTGTCTAATGCAGGGAGTCTGCTAAAGACCCGCCGGCGCGTTAGGAGAAGAAGAAGGAGGAACAGTAATATGGACTTCATGAAGGAATACGAAAAGTGGTTAGCCAGCCCCGCCCTGTCCGACGCGGAGCACGCTGAACTGGAGGCCATCCGGAACGACCCGAAAGAGATCGAATCCCGGTTCTATGGCCCACTGGAGTTCGGCACCGCAGGCCTTCGGGGAACGATGTACACCGGCCTGCATAATATGAATATTCATGTCGTTCGCTGGGCGACCCAGGGCTTTGCCGATATCATCGCCGCCGAGGGTGAAGAGGGCAAGGCGCGGGGCGTGGCTGTCTGCATGGACTGCCGGAATCACTCCATGGAATTCGCCCGTGCCGCCGCCGAGGTCTGTGCGGCCAACGGCATCCATGTGCGCATCTTTGAATCCCTCCGGCCTACCCCCGAGCTGAGCTTTGCCGTCCGGGAGTACCACTGTCAGGCCGGGATCAACGTCACCGCCAGCCATAACCCCAAGGAGTACAACGGTTATAAGGTCTATTGGCAGGACGGCGCCCAGCTTCCCCCGCACCATGCCGACGCCATTGCAAAGCGGCTGGGTGAAATCGATATCTTCAGCGATATCAGGACCATGGATTATGACGAAGCCGTGAAAGCCGGGCTGATCGAGGTCCTGGGCGCGGAAACCGATGAAAAGTTCCTGGGCAACGTGATGGGTCAGGTCAACGACAAGGCTACCGTGGAGAAGGTCGCGGACAGCTTCAAGATGGTCTATACCCCGTTCCACGGTACCGGTCATAAGCTGATTCCCGAGGCCCTCAAGCGTCTGGGCGTGAAAAACCTGATCTGCGTCCCGGAGCAGATGGTGATTGACGGCGATTTCCCCACTGTCGTAAGCCCCAACCCCGAAAATCCCGAGGGCTTCTATCTGGCCGTGGACCTGGCTAAGAAAGAGGGCGCGGACTTCATCCTGGGTTCCGACCCCGACGCGGACCGTGTGGGCATCATGGTCCGGACCAAGGACGGCGAGTTCAAGGTCATCACCGGCAACCAGACCGGCGTGCTGCTGCTGGATTACCTCATTGGGGCCAAGAAGCGGGCGGGGATTATGCCTGAGAAGCCTGTTGCCCTGAAGACCATCGTCACCACGGAAATGGCCCGGAAGGTGGCCGAAGTCAACGGGCTTCAGTGCTACGATACCTTTACCGGGTTCAAGTTCCTGGCGGAGAAGAAAGACAAGCTGGAAGCCTCCGGCGAGGGGAACGTGATTTTCTCCTACGAGGAAAGCTATGGCTATATGCTGGGCAACTACGTGCGGGACAAGGACGCCGTCACCGCTGCCCTGTCCCTGACGGAAATGGCCGCCTGGTACGCGTCCCAGGGCAAGACGCTGGCCGACGCGCTGGACGACCTTTATGAAAAGTACGGCTATTACGCGGAACACACCTATAATCTGGTGATGCCCGGTCTGGACGGCCTGAAGGATATGGCCAATCTGATGAAGAGCCTCCGGGAGGACCCGCCCGCGGAGATCTCCGGCATCCGGGTGGCCGTGCGGAAGGACTACAGCAACGGCACGGTGATCGACTGCGCTGCCAAGGAACAGAAGACCATGGAGCTTTCCGGGTCCAACGTCCTCCGGTTCGAGATGGCCGACGGCACTTCCGTGATTGTACGGCCCTCCGGCACCGAGCCTAAGATCAAGGTCTACATCCTCACCCAGGGCAAGGACGCCGCTGACGCACAGGCCAATCTGGAGAAGTATGGCAAGTGGGTGGATTCCCTCAAGAAGTAAGCGCATCATTCCATAAAACAAGAGCAGGACAGACCGTTGATGGTTTGCCCTGCTCTTTTTATTTGCATACGGATGCCGTTAGCTTCCGCTCTCCAGGGAAATCTGATTGAACATTGCCAGGATATCGCCCGCGTTGGTGCCGGTTTTTTCGTCGCCGCTGCGGTCCATCACGACCCGGCCCCGGTTCATCATCAGAATCCGGTCGCCGTACTCCACCGCGTAGCGCAGATTATGGGTGACCATCATGGCCGTCAGACGCTTCTCACGGACCACCTTGTCTGTCAGGACCATGATAGTTTCTGCGGTCTTCGGGTCCAGGGCGGCGGTGTGTTCGTCCAGAATCAGAAAGCGCAGAGGGGTCATGGTGGCCATCAGGAGCGCCACGGCCTGCCTCTGACCGCCGGAAAGAGCGCCCATACGAACGTTCAGCTTATCCTCCAGACCCAGGCCCAGACCCTGCAGCTGCTCCCGGTAACTGTCGATCCGACGGCGGTCCACGGCACGGCCCAGATTGAACGCCTTGCCCTTGTTATCCGCCAGAGCCAGATTTTCCAGCATGGTCAGGTTCGGGCAGGTCCCGGCGGAGGGATTCTGATAGACCCGGCCCATTTGGACGTAACGCTGGTAATCCTTCCGTTTCGCGATGCTCTGACCGTCAATCAGCACGTCGCCGCCCTCAATGGGGATGGAGCCGCAGATGATATTCAGCAGGGAGGTCTTACCGCTGCCGTTGCTGCCCACGATGGCGACAAACTGACCCTCGTCCACCGTCAGGGAGAAGCGGTCGAAGAGCTTCTGTTCCATTACGGTTCCGGGGTTATAGACCTTTGTCACTTCCCGAATCTCAAGCATGGATGATCTCCTCTCCCTTCCGTCCGGACAGCACCAGCACCAGCAGGAACAGAGCCGCCGTCGCCAGCTTCATCATATTGGCCGGCAGTCCCGCGCTGAGGGCCGCCTGAATGCAAAGCTTATACAGCACGCTGCCCAGCACTACCGCCGTGGTCCCAGCCGGAACCGCCAGCCAGCCCAAGGCCTTGTTTTTCCGCAGCGCCTGGGATACCGGGGAGCCGGTGTAGAAATTCATCAGGGACACGCCGATAATCACCGCCGCAAGACCGTAGACAAGCTGACCGGTGCCCATGGTGGCGGAAAAGCTCCTTTGTTCATGGCAGACCACGCAGCCGCCCAAAGCTACCAGAGCGTTTGAGAGGACCAGGCCCATGAGCTTGACCATGCCGCGGTCTTTGGCGAGGGTGGTCACAAGGCCCGCGTTGTCGCCCACAGCCCGGAGGAGCAGTCCGGATTTGGTACGGAAATAAGCGTCCATCACCAGCTTGACCGCCACCACCAGCAGCAGGGAGACCACGAGCTTCCGACCCATCAGGCTCATATCGCCCAGCACCGCCATCACAGGCCCGGAGGTAAAGATGGTATCCGTGGCCCGGTCAACGGTCAGGTTAGACCCGGCGATCTGGAGGTTGATGGAAAACAAGGCCGTCATGGTGATGATGCCCGCCAGCAGATTCCGGACGCCCAGCTTGACATGGACCAGGCCGGTAAACAGCCCCGCCAGCGCGCCCACCAGCATGGCAATGGGCAGGGTCAGCCACGCGTTGACGCCCCTGGTCAGCAGGACAGCCGTCACCGCCGCGCCCAGAGGGAAGGTGCCGTCTACGCCCAGGTCAGGGAAATCCAAAATAGAATAGGTAATATAAACGCCGAAGGAAATCAGGGCGTAAATCAAACCCTGAGTCAAGGTTCCGATCAGCAAATCCTGCATAGAAAACCACCCACTGTCTGAATTCAGAATTTTTGGTTCAGCCCACGGTACTGCGGAGCGTCCCGATATGCTCAATGGTACATTCCACCACGTCGCCGTACTGTAAGAACTCCGGCGGGTCCATACCCATGCCCACGCCCGCGGGGGTGCCGGTGGCGATGATGGTTCCGGGCAGGAGGGTGATTCCGGCGGACAGCTCCTCGATGATTTCCGGGATGCTGTGAATGAGCAGGGAGGTATTGGATTTCTGCCGCTCCTGACCGTTGACTCTGCAAGAGATCTCCAGGGCTGGCGGGAAGGAAATCAGGCTGTCGTCGGCGGTGATGATGCAGGGACCCATGGGTGTAAAGCCGTCCAGACTTTTGCCGAAGTACCACTGTTTATGTTCCGTCTGCAAATTCCGGGCGGACACGTCATTCAGAACCGTGTAGCCAAAAATATAGTCTTTCACGTCAGCGGCTTTCACATTCCTTGCGGTCTTCCCGATAATCACCGCCAGTTCCGCCTCGTAGTCCAGCCGCGTTACAAGACCCTTGTAGCGGGGAATCACGCCGTCCGGATTGCCCGCGCGGAACACCCGTTTGGAGAAATAGACCGCCGCGGGACGTTCCTTTGCAAAGGCTTCCGCGTTATACCGGGCCGCTTCCTCCGCGTGGTCACGGTAGTTCATACCCAAGCAGATCACGTCCTGACAAGGCTGGGGAATCGGGGCCAGACGTGTGACTTCCTCCAGCGGAACCGCGTTTGCTTCATGGTAAAAATATTCCTTCAGGCTGTCCCAGCGGCTTCCCTTCCAATCCGCGTCAATGTCCTTAATCAGCGCGTTCATATCCGGATAGGGCAGGAATACCACGCAGGGTTTCGGATTTTCCAGTGTTCCAAAGGTCGAAAGCATTCCCACACGCGCCAGACCATCATAAAGGCAGGTAACCAGTTTCATAAAAACCCCCACATTTTATCAGATATGAGATATTTCAAAAAAACGGGATATTTTCAGACTTCGATTGCAGCCTGTGCGATTTCATCGGGAACGGCAATCCCCATAGCGTTCAGGGAGGTGGGATTCAGGTAGATATCATAGTTCTCGATAATTTCATAGGGCAGATCCTGGCAGGCCGCCTCGCCCCGGAGGACCTTCGCGGCCATTTTCCCGGTCTGAATGCCCAGCTTGATATAATCCAGCCCTGCGCCCGCGACACAGCCCAGCTTCATCTGTTCAATTTCGGAGCCGTAGACAGGCACGCCGGCGTCATTGGTCTTCTCCAGAATGGCAGGCAGAACGCCCACGACGGTGTTATCTGTAAGGTTGGAGATGCAGTTGACGCCCTTGCTGATAAGGGTGTCTACAGCCTGGGTGACTTCGGCCTGTGAGGTAACGCCTACGGTCTCGATGGTGAACGCGTACTTGGAAGCAAGGGACTCATAGATGCCCACAGAGTAAACGGAATTGGCCTCGCTGGTTGTATAGACGATGCCGATGGTGGACGCGTTAGGCTGGAGCTTCCGGATCAGTTCAAGCTGTCCCTCTACGGGAAGCACGTCGGAGGTGCCGGTGATATTGCCGGAATCCAGCTTCGCGCCTACGGGGTCGGTAATAGCGGTAAAAATCACGGGAATGTCCTTATCCTCCGCGGCGGCAAAGCAGGCGGTAGCGGAAGGGGTAGCGATTGCGGCCATCAGGTCCACGTCATTAGCGGAGAAGGACTGACCGATCTGGGTAGCGATGCTGTCGTCAAACCCGGCGTTCTGGTAATCCACGGTCAAGTTTTCGCCCTCCACGATGCCCTCTTCCGCAAGGCCCTGCAAGAATCCCTCGCGGCAGTTGTCCAGGGAGCCGTGCTCGCCGTACTGGGAGATGCCGATGGTGTAATGCCCGTCAGCAGAATCGTCCGGCGTATTGGGACTGTCTTTTCCCCCGCAGGCGCTCAGGGCAAACAGCAGGGACAAGGCCAGCAGAAGGGCTGCAAATTTCTTTATGGTCTTCATAATAATTCTCCTGTCTTTTATAGAATTTTATTGACAAACAGCGTCCATAAATGGAAAACCGGTCCGCCATCGACGTTCGTTTCCCGTCATTCCGACCAACTCCTTTCCGATACCGTAGAAAAAGAAAAAAGCCCTGCCCCTCATTGGGACAAGACTTCCGTCCTGCGGTACCACCCAAGTTGACGCACAGCGCCCACTCTCTCCGCGCACACTCAATGCTCCATGCGCGCCGCCCTGATAACGGGTGCGGTCCCCGTCGGCCTCTACTAAGCGCTTGCGCCGTTCGTTCCGCCCTCACAAGTCCATTCACCGCCAGGTTCTCTGCCGCAATCCCACCGCCTGCGGCTCTCTTCATAGGTGGCCCTGTCAGTTACTCCTCTTGCTCTCTGGTTTCTCTGGTTGTTTTGATTATATGGTCCCGCCACAAAATTGTCAACCGTCGTTTTGCACAAACATCAGGGATTTCCTCCCGGATTCCGGCCCCCTGAATGGATAAAAACGGAGAAAAAACCCGCAATTTTGCCGATCCCGAGCGGAATTCACTTCCGGTCCGGGCAAAAAAGAGACGCGCCGTTGACAGCCAGCGCGCCTCTTGATTTGATTTTACTTTATGCGTTCGCCGCGGGCTTCCTTGGCCTTGATTTCCCGCACAGCGTCCTTATGGGAGAGGTTGACGCGGCCCTTTTCGTCGATATCCGTGACCTTGACCCACATCATATCGCCGATCTTGCAGGCGTCCTCCACCTTCTCAATCCGATGGTCGGCCAGCTTAGAGATATGCACCAGGCCGTCCTTGCCGGGAGCCAGCTCGACAAACGCGCCGAAGGTCATCAGACGCACCACCCGGCCATAGTACAGCGCGCCGATTTCGGGCACAAACACGATGTCGTCAATGCACTTCTTGGCGGCGTCACAGGAGGCGGCGTCGATGCCGGAGATGAAAATGGAACCGTCGTCGTTGATATCGATTTTCGCGCCGGTATCGGCCACGATTTTCTGAATCACGCTGCCGCCCTTGCCGATCACGTCCCGAATCTTGTCCGGGTCGATGTGCAGGGTCAGCATTTTGGGCGCGTACTTGCTCACGTCCTTCCGAGGTTCGGCGATACAGGGAAGCATGATCTTATCCAGAATCTCGCAGCGGGCGTCATAGGTGATTTCCAGCGCGTTTTTGATGATCTCCATGGTCAGACCGTCGTTTTTCAGGTCCATCTGGATGGCGGTAATGCCCTTTTTCGTGCCGGCGACCTTGAAATCCATCTCGCCATGGAAATCCTCCACGCCCTGGATGTCGATAAAGGTTGTAAAGCCGCCGTTATCGTCCTGAATCAGACCGCAGGAGATGCCGGCCACAGGAGCCTTAATCGGCACGCCGGCGTCCATCAAGGCCAGGGTGGAGCCGCAGACGGAACCCTGAGAAGTAGAGCCGTTGGAGCTGACCACCTCGGAGACCACGCGGATGGCATAGGGGAACTCATCCACATCAGGAATTACCGGCAGAAGCGCGCGTTCCGCCAAAGCGCCATGACCAATTTCGCGGCGTCCGGGAGAACGTGCGGGTTTGGCTTCGCCGACGGAATAACCGGGGAAATTGTAATGGTGCATATAGCGTTTCTCGGTTTCCTCCCAGATGGTGTCCAGCTTCTGGTTTGCGGACAGGGTATCCAAAGTGACGGTGGAAAGCACCTGGGTCTGACCCCGGGTAAAGAGACCGGAACCATGGACCCGGGGCAGGATTCCCACTTCAGCACCCAGGGGACGAATTTCGTTCTTCTGACGGCCGTCCACCCGGTGCCCCTCCAGAAGCCACGCCTTGACAATCTTCTTCTGAAATTTGTAGGTAATTTCGTCCAGATACTTGTCCATTTCCGGGTATTCCTCCAGAAACAGCTCGTGCCACTTGTCGATCAGGCCGTTCCAGCGGGTTTCCCGGACGTTCTTATCATCGGTATCCATGGCGGCTTTGGCGTCCTCCATGGTGGCGGCGGTTATCTTGTCAAACAGCTCCTGGTCAAAATCGGCATGGGGGTAATCGAACTTCGGCTTGCCGATTTCAGCCACCATCTTGTTAATCAGGGCGATTTGCTTCTGATTTTCCTCATGGGCCATTTGAATCGCCTTGAACATGGTATCGTTATCCACCTCATTGCCTCCGGCCTCGATCATGACGACCTTTTCGCCGGTAGAAACCACGGTCACATCCAGATCAGAGACCTTCCGTTCCTCGCTGTTGGGATTGAAGACCAGTTTCCCGTTCACAAGACCCACCTTCAGCGCGCCCACGGGACCAGCCCAGGGGATATCGGAAATGGCCAGCGCCGCGGAAGCCCCGATCAAAGCGGCGATTTCGGGAGAGCAGTCGTGGTCCACGCTCATGACGGTAGCCATAATGGAAACGTCGTTGCGGAAATCGTGCGGGAACAGGGGCCGGATGGGGCGGTCAATGACACGGCTGGTCAGGATGCCCTTTTCGCCGGGGCGCCCTTCACGACGGTTGAAGCTGCCGGGGATACGTCCCACGGAATAGAGCTTTTCCTCAAAGTCCACGCTGAGGGGGAAGAAATCGATTCCGTCTCTGGGCCGGGCGGAGGCGGTAGCGCAGACCAGAACGCGGGTATCGCCGTAGCCCACCATCACGGAGGCGTTGGCCAATTCCGCCAGCTTGCCGGCCTCCAGCGTCAAGGGGCGGCCAGCCAGCTCCATCTCATACTTATGATACCTTGGGAATTGTCTCTGGGTTACGATTGTTGACATAATTTGCTCCTTTTCTGTCTGTTGTAGTATTGGGAGCAGTCCTTTTCGTATTTGAAAGTACGTCTGAACGCTGCTGAATATTTTTCCTGTCCGTCTGCTTCCTTTCAAAAAGAAAAACAAGAAAGCCGGGGAGGAAATCAGGCGCTTCCAACAAATCGGGCGCACTTTCAAACACAAAAAGCGGCGGCTCCCGGGGCGTGAGTAGAAATGGCAAAGGTGACGGAGGAAGCGGCCCCCCGTCACCTGATAGCGCATTACTTCCGGATGCCCAGCTTGGCGATCAGGGCGCGATAACGTTCCACGTCCTTCTTCTGGAGGTAATCCAGGAGGCTGCGGCGCTTACCGACCATTTTCAGCAGGCCCCGGTTGGAGTGCTTATCCTGGGGGTTGGCGCGCATATGCTCGGTGAGGACGTTGATGCGCTCGGTGAGAATGGCGATCTGGACCTCGGGGGACCCGGTATCGCCCTCATGGGTACGGTTGGCGTTGATGATTTCGGTTTTCTGCTCTTTACGAAGCATAGTGATTTTCCACCTTTCCAAATTCTCCCCCCGCGGGACTGTGCTCCGGGCCGGTGAAGCTCCGCGGAACAAAGCGCCGGGGGTACGGTCCTTAACACTTTAGCACAGCCTTCCGGCAATGTAAAGCCCTTTTCCGGCCAAAGTACAAAAATTTTTCCTGAATCGCGCGTCTGCTCACAATTTTTCCCTTTACGGGCGGAGTTTATACGTGTGAAACAAATGCCTGCTTCACTTTGGCATCTTCTTTTCGTTTCTTTTTGAAAAACAGTAAAGCAAAAGAAGCAAAAGAAGCAAAAGAAGCATAAGAAAAGGGAAAAACGTTCAGCGGCGGTTCACTGGAGGCCCAGCTTTTCCAGGGCGGACATCCGGAGGCAGGTACAGAAAATGGAGATAGCCTGGGTAAGCTCGGCGACGGGGGGCAGGGACGGTGCGATGCGGATATTGGAATCCTGGGGGTCCTTTCCGCAGGGGAACGTAGCGCCGGCGTTGGTCATGGTCACGCCCGCTTCCTTGCAGAGGGCCAGGGTGCGTTTCGCGGTGCCGGGCATGGCGTTGAGGGAGACGAAATAGCCGCCCTTGGGACGCTGCCAGGACGCGATTTCCAGCGGCGCGATTTCCTGATCCAAAGCGTCCAGCACGGCCCGGAACTTGGGTCCCATAATTGCCGCGTGCTTTTTCATCAGCTCCAGCGTATGGGCCTTGTTTTGCAGATAGAGCACATGGCGCTGCTGATTGACCTTGTCAAAGCTGATGACCTGTACTGTCAGGAGCTTTTCCATATAGGCCATATTGTCCAACGAGCAGGCGAAGCAGGCCACTCCCGCGCCGGGAAGGGTGACTTTGGAGGTAGACGCGAATTCAAAGACCATATCCGGATTCCCGGCCTTGGCGCAGATTTCCAGAATATCCGGGAAGGGGACATATTCGCCTTCGAACTCATGGATGCAGTAAGCGTTATCCCACATCACCAGGAAGTCCGGGGCGGCGGCTTTCAGGCTGGCGATCCGGCGGATGGTTTCGTCCGAATAAATCACGCCGTCGGGGTTGGAATACTTGGGCACGCACCAGATGCCTTTCACGGCGGGGTCCTTGACGGCTTCTTCCACGGCGTCCATATCCGGGCCTTCAGCGGTCATGGGGATGGTCAGCAGCTCAAAGCCAAAGGACTCCGTGATTTTAAAATGCCGGTCGTAGCCGGGAGCGGGACAGAGCCACTTGATTTTCTCCTCTTTGCACCAGGGCCGGGGGCTGTGGAGGAGTCCATGGGTGTACGCCTTGGAAATGGTGTCGTACATCAACTGAAGACTTGCGTTGCCGCCCACAAAAATCTGTTCCGGCCTGCATCCCAGAATGTCCGCAAAGAGCCGCCGGGCCGCGGGGATTCCGGACATCTCGCCGTAATTCCGCACATCAATGCCGTCGGACACGTAATCCTCAGGCTTCTGCATCAACTGGAGAATATCGCTGACCAAATCCAACTGTTCCTTACCCGGCTTGCCGCGGGCCATGTTCAGCGAAAGCCCCTGGGCCTTCAGCGCCTCGAATTCCTTTTGCAGGCGGGCGTATTCCTCCCGGCGTTCCTCTGCCGTCAGTTTGGCGTATGCCTTCATATAATCATCCTTTCTTGACTTGGTTTTACAGAACACAGTATACCCTATCAAAGCCCTCCGCCGCAAGAGGAAATTCGTAAATACAGCCCGATGCGGCCGTCTTTCTCTGTTTTTGGTGAAAAAGCAGACAAATTATGTTACTCCCCGCCCAGTCCGACGGAGACAGTGGCTTCCCCGCCCATACCGTCGCCTGCAATCAGTCGGACGGAATCCTCTTCCCAGAAAAGAGAAAAATCCCCGGCGCAGACAGGGCGGTATCCATCATCGGTGGTCGTGCTTCCCTTGAACTGAATCAGGAACGGATTGATTCTCTCGTATAATGTCACCTCTCCCGCAATCAGGCTGACCCGCTCCATGACCACCACGGTGTGACTTCCGTCCGGAGAAGAAAAGCTGTGATATTCCTGCCCTTCGTCCAGAAGCAGGCAAAGGAAATTCCAGCTCAGGAGCAGCAGCGTAATCCCGGCAGCCGAAAGCCCCAGTGCCGCGCGATTCCAGAAGGTTCTGCCGGTTTCCCGATAACGCAGGGTCAGCATTGCAATCCCCAAAACGGCGGCGATGGCATTCAGGACGCATTGAACCCGGAACGCCGTCCAACTGTCGCCAATCAGCAGCTCACAGTCCGCGCACCAGATGGCGAACACCACACAGGGAAAGGACAGCCAGACCGCCAGATCAGCATAAAACAAGCCTTTTATTCCCATCATTTTCATAAAAAAATTTTCCAATCTTATTTATCACAGTTTTCTCCGCGCAAAAAAAGGGGGAATGAGAAAAAAGGATTCTCCAAACCGGAAAAATTCCTGATTTCTCATTCCGAATTCTCACTGGTATCGGTATTGCAGGCCGGTGTACTGATCGATGCAGCGAAAGAACATTTCCCGGCTGTGGAACTCCAGGAGTTTGCAGTCCTCCTCCTCATGGAAGGAGACGATGCGTTTCTGATTGTCGACCCAGACGCGCCACAGGGGTTGTTTCGCCGCTTGCTGTATTTGTTCCATAGGAAGAGGCTCCTTTCAAACAGTCTCTATAAGATAAGACGATTCAGGAAGGGAATTTGTTTCAGCTTTTCCAAAATATTTTCAAAAAATTTTCAGTCCTCTTCTGCTATGGCCCTCAGCTCCGCTTCCACATCGTCCCGAAGCCGGTCCCAAGCCTCCGGGTGCTCCACATAGTAAAGGGGGCAGAGTTTCCCGGATATGTCGTAATGCCGGATCAGGTCCTTCTGCGGGTCCAGGTGGAATTCCCTGCAAAGCCAGGCTGTCAGCTCCACCACCCGGCGGTAAGTCTCCGGGCTGTACTCCCCCTCCGCGTTCGGATGGCAGACCTCAACGGAAATCGTGTCGTCGTTCCGGCTGTTGGACGCGTAGGCGATCTCGGTCAGGGGGACGCACTGAATCACCTCGCCCGCCAGCCCGACGATAAAATGACTGGATGCATAGATTCCTTGGGAACCGTCCGCAAGGGAGTTGAAATAATTCCGGTTCGCCTGGGCTGAGGTGCCGGGATTGCCTACGTAATGCAGGACAATGCCGTTTATCTGCTCCAGAGCCGCGCCGGGCCGGGACCATTGGTTTTCCGTCAGCAGATCCTGCGTCACGTACTCCGGCAGATTTCCCTGTATCTCTTCCGGTTCCGGTCCGCCGGTCTTCCGCAGGAGGGCCAGACAGACTGCCGCTGTCAAAAGCAGCAGGAGGATTAACAGAAACCGGTTCCCGCCTCTTCCGGGCCTTTGACGGCTGGGAGGGCGGGAACCCTGCCGCCGGACAGTTTCCCGGTATTCCTCCCAGCCCTCCCGGTTGACTATGGCCTGCCGTCTTCTCGCGTAGTCCATGGCTTAATCGTAACAAACGGCTTCGGGATATTCCACATACGAGTCATAGTAATCGTCGTAGTAGTAATCCGGTTCCATGTCCTCGTCTTTCGTCAGCTTCTGGAATTCCGCGCGGGTGAGAATCTTATGGGTTTCGTCCGTAACGCCAATCTGTTTCAGAGCATCCAGCGTCTCGGTGCAGTGGGTGGAGATATTGATGGAAGTGCCGGTGCTGTCATTGCGGGTTTCGTTTTCGCCGCCATTGTTTACCTGATAGGTGATGTTATAGTTCAGCTCGAAGTTCCCACGGCAGGCCGTTTCCATATATTCGTTATAATCTGCTGTTGTAATGGCCATGCCGAAGTGCCCTGCGGCGATGTCACGGCGGATGGCGTCTTCCAGAATCTGCGCTTCCTCCCGGGACAAGTCGCGGGTTTCATACTCCTTGGTTTCCATGTTGTAGAGATAATCAATATAGCCGCCGGTGAGCCGTGAGGAAATGATATTATCATGCTTTATATTGCGGAAGATATTGTCCTCCTGAATCACGGGGTCGCAGGCAAGCTGTGCGCTCTTAATCATTGACTCCGGCACGGCATCGCGCTCACAGTACACATCATAATAGCGGTGGTGGATTTTGCCGTCTGTGTCCAGATAGTTCAGAATGATAATCTGGGAATCATAGTTCTCATGGTCCAGCAGGTCCTTTTCCGCAATGATGGTTTTGTGCAGGTCCAGAATCTTCTCGATGGTTGCAGGGTCCTTCACAGACGCGCTGACATAGCCGCCCCATTGACCGTGGAATTCATAATTGATGTCTCCAGTTCTCCCGCGGAGGGCACCCAGGATTCCAGGCCCGCCGGGTCCAGGACGATCGCCCCGCAGAGGACAGTGGCAGCAATGGCAGTCCCAACCGCGCCCTTCCAGGTACCGCCCCGGAAGACCTTGATGGATTTGGCCAGCAGCATGGACGCGATGTAGTAGCCAATCACGCCCGCAATCGCCATACAGAAGGCCATGGGGGCTGCGTTGGCGGTGCTTCCTTTTTCAAAGCCCTCAAACAGAATCTGATACAGCATCTCGCCTCCGGCCAGTCCGCTGCAAAGGGCCACGCCGTAACGGAACACAGGCTTCATCCAGCCCACGGCGACAACATCACCCGCGCTCTCGCTCCGACGGCGTTTGTACAGCAGCCAGGCGCAGAACATCAAAGCCAGTCCCACCAGGGCATACACGCCGATTACCCAGCCGTTTTGCAGACGGACGAACTCATAATTGCCATAGTCGATCCAACCGTCAGGGGTCACGACTTCCTTCGACTGCGCGCTGACGCCCACATTCTGTGTCATGAAAATGACCGGGGACAGAAATGCCAGCACGCCGTCATAGGTCCGATTCACGCCGAAATAGAACTCAGTCATCAGGATGCTTACCAGCATTTCCGCGGCGGCAAAGAAAAAGTTAAAGATCAAATAAAACGCGGCGCAGGCGAAGGGATTTCCAGTGATAAAGGCAACAAAGGTCGCAAAGGCAAAGAAGAAAAAGCTGTCGCCAATCACGCCCAGGATGGTCACCAGAATGCCCACCGGTTCAAAGCAGCCCGCCAGAGCGAAAACCAGTATGGTCAGCGCTCCGGTGACGGCGTAAGGAATCAGCATCATGGCCATGCCGGAGAGGAAGTTGGTCAGGAACAGGCCCCTCCGGGTAATGGGCAGGCTGTGGTAAAGGCTGACGCTGCGGGCATTATAGAGGTAGTGCCAGACCGCCAGCGCGCAGAGGACCGCGTACAAAAGGGATACGACGGGCACGATATAAGCGAGTGTACTGTAAAGCGCATGGGTCATTTCCAGCGGCTTGACAGCAACATCAAAGCCCGCCTGAATCATCTCCACCAGCAGGGCCAGCGGCGCAAGGACTCCAAGCAGGGACGCGCCTCCCCACAAGGGCCAGAACCGCGTCAGATTCTTTTTGAACTGCGTGGGATTAAAGTACGATGTCTTTGACTGCATAATTCGCCCCTCCCAACTCATAGATAAAGATTTCTTCCAGTGTCAGCGGCACCGCGTCCACCAGCATCGGTTCATAGGCCGCCAGCATATTTTCAGCTTCCTCCGCGTTGTTCCGCATAATCAGGGTATGGATACGGCCCACCTTGGACGCGTGCAGCACAGGGATTTCCGGAGGCACATCCCCGCCGTCCTTGAAGACCACCTGCAATTTCACCATATTGTCCTGGAGCTGGGCCAGGGACCGTTCCAGCAGGACTTTCCCCCGGTCCAGAATGCCCACATGGTCGCAAACGTCCTCCAACTCCCGGAGGTTATGGGAACTCACCAGCACCGTCATATTCCTCTGCGCCACGTCTCCCAGCACCAGAGACCAGACCTGACGGCGCATCACCGGGTCCAGGCCGTCCACGGGTTCATCCAGAATCAGACAGTCGGGCATACAGCTCAGCATCAGCCAGAATGCCGCCTGCTTCTGCATTCCCTTGCTCAAACGCCGCAGGGTTCGCTTTTCGTCGATTTCAAAGACTTCCTTCAGCTTTTCGTACCGTTCCATGGAGAATCTCGGATAGAATCCCCGATAAAAGCGGCACATATCCCGGATGGTCGCCTGAGGGAAATAATACCAATCATCAGGGATGGCGGCGACGCGGCTTTTCAGGGCTTCGTTTTCCCAGACCGGCTGCCCGTCGATGGAAAGCGTGCCCTCGTCGGCCTGATAGATGCCCGTCAGACAGCGGATGAGGGTGGATTTTCCCGCGCCGTTGGGACCCACCAAGCCGTAAACGCTTCCCGCGGGCACCGTCAGGGACACCCCGTCCAAAGCCGCGAATTCTCCAAAACGTTTTACCGTGTTCTTTACTTCAATCATGGCTGCTCCTCCTTTCGTCTGCCGGTTCTTCCAACAGCGCCAGCAGTTCCTCCTGCCGCGCGCCCAGATACCGCAGCTCTGCCAGCAGTTCCCGGGTCTTTTCCATCAGATTCTGCTGCCTGCTCTTGTCGGCGTCCGGGTCTCCCGTGGCAAAGCTCCCCTTCCCGGGCACGGAGTAGATGTACCCCTCGCCCTCCAACTCGTTGTACGCCCGCTGAATCGTATTCGGGTTGATGGACAACTGTGTCGCCAGCGACCGCACCGACGGCAGCTTCTCGTCTGTCCCGATGGCTCCCGTGACGATCAGCTTCCGCAAGCCGTCCTTGATCTGCTCATAAATCGGCCGGGAATCCCGGTAATTCAGGCTGATCATCCATGCACCTTCCTTTCCTTCATCCAACTGTATTAACTGTACTAATACGGATAGTGTAGCACGGCGGGACACTCTTGTCAATAGTGTTTTTCGAAAGCGTTTCAAAAAGTCTCCGCAGTCCCGGCGAACGCAAAAAACCAGCGGCATATGGAATCGAAATCCACACACCGCTGGCATTTGTTTTCGGGTTCAGTTGGGGAGGGTCAGGTCGCCGTCTTTGACCCAGCCGAGCTTCCGGCAGAACTGGTTAATCAAAGGCGCGAGAATGGCCGGAAGCACAAAGGAAATCAGCGCCAGCCCCAGCCAGTCGAACGCGGAAGGGGTGATGGCAGCGGCGCCGTTGGCAAGGGCGGTCTCACTGGGATTGAGCCAGCCGGTCCAGACGCCGAGCTGACCGCAGAAACCACAGGTACCCATACCGGAATTGATGGCCGCGCCGTTCATTTCCAGCCGGAACAGGCAGGTGGCAATGGGTCCGGTAATGGCGGAGGCCAGGGTAGGCGCAATCCAGATCCGGGGATTCCGGACGATATTGGGCATTTGGAGCATAGAGGTGCCGATGCCCTGACTGACCAGGCCGCCCCAGCCGTTCTCCCGGAAGCTCATCACGGCAAAGCCTACCATCTGAGCGCAGCAGCCTGCCACCGCCGCGCCTCCGGCCAGACCCGTCAGCCCCAGGACGGAGCAGATAGCGGCGGAGGAGATCGGCAAAGTCAGCGCCACGCCCACCAGGACGGAAACCAGAATGCCCATCCAGAAGGGCTGGAGGTCTGTGGCGCGCATGATCAGCTGTCCGAACGCGCTGGCCACGGAGCCGATGGGAGGCGCAATCACCCAGGCCGCGCCGATGCCGATAAGGGTGGTCACAATGGGGGTCACCAGGATATCCACCTTGGTTTCCTTGCTGACCGCCTTGCCGCACTCCGCCGCGATAATGGCCACGAAGAGCACTGCCAGAGGTCCGCCGGCCTTACCCAAGGCGTTGCAGGCGTAGCCCACCGTTGCCAGGGAGAACAGGACCATGGGCGGAGACTGCAATGCGTAACCGATTGCCACCGCCATAGCCGCGCCGCTCATAAAGGACGCCATGCCGCCGATGGTGTAGCCCACTTCATTGATGGTGATGACCTGAGCTGTCAGAAAGCCAATGTGAAACTGACTGCCCAGCGTGTTCAGGATGGTGCCGATCAGAAGGGAGCAGAAGAGTCCCTGCGCCATGGCCCCCAGCGCGTCGATGCCGTAACGCTTGGCCGAAATCACGATGTTTTTGCGCTTCATAAACGCTTTGACCTGTTCCATAGGAAATTCCCGTCTCTTTCTTGCATAATCTTTGATGTAGTTTACACGTGTCAAGACACCTGTAGGGATACTATACTCGCTCCCGTGCCGCTTGTCAATGGTTTTCTTGCGTTTTTGTCAGAAGGAGGGAGGCAAAGCGCGGACAAATGCTCTATAATTGCGTCCCAAAAAGGCGGACCTATCAATTTATGCGTTAACGGCCGGTCTGATGCAAGGGAAATGCAGGCGATACTTTTCCCGACGGGTTTTTCCGGATTTACCGGGTACAATGACGGAAAATCAACATTTCAGGAGGGACAAGCCGTGGTTAAGATCGAGCGTGAGGAGCAGGTGCGGCTATGGCGATGGGGTATGCGGTTTTTCCTGGCGGGCGCGCTGACGGCCTGCCAGACGCCGGAGGGAAGCGCGCCGTTTGCGTTGGGGTACATAGCGGCGGGACCGGGCGGGGCGTCGTTGGCGGGGGCGGCTATGGGCGCGGTGCTGTTTCTGGATTTTGCCAAGGCCCTGCCGTTTCTTGCGGTGGCGATTCTGATTATTACTGCTGCTGTGGCCTTTCAGGGGACCTGGCTGCTGACCCGTCCAAAGGCCCGTGCATTGACTGCCGCGGGGCTGTTTCTGGCGGTGGAGGGCGTCTATGTGCTGGAATCCCTGGACCCGTTGGCGCGTATAGGTCCCTGTCTGGCGGCGGCGGGTTTGACGGGCGTTTCGGCGTGGCTGTTCATCCGGCTCCTTCAGCGGCGGGACGAGGGCACGGCGGGAGGGATGCTGTTGGGCTGTGCCTTGCTGCTGGGCGCGTCGGAGCTGGAAATTCTGGGCTTTTCCCCGGCCCGGACGCTGCTTTGCCTGCTGTTATGCTGGAACGTTTGGGGCAGGGGTCCGGACTGGGGCGCGGCGGCAGGCTTGGGTTTGGGTCTGACGGCGGACCTGTGCGGGCTGAGCGGCGGGGCCTATACGATGGTCTTTGGCCTGTCGGGACTGCTGGCGTCCACACAGCGGCAGAGGCCTATGGCAGCGCTGGGCTTTCTGGCGGGGACTCTGGCGGCGATGCTGGCAGGGGGCGGGAGCATACTTCCCCTGCTTCCGGAGGCCTCCGCGGGCATGGCGCTGTTTCTTTTGATTCCCCGCCGGGTCCTGGGGGGCAAGCGGGAACGGAAAGCCATTGGAATCGCGCAGGGGCAAAGACGGCAGGCAGAGAATCCGCGCCGGGGACGTGAGCCGTCGGAGACCGCCCAGCGCTGGAGGACGCAGCTGGACCGGGCCGCGGGCGCGTTCCGGGAATTGTGTGACAGTCTGGGAAAGAGCGCGCCCAATCCGGGGGATGAAAATCCGGCGATTATCTTTGACCGGGCCGCGGAAAAGGTCTGTCGGGACTGTGCCATCTGCGATCTATGCTGGCAGAAAGAATATACAGGGACCTTCAACGCACTGAACGACGCCACGCCCTATCTTCTGGAACGCGGCCGGGTACTGCCGAAGGATTTCCCGCAGTATTTTTCCGGCCGGTGCATTCATCTGACGGATTTTATCGCGGCGGTAAACGGAGAATTATCCGCGTTTCTGCTGCGCCGCCAGTACCGCAGGCAGTTGGAAGCCACCCGCCGGAGCGCGAGGGGACAGTACGCGCAGCTTTCGGAGCTTCTGAGTGCGACAGCGGCGGGACTGGCAGAGGAAGCCGTGCCGGTATCCGGCGGAGCGCGGTGTCAGGTAGGCGCGGTAGTGCGTCCAAGGGAGGGAGAGACGGTCTGCGGGGACAGCATCGACGCTTTCCAGACAGAGCAGGGCCGTTGGTGTCTTCTTCTGGCCGACGGCATGGGCAGCGGCGAACCGGCAAGGAAGGAATCCGCCATGACCTGCCGTCTGCTGAGGCAATTTCTGGAAGCCGGCATTGCCCCCGACGCCGCCCTTAAAACGCTGAATTCCGCTATGGCGCTCCGCAGTGCGGAAACCGGCACGTTCTCGACGATAGACCTCTGCGTATACGACCCTGCCGCCAGTGAAGCCGCGTTCTACAAATTCGGCGCGGCTCCCAGCTATCTGAAAAAGGGCGGTGTTGTCCGGCGGATCACAGGGCATTCGCTTCCGGCAGGTCTGCGGGAGAGTCCAGCCGCGCCGGATATTACGCGGGCGCCTCTGGACCCGGGCAGTTTCGCGGTGATGGTCAGCGACGGCGCGGCGGACCCCGGTGAAGACGAATGGCTCCTGGACCTTCTGGCAGGCTGGACCGGCGACGACCCGCAGATCCTGGCCTCTCTGATTCTTCACGAAAGCGTCCGCCGGGAAAAGCTCCGGGACGATTGTGCCATTCAGGTGCTCTACCGGCCTGCTTCCGGCGCGCGGGCGGTCTGACAATGGCCTCTCATGAAGCAGGAAAAACGTCCGGCGGCTTCCCGGGGGCTATTTTCGTAGGGAGAACACGGTATATTTTTCCGGCTCATGAGGAAAACTGGAAATATTCCATATCACAGGAGGCTTGCAGCTATGGTGAAAGGTATTTCCAGACGGGTGGTGGTCGTAGACTCTCCCGACCAGCGCTTTTTTGAACAGGCAATCTTTTTTGTCCGCAACGACGTAGCCGGGCAGGGTGTAACCGCAAGGGATCTGGTGGATGAGGCCCGCCGTATCGCCCGGAATTACGCGGGTGTGCCCCAGAGCCGTTTCTCCCGCATATGGCACGCGCTTTCGCCTCTTCTCTGGGCCATACTTGGCGCGTCCGTCGTAGCCCTGGCCTGGGTATATACCCTGATGTGACTCCAGCAAAAAAGAGAGGTGTTCCGGACGCCTCCCTTTTTTTGTGCTTATATGAAATTTTCCGGTCCGCAAACCGTCCCCGCCGTCGGATTTGTACCCAGGATGCAGGATTCCGTACGGGGCAGTTGGAGAAAATGCCGTCCTGTGGTTTCTGTATCGGATGCAGGATTTCGTACAGGGGCAGTTGGAGAAAATGCCGTCCTGTGGTTTCTGTATCGGATGCAGGATTCCGTACGGGGGCAGTTGGAGAAAATGCCGTCCTGTGGCTTCTGTATTGGATGCAGGATTCCGTACGGGAGCAGTTGGAGAAAATGCCGTCCTGTGGCTTCTGTATCGGATGCAGGATTCCGTACGGGGGGCTATTTCAGGAAATACTGCCGTGTGGTCTCTGCATCGGCGGCAATACGGGCACGGAGAGCGTCCAGGGAATCGAAACGGATTTCGTCCCGGAGATGCTCGTAGAATTCCAGCCGAAGGGTCTGTCCGTAGAGGTCGCCCTGAAAGTCGAGGATACAGGCTTCAACCGTCACATCGGTTCCGTTGTTGACTGTAGGACGGGTACCGACGTTGGTGACCGCGGGTTTGGACTGTCCGTCGGGGAACCAGACCTTGGTGACGTAAACGCCGTGACTGGGGATCAGGACATGGGGCGGAATGATTAAATTGGCCGTAGGAAACAGCCGGGAGGTCCCCAGGCCCCGTCCATGCCGTACCGTACCTGTCAGCGTGTGGGGATGCCCCAGGAACCGATTGGCGCGGCTGACCTGTCCCATTTCCACCAGCCGCCGGATGTAGGTCGAGCTGACGGTCACCCCGGCGATTTCCACCTTGGGGATAATATCGCAGCCCACGCCCAATTCCGCGCATTTCTGCTGCAAAAGTTCCGGCGAACCCTGATTCTTATGCCCGAAATGATGGTCGTGGCCCGCCACCAGATGCACGGCGTTCCAGCGGCCCACCAGAAGCTCCGTCACGAAATCCTCCCAGCTGGTGGTCATCATCTCGTGGTCAAAGGGGGCCATAATCACATCTTTGATGCCATAAAGCCGCCGGACAAGCTCCTTTCGGTCCTCCGGGGAGTTGATCAGGGGGCAGGGGATTCCGGTGACCACCTCTTTCGGCGGCCGGTCGAAGGTAAAGACCGCAGGCACGCAGCCTCGTTGTTTTGCCGCTTCCACGGTTCTTTTCAGCAGCGCGGCGTGGCCCAGGTGTACCCCGTCAAAAAAGCCCAGGGCTATGACGCGTTCCGTGGGATTGGGTTTGCTCATGGCGCAAAATCCCTCCATTTTCCATCTTTCAAAATCTCGTAGCTTCCCCACTGCGGCCTGCCCTCCTCACGGCCCTTCACCCGGACCGGCAGGGGGCAGTCGTGCTGGCAATGGGGCAGGGGATCGTCCAGCTCATCCCAGCGTTCCACCTCGTCCGCCCAGTCTTCCATAGCGTTTGCCAGGTCGGGATAGTGGCAGTCGTAGGAGCAGAGCAGGGCGTCAGGGCTGGTATAGAGGTAAGCGAACACACCATTCCGGCGGGTTTCGTGGAGCATGACCTTGTAGATCAACTCCCGACGGTTTGCCGGAAGAGGTGTTCTCAGCGTGCCCATCCTGCGCATAACGGACCTCCTAAAAGAAATTCTTCTCGCTGGTGAGAGTACCGTCTTTGGCGCGGCTCAGGCAGAGGAACTCCCCTGTGAGACTGTAGACGCGGTAAGTGCCATCCGGGGCGGGCAGCGTGATGGGGTTTCCGCAGCGGACCCGTTTTTCCTGCCCCGGCGAACGGACCGTCAGAGCAGGGCAGGCCGCAAACAGGCTGTCCACGGGCCGCAGGAGGGCTTCCCCTTTCGCCTGGACCTCCTCAAGCGTCACGGCGTCCGAAAGCGTGTAACCTGCCGCCATGGTCCGCCGGAGACTGCTCATGCACCCGCCGCAGCCCAGCAGCCGTCCAATCTCATGGCAGAGCGTCCGGATGTAAGTCCCCTTGGAGCAGCGGACCCGAAGAAGAAATTCCTTCCCGGAGGGGTCCGACTGCAAAATTTCCGTCTCATGGATGGTCACAGTTCTGGCTTTTCGTTCGATTTCCTGTCCTTTTCTGGCCAATTCGTAAAGCTTCTTCCCATTGACCTTGACGGCGGAATACATAGGCGGAACCTGCTGAATCTCCCCCTGGAAATGCTCCCGCAGCACGGTCTCCACTTCCGGACGGCCAACAGAAACCGGATGCTCCTCCAGAACCTCGCCGCCGGTATCCTGGGTATTGGTCACGCGGCCCAGCAGCAGTCCGGCGACGTACTCTTTATTGCCCTTTTCCGCGAATTCCACGCCCCGGGCAGCCCGTCCCACAAAAACCGGAAGCACGCCGGTAGCCATAGGGTCCAGGGTTCCGCCGTGGCCCACCCGCCTCTCACGAAGAATCCCGCGGAGCTTTGCGCAGACGTCCATAGAAGTCCACCCGGCGGGCTTGTCGATAATCACAATTCCATTCGCCATAATGCTTTTCTGACAGAGGATATTTTACCGGGCAAATCCCCTGTCTGTTTACTCCTATCTGTGAAAATCCGGGACAATTTGGGCAACGGCGTCCAGGAGCTGGCGTTTCGCGTCCTCCAGGGGGGCCTTGACGGTACACCCAGCCGCCGCCATATGTCCGCCGCCGCCCAGAAGACCGCAGACCTGGGTGGCGTTGACTCTGGAGCCGGTGCGCAGGGAGATTTTCCACACGTCCGGTCTCAGTTCCCGGAAGGTCGCCGCGCAGTCCACGCCCTGGATCTGCGGTCCCAGCGCGGACAGATCCTCCGCGTCGTACTCCGTGGCCTGCACCCGTTCCATCAGGGACAGGGGGACCGTCAGCAAAACGACCCGGTCCTTGTCCATCAGCTCCATATTGTTCAGCATATCCGCTTCCAATTGCAGGCGCTTCCGGGACTTGGTGCGGAAAAACGTCTTATTCACCGGCTGGATATCGATGCCGGTCCGGATCAGCGCGGCGGCTACGGCATGGGTATAGGCGGTGGTGTTGCCGTAGGCGAAGCAGCCGGAATCCGTGGAAACGGCCACATAGAGGGGCAGGGCCATTTCAGGCGTGATGGGTCCCAGATGGCAGAGGATATCATAAATCATCTCCCCTGTGGCAGCGGCCTCCGGACGGACAAAGGCGGGCGAAAAATCCTCGTGGGACGGATGGTGGTCAATAGCAAAATCGATCCGGTCCGCATAAGCCTTTGCGTTTTCCGGCAGAAGGGACAGCGCCGCGATATCCACCGTCACCACCGTCTCCGGCAGGAAGTCCTCCGGGGCGTGGCAGGGGACGGCGTAAGGCTCTGTGGATTCCGTCAGCTCCGGGTTGGGCAGCAGGTACGCGGTCTTCCCCAAGGCCCGCAGTCCCGCGCACAGGCCCGCCGCTGAACCGATGGTGTCTCCGTCAGGCCGCACGTGGGTCAGCAGCAGGAAGCCGTCCCGTTCCCGGAACCATTCCGCTGTCTGTTGGGCGTTCAGCATACTAGTCCTCCTTCGTTTGATTCCGGGCGGCTTCCTTGGCTTCCTCCTGCCGCAGAAGCTCCAGAATGTGGGCCCCGTGCTGGATGGAGTCGTCCCCCACAAATTGCAGCTCCGGCGTATATCGAAGCTGCAAGGTATGTCCCAGCTCCCGCCGCAGGTAGCCGGACGCCGATTTCAGGCCCTTCAAAATTTCTTTCTCCTGACCCTTGTCCAACGCGCTGACGTAAATTTTCGCATAGCGCAGGTCCGCCGTGGTGTCTACTCTTGTGATGGATACCATCCCCTGTGATACCCGGGGGTCCTTCAGCTCCCGGAACAGCGCCGAAAGCTCCTTCTGTATTTCGTCGTTGATTCGGTTGATTCGATTGCCTGCCATATGGCTCTCCTTTACTTCTTCTCAATCATTTTCCAGTACTTCCGGAACATTCCAAACCCGCCGCCTTCCGATGGTTCCAGCCCCGGTAAAAACGCTCCAATTCCATATCCGGCAGCGGCTTTGAAATGGCCGGGTTCGTCTCTTTTCCGTCCTTTTTGCCAGAAGCCAGATGCCATTCCATCGTATTCCCCGCGTACCCCGTAAAACGGCTTGGATAAAACCGCCAGCCGTCCAGCGTGTCCGGATTCTTCCTCAGTTCCGCTATGGACGCGGCACACCACATTTTCTGCTAAGAAATAAAGCGCCTAATGATAAAATGAGGACGACGGGCAGTGCCGCCGCCCTTATTTTATGCTCAGCGAGGGATTTCCTCCATGGTGTATCCTTCCACGATATCGCCTTCTTTGATATCGTTGAACTTCTCAATGGTCAGACCGCACTCGAAGCCGCTGGCCACCTCTTTCACGGAATCCTTGAATCTCTGGAGGGAAGCCAGCGCGCCCTCATGAATTACAATGCCGTCACGGACCAGGCGGATGGAGCAGTTCCGGACGATTTTGCCATCCTGGACGTAACAGCCCGCCACCGTGCCCACGCCGGATACCTTGTATGTCTGCCGGACCTCCGCGTGACCCAGCAGAGCCTCCCGGTACTTGGGGGCAAGCATACCCTTCATGGCTGCGGTGATCTCGTCGATGCAGTCATAGATGACCCGGTACATCCGCATATCCACATTCTGTCTTGCGGCTCCGTCACGGGCGGCGGCGTCAGGACGGACGTTGAAACCCACGATAATGGCGTTGGACGAAGAAGCAAGCATCACGTCCGACTCGTTCACCGCGCCCACGCCTCCGTGAATCACCCGCACGTTTACCTCGTCGTTGCTCAGCTTCTCCAGGGACGCCTTCACCGCTTCCACACTGCCCTGCACGTCCGCCTTGACGATCAGCGCCAATTCCTTCCGTTCGCCGGCCTGGATCTGGTCAAACAGGTTCTCAAGGCTGACCTTCTGCACTGGCGCGGCAGCTTTGGCACGTTCCTCGGCTTTCCGCTGTTCCACCAGTGTCCGGGCCATGCGCTCGTCCTTGACCACATAGAAGGGGCTTCCGGCGGTAGGCGCTTCGCTCAGGCCCGCGATCTCCACAGGCACCGACGGCCCCGCCTCTGCCATACGCTCGCCTTTGTAATTCAGCATTGTCCGGACACGTCCTACCGCAGTGCCCGCTATGATAATATCGCCCTGCTTCAAGGTGCCGTTCTGGACCAGCAGTGTCGCCACGGGACCCCGGCCCTTGTCCAGACGGGCTTCAATCACGGTACCCTGCCCGGCACGGTTGGGATTGGCTTTCAGCTCCGCCATTTCCGCCGTCAGTGTCAGCATTTCCAAGAGATTATCAATGCCAATATTCTTCTTCGCGGAAATCTTGCAGCAAATGGTGTCGCCGCCCCATTCGTCGGGAACCAGGCCATGCTCGGTCAGCTGCTGGAGGACCCGGTCGGGATTGGCGTTCTCTTTATCAATCTTGTTCACAGCCACCACGATGGGAATATTGGCCGCCTTCGCGTGACTGATGGACTCAATGGTCTGGGGCATAATACCGTCGTCCGCCGCTACCATCAGGATGGCCACGTCAGTAATCATAGCGCCGCGGGCCCGCATGGAAGTAAACGCCTCGTGGCCCGGGGTGTCCAGGAAGGTGATGGGCTTGCCGTTGACCTGGACCTGATACGCGCCGATATGCTGGGTGATTCCGCCCGCCTCGCCGGAAGCCACGGACGTGTTCCGGATGGTGTCCAGCAGGGAGGTCTTGCCGTGGTCGACATGGCCCATTACGACCACCACAGGGGCACGGGGCGCCAGTTCCTCCGGGCGGTCTTCACGGTCGTCGATCAGCTTTTCCTCGATGGTGACGACCACTTCCTTCTCGACCTTACAGCCCATTTCCTCCGCAACAAAGGACGCGGTGTCAAAATCGATCATCTGGGGCAGGGAAGCCATAATGCCGTTTTTCATCAGCACCTTGACCACTTCCGCGCCGGTCTTCTTCATACGGGACGCCAGCTCGCCTACGCTGATCTCGTCCGGAATGGAGACCTTCAGCGGCGCTTTCTTCGCAATCTCAAGCTGCAAACGGCGCATCCGCTCCTGTTCGTCCTGCCGCCGCTTGTTGGAGTAGGCAGGACCGCCCCGACGCTGCTGGCCGCTCCGGACCTTCTCACGCCCGCTCCTCTGCTGACGCTGCATCCGTTCGCCCTGCTGACCGCCCAGGGTCTCAAGGCGTTCGTCGTACTTGGCAAGGTTTACGTCGCCGCCCTTCCGGGTATCCACAATCTTCTTTTGCGGCACCCGGCTGCTGGGCTTTGCCGCCGTCTGCTGGCCGGAAGACTGCGGACTCGCCTGGGACTGGCCGGAACCCTGCTGACCGGAACCCTGTCTTTGTCCCGCGTTTCTTCCGCCCTGTCCGGAGGGCTTTCTGTCTTGACCGGAGGTCTTCCCGCCCTGGCCTGCCTGCTGTCCGGAAGGTTTCCCGCCTTGCTGTCCCGAGGGCTTCCCGCTCTGCTGCTGGCCCTTCGCTGGAGCCGGTTCCTTCACGGTGTCCTTGAAGATCACCTGGATGTCCGACACCTGATTGCGCTGGGTCATACATTCAAAGACGAGAGACAATTCCCTGTCTGTCAGGACCTGCATATGGTTTTTCGGGGCCGTCGCGTATTTTGTAAGAATTTCTATGATGGTCCGGGTCGGGACGCCAAAATCCTTCGCGACTTCGTGTACTCTGTATTTTTCAATAGCCAATCAAAACACCTCGTTCTGTTTCCCCTCGCAAGCCCGTTTGAAAACCTACGCCATTTCCGCAGGCTTTCAGACGGACTTGAGAGCGGAGAATTTCAGTTATATAACACGCGCCCAGCCAATTTGCCGGACACGGAAAAACGCTCCCGCGGAACACCTTATCGCCCTCCGCCTTTGGGTCCAGGCCGCCAGGGTTTTCCGCTTTGGAACCTTCTGCCGCTCTTGGACTTCCCGCCGTCGGGCCTGCGTCCATCAGGTTTGCCGCCCTGGAACTTTTTGCCGTCAGGTTTACCGCCCTGGAACTTTCTGCCGTCAGGTCTGCGTCCATCAGGTTTGCCGTCCTGGAACTTTCTGCCGTCGGGCTTAGCACTCCTGGGTTTCCCATAACCGGCGCGGCGTTCCCTTTGACTTCCGTCCTCAGGCTGGGACGCGTGATCCTTCGGCGGCGGACGTTTCCGGGGGGCTTCCTTCCGTTCCTTCGCGCGCCGCAGCTTGAGCCGCATCCGTTCCGGAGCATCGCCGCAGGCTTCCGGGTCCAGGAGGGCCAGCTTTTCTGTTACGGCAGCTGCAAGTCCCAGGTCGGTCACTGCCACGATTGCCGCCGTACCCCGTCCAAGTGCGCTGCCCAACTCCGTCTTTGCAAAGGGCAGGGGCAGCAGCATACAATGTCCCTCGTCTGACAGGAACCGCGCCCGCCGTAAGGTCTTCTCTCCCGCGTCGGAGGCCGTCAGAAGCAGTCTTGCCGTACCTCCCTGGGCGCTCTGGGCCGCGGCTTCGTCTCCTACCGCCAGCCGTCCGCCCCGCAGAGCCAGCCCCAGCAGAGACAGCACATTCTTTCCATCGTTCACGGCACACCTCCCAGCTCTCTTGTCATGACGTCATATACTTCATCAGGGATTGCCGTCTCAAACGCCCGCTCAAGAGCCTTCGATTTCCTGGCCCGCTTCAGGCACGCCGGGTCATGGCACACATACGCGCCCCGGCCCGGCTTCTTTCCGGAAAAGTCCAGACTCACTGTACCCTCCGGCGAACGCACTACCCGCAGCAGCGTCTTTTTGTCCTTCATCTCCCGACAGCCTACGCATTGCCGCTGGGGGATCTTCTTTACCTTTGGCACTTCCCTCACCACCTTTGATTTCCGTTGTTCTATGGCCTGCCGCACTCCGCCCGGAAACACGGCAGGCGCATGGGCTTATTCCTCGTCCGCAGGCTCTTCGAATGCCTCCTCCGTCTCTGTGGCTTCTTCGGATGCTTCTTCCGTCTCCACAGATTCTCCGGACGCTTCTTCCATCTCCGGAATTTCCACAGGCTCTTCCGGCAGTTCCATGGTTTCGCCCTCTTCCGGCAGCTCCACGGTTTCGCCCTCTTCCGGCAGCTCCGCGTCCTTCTCCTTTTTCGACGGGCCTTCCGCTGCGTCCTTGGCGGATTTGATGTCAATCTTGTACCCCGTCAGCCGTGCGGCGAGGCGTGCGTTCTGACCTTCTTTACCGATTGCAAGGGAAAGCTGGTCGTCAGGCACTATGCAGCGGCAGGCTTTTCCCTCAGGCAGCATGGTGACGGAAAGCACTTCCGCCGGAGCCAGCGCCGCCGCGATAAATTCCGCCGGGTCTTCGCTGTATTTGATGATATCGATCTTTTCGCCCCGGAGTTCCTCAACGATGCCGGCTACCCGCTGACCTCTGGGGCCAACGCAGGCGCCGATGGGGTCTATATTCTCGTCATTGGACCAGACGGCCATTTTGGTGCGGCTTCCAGGTTCCCGGGCGGTGGACTTCACTTCCACAATGCCGTCATAAATCTCCGGGACCTCCAGTTCAAAGAGCCGCCTCACAAGGCCCGGATGGGTACGGGAAATCAACACCTGGGGTCCCCAATTGGAGCGGCGCACATCCACCACATAGACCTTGATATGAGCGCCCTCGGTCAATTCCTCGTTGGGCACCTGCTCGCCGGCCATCAGAAGGGCTTCAGCAGCGTCGGCCCCGGTGCCGATCTTCAGGGTCACCGCGCCGTTCCGGGGGTCCACGCGGATGACGACGCCGGTGAGAATCTCATGCTGCTTGGAGTTGAATTCGTTGTAAACCATGCCCCGATCGGCTTCCCGGAGGCCCTGGATAATCACCTGCTTCCCGTTGCCCGCGGCGATGCGTCCGAACTCCATCTTATCCACCTGGATGTTCACCATGTCCCCGATCTTGAACCGGCCTGATATCTTCCGGGCGTCCTCCAGAGTCATCTCGTTGCCGGGGTCCACGTAGTCCTCCTCGTCCACAACGGCTTTCTGAACGTACATCCGCAGATCCTTCTTCTCCTCGTCCACTTCCACCACTACGTTCTCAATCTCCGAATGGTCCTTCTTATACGCGGCGGTCAGGGCCTGGACGATTTTTTCCATCATAAATTTCTTGGGAATGCCCCGTTCCTGCTCCAGCATCTCCAGCGCGGCGAAGATCTCAGCCGGATTCATTCCCGCCGGTTCCTTCTGCTTTTTGCCTTTCATCCTCGACACTCCTTTTTCTTCTGCTTTTTTGACAACGCGTTTCGCATTTGGAATCAGGAACCGTTTCCATCAGGGAAAGACAGTTCCTCACTCCTGATTTTCTCAGAATTCCACCCGGAGCCGCACCAGCGCCAGGTCCTTTTTCGGGAAGATCAGCGTCTCGCCGCCGGATTCCACGGTGACACTTCCATCCTCGCCGTAAGCCGTCAGCACGCCGGGGATTTCCTTCCTGCCGTTCTGGGCGCGGTAGAGCTTCACCAGCACCGGACTGCCCAGAAACTCCCGGAAGTCCTCCGGACGCTTCAAGGCCCGCTCCGCGCCTGCCGAGCCCACCTCCAGCACGTAGCTTCCCTCGATGGGGTCCGCCTCGTCCAGACGGTCAGACAGTTCCCTGGATACCGCCTCGCAGTCCAGGATATCCACGCCGCCCTCCTTGTCCAGCAGAACCCGCAGATACCACGTCCCGCCTTCCTTTACATATTCCACGTCCCAGAGCCGGCACCCAGCCTTCTCGATGGCGTCCGCCGCAAGCTCCGCGGCCAGTTCCGTGATTTTCTTCATTCAGAGCCTCCTGACGGTCTTCCATCCGTCAATTTGTTTCCTTTTTACTGCAGTCCCCAGGCCAATAAAAAGAGCGGACACGCGGTCCACTCCATCACCTTACACTGCCAACATACTCTAATATATGCAATATAACACAGTCCATGAGAAAACACAAGGCTTTTCTGCGAAAAAATCATCCATATTTTTCCCCGCGCTCTTTTGGAACCCGCGAAATCCGACGAATCCGGAGGTTATTTGTTTACGAAAGGAACAGGGAAAAGGGACGCCGCGCGGTTCCGCCAGTGATTTCAAATTATACATTTTGGCTGTACTTCCCGTTGTAGGTTTTCCCCATTTCAGGGTAAGAAAAAAGCCCCAAAAACGGAGCTTTTGGTGCGCGAGGCGGGACTTGAACCCGCACGTCCGTAAAGGACACTAGAACCTGAATCTAGCGAGTCTGCCAATTCCACCACTCGCGCGCATTATAAAATTACAGGAAGGACATTTAGAAAGGGGCGCAGTCAAAAAGCAAAGGGGATTCCGGACCCCGCCCCGTATGGAAACGGAGTCCGGCGATTGGTGCGCGAGGCGGGACTTGAACCCGCACGTCCGTAAAGGACACTAGAACCTGAATCTAGCGAGTCTGCCAATTCCACCACTCGCGCATATGGTGCGGCTGACGGGACTTGAACCCACACGTCGAATCGACACCAGCACCTCAAGCTGGCCTGTCTACCAGTTCCAGCACAGCCGCAAATAAAGCTCCCTGAAAAACACTGCTTGCTTATTATAGCCAGAACTGCCGGCTTTGTCAACCCAAATTTTTGTTTTCGGCAAAATTTTCTGAATATTTTCCAAAATCAGGGAAGCGCGGCTGTCAGAAACCGTGCAGAAATCCCCGCTGAGCAAGGAGGGAGGAGTTGGGAACGGGACAAAATGCCTCATTCCCAACAGTCATCCCTGATTATTTTGCTTTTCCTGTTCATCGTTCTCCCATATCGGTGTAAGAGCGGTGAGGTTCCACGCACTCGTAACGGGGACGGATCAGCTTGCCGCCGGCGCTCAGCTCTTCCATACGGTGGGCGCTCCAGCCGGCGATACGGGCCACGGCAAAGAGCGGGGTGTATAGTTCCATAGGCAGGCCCAGCATTTCATAGACAAAGCCGCTGTAGAAATCGATATTGGTGGAAAGAGCGGACTTGCCCCGGCGGTTCATCAGCAGCTCCTTGCCGATTCGCTCCACGCTGGCGTAAAGGTTCAGCTCTTCCTGACGGCCCTTTTCGGCGGCGAGCTGGTGGACGTAATCCCGGAAGACCTCGCAGCGGGGGTCGGAGCGGGTATAGACGGCGTGCCCCAGACCGTAGATCAGGCCGCTGCGGTCAAAGGCTTCCTTGTCCAGAATCTGGGTCAGGTAACGCCGCACGCAGTTTTCGCTGGACCAGTCCTGGATATGCTCCTTGATATCGTCCATCATCTCCATGACCTTACTGTTTGCGCCGCCGTGCCGGGGACCCTTCAGAGACGCCATGGCCGCGGAGATGGCGGAATAGGTGTCGGTGCCGGAGGACGTGACCACGTGGTTGGTGAAGGTGGAGTTGTTGCCGCCGCCGTGGTCCGCGTGGAGCACCAGGGCCACGTCCAGGGTACGGGCTTCCAGCTCGGTATAGCCCCGGTCCTCCCGAAGCATCCGGAGGAAGTTCTCGGCGGTGGACAGATGGGGCTGGGGCACGTGGATAAACAGGCTCTCCCCCTGATTATAGCGCCATGCCTGATACGCGTAGATGGCCAGCACAGGCATATTCGCGGTAAGCTGCAGGCACTGCCGGAGGACGTTTTCCAGGCCGGTATCATTGGGCTTGTCGTCGTAACAGAAGAGGGTCAGGATTCCCCGCTGCATGGTGTTCATCAAATCCTTGGGCGGCGTCTTCATGATGACGTCCCGGAAGAAATTCGTCGGCAGGGTGCGGTAGGAGGCAAGCTGACCGCAGAAATCCTCCAATTGGGCGGCGTTGGGGAGTTCGCCGAAGAGCAGCAGGTAAGCGGCTTCCTCAAAGGCGTACCGGCCCCGTTTGGCGGAACCCCGGACCAGCTCCCGGCAGTCGACGCCCCGATAGTACAGAACGCCGTCAGCAGGGGTGATATGCTCGCCCTGTTCGTCGGGAACCACGTTGTAAGACTGGATTTCCGCCACCCGGGTCAGGCCCGTCAGCACGCCCCGGCCGTCCTCGTCCCGAAGACCCCGCTTCACGTTGTATTCCTTATATAGCCCCTGGTCAATGATATTCTTCTTTTCCCACTGTTCCTTCAATGCCAGAATCGCGGGGGTTATCTCACAGTAAGCGTTTTCTCCATTCTCCTGCCAGATCATAATACAGAGCTCCTTTCGCGCCATTTTTTAAAAGCTTATGCAATTTTAACACAACCGTCCTGCATTTTCAAGAGAAATATTTGTATTCAAGCCCTTTTTGGCAAAGTTTTTGCAATTCAAATATTTTTTCCTGCATTCCGGAAACCGATTTGTGTAAAACGCCTCTGCTTTCTCTCGCGGCGGAGGCTCAGAGCTGGTTCAGAACTTCTCCGATGGGATCGGTGATGACCAGTCCGGCAGGGAGGTCCCGGGCCACGGAGGATTTGTTGATGAGAACGATATCCCGGCCCCGATAATAGTTAATCAGGCTGGCGGCGGGGTAGACGTTCAGGGAGGTGCCGCCGATGATCAGCAGGTCGGCCTTTGCGATGGAATCCACGGCGCTGTAAAGGGTCTCCTGGTCCAGCCCCTCCTCGTAGAGCACCACGTCGGGCTTGATGGTACCGCCGCAGTCACAGTGAGGGACGCCGGTTCCGTGCAGGATAAAGTCGAAGCCGGGGTAAGCCTTGCCGCATCTTTCGCAGTAGTTCCGGTGTACGCTGCCGTGAAGCTCGCAGACCCTGGAGCTGCCCGCGGCCTGATGCAGCCCGTCGATATTTTGGGTGACCACAGCCAGCAGTTTCCCTTGTTTCTCCCATTCCGCCAGTTTATAATGAGCAGGGTTGGGTTTTGCGTCGGGGGCCAGCATTTTGGCGCGATAGAAACGGAAAAATTCCTCGGGGTTGCTTTTGTAGAAGGAATGGCTTAAAATCACTTCGGGCGGATACTTCCACTCCTGATGGTACAGCCCGCCGGTACTGCGGAAATCGGGGATGCCGGATTCCGTAGAGACGCCGGCCCCGCCAAAGAAGACGATATGGGATGCCTTGTCCACCAGGTCTTTCAGCTTACGGATTTCTTCTTTCATTTGAGACGCCTCGATTCATCAAAAATTTTACATAAGAAGGGACGGAACGGGATGAACATTCAGATTTTCGGCTCGTCGAAGAGTTTTGACACCAAAAAGGCGGAACGCTGGTTCAAGGAACGGCGGATTAAGTACCAATACATAGATTTGCCCTCAAAAGGATTATCCCCCAGGGAATACCAATCCGTCAAGGGGAAAATCGGTCTGGAGGGGCTGATTGACGAAAAAAGCAGGGCGTACGAGAAATACTACATGGCCTACATCACGCCCCAGGCCCGGGAGGAAGCCCTGCTGGAGCATCCGGAGTTGTTCCGCGCGCCCATTGTCCGGAACGGGAAGGAAGCGACGGTGGGCTACTGTCCGGAGGTCTGGGCGGGCTGGTCCTGAGCGGGGATACAACAGACGGGAGGGATGGCAATTGAGAACGGCGGCGCGGTGCGTGCGGCTGATGGTACGGCGGTTTTTTCAGCATAAAGTAGGGGTGCAGAGCGCGGCGCTGGCGTTCTACCTGCTGTTTATGATCTTCCCGTTTCTTATTTTTATCAGCGCGCTCCTGGGCCTGCTGGATTTGAATGTAACGGCAATTCTGCTGGTGCTGGGGGAATTCCTGCCCCGTGAAGTGGTGGACATTGTGCAGGCGTATCTTCTGCACGTAGGCCAGGAACCCAACGTGCGGCTGATGCTGTTCGGCCTGTTTTTCTCCCTGTGGTTTCCCATGAGGGCCACCAGCGCGCTGATGCAGGCGGTACGGCAGGCGTATCATCTGGGGCCGCCCCGCCGGGAAATCGTCCACTGGCTGAAAACGCTGATTTATACGGTGATGCTGATCCTGACCATCGCGGTGACCCTGGCGTTTATGACCGTAGGCGACCGGCTTCTGAGTTGGCTGATGGTCCAGTTCCGGCTGCCGGTATTCTGGGCGGAGCTTTGGAGGCGCCTGCGGTTCCCGGCGGCGGGCACGGCTGGTTATTTCGCGCTGTTCTTTCTGTACGCCCTCAGTCAGGACGGGGTGCGGCCCTGGCGGGAGCTTTGGCCCGGTACCGCGGCGGCATTGGCGGCATGGCTGGGCCTGAACTGGCTGTACGCGGAGTATGTGGAGCGCTTCGCCCATTATTCCCTGCTTTATGGCTCCATTGGCGCGGTGATCGTCCTGCTGATCTGGCTGAATATGACGGCCATGGTCCTGATTCTGGGGGCGGAGTTCAACGGCACCCTCTTGTCCCTGCGGAACGAACGGGAGAAGAGGGGAACGCCGCAGTAGGCCCTGAAACGTGTTTCGCGGAATACTTCTGTGTTGCAGGAATCTTTTGGAATGGACAAACCAATGAATTCCGCCGCTTATTTCAAGTCTTTTTGCATCCTCCCTTTACTTTTTTCAGAATTTGGGCTACACTAACACCAGAGTTCCACAGAAAGGATGATATTTTTGAACGAAAAGCTGCAAGAGTACGCCCGCCTGCTGGTCCGGGTGGGTCTGAACGTGGCGGAGGGTCAGCGGATGGTGATTTCCTCCCCGGTAGAATGCGCGTACTTTGCCCGGCTGTGCGCGAAGGAGGCCTACGACGCGGGCTGCGGTGAGGTGGTGATGAACTGGACCGACGACGCCATGACCCGGATGAAGTACCTTTACGCGGAGGATAAGACTTTTGACGTGGTCCCCCTCTGGCGGCGGCACTTCTTCAATGACTGCGCGCTGGAGGGCTCGGCATATCTGGCCATTTCCGCCTCCGACCCGGAAAACCTGAAGGGCGTGGCGTCGGACCGTATTATCCGTGCGCAGAGGGCCAGCGGGAAGGCTTTGAAGGACTTCGACCGGCTCCAGATGTGCGGCGGGTTCCCCTGGTGCATCGCGTCCATTCCCATTCCGTCCTGGGCCTGCCGGGTCTTTCCGGACGCGCCCGAGGAGGAGGCCATGGGGAAGCTCTGGGACGCTGTCTTTTCCGCCGTGCGCATCTCCGGGGACGGACAGGCTGTGACCCGCTGGCAGGAGCATCTGGCCACTCTGGAGCGGCGGCTGGAGAAGCTGAACGCCCTGGACCTCCAATATCTGCACTATACCAACTCCCTGGGCACGGACCTGACCATAGAGCTGCCCGAGGGCCATATCTGGGAGAGCGGCGGCGACATGACCCTTTCCGGCCGGTCCTATATCGCCAACATTCCCACGGAAGAGCTGTTCACCTCCCCGCTGAAAACCGGCGCCAACGGTGTGGTTTATGCCTCCATGCCTCTGGTACACGACGGGAATATTATTGACAAGTTCCATTTTGTGGTCAAGGACGGGAAGATCACCGAGGTCCACGCCGGACAGGGAGAGGAGACCTTGAAAGCCGCCGTGACCGTAGATGAAGGGGCGTCGTATTTTGGCGAGGCGGCCCTGGTGCCCTATGACAGCCCCATTTCGAATCAGAATCTGCTGTTCTACAATACCCTTTTCGACGAAAACGCCGCCTGTCACATTGCCTTCGGGGAAGCCTATCCCTGCATCAAAGGCGGCCAGCAGATGAGCAAGGACGAACTGAAAGCCCTGGGCCTGAACGACTCCATCACCCATGTGGATTTTATGGTGGGCACGCCGGACCTGTCCATCGTCGGGACCACGCGGCAGGGCGAGGAAGTCCCTGTTTTTACGGACGGCAATTTCGACACCAGGCTCTTTTGACGGGCAAAGAGAACGGCAGGCATTTCACACCAAGCCTCCCGAAAACAGGGGGTACAGACAGAAAGGAAGGACAGTATGGCATACAAACTGCGGAAAACGGATGAGGACGTGCTGATTTGCGAGGGCGCGCGGGTCAGCGGGGACGTAACTCTGGCCAAGGGCGTTAACATCTGGTACAACGCCGTTCTGAGGGGCGACGACGGGGCCATTACGGTGGGCGAGGGCACCAACATTCAGGACTGCGCCGTGCTCCACGAGGAAACCCATGTTGGCGCGGGCTGCACGATTGGACACGGGGCGATTGTACACGGCTGTACTGTCGGAGACAACGTGCTGGTTGGCATGGGCGCCACGGTGCTGAACGGCGCGAAAATCGGCGATAACTGCATCGTAGGCGCGGGGGCGGTGGTCACGGGAAAGATGGACGCGCCGGCGGGTTCCATGCTTCTGGGCGCGCCCGCGAAGGTGGTCCGGCCCCTGACGGAAGCGGAAATCGAGAGCAACCGGGAATCGGCGCAAGGGTATCTGCACGCGGCGGCCGAGTACCGGAAGGGCTGATATGGACTGGAACCGGGACCAAATCCGGCAGCGGCTTCTGGTGGTCTGCGGGGGCGTGGCGTTCTACTGCCTGCTCCAGCACTTGACCCTGGCCTTTGCCGTCGTGGGATGGCTTCTGGGAGTGCTTGCGCCCTTTCTGACCGGCGGCGCGATTGCCTTTATCCTGAATGTCCCCATGCGGGCTATAGAAGGGCTTCTGCGCGGCGGGAAGAACGGGAAATTCAGCCGTCCGCTGGCGCTGATTCTGACCCTGGCGGCAGTGCTGGGAGTGCTGACGCTGGCGGTCTGCGTGATTGGGCCTGGGGTGGGGGAAGCCCTCCGTTCCATTACCAGCCAGATCCCCGCGGCCCTGCGGCGTCTGAATCAGCAGCTCTCTGAATTGCAGGCCCTTCTGCCCCAACTGCTGAACACGGGCATTGACTTTGACTGGACCGCCCTTACCCAGAAGGCCATGTCCCTGATGCAGGATTGGGGCAGCGGGCTTCTGTCCTCCGGCGGCGGGCTGGTGGGAGGCGTTATCAGCGGCGTAAGCACCTTTGTGATCGGGCTGATTTTCTCCTTTTACGTCCTGCTGCAAAAGGAAAAGCTGGGCCGGCAGGGGCGTCAGGTGCTCTATGCCCTGCTGCCCGCGGCATGGGCGGACCGTGCCCTGGAAGTCCTCTCCCTGGCCGGGCGTGTCTTCTCCAGCTTCCTCTCCGGTCAATGCCTGGAAGCCGTCATCCTGGGGACTCTCTTTGTTGTGGCCATGACCCTCCTGCGGATGCCCTATGCACTGCTGGTGGGCGTTCTGATTGCCCTGACCGCCCTGATTCCGGTGGTGGGCGCGTTCATCGGCTGCATTGCGGGCGCGCTCCTGATCGCGGTAACAAATCCCTGGCAGGCCGTGGGCTTTGTGGCGCTCTTCCTGGTGATTCAGCAGATAGAGGGCAATCTGATCTATCCCCACGTGGTCGGTTCCTCCGTAGGCCTGCCCTCTATCTGGGTTCTGGCCGCGGTCACCCTTGGCGGAAAGCTGATGGGGATCGCCGGAATGCTCTTCTTTATCCCTCTCTGTTCCGTTTTTTACGCCCTCTTCCGGGGATTTGTCAAGATGAAGCTGCAAGAGAAGAACATCCCCCCGGAAAAATGGCAGGGAACCGTCTGAATACGCAATAGGACGCTGTAGTAAAATCGAAAACGCGCAATAACCAAGCCCCGCGGAAGGTTTTCCTGACATGACCTTCTGCGGGGCTGCTTCAGCTTATGACGGAGTCACTTGAAAACCCCATCGTTTCCGCCTTGCCTGTTCTGAAAAAGTGATAAGCGCGGTTCTTCCCATCATCGTTTCCGCCTTGCCTGTTCTGAAAAAGTGATAAGCGCGGTTCTTCCCATCATCGTTTCCGCCTTGCCTGTTCTGAAAAAGTGATAAGCGCGGTTCTTTCCATCA
>CAJTMG010000018.1 GCA_910577405.1 uncultured Oscillibacter sp. | reverse complement strand
CGACGCTGGCGGCCTGGGGCAAGGGATAACCGAAGACGCCGGTAGAGATGGAGGGGATGTTCAGCTTTGAAAACTTCAGGGTGCGCTCACTGACAGCAATCAACTCCCTGAACTTCTTTCTCTCCGCCTGTATGCTCTTCCTTGCCACGCTCAGAGAAACCAGAGAAAAGAACTGCCATTTTAATATTTGCATTGACGCCGCCGCTCCGCTCAAGCCAAAAGTCTTCTTTTTCTATTACCGGCTGGCGGAAGGCTTGTACACCCTTTTGTCCAAGGCACACTCTGGCATCCGAGGATACTTCAAACCTTTGAAGCCTAACCAGCGGCAGCTGAAGATCCGCGGCTTTGCCGCATAAAATCGTAGCTGCACTTTTCATGCAGTTTCCATTCTTGCCCTTTTTGATTTTTACGAAAACTCAAATATTTTGATGTAGGTCTTGCAAATGATGGGTACGGTTGGTATCCTATGGTATATGGAGTAAATGTATATAAGCTCGATGATACGGGTCAGAAGTTTGTCTTCAATGGCGATATCCAGTATCATCCGACGACCACTGGCTTGAAGGTTAGAACGAACCTCAATGAGAGCGGAACGATTTTACCCAGCAACGGAGATGTCTCTATCAAGCTGGAAGCTGGTGTATACCCGGAGCGCGATTATGTACGGATTACCTACACTTGCGGCAGTCTGACCGGTACACTTGCTTTCAATGCACCCAAGGGTACGATGCACTCCCGCAGCGGCGGCAAGCCTGTTGTTCGTTTCTACCGCTTTATGTCTCTGGTTCCTTTGAACGGTGACGGTGAAAATGACGTGGCGGATCAGTCCGGACTCAGTGCAACCATTGATACGCTGAAGCTCGGCTCGGCAACATGGGATGCCGCAAAGATTCAGCATGCTTATGCGTCTCAAATTGAAAATGTGAAGTCTCTGATGGTGTCAACCTTGACGCCTGAATGCATCAGTGCTAATCAGGACTATTGCTACATTCATCACGATACGCCCACCCATCCGACGGCGTAAAAAGGCTGGACTGGCAGGTTTCAAATGGGGCCTGCCAGTCACCAAAAAACTGAAATTCAAGCGAAAGGAGCTGCACTGCTATGCATATTCTGAACGCAATGATTTCCATGCTTTTCGGCGACCACAACCGCAACATTTTATATGCGCTGATTCTCCTGGTATCCCTGGATTACATCACCGGCGTATGCGTCGCGGTGCGGAAACGGAAGCTGTCCAGTTCCATCGGCGCGAAGGGGATTGCGAATAAAGTCATGATTTTCGCGCTGGTGTCCCTGAGCAGCGTGGTGGACCGCTACTTTCTGCCTGCTGGAACGGCCATCGAGACGGTAACAATTCTCTTTTACTGCGCAAATGAAGCCATCAGCATTCTGGAAAACGCAGTCAAAATGGGCGTACCGTTTCCCGCAAAGCTGGCTAGTTCTCTGAAGGCTTTTCAGGACAAAACCGCAAAATAAGAAAATGCCGCCATGCCCCAGCAACAGACACGGCGGCGATTTCCTAAGAATAAAACGGCCTAGGAAAGCGGAACTATTTTCATATCCTTGGCATCAAAATAATAAGCTCTTTCTTCATATTGATCTGTGAAATAAAGCCGTTCGTTTTCAGCATCCCAACGAAAATTCGCAGGAGTCATACCCGGCATTGATTTACTGCGATCTCCGCCCTTCTTTGAAATCTTAGTGAATATCAGATAACTCGAGGGAATGGATGCTTCCAGACTGGGATTCATCGGCCCATCTATAAGATATCTGCAAATAATTGCATAATTCTCCAGAATTTCACTATAGCAGACTCCATCCCCCTCGATATACTTTTTGAACGAAATCTCTATATCACAGAGAGGGGGTACCTGTTCTTCCAAAAGGTCATACATTCGGTTAAACGTCGCAAGGCTCTGCTCAATGGTAAAATAGTCCGTGGGATGGAACTTCCCATCGCCCTTTCCGCGCATAATATTGGCGTTGCTGACAATGTCCACATAGGGTCGGGGACCCTCGCCGATTTCGGCAGAATCCGGATATGTGACCGGCTGGCGGTTCACCAACTGCGGGCCGTAGAGATAGATAATCCGGCCCAGCATAATGGCGGCTTCCTGGCGGCGAATCGGACGGTCTGGCTCATAAGAACCGCCCCGCTGACCACGTACCAACCCCATCAATTGTGCGCCGCGGATAGTCATATTAACAGCACCAGTACCAGGCACGTCGGTGAAGGGGCGGTATTCATGGCGGAGCAGGTACGCCCAGGGCATATAGGTTCCGTACTGCGCGGGCCATTTGAAGTAATTTTCGTACTTGTAAGGCTGTCCGGAAGCGTCGTTATGGTATGTAAAATAGGTCTGAAAGAAGTCATCTCCCGCGCTGCCGAAGCCGTAGAGAGCCGCTACAAAATTCACGGATAATACCGCAAATTCACCCCGTGTTATAGGCCTCTGGTAGCTGTCAATTTCGCAGGGATACAGGTTAATACAACGGTCCACAGCTTTCTCCACCACCTGTGTAAAGCCGGGAGATGCTTCCAATGCCTGTACTGGTATTGAGGAAAAAAACAACAGAAAACACAGGATAAAAGCCGTAATCTTTTTCATGATAATACTTCCCTTCTGTTATAAAATATCGTTCAAATCTTCACTCACGAAAGCGAAATAATTTTCATGCTCTCTGTATCCAGATAACAGGCGCTTCCGTCGTCTTCAAACACAAAGTAAAGCCGCTCGTTTTCTGCATCCCAACGGAAATTCTGAGGTTTACGTGGAGTCATTGATACACCGCGGTATCCGCCTTTTTTCGAGTACTTCCTAAACCATAGATAGCCTGGTTCTATTTCAAGTTCAACGCTGGCACTGCCCCAAGTGGTTCCAACAAAGTTGCAGACAATCGCGTAACCTTCAAAATACTCTATATAATATGTATCACTTCGATTCTTATATCCCTCCATAGAAATATCATAACCATACAAAGGCGTCAGTTGTTTCTCAAGAAAATCGTACATTCGATTAAACACCGCAAGACTTTGCTCTACTGTAAAATAATCCGTAGGATGAAACTTTCCGTCGGCTTCTCCGCGCATAATATTTGCATTGCTGACGATGTTCACATAAGGCCGGGGACCCTTGCCTATTTCGGCAGAATCCGGGTATGTGACCGGCTGACGGTTCACCAACTGCGGGCCGTAAAGGTAAATAATCTGACCCAGCATAATGGCCGCTTTCTGACGGGTAATTGCACGATTTGGCTCATATGAACCACCCCTTTGTCCGCGAACCAGACCCATCAGCTGTGCGGCACGGATGAGCGTATTTGCTTCACTGTCGCCGGGTACATCTGTAAACGGACGGTATTCATTACGGAGCAAATTCATCCATGGATACGGTATATGATCCTGTGCAGGCCATTTGTAGTAATTCTCAAATCGATAGGGCTGTCCAGACGCATCGGTGTGATAGACGAAATAACGCTCAAGAAAGAAATCGTCGGCACCGCCAAAGCCATAAAGAGCCGCAATAAAATTCACAGATAATACCGCAAATTCACCTCCTTTAATTGGCCTGCGATAGTCCTTAATCTCATAGGGTAACAGGTTAATACAGCGTCCGAAAGCCGTCTCAATTTCCTTTGCAAAACCAGGAGACAGCTCCAACGCCTGCGCCGGTATTGCCAAGCCAAAAAGCAATATAGCACACAAAATAAAAGCTGCTATTCTTTTCAGAAAAACGCCGCCTTTCTGCAATCAATTGTCGGTTAAAACAGTCTGCCAGACAGCTTCAAAATCAAGGTTATAGATACTGTCATAAGGCCGGTAATGAATCACAAGATAGATTGAATGACGGCTTGCCTGACGAATATCCAGCCACATGATTGCATCCAGAGCACTTTTATCATCAGGAAACCGCGACCGGAAAGCCGTCAGGCCCAAGGCGTCCCAATCCCACGGTACTACAGCACTGGCTTTTCCTCCGTCTGTGATTTGGATGATTTGCTTTCCAAGGGTTGCCCATCCGTTGGACGTATTGACATAGCAAGCCCTTTCAAAATCTTTGGGCATCGTTGCATCATCCGGAACAGGCATATATAAGGCAGTTTTATCCAGATAACCGGCGGCTTCCAGAATATTTCTCCGTGCCCAATGATTGTCGGGAAGATCTGAAAAAGGCTGCGGATTACCGGTAAGCTGTGTCGCGGACTCGTCCCGGCCCAGTATCCGGTTTAATGTTGTCACTGCGGCGGCACGAGTAATATGGCCGTCAGGATGAAACGACCCGTCAGAATAACCGCTCATCCAGCCTAATGTTTGGGCGCTGTAGATGTAATCTTCGGCCCAGTATCCGGATGGAATATCGCTGTAATCGGAAGCATTTCCATAACGGCCTACCAGCGGAGCGAACTGACAGCGATGCAGAAGAACCGCGAATTCCGCCCGGCTGACTTGTCGTTCAGGTCGGAAAGTCCCGTCGGAATAGCCGGAAAGAATGCCGTAGCTGGCCAGGTATGCCGCCGCTTTTCCGGTTTCGTCATCCATCTTGTCGGAGAAGGGTTGGGGACCGGTAAAATTCTTGTTATACGGCGACAAAAGGGTATGCAGAATTTTTGCCAACTCGCCCCGTGTCAGAAGTTCGTCCGGTCGTATCTGGCCGTTTTCCGCCGTAAGATACAGGAAATTTGAATGTAGTTTCGGGACAGTTTCCTGGTCAGTTACAGTAAGGCTTTTTTGTAACTGGTCAAAGGACAACAATTCGGATGCCTTTTTATAACTTTCCAACGCTGCATCGCCGGAATTTGCGCCGCCCGGAGCATTCTGCCAAAGTACCGCGCAGTCTTTTCCCATGGCGAGAATACGGTAATCACCATGGCTGTATTGGGGCATAGTTACAAGGCTTCGGGGCTTCAGAACAGTAATTGTACCAATCAATCCGCCCCACTGTTTCATGGACGGCGTGTGGTAAAAACGGATAGTATTTTCAGTTTTTTCTACCGAAATTTCGTATGCTGTAAGGCCGGAAATTGCAAATGCGATACCTAAATTTTTGTTTTCATATTGAAAGCTCTCTGACGCATAGGCAGGCATGGCCAGAATCGTCAGACAGGTCAACAGAAAACATAATAACCGCTTTATAATTGCTCATCACTCCTTGGATTTTTCTGACGGAGATTCTGTTATACTTATCCCTATTAAATATAACAATTCAGCTTGGAAACTGCAACCATATTTTTGAAATAAATAAGGTCAGGACAGCCTTTTCCGCAATTTCTTTTCGGCACGCTTTCTGATTTGGTTCACATTCTGCCTGCTTACGTGAAGAAGGTCTGCAAGTTTGCTGACAGAACAGCCTTTTTCATAGATTGCCGTAAGGACATAGATTTCTTTTTGCGTGAGCTGGCTTCCGGAAATCAAAAGAGAGACAGACATTTCATTTTCTACTGAAATTTGTACAGATAAATGGTCTTTTTGTGTTGGGGTAAGATCTTCAATTGAGATTACGCTGGGTGTCTTTTCAATCAACACCTGAAGCCGCTTTAAGTAGAACCGGTAAACGGACCGTGCGAGAAAGTTTACAATCGCTCCATCACTCGAATTATTTAATTTTTCAAATTGATAGGTCTTAATCAGTTCAATAAAATCCGCTGTCAAATCATTTTCTGCGTCTTCACACCTCAACTTTCTCCCATATTTTTTCAGTAAACCGGAAAATTTTCCGATAAGAAGCAGCATTTCGTCCTGGTTCCCTTCTTGAGCCGACTGCACATAAATACTTCGAGAAATTTTTTAGTCTGACATATCCCGACTGACCATAGCAGCGTAATACTGGTCCATGGTTGCAGGCGCATTGTAAAGGGCAGCGAGGATATACGCCTTGATGTTTCCGATACGGCTGACAGTGTTGGAAATGCAGTCCCGGACGTAAAGAATATGTTCACGGTTCAGGGAGAGAAAGCGTTTCCGGATCACTGTTGCCGGGAGGTCTTCGCCACAGATACGGAGAACGTCTCGGGACGTACAGCAAGCTTCCGACATGAGGGAAATGTAGCCGTCGAAGAGGTCCTTATCGGCGGGATGGTCGGCAATCAAAATATCATAGTCAATATTTTCCCGGATTTCTTTTTCTATCCATCCTATCTCATCCATCCGACTTTTCCGATAACCGGACTGCTTCCCAAAAGAATAAGGGGGTTGGAGGATAGATGGATTGGTTTCAATAAAATCAGTTTCTTTCTTCTCAGTCTTATTAGCGGCCTCTTTCGGGCATTCCGGAGTGCTGATTTCAGGCATTCCAGACTGCCCGTTTTGGTCGCTCTTGAGTGCCTGCTGAGAGGTCGAAAAAAACGCCGTGAAAGCAGGAGTCCGACTTTTGGATTCCGCTTTGGGCTGACTGCTGGATTCTATTTTGTGATTGTCTTTTGCGTCAGTTTCAGAACAGCTTTCAAGCTCTGTTTCAGGGGAATTCTGCGTACTTTGTACCGGCTCTATGGAGGTGTTTTCAGAAACGTCTGTAGATTGATTGACTTTGCTGGAAAAATTCTTTACATAGATTTTGGCAGGCTTTCCAAGTCCCTGAAGAATCCGTTCAATTAGTCCGTAACGTTCCAATTCCCGCAGGAGCTTCGTCGCCTTATTGTGTCCGCAATGAAGACACTTCTGAACTTCCTTCAATACAAAATAAATATAGACACGCCCCTTGCTGTCGGCCCAGCGGTTCTGAGCAGACAATCCTACACGGTCCAGCAGCAGGCCATAGAGGGTCACGGCTTCTACAGAGAGAGTGCAGTCTCCGGACAGGAGGGCTTTGGGGATACGGAAAAAGCGGGCTGAAAGACGTTCGTTTCCGTAGAAATAATCCAGTTTGTATGTCATTTTTGATATCCTCCAAGAAAATAGATTCTACACATCCCTCCCATCAGAAGAAAGTTGCATAAAAACGTGCAACTGCCCCGGAAAAAATTTTTCTCCAAGGCAGTTGCACATGAATATTGAATTTTTTTAGTAGTTCGGCGTACCGTATCCAAAGATTCCAGAATAGGAAATGTTGTAACTACGTTGACGGCATCTATCGCTGGAATTTCCTTCTACAGTGTAGACTTTTTCGTCTTCAACGCGCTCTACAATGCCTACATGATCGGGCAGGCCGTCTGTATCCCAGTCAAAAAAGACCAGGTCACCAACATCTGGCGTGACACCGCGGGGCTTCCACAAATCGCGGGCTTTGAACCAGTTGGAGCCTGCCGTACAGCTTGCAAATCTGGGAATAATTCCGGCTTGGATATACCCGCACTCGTTCGCACACCAGCTTACAAAACAGGCGCACCAGTTCACATGACCATTAAATCCGTACCAGCTCCAGTAGGGTTGGCCGCCTATGTTTCCCACCTGCGACAACGCGACAGACACGATTTCCTCACTACTGCCTGTGAGAAGATCATCCCATAAAGAGCTGTTTTCTTCTGCCAGCAGGTTGTCAAGAAAGCCATTCTGCTGGTCCGAAAGTTGATAGAAAACCCGCATATCATCAGTCGTTCGTGCTTTGATCGTAATGGTCAAAACTGTTTCCGTCCATGCCGCCTTATTTTCGCTGGCGGGATGTTCAACAGTTTTATTTTCTAAAGTTATAGGCGTGATTGTGTCTGTGGAATCGCTATTTGAGAAGAAAGTACCGTAGGGAGACGCAATGAGCAGGCCGACCATGCAGATTATCAGAACCACTCCAATCATTGCCCAGCCTCCAGCGGTGATTGCAGCAGCCAAATTCTGAGCCGCTGCAATCGCTGTTTTGATGGCTGCTGTGCTGGTTTTTACCGCCTCCCTGGTGACTACTATCCCAGTCTTTGTTGTAGCACGGACGGCTTTCATCGCCTGCTGAGAGATTTTCATGGTGGCCCTGGATGCTTTGGCAGCATTTTTCTCTTTAGAAACTACATCTTTCGCCGCTTGCCTGGAAGCCTTTCCTGCTCTGGAACTGGCGGGATTGGGAACTGCCCGATCTTGCGGTATCGGAGAGGACGATGGAGCATCAGCTTATAATTGGGTGGCAATCATCCGAAAATACCTGGATCTGTCTGAACTGGACCGGAGTACCATCGACGAACTGATTGACCACATTGAAATTGGCGAACGCTCCATTGTGGACGGTCAGCGCAAGCAGGCTATCAAGGTGTTTTATCGTTTTATCGGTCAGCCTGATCCTGGACAGGGCATCAATGCCACAGCCCAGCTCACCCATGTACTTCTCGGCCAGTCCCAAGGTTTCCTCGGCCTCGTGGACATGGAGCATGACATTCTCAGTGTGCTTGGTTGTCCAGATGCGCTTGGCACTGTCCAAAGCCAGGTTGAGGGTGTTCTGGCAGACAACACGGATGGGGGTCACGCCAGCACTCAGCAGGTCATCAGTGAACTGGAAAGCATCCTCGTTCTGGACAACCTTGTAACGATCAGACACGATACCCAGGGCGGCGTTGTCGGTGCTGCGGAGATTGACCTTGCAGCCGGAGATCAAGGAGTCATTCTCGGTGTAGACATTCTTCTGCTCCACCGTCCAGTCAAGACCAGTGTACACCAGCGCATCGGCAGAGGTGAGGGCCTCCTGGACTCCCACCCACACAGGAAGCCCTCTACTCCGAGTATGTGTCAGGGTCATCGTTGAACTTCACAGGTTCCTCCTTCTGTGCCCTGTGCCGCCGTCAGCAGAACAGAGAGGGCGAGCAGGACTGCTTTATGAATCTTTTTCTTGGACAAATAGATCGCTCCATTCCCGCAAATTGAAATCAACAGTGTTTATCCCTCATAACCCTTGGGATACTTGATGTTCAGCAGCGGACGGTTATTGGGGTTCGTGATCTTCACAGCCATGACAGCCTTGTGACAGTCCATAAGCTGATCTCGAATCATCTCCAGGTACGCTTTGCTCTGCGGGACGATGTACTTCTTGGAGCCGGCCTCCAGCAGTTCGAGATACCAGTTGACCATCTCCAGCTTGCTCAGGCAGTAGGTGGTAATGCCATGTCAATCGCTCCTTTCATCAAATTTAGTGATTACATCAGGCTTACACCTAATCTCTCCAGGATGCTTCAAAGGACTCCGGGTCATATGGATGCTCTTCGTACTCGGTCACATCTCCATTGGATGACAGTTTATACCAGTACGCCACACCAAAGGAATCTCCGGTGTACTGTTTGAGGATGAATAACATCTCCTGTTCAGCAGGCTTCAATGAAAAATCTGTCCCGAGGCAGGAGATTTTCCGTTCTGCTATTATGTTTTATAGGTTTTCGCCATTGGATGCGATAACGTTTTTGTACCAGAAAAAGCTGTCCTTGGGGATTCTCTTGTAAGAGCCGCTGCCGTTGTCCATCTTATCCACATAGATAAAGCCGTAGCGCTTGCGCATTTCGCCGGTTGTGAAAGATACAGGGTCGATGCAGCCCCAGACGGTGTAACCCAGCAAATCCACGCCGTCTTCCTCCACAGCTTTTACCATCTGCTGGATATGGCTTCTCAAGTAGTTGATGCGGTTTGTGTCATGAATCTGTCCGTTCTCAAGCTGATCCTCACAGCCGAAGCCGTTTTCCACGATGAACAGAGGCAGCCCATAGCGTTCATAATACTGATTCAGTACATACCGCAATCCCTTGGGGTCAATAGACCACCCCCAGTCGGTGGCGGGGATATGGGGATTTTCTATGAAGCCCTTTGCCTGACTGCCCACAGCGGCGCTCATATAGTAGCTGAAACCAATGTAATCCACACAACCGCTCTGCATGATTGCAAAGTCCTCTTCGGTCATGTCAAACTGATAGCCCAACCGCTCCCACTCCTTTTTCGCGTAGGCCGGGTAGCAGCCCCGGGCGTGGACGTCTGGGAAGAATAGGTTGAACTTCCGGTCCGACTGTTGGGACAGGAGCATATCCTCCGGGGCGCAGCTGAACGGATAGATGGGTGTAGCGGCAATCATGCAGCCGATTTTGAAGTCCGGATTGATTGCATGGCCGCGCTTTACTACTTCTGCACTGGCTACAAACTGATAGTGAGCCGCCTGATAGACTGTCTTTAAAGGGTCCTCGCCTTCCCGAAAAAGGATGCCGGAATTGGTAAAGGCATAAATGGGATAATCCGTCATCATCTGGTTGTTGATCTCGTTGAAGGTCATCCAATACTTGACCTTGTTTTTGTATCGTTCCATAACCGTGAGGGAGAAGCGGACAAAGTGCTCGATCATTTCCCGGCTCCGCCAGCCGCCGCGGGTCTGGATCAGGTGATAGGGCATTTCAAAGTGGGAGAGTGTGACCACCGGTTGGATGCCGTATTTCAGCAGCTCGTCAAACAGCTGGTCATAGAATTGCAGGCCTTTTTCATTGGGGGCTGTTTCGTCGCCGTTGGGGAAAATACGGCTCCAGGCGATGCTTGTGCGGAAACACTTGAAGCCCATTTCGGCAAAGAGGGCCACGTCCTCCTTGTAGAAATCATAGAACCGGATGCCGTCATGATTGGGGTAATACCGTCCTTCCTGCACGCCGTCAGTGATTTCACGAGCCTGGGTCTTGCTGCCTCCGGTCATCACATCGGCGATGCTCAGCCCTTTGCCGTCCGTTTGATAGGCGCCTTCTACCTGATGGGCCGCCACCGCTCCGCCCCACAGAAAATCTTTTCTCATTGTTCCTGCTCCTTTCTGTTACTGTTTCACATTGTAGATGGGCTCCCCTGCTTTCACGGATGCTCCGGCCAGAAGCTCCAGAGGCGCATAATCATCAGCGTTGACGATCAGCACCGGGGTGACCAGGGGATAGCCTTTGCTGGTGATGAAGTCCCTGTCAAATTTCAGAAGGGGCTGGCCTGCCTTGACCAGATCTCCTTTCCTGACCAGAGGCTCAAATCCCTCTCCGCCCAGCATAGTGGTGTTCAGTCCCACGTGGATCAACACTTCTGCGTCCCCGGCAGCGGACAGGCCGATAGCGTGAAGAGAATCGGCAATCATGGACACCTCGCCGTCACAGGGCGCAAGAACGACGCCGTCCGCAGGCCGGATAGCCAGCCCCAGACCAGTAACTCCGCTGGCGAATACCTCGTCCTCCACCTGCTCCAGGGGGATGACTTCACCGCTCAGGGGGGCACGCATTTCCAGAATCGTCTCTCCGGCGGCTTTGGGAACTGCGGGAGCGGAAGTTGGCACGGTTTTCTCCACGGTGGGTTCAAAGTCGGCTTGTTCTCCGGCGGGAATGCCCCAAAGGAACGTCATGACTGCTCCGGAGACAAAGGACACCAGAATCCCCAGCAGGTAGGGAAGGAAAGGGGAGTAGGCCATAGTGACAGTAGAGAAAATGTTGTGGAACACAAAGGCGGTAAGCATAACCTGAAAAGCTCCCGCGATAGCGCCTCCCACAGCTCCAGCCAGAGCGACAATGACCATCAGCCGCTTGTGGGTCATGACAAGGCCATAAAGAATGGGTTCCGTGATACCGGCAAAGACACCGGTAATGAGGGTGGGGCCAGCGACTTCGCGGATTTTGGAATGCTTCTTACCCTTCAGGTACAGGCCCGCCGCAATACCGGTCTGGGCAAAGACGGAGCAGACAGTGACCCCCTCAATGATATCGCCGCCGTACAGCTCCAGATTTTGCAGAGTGATGGGGGAGAAGCCCCAGTGGAGTCCCAGCATCGTCAGGTAGGGGTAGGCCGCGCCCAGTACCGCCCCAGCAATCAGCCGGTTGACGCTGAACAGGGCCATGACCGCGCTGGAGACACTGTTGGCCACCACCGTACCAAAAGGACCGAAGACAATGACTGTAAAGGGGATCATAAGCATCAGGGAAATCATGGGAACCAGGAAGAGCTGAAGCTCCTGCTTGACAATCTTTTTCAGGCCCTTTTCCAGCACGCTGTAGATCATAGCGGCAATGAAGATGGGGAAGATGGTGGAGGCGTAGTCGATGGGGGTCACGCCGATGCCCAGAAAGGTCACCGCACCCTCTGCCGTCATCAGGCCGGTAAAACTGGGTTCCAGCAGAGCCGCGCCAATGGCCCCGCCTACATAAGTATTCGCCCCCAACTTTTTGGAGATAGTCAGCCCCAGGAACACCGGCAGGAAGTAAAAGGCGGCGTTGGAGGCAGCAGCCAGAATCAGATAGGTACTGGAGCTTTCCGCCAGCAGACCGGCCTGAACCAGCACGGTAAGCACAGCCTTCATCATACCGGAACCTGCCAGCAGAGGGATCAGAGGAGAAAAGGCCCCGGAAATGATCTTCATAGCCGCGCTGAGGGGATTTTTCTGCTTGGCGTCCGTCACCCCATCCTTCTTGGGACCGATGGAGATCAAGGACATGATTGCATTAAAATAGTCTGCCACGGCGGGACCAATGACAACCTGGTACTGACCGCCGCTGGAAACCACCTGGAGAACGTAGGACAAGCTGGTCAGGGCTTCTTTGTTTGCTTTCCCCTCGTCGGCCAGCTCAAACCGCAGCCGGGTGGCACAGTGGACGAGGCTCCGGATGTTTGCCTCGCCGCCCACCAGAGAGATGATTTTTTTTGCTTCTTCCTGGTACTTCATGTTGATTCCTCCTGATATATAGTTTACGCCTCATAAGTTCCCGCTTTTCCGCCAAAAACGGGGAGCAGAAGCAATGAGGTGGTCGCGCCGATAAAAAATGACCCAGGAAACGGACGCAGTACGCCTCCGCTTTCTGAGTCATGCCTGGTCGAACCAGTAACACCCATGTTCAGTTCATGCTGATGCGGTTGAGGTGAAGGGTCAGGTAGAGGCTCTCTCCCTCACTGACCTCCCAACCGTAGGTCTTCCTCAAAAATTCCCCGATACGCTGAGCGCATTTGTAATCTTTGGGACACTGTTCCGCCACCATCCGGGCGATGGCCAGATCCACATTCAGTTTCTCGCCGCTGATCTGCCGGCGGACAAACCAGCGCACATGGGTGACAAACCGGCTGACGTGGAAGTCATCCTCTCGCAGCTCCCTGCCATAGCAGCGTTGACAGATGGTCAGAATATTCTGAATGATCTTGGTACACAGCAGCGTTTCCTGCATTCCGTTTTCGGAAAAATTGGCGTTGATGAAGTGCAGAGCGATAAAGGCGGCCTCCTGATCGGGAATATCGCACCCGGTACGCCTGCGCAGTTCCCGGACGACCTCCATGGAGGCTTGATACTCCTTAGGGTAGATCAGGCGGATGTCCCACTCCAGCGGGGTCCCGAAATAGAGCCCCTTTTTCGCCCGTTCCAGCATCAGCCCCAGATGATCAGACAGAGTGAGCAGAATCCCGTCGCTGCAATGGTACTCCAATATGGTCTCTCCCATACGGATCATGTCACTGGCAAGTTCCACATCCTCCGCTGAGATTCGCTGGAGCAGAGCATCAAAATCTTTTCTGCCGCTGGTCCGATCCAAGGCGAACCGTTTTTCTACCAGCTTGGGATCAAGTTCCATTCCGGGTTTCAGGTTAAATGCCACGCCACGCCCCATGACCACGGCCTCTTCTCCATTACTGTCCAGGACCAAAGCCACATTATTGTTCAAAGCCTTTCGCAGCCGCATAACAATTCACCTCCCCCTGACAGCCCGCACAGCAAAAAAGACATGACCAAATCTGCACAGCCGGTTTCCCAACGTGCCAATCAGTCATGCCTGCCTTACCAGTAACACTTGTTGAATATACCATACTAAATCTGCTTGAAATTGTCAAGTAAAAAAACGTTGGATTTTTTGTATACTTTCACGGGACAATTGAATGACATCGATAGAAGAAACCAAGGCGGCAGTTATTTTTAGGCTGACGCTATGTGGACAGGGCATAGAGTTTTCCTCCGCCGCGATCCGTCACCAACAGACAGCCGGGGCAAGTCCCTGATACATCCCGGCTGTTCATATCTCCTTCTTGCCGTCTCACTGGTTCGGGCAGTGGAATGGTTTCTTATTTTGCAGTCTCTCCTTATGAAGACTCAGTAAACAAAGAAAGACACCCTCTGCCGGTTAAGGTAAAGGGTGTCTTTTGGTTTGAACGAGAACCGTTCCCCAGACAACCCGGAGTTCAAATTCTCGTTCAATGGTACGCCGTGAGGGACTCGAACCCCCGGCCTTCTGGTCCGTAGCCAGACGCTCTGATCCAACTGAGCTAACGGCGCACATTCTGTCATTTCAGACAGCTTCTATATACTAGCACAACTCTCCAGAAAATGCAAGAGTTTTTTTTAAGATTTTCAAATTTTTTTTAGAGGCAGGACCAGAGCAGGAAAAAGGGAAAGCCTCCCGACCGGGGAAAGCAGCCGGGAGGCGTCAATTTACTGTGGCTTGACGATCAGGTTCACAAGACGGTTCTTGACGAAGATTGTCTTCACGATTTTCATACCAGCGGCAGCCTTCTGGACCTTCTCCAGGGTCAAAGCGGCGTCCACGACCTCCTGTTCCTGGCTGTCGGTAGGCATGGTGACGGTACCCTTGAGCTTCCCGTTGACCTGAACGGCGAAATCGATACTGGCAGCCACGGTTTTACTCTCGTCGTAAGCAGGCCATTGACTCTGACAGCACATCTTTCCGGTTTCGGCGGCAAACCCGAAGCGTTCCCAAAGCTCTTCAGTAATATGAGGCGCGAAGGGATTCAGGACCTGGATCAGCGTCTTCATATCGCCTTTAGTGACGCCGTTCGCGGTAAGCTCATTGACAGCGGTCATCATAGCGGCGATGGCGGTATTCATCTTAAGGCTGTCCACGTCGTTGGTGACCTTCTTGATGGTACGATGCAGAATGGACTCGTTGACAGCGGAAGGATTAGGGTCATCCTTGGCGTTTTCGGCCAGATTCCAGACCCGGTCCAGGAAGCGCTTGGAACCCTTGACGGCCTCAGTAGACCAGATAGCGGCCTGTTCGAAGTCGCCCACGAACATGATATAGAGCCGCATGGTGTCCGCGCCGTACTGGGCCACGATATCATTGGGATTGACCACATTGCCGCGGGACTTGGACATCTTCTCTCCGCCCTCGCCGAGAATCATACCGTGACTGGTCCGCTTGGCGTAAGGCTCTTTTGTAGGCACCACGCCGATATCATAAAGGAACTTATGCCAGAAGCGGGAATAAAGCAGATGGAGGGTAGTATGCTCCATACCGCCGTTATACCAATCCACAGGGGACCAGTAATCCAGCGCTTCCTTGGACGCGAGAGCCTTGTCATTGTGGGGGTCCATATAGCGCAGGAAGTACCAGGAGGACCCGGCCCACTGAGGCATGGTATCGGTTTCCCGCTGAGCAGGCCCGCCGCACTGAGGACAGGTGGTATTCACCCAATCGGTCATCTTGGCCAGAGGACTCTCGCCGGTGTCGGTGACTTCATAGCTCTCCACCTCCGGCAGCAGCAGGGGAAGCTGGTCCTCGGGCAGGGGCGCCCAACCGCATTTGGGGCAGTTTACCAGAGGAATAGGCTCGCCCCAGTAACGCTGACGGCTGAACACCCAGTCCCGGAGCTTGAAATTCGTCTTGGCCCGTCCGTAGCCCGCATCGGTGACATATTTTTTCATCGCGGGAATGGCTTCTTTAACAGTCATGCCATTCAGGAAGCCGGAGTTTACCATAATCCCGGTATCGTCCTTCAGCACAAAGGCTTCCTTAGTAACATCGCCGCCCTTGACGACTTCAATGATCGGCAGACCAAAGGCCGTTGCGAAATCCCAGTCGCGCTGATCGTGGCCGGGAACGCCCATCACGATACCAGTGCCGTAGCCCATCAGGACGTAATCGGACACAAACAGCGGCACCTGCTTGCCGTTGGCGGGGTTGACAGCCTCAATGCCCGCCAGCCGGACGCCGGTCTTTTCTTTATTCAGCTCGCCCCGTTCAAAATCAGATTTCCTGGCGGCCTCGGCCTGATACGCGGCAACTTCATCCCAATTCTGAATCTGGTCCTTCCACTGCTCCAGGAAAGGATGCTCGGGGGAGATTACCATATAAGTCACGCCGAAGAGGGTATCCGCCCGGGTGGTGTAAACGGTCAGCTTGTCGCCGTTTGTCGCGGTAAAGTCCACCTCGCAGCCCTCAGAGCGCCCGATCCAGTTCCGCTGCTGAATTTTGACCCGGTTGATAAAGTCCACGTCCTCCAGGTCGTCAATCAGGCGGTCGGCGTACTTGGTGATGGCCAGCATCCACTGAGATTTTTCCTTCCGGATGACCTCCCCGCCGCAGCGCTCGCAGACGCCCTCCACGACTTCCTCGTTTGCCAGGACGATTTTGCAGCTTGTACACCAGTTCACGGGCATGGACGCCTTGTAAGCCAGCCCCTTCTTGAACATCTGGAGGAAGATCCACTGGGTCCATTTATAATAATTAGGGTCAGTGGTATTTACTTCCCGGTCCCAGTCAAAGGAGTAGCCCAGCATATGGAGCTGTTTGCGGAAGTTTTCCACGTTGTCATGGGTAACTTTGGCGGGATGAATTTTATGCTGCACGGCGTAGTTCTCCGTAGGCAGGCCGAAAGCGTCGTAGCCGATGGGGAAGAGGACGTTAAAGCCCTGCATCCGCTTTTTCCGGCAGATGATGTCCATAGCGGTAAAGGGCCGGGCGTGTCCCACGTGAAGCCCCTGTCCGGAGGGATACGGGAACTCGATCAGGCCGAAGAATTTCTCCCGCGTGGTGTCCCCGTTGACGGCGGTGAAGGGTTTTTCCTCCAGCCAGCGCTTTTGCCATTTCTGTTCAATGGCCGCAAAATCGTATTTCATAGCGTTCTCCTTTATCAATATAGTTGTCAAATTCAAAAAGCAGCTTTTATCTTCCTCCCGTGCCCTCACCGTATTTTTGAAAGCTCCGGAAGAGTTTACCCTGAAAGACCAGCAGTCCCGCATCGCCTTCGGCAAGGCTGGCGTGCTGCTCTTTGCTTACGGACAGCCAGACCTCGCCGCTGTCCGACAGCTGAAAGCCCACTGTGTAACGCGTCTCCGGCCAGCCGTCTTTTCTCTGCTTTGTCTTGGTACGCAGGGCGATGACTTTAGCGGCGGCGGTCTGTACAGGCGGCGGGGCGGGCCGTCGGATGGGACGGATTTTCCGGGCACGTTCGGCGATTTCCTGACGCTTCCGTTTTTCCAGGTTCCATCGGATGGTATTGTAAGTCGGACTCAGAAAAAGCCCCCTGGATTTTCCAAGGAACAGGCGGCTGAATAACTCCATCACCAGGCCAATCAAATCCATGATCAGCCAGACGACCACGAAATTCAGCAGGAGGTCCAGCGCTATTCCAGCCAGCCAGCCAACCGCACTTTCCAGCATCCCCACAGCGTCCACTGTCAGTCCCGCTTGAAGCCCAGGAACCGCGTCCCTTGAAAGGACAGCGTGCCCTCGTCGCCCTCAGCCAGCATTCCGTACTCATGGCCGCTGACAGAGAGCTCCTGCCGGTCGCCGCTGCTGAACTGGAAGGTGACATAGTATCTGGTGGAAGTGCTGGAATGAACCGCATGACTGTGCCCAGCATGGTGATGGTGATAATGACTGACATCAGCGCGTTTGGTAACAACAACAGCGGCAGCGTCCAGACGGGGAGAATGGTTATTTTTGTTCCATTCTTTGACGCTGGAAACCAGTGAAAAAAGTATCGTGCCAATTACAAGTATAAAAACAACAAAGATAAACACCGGCACGACGGAAAAAATCAGATTCCCCATACCAAAACCAAACCCCATTTTGACCTCCCTCCAAAGGAAAAACCCCCAGCCGCACGGCCAGGGGCGTAAAAGCTACGCGGTACCACCCTGTTCAGCCTCCGGAATCCGGAAGCCCTCCTGACCGGTAACGGGGCCGACCGTCCCGCCCTACGGAAGCGCTTTCAGGCGGAAGACTCCGGGGCCAGTCATACACGGAAGCTCCCCCGCCGGTTCGCAGCACACACCGGCTCTCTGAAGGCGGGAACATCCGTCTTTTCCCCATCATTGTCTTTAACAGGGTTATTTTACGGGCAAAGGGCGGGTTTGTCAAGAGGGAACCGGCAAGATTTCGCCATACAAACGGAAAAGGGTGCAAAACTGCGTCTGTTTATGGGAGCGATTCAGAGTCAATCCCGCAGGCCGGCAAAGAAGCGGGACAGAACCTCACGGCACTCCTCCGCAAGGACGCCGCCCACAAGAACCGGGGTATTGGGGAAATCCTCCATAAAAAGGTTCAGGACGCCGCCGCAGGCTCCGAAAGCGGAATCACGGGCGCCGTAGAAGACCCGAGCGATCCGGGCGTTCAGGATGGCTCCGGCGCACATGGGGCAGGGCTCCAGCGTTACGTAAAGGTCACAGCTGTCCAGACGCCAGGAGTGCAGGGCGGCGTTGGCCTGGGCGATGGCTTCCAGTTCGGCATGGGACCCGGCGGCCTGCTTTTCCTCCCGGCGATTGCGTCCGCGGCCCACCACAAGACCCTCCCGCACAATCACACAGCCTACCGGAACCTCCCCGGCAGCGGCGGCTTCATGGGCCAGTTCCAGGGCTTCCCGCATAAATTTTTCGTCCATTTCCATTCCTCCTGTATGAAACTCGGAATATTTGTCCAGACTTCCCATAAATTGATAGAGACAAACCATTCACCGAAAAGACGCTTGACGAAAGCAGGAGGGACATTATGAAAACCGTTCTTTTCTCCCGGAAGACCAATCAAAACCCGGAGCTCTCCGCCCTGAAAGACGAACTTCAGCAGGCCCAGGGCGAGCTTTCCCTTGCCTACCGCCAGTTTGACCAAGCCGTGGACCCGGAACTGGTAGAATCCTGCATCTATCAGATCAGCGCCGTGAAAGCCCGCTGCAACTATCTTCTTCGGGCCATCAAGGAACGCGCCGGCGCTGAACAGACCGCGAAAAGAACCCGGAAGGCCCCGGAGGTCATCGCCGCTGTTTCCCTTGAGGACGCCGCATGGACCTGAATCAGAAAATCATTGCCGCGCTTCTGGCTGGCTTTTTTATCATCGCACTCCTCCGGGTCTTCAGCGCCCCTCTCAAACTGGCGCTGAAGCTCCTGGTCAATACGCTCCTGGGTTTTCTGGCGCTCTGGGCATTCAGTCTTCTGCCAGCCGCCGCCGGGTTTTCGCTGGGCCTCAATCTCTGGAACGCCCTTGTGATCGGCATCCTGGGACTCCCGGGCTTTATCCTTCTCCTCCTGACCCAATGGATCATATGAGATTCAGAGATATTTTTTGCATTTCCCTGCTGCTGTGCGGGCGAAGCAGCAATATACAGAAAGCTATATAATCAGATCAATATACAAAAAGGATATAAAAAGCGGTTTACATATAGTCTGCCTGCATCTTCTTGGCCCTGGTCACTCTCGCCGCCTTTCCGGTGATCTCAGCCACGTCCGCTTGCAGGACCCTGGTGTTTTATTTGCCGGACAGCGCCTCAAACCACTTTTCCGAGAGCTTCTTGCAGGCATAAGGATCTATTTCATAATGCAGGCCGTCTGTCTCAATCAGGACAGAAAGCCTGCATTATCTATTATATACCAAACAATTGCTTATCCCGGCAGCTTTCCCATAGGCCGCACGGTTACAAGGACAGTCAAACCGGCCATAGAGAGCTTTATATCAATTCAGCGGTTCTCAATGGGCTGTATCCGCAATCACGATACTGGAATCTCCCTTCCGGGCCTGTTCCAGGACAGCCTGGGCCAGAATCTGAAAGGAGGCATGGGAAGAGGACGCCCCGGTGACTGCGTCAATACTGCCCTCGCCTTGTTGTTCCAGAAGCTGCTTTGCGTAATATCTGGTATACTCATTGGGATAGGTCCCGTTGGTATGGAGCATGGTCTGCATATAAGAGTTGTCCCAGCTTTTGATAAACCCGCTGGCGTTTTCCGCGTTATACTCCACAGAGACGATGCTTCCGCCCTTTACCAGAATCGTAATATATTCTCTCCAACCGTGGCTGAATTCTGCTGCCTGGGCGGTATAATATCCATCCTGGAACCCATTTTGATTTCCGCAGGCTGTCAGCAGGGGCGCCATCAGAAGCAGGCTGAAAAGTATGGCAATCATCCGTTTCATCTGTCGCACTTCTCCTTTAAAATAAATTTCTGCACCTGGGCTTGAAGCGCCTCGGCTTCTTTGGCCAGAGAGCCGCTGGACTGCTCCGTTTCACCGGCGTTTTGCAGGTTGCGGTCTGCGATTGCGGAGATGGAGGCAATCCGTTCTTCCATTGCGGTCAGGGCGAGCGCCTGTCCCTGCACCGCCGCCGCCAGCTGATCGGAGATGGCGCTGATCTGTGTGGAAACGTCGGAAATCGCCTGGAGGGAGCCGGCAGTATCTGCGGTCAGCACCACGCCGGTCTGAATGATTGCCTTTGTATTGTTGACCATAGCAGTTGCTCTCTGTGCGGCCTCAGCGCTTTTTGCCGCCAGCTGCTTTACCTCATTGGCCACAACCGCGAAGCCCTTTCCGGAAGCTCCAGCCCGGGCCGCTTCCACAGAGGCGTTGAGGGAGAGGATATTGGTCTGGAAGGCGATATCCTCAATGTCCTTTGCGATTTTGGTAATCTGCTGTGCGTTGGCGCTGATGTCATCCATAGCGGAGGACAAGGCGGCCATCTGGTCATTGGCGTTTTGAATGCGGCGGGCGATCTCCTCTGTCTGGGAACGGGTCTGACCGCTGCTGTCCGCCACATTGTCCAGCCGGTCTTTTACGCGGCCCACCTCGCGGACCAGCTCCCCGGCGGACTGATTCTGCTTCAGGGACGCTTGGTGCAGTTGTGCAGACTGGCCGCTCAGCTGCTCTGCCATTGTGGTAAGCCGATCTGCGGCAGCGCGGAATCCAAGAAGGGTTTCGTTCATGGAATGGGTGATTGTGTGCAGGCTGCTGCGGATCAGCGCAAAATCCCCCTTATACTCCACCTGGGGACCGGTACGCAGATCACCATCCGCGATACGGGTCAATACCTGCTGGATATCGGATATGTACCGGTTTACGCTCTCCAACGTGTCGTCCAGGGTCTGTGTCATAACCTCCAGTTCATCTCCGGTGCCGACGGAGAGCACCTCTGTATGCAGATCCCCGTTGGAAAGGGCCACCATCCGTTCTGTCACCTGCTTCACCGGGCAGGAGATGGAACGGGCGAACCGCAGAATCAGCAGCACAGAAACCAAAAGGCCAGACAGGGCGGCGACGATGGAGATCATCATAGCCCCGTTGATAAAGTGGCTGTAATCCGACTTGGGGATCTGAATGACCAGCGACCACTGAACCCCCCGGATGGGTGAGAAGGCCACCAGCATCTTTTCGCCGTTGATGGAAAATTCCACAGCTCCCGTCTCTCCGGTGGTCACCCGTTCCACCGCATCCGCATTGCCGCCGCTGAGCTGAACCAGCGAACTGCGATTGAGAACCAGAGACTGGTCGGGATGGCCAGTGACGGCGCCCTCCTGACTGACCATATAGGCCATGCCGCTTCTGCCCAAATTGATGCTGCTGATTACATCGTTCAGCAGGTCATATTTATAGACGCCCATTACATAAAGGGAAGTCTCACCGTTTTCCTTCACCGGCATTCCCATTATAACGCCCAGCTTGTCCTGGAAAATCGTGGAGGAATCAATGGTCAGGTTGTCTGTTTCCTTCAAAAGGTCGAAAAAACTGCCTTCCAGATTTTCCGGGGCGCTGCCGGTCCGCTGCACCAGACGCCCGTCCAGGTCATACAGGGCAATGGTATAAAGCTCATAGACCTCCGCGGCCTCCTCCAGCACAGCCAATCGGTTTGCGCTGGTTGCGGCGGCGTCCGGGCGGGGTGTCTGCGCTTCGTCCAGGCCGGGAACGGTTACTGTATTCATCCGGGGATCGCTGGCAATGGTCATCATGCGGTCGGCCAGCATATGGAGATTGGCCTCCACTGTCTTGGCTGACTGCCGGGCCATGGGCTGAAGGCTGTCCAACAATATACTGTTAGCCAGCGACTGTAGGGACATGGCCATAATTACGCAGCATATGATTACCAAAACCAGAATATTAAGTATGGTATTGCGCAATATCCGCCTGTTCAGACTCATTTTTCTCCCTTGTCCTGCTAAGGCGTGCGCTCGCTTTCCCGTCATGATCCTGTCGCTCCTTTTCTGGATGTTTTTCGTCAATGGGCTGCAAGAAAAGCCGCTCGCGCCATCAGTCAGGACTGCTCGCTGTGCCCGGGCTGACGGCGGATAGACTTTGTGATTACTATAACATAAATTGCCTGCTATGGGAAGCATTTTTTATTCACGCCGCCGTACATAACTTTTGTTTCTTATTATTGACGGAATTGGGCGCATATGGTATTATGGCAAAGACTTTTTAACTTTTGCAGCGGAGGGCAGGCATATGGATTACACAGGGGATCTTTTACTGGACGGAGAAGATATTCCGCTCACGGAGACCCACGAGCAGCACAGCGGTATGCGGAGCGTGCAAAACCTGGAGGCAATCATTAACGAGGGCCTTCGCGTGGCTTTGCTGGAGGAGACGCCGGATCAATCCCTTGGGGTGCTGCTGGAGCATCTGGGAAAGGCGCTGAACGGAGAGCGGACCTATATTTTTGAGCAGAACAAGTCCGGCGGCGATGATAATACCTATGAGTGGGTGGCGGACGGGGTAGAGCCGGAACAGGAAAATCTTCAAAACGTTCCTCCGGAGGTGTGCGCCGGCTGGTATCGGAATTTCAGCGTCGGCGGGCATATCGTCATTGAGGATATAGAGAGCATCCGGGAGTCAGAGCCGCTTCAGTACGAGAATCTGAAGCGTCAGGGCATTCATTCTCTTGTGGTGGTCCCTCTGTATGACGGGAAAAAGATCATCGGCTTTTATGGCGTGGACAATCCTCCTGTGAAATCGCTGGCATACGCGTCGAATATGCTCCAGACAGCGGCGTATTTTATCGTGTCTTCCCTGAAGCGGCGCAATCTGTTCCGGGAGCTGCAAAAGCGGAGCTATCTGGAGGGGAGACAGAGTCTGGAGGGCATTCTGGAGGGCGCCAGGACCGGCATCTGGACCATTGAGCTGGAGGAGAACTGCCCGCCAAGGATGTACGCGGACCGGACTATGCGGATTCTTCTGGGCGTGTCGGATGATATCGGGCCGGAGGCGTGCTACCAGCATTGGTTTGAGCGCATCGAGCCGGACTATGTGGCAATGGTTCAGGAATCTGTACAGGAAATTCTGAAAACCGGACGGTCCGAGGTGATCTACCCATGGAGTCATCCAAAGCTGGGGAAAATCTATGTTCGCTGCGGCGGCGTGCCGGACAAGACCTTTCAAAAGCCGGGCGAGTGCCTGAACGGATACCATCAGGACATCACAGAAACCATGGTGACAAGGAAAAAACAGGAACAGTCCATCATGGATCTTCTGGAGCGGGTGAGACAGGCGAATTCGGCAAAAAGCGAGTTTCTCTCCCATATGTCCCATGATCTCCGCACGCCCATCAACGGGATTCTCGGAATGCTGACCATCCTGGAAAAAAGTCAGGACGATCCAGAACGGCAGAGGGACTGCTGGAAGAAAATCCGTGTATCGGCGGAGCATCTGCTGTCTCTGGTGAACGACGTCCTTCAGGTGAGCAGGCTGGAGAGCGGGCGGCCAGCGTCGGTGGAGGAGCCCTATGACCTCTGCGCCGTGCTGGAAGACTGCATTACGGTTTTGTCCCCCCAGGCGGAGGATCAGTCCGTTCTGCTGGAGCTGGAGATGTCCGGCCTGCGGCACAGAAGGGTGATCGGAAACCCGCTTTACTTAAGGAAGATTCTGATGAGTGTCATTGACAACGCGCTCAAATATAACCGGCCTCATGGCTCTGTATTCGTCCGGGCAGAGGAAACCGCTTTCCGCAATGGGACCGCAAGCTGTCGTTTTTTGATCGAAGACACCGGAATCGGCATCGGGGAAGACTTCAAATCACATATTTTCGAGCCGTTTACCCAGGAGCATCCGGACGCGAGGACCAATTACAACGGCGCCGGACTTGGTATGTCCATCGTAAAAAAATTGGTGGACCAGATGCGGGGAACAGTCACGATCAACAGCCGGCTGGGCATGGGGAGCGTGGTTCAGATTATCCTGCCCATCCGGGTGGACGAAACACAAAGCGGCCAGTCTGAGGATGAGGAGCTGGATGTACAGAACAGCGTTGCCGGGATGAATGTTCTTCTGGCGGAGGACAACCAGATCAACTGTGAGATCGTAGAATACATTCTCAGGGAAGCGGGCGCGGAGGTCACAACTGCAAATAACGGGAAAGCCGCCGTAGACGCGTTTGAAGTATCCGCCCTGGGTTCGTTTGACTGCATTTTGATGGATTTGATGATGCCGGTTATGAGCGGGTATGAGGCGGCCCGGGTGATTCGCAGCCTGGACCGGGCGGACGCGAAATCTGTTCCCATCATCGCGCTGTCGGCAAACGCGTTTGAAGAGGACGTCGCGCTGTCAAGGGACGCCGGGATGAATTCCCATTTGGCAAAGCCGGTGGATATCCGCAGAATGTTTCAGGTTATGTGCCGGCTGAAACGGTGACGGAGCCGCAGACGTATGAGAACCAGACAATTTTTAATACTGAAAAACTGTGGAGATAAAAAAGTATGAAAAACAAGACTTTGCCGCGTTCTTTGAAAATCAGCATCGCGGTGATTATTTGTCTCACGATTTCCGTGTTTTCCCTTCTTGGACGCTCCATTCATAAAATGAGCGAAAAAACAATCGAAGGAATCGGCACCGAGTATATGTCCGGAATGAACGAGCAGGTATCGCTGCATTTTGAGACGATTATTGAGCTCCGTCTGACCATGGCGGAGTCCATCGCGCACATTGCGGCAGGGGATTCCGGTTATGGCACAAAAGAGGAGATCGAATACGGCGCGAGAGCAAGGCATTTTTTGTGCGCCGCCCTGTATTCGCCCGATGGTGAAATTGAGATGATTTTCGGCGATCCTGTGGAACTCAACCACCCGGGGCCTTTTTTGGAGAGCCTTCGGAACGGGGAGCGCAAAGCAGCCTCCGCAGTCGGAAGCAGCGGCGATGGCGTGATTCTCTTCGGCGTCCCCTGCGAATACCCTATGTCTGACGGCAGCGGAAGCCTTGCGCTGGTGGTGGGACTCTCCACTAAATATATGAACGAGGTCTTGTTCCTGGATTCGGACGAGTCGCTGAGCTATTCCTTTGTGATCCGGAAGGATGGCAGCTATGTCGTCGGAAGCGAGGGGGATGCCTACGAAAATTATTTTGACCGGCTTGCCAGCATCATTGATGGGCAGGATATGGATGCGGCCGCCTGCATCGAACAGCTGAAAACCGCCATGAACGCCGGGGAAGATTACTCGGTCATTCTGAAAATCGGTGACTCGCGCCGTCATATATACTGCACCTGCCTCCCTTACTGCGAGTGGTATCTGGTAACGGTCCTCCCCTTCGAGGGCCTGGATGAGGCAATTTCAGGCATGGGGAGCCAGTGGCTTGCTATTGTCTACGCCGCCTCCTTTGCAGTGATCGCTATGCTCCTCTATATTTTCTTCCAGTACCTAAAACTGTTCAGGGGCCAGGTATCTGAATTGAAATGTATGAACGCAGAGATGGACGCGGCACGGAAAACCGCAGAACAGGCGCAGAAAGAGGCAGAACAGGCGCAGAAAGAGGCGGAACAGGCGAACATGGCAAAACAGGATTTTCTGTCCAGCATGAGCCATGATATCCGCACACCCATGAATGCTATTATTGGTATGACCTCCTTGGCCCTGGATAATATTGGCAACCCGGAGCAGGTGCAGGATTACTTGAGTAAGATTGCGCTGTCCAGCAGGCATTTGCTGGGGCTGATTAACGACGTGCTGGATATCTCCAAGATAGAAAGCGGCAAAATGACCCTGAATGTAGAACCGATATCGCTGAAAGAGGCGATGGAAAATATTGTTAATATCATGCAGCCCCAGGTTGCGGCGAAAAATCAGCAGTTCATTGTGTCCGCCCGGGAGATTCTTTCGGACAATGTGTATTGCGACGGCGTGCGGCTGAATCAGGTGCTGATCAATCTGCTGGGGAACGCCGTCAAATTCACCCCGGAGAAGGGCGCCGTTCAGATGATCGTGTATCAGGAAGCGCTGCCGGAGAACACCTCCCGGGTCCGCACCCATTTTCTGGTGAGCGATACGGGCATTGGTATGTCGAAGGAGTATCAGAAGGTCATATTTGAGTCCTTCAGCCGGGAGGATAACACCCGGGTCCGGAAGACCGAAGGCTCCGGGCTGGGCATGACAATCACCAAGTGTATTGTGGACGCCATGGATGGAACGATTTCCGTCCGCAGCGAACAGGGCCAGGGCAGCGAGTTCCATGTCGTGCTTGATCTGGAAAGGGCGGCTGTAAGCGATGGCGCCAAATCGCAGGCAGAAGACACTGAAAGAACGGGCGATATGTCGCTGAAAGGAAAGCACATTCTATTGGCGGAGGACAACGAGCTTAACTGGGAAGTAGCAAGAGAACTGCTCTCCGCCCTTGAACTGGAATTGGACTGGGCTGAAAACGGGGAGATCTGTTTGGGGAAATTCAGGAAATCTCCGGTGGGGTACTATGACGCGATTATTATGGATGTGCGGATGCCGGTTATGGACGGGTATGAGGCGACCGCGGCCATCCGGGGTCTGGAGCGGGCGGACGCGGATCTTCCAATCATCGCCATGACTGCCGACGCGTTTTCGGAGGATATCCAAAGGTGCCTGGCCTGCGGCATGAATGACCATCTGGCAAAACCGATTGATATTCATGTGGTTGCCAGCAAGTTAAAAAAGCATCTATCGCGCTCTGTTTGACTGAGAGAAACCGTTTTTGGGAAGATCGCGCCATTTGAATAAAAAAGGACCGTCTACCGGATAAAACTGGCAGACGGTCCTTTATTTTGCGCGCAAATCAGGAAGTTTGGGAACTGCCGGATAGCGTTTTGAATCCCCGTCAGCCCGATTCTTTTTTCTGTAAAGCCTCCAAGAGAACATCCCGTTCATTGAGCAGACCGCCGTCGACCACCAGGTTCAGCAGACGCTCTAACGCCCGTCCTATAGCGGGACCCTTCAATCCCAGCGCTTTCAGGTCCTCCCCATTCACCGCCAATTGCTTCAGGGAAAAACAGGCGTCTTCCTCTATCAGGCGGTCCAGGATTTCCTCCGCAAGCTGAATCTCCGCCTGACGCCCATGGTACGCCGACGCCTGCGCCAGATTATCCGCCCGTTTCAGATCCAGCAGCAGGCGCAGTTCTTCCTCCCCCAACGCCCGCAGCGCACGCCGGACGCCCTTGTCTGTTCTTGGAATTTCCCGGTCGTGCCACTCGATCAGCCGCACGGTCCGTTCCCGGAAAGCATTGGAGAATTTCAGCCGCCGCAGCATATCGTCCGCAAGGGCTGTGCTGACTTTCCCATGGCCGTAGAAATGCCCCACGCCGTTTTCGTCCAGGGTGAAGCTGGCGGGTTTGCCGATGTCGTGCAGAAGGGCGGCGGTCCGCAGTTCCGGGAAGGGCGGCGTGTTCATCAAGGCCGCAAGACTGTGCCGCCAAACGTCGTGGCAGTGGTGGACGTTCCGCTGGTCAAAGTCGATCATAGGCAGAATCTCAGGCCAGAAGACCCCGACAATCTGCGGATGGTTTTCCAGAACCCAGCCCGCGTTTTTGCCGCAGAGCAGCTTTGTCAGTTCAATTTGTATCCGTTCCGGCGCAATGTCCCGCAAAAGCCCCGCGTTCCGGTCCATGGCGCAGTCTGTCTCGTATTCCTCATCCAGCCCCAGGACGGCCGCAAAACGCATTCCCCGGAGAATCCGCAGAGCGTCCTCCTGAAAACGCCGGTCCGGGTCCCCCACGCACCGCAGAACCCCGTCCGTCAGATCCTGCCGCCCGCCGAAGGGGTCCCGGAGCTCCCCCTGTATATTGAAGGCCATGGCGTTTACTGTAAAGTCTCTCCGGGCCAGGTCCTCCTCCAGAGAACGGGTGAAGGACACCGATTCCGGCCGCCTGTGGTCCCGGTAAACGCCGTCCACCCGGTAGGTCGTGACCTCCACTGAAGTATCCGCCCCGCTCCGGACGGTAACGGTCCCGTGCCGCAGTCCCGTGGGAAAGGCCCGGCCCTTGAATATAGCCATGGTCTCCTCCGGCAGGGCGCTGGTGGTCACGTCCCAGTCCCCCGGCTCCCGCCCCATAAGACTGTCCCGCACGCAGCCGCCTACACACCAGGCTTCATGCCCCGCCTCTTCCAGATGCTTCAGCACATTGGCGACAAATTTCGGCAGTTCCATCCTGATTTTGCCTCCTTCTTCCGTTGCATTTCTTCTTTCCTTGTATTATAATAGAATCTCCGTGATGTTACAATGGTTTTTTATAACCGTTTTTGGAAAGGATGCTGAGCCTTTATGCTGCACAATACAAAGCCCATCGACAGCTATCTTGTCCCCGGTGTCCGCGCCCATCTGGTGGGAATCGGCGGCGTCTCCATGTGCCCTCTGGCGGAAGTCCTGCGCTCCAAGGGCCTGACGGTACAGGGGTCCGACATGAGCGAGAGCGTTACCGTGAAGCGCCTGCGGGATCTGGGAATTTCCGTTGCCACAGGCCACAGCGCCGAAAATCTCGGGGACTGCGACCTGGTGATCCGTACCGCCGCCGCCCGCGACAGCAATCCTGAAATTGCCGGGGCCATCGCAAGAGGAATCCCTGTCTATGAACGCGCTCAGGCTTGGGGGGCTTTGATGCGGCATTACCCCAACGCCCTTTGTGTCGCGGGCACCCATGGCAAAACCACTACCACCTCCATGTGTACGCATATCTTTATGGCCGCGGAAAAAGACCCTACCGTGATGATCGGCGGGACCCTGCCCATGCTCCATTCCGGCTACCGGGTGGGAGAGGGGGACACCATTATCCTGGAATCCTGCGAATACTGCAACAGCTTCCTGAGCTTCTTCCCCACCGTGGCCGTGATTCTGAACGTGGAGGCCGATCATCTGGATTTCTTCAAGGACCTGGACGATATCAAGCATTCTTTCCGGCAGTTTGCTGAACTCGTCCCCTCTAATGGCTGCGTGGTGGTCAACAACGACAACGAGGGGGCCAGAAGCGTTGCCTATGGCCTGGACGCTTTTACCTTTGGACTGAAACCGGGGGCCGAATGCACCGCCGTTCACCTTAATCAGGATGAGGCAGGGCGTCCGGTGTTCGACGTGACAGTCCATGGGGAGTTTTACGCCCACGTGCAGCTTCATGTCTGGGGCGAGCATAACGTCCTGAACGCACTGGCGGCTGCGTCGGCGGCTTACGTGCTGGGCTTGCCGGGAAAAGCCGTGGAGGAGGGACTCTCCGCCTTTACGGGTGCCGGGCGGCGGTTCGAGCATAAGGGGACCTACAACGGCGCGGAAATCTATGACGATTACGCCCACCATCCCGACGAGCTCCACGCCCTCCTGACCACCGCCATGGGCATGGGCTACAAAAGGCTTGTGGTCGCTTTCCAGCCCCATACCTATTCCCGGACCGCCAAGCTCTTTGACCGCTTTGTGGAAGAGCTGAAAATCCCCGAAGTCGTGGTCCTTGCCGAAATCTACGCCGCCCGGGAGCAGAATACCTTGGGCATCTCCTCCGCTGACCTCAGCAGGGAAGTCCCCGGCTCTGTCTACTGTTCTACCCTCGACAAAACCGCCGACGCCCTCCGGAGACTGGCTCAGCCCGGGGACCTGATTCTTACCGTGGGCGCGGGGGATATCTACCGGGCGGGGGAAAAGCTGCTGGAACATCAGGAAGCGTAGACAAAGGAGCAGATAAAGTATGGAAATTTCCGCGTTATACCACAATACCCGTCCGGAAGGGGAACTGCCGGTACAGGAAACCGCCGCCTTTGATTTGCTGGAGGAACTGGGGATTGACTATTACCGGGTGACCAGTGAACCTGCCGACAATATGGAAAAGTGCGCCGCAGTCAGCGAGGTTCTGGGCGTGCCGATCTGCAAGAATCTCTTTCTCTGCAACCGTCAGAAAACGCAGTTCTACCTCCTGGCCATGGGTCCTGACAAGCCCTTTCACACCAAGGACCTCTCCCATCAGATTGGTTCCGCCCGCCTCTCCTTCGCCCCGGAGGACGCCCTGTGGGAGCTTCTGCACTGCACGCCCGGTTCCGCAACCATCCTGGGCCTTATGAACGATACGGAGCATCGGGTGCGGCTTCTGATGGAAAGGGAGATTTATGAAGCTGAATTTATAAGCTGTCATCCCTGCCACTGTACCAGCAGCCTGAAACTGCGGACCGCTGACGTGCTGGAAAAGCTGCTGCCCCATACTGGACATGAGATCACAGTTGTGGAGTTTTTATAAAGACTGACGTTATTTTTGTACAAAGGAGAAAATTTTTATGCTGACATATCCTGACCGTGAAATCGCCCTGGGCCTGCTGAAGAAATACAATGCCGAGCCGTTCCATATCCAGCACGCCTTGACCGTGGAGGGCGTTATGCGGTGGTACGCCAATGAGCTGGGCTTTGGCGAGGACGCGGAATTCTGGGCGATGGCCGGTCTTCTGCACGATGTGGATTTCGAAAAATGGCCGGATGAGCACTGCAAAAAAGCGCCGGAGCTTCTGGCCGAAATCCATTGCTCCGATGAACTGATTCACGCCGTTTGCAGTCATGGCTTCGGCCTTTGCTGCGATGTGGAACCCGTTCACCAGATGGAAAAGGTCCTCTTTGCCGCCGACGAGCTTACCGGCCTGATCGGCGCCGCCGCCCGGATGCGTCCCAGCAAGTCTGTGTCCGATATGGAAGTTTCGTCCCTGAAAAAGAAGTTCAAGGACAAGAAATTCGCCGCCGGATGCTCCAGAGACGTTATCAAAGAGGGGGCGGAACGTCTGGGCTGGTCTTTGGAGGATCTGATGGAAAAGACCATTCTGGCGATGCGGTCCTGTGAGGAAAGCGTCAGCGCGGAAATGGGCGTCTGATGCTTCTGTTTCTGTGTGATCTGGACAATACGCTGATTTTCTCCCACCGCCACCGAAAGCCGGGGGATGTCTGCGTAGAATGGCTTGACGGCCGGGAGCAGAGCTTCATGACCGCCAATGTCTGGGAGAACCTGGGACGGCTGGAGAACGTACGGCTGATTCCCGTCACAACCCGGTCCGTTGAGCAGTACCGGCGGATTCAATGGCCGAAGGCTCCTGAATGGGCGGCAGCTGCCAACGGCGGGATTCTTCTGGGGCCGTGCGGCATGGACCCGGCGTGGCTGGAGGCTTCCCAGAAACTGGCGGAACCGTATCAGGACGACCTGGCCCGTACGGAAGCCGCCCTGTCCAGTGAAGCCTGGTGCCTGCGGCGGAAAATGGTGGACGGTCTTTATCTCTTTGCCGTCAGTGAGAATCAGGAGACGGCGGAGACTGGCGCGAACAATTTCCAGGCGGGTCCCCTGACCGTCAGCGTCTCCGGAAGGAAGGTCTATTTCTTCCCGCCGGGGCTTCATAAGGGCGCGGCCGCGGCGGTGCTTCGGGAACGCTTCGGGCCCTGCCGGATGGTCTGCGCCGGGGACAGCTCCCTGGATCTGCCTATGCTTGCTCTGGCCGACATTGCCCTGACGCCTTCCCTCGAACTTGCACGGCAATGCGGTGAAAATGCCCGCGTTTGCCCTGAATCCCGCCGTTTCTCTGACTTCGTCCTGGAGGAGGTCCTTCGCGCCAGGGCTTTTTCAGAAATTTGACGTGGATTTATGAAATTCTCTTGACAAGTTTGGGCGGAATCTGTATAATGAGTTTGTTAAAGCCATAGAGTATGGCCCTTAAAGCATCCTGGATTGAGCCGGATGCCTCGGAGGGAGGGAAATATAGATGTCTGAGATTCATGTGAAGGAAAACGAATCCATCGACAGTGCGCTGAAGCGTTTTAAGCGCAGCTGTGCGAAGGCCGGCGTTCTGGCTGAGGTTCGGAAGAGAGAGCATTATGAAAGTCCCAGTGTGAAGCGGCGCAAGAAGTCCGAAGCCGCCCGCAAAAACAAGAAGCGTTACTATTGAGTCCTGCGATAATGCGCCTGCTTTCAAAGACGCTGTTATAAGAAAACATGAAAACCTCAGTAAAATCAATGTTTTTAACGACAGTGGGAAACGGATCGGCGCAAAAAGCGAACAGCATAGAGAACAGGCGATGTCAGCAAGGCACCGCCTGTTTTTGTGTCCTGACCAACGCCGCAGATCGTGAAAAGTCCGCGGCGTTTTTTTATGTCCAGATACCGAAAGGAACGGGGAACCATGCCAAACTCTGTATTCTTTGGCGGGTTCCTCTTTTTTATTGGCCGACCTTAATCCAGATGTTGTTCTGGGCGTTGGAAGCTAAGCAGGCGTCTACAAATTCAATTCCCCGCACGCCGTCCTCTACTGTGGGATACTGGAAAGTCCCCGGATCAGCGCCGGTTTTCTTGGCAATCAAATTCATGCAGAAGCTATGATACAGGTTTCCAAAAGCCTCATAAAAGCCCTCAATATGACCAGAAGGCAGGCGGCACAACTCCCTTGCTGACGGGGCAAGATAATCCCGGTTGGTTGTGTAAATCTGCGGCGGCTGGTTAATCCGTGTCACACGCAGTTCCCAGGGTCTCAAATGGCTCCACTCAACCGAACCCTTTTCGCCGAATATGCGGATATTTAATTCTGTCTCATGTCCAATAGCAATCTGTGAGGCCCAGATCATACCCGGTATGTTTCCTTCAAATTCTACAAGCATCTGAGCGTTTGTTTCCAGCGGGATATTCTCTGGAATTCTGTCAAATCGGGCAATGACCCTTCTGGGATGCAAACCGGTCATCTTTGCAATCAGACATTCTATATGCGTGCCAATGTCGGCACAACACCCGGAGGCGCCAGATCGCTTGGGGTCCTGACGCCAAACCGCTTGCTCGGACCTTTCAGAAACCAGAGAAACCGCCAGCCACTCCTGCGGATACTCGCCCTGGATGCAGGTGATCTTCCCAATCTCGCCGGCGTCAATCATCTCACGCGCCTGCCGGACCATGGCATAGCCTGTGTATGTATAGGACACGCCGCACAGAAGATCCTTTTCCTTTGCAAGCGCAGCCAGTTCACGCCCCTGCTCTGCGGTCAGCGCCAGGGGTTTGTCACACATCACGTGGATGCCGTGCTGGAGAAAGCTCTTCACAATGGGATAGTGCGTGTCATTTGGCGTGGTAATGGAGACAAAATCGATCCCGTCCTCACGAGCCGACTCTACTGCCGCCATTTCCTCATAGTCAGCATAAATCCGATTTGAATCCGCAACGCCCCAACGCTTGGCATATTTGTGGTTTGTGTCCGCGTTCCGTGAAAAACAGCCCGCCGTCAAAACCGCTAAATCATCCATCAAGGCTCCATGACGGTGCACATTTCCGATAAAGCCTCCGCCGCCTCCAACTATGCCGAATTTCAGTTTCATTTTTGACACCCTTTCGAAAAAATATCCTTGATTTCCCGCCCAACCATTGGTATATTCCCGAGTAATCTTCATCAATGTAGACTTACCGGCTCCGTTCTCTCCCACCAAGTTGTATATACAATACATGAAAAGCATTGGCGTGTCAATGTAAGAATTTTACAAAAAACACCGAAATAATTTTATAACTGCACTGAATCGTCGAAATAAAGCAGAAATTTGTCTTTAAAAATTACGTACAATTTCATGATGCAGGCGGAAAAACGCTCGATTTTGGGCTTGTTTTGCGCTTGACGGAAAAACTTTTGTGAATGTTGTACTGTACAATACCGGGAAAAGATATATAATATAACCAGAGGAACGGAGGGTATCATATGAAAAGTGCAAAATACATCAAGTTATATCAATGGCTGAAAAAACAGATTGTTGACGGTGAAATGGGTCCAGGCAGCAAAGTGCATTCAGAGCTAAAGCTGGCAGATATGTTTCAGATCAGCCGCCAGACAGTACGACAGGGGATTTCCCTCCTTGAAAACGAAGGCTTGGTAACGCGCGTACAGGGCAGCGGAACCTATGTAACGGAGCAGTCAGGAAAGTATATCCGCCGTAATACAAATGTGATCGGCGTCATCATGACCTATGTGGACGATTATATTTTTCCTTCGATCATCAGTGGAATCAACGCCTATCTTGCCGAAGCCGGCTATACAATCAACTTATATATCACCTATAACCGGCGGTGCAACGAGGAGAAAATACTCCGGGCCATTATGGAAAGCCAGGTGGATGGGTTGATTATCGAACCGACAAAGAGCAATCTGATAAACACAAACAAAGAATTGTACGAACAGCTTTCCTGCAAATTGCCCTGTATCCTGGTAAATTGCTACTACCCCTCCCTGAAGCTCCCCTATGTGATGCCTGACAATGTAGAATCTGTGCGGCTGATTACGAATTATCTGATTGAGCGCGGACATCGCCGGATTGCTGGTATTTTTAAAATTGACGATGAACAGGGAAATCTGCGGTTTGCTGGATACGCCCAAGCCCTCCGGGAAAACGAGCTGACTGTGGACGACGAACTGCTTATCTGGTATCAGACAGAGTTTTTTGACTATATTTTTGATGGAAGATGGGGTGAAAATATTCTGACACAGCTCAAAAAGTGTACGGCTGTCGTTTGCTATAACGATCAGATTGCTGTGAAGCTGATCTCGTTTTTGCGCGGATATGGGATTGATGTTCCCCGAGATATTTCCGTTGTCGGTTTTGATGACGCCCTGCTGTCCCTGATCGAGGTGCCCCTTACCACAATGGCGCACCCTAAGGAGATGGCAGGACGCGTGGCGGCGCAAAATCTGTTGCAGCTGATTGATAATCCTTCTGCCAACGCGTCCTTTGTCTTTCCGCCGCAATTGGTTGAGCGTCAGTCTGTTCGGGACCTCCGGAATGACTAGCAGCCCCTGGCGTAAATTTTGGCGGGCGGCAATTGAAAAAACAGCCTGGTCATGATATACTTGTTGGAACACGCAAAAAACGGCCTGCGGGGTGAGACGATGGAGAGAAAACGCGCGGACGGCTATCAGCTTCTGAGCCAGTACCGGTCGGAGCTGATGGGCATCGCGATGCTTTGGGTGATGCTGTTCCATGCCTACGAATTCCATTTTGGGGTCCCGGCACTGGACGCGGTGAAGCAACTGGGATTCGGCGGGGTAGATATGTTTATTCTGCTGTCAGGGCTGGGTCTGTACGGCTCCATTGTGCGCCGGAGAGAAGCCTTTCCGCAGTATTTCCTGCGCCGCTGTCAAAGGGTCCTTCCGGCTTACTGGCTGGTAGTGGGGGGCTACAGTCTCTGGCTTCGGATGCAGAGCCGGATTTCCCTTACCACGGGTTTGTGGAGCCTGTCGACCCTCCACTATTGGTTTCAGATTCCCGGCAGCTTCAACTGGTACGTCCCGGCGCTGCTGATGCTCTACGCCCTTGCGCCCGCTTGGGTACGCCTCCTGGAACGATCCCGGCACAAGGGTTTGCTGACGCTGCTGGTGTTCCCCCTTGCCTACGGAATCTACCGCCTGTCCATCCCTTTGGGGCTCAATTATACTTCTGATTTCCTGGACCGGATGCCCGCCTTTGCCCTGGGACTGTTGGCGGGGGCGTGCCTTCTGGAGAACCAGCCCCTGAACCGTCAGCATACCGCTGCCTGGACCGGGGGCGCGCTGCTGGGCATTGCCGTGGCGTGGCTTCGGATTCACGGCAGGCTGTATATCTCTACCTGCTATATGCTCGCCGCCTGCGTCATGCCTCTCTGCCTTGCGCTGGCTTACGGTCTGCATCTGCGGCGTGGCCCGTGGAAATTCCTCCGGTTTCTGGGGAGCCGCAGTCTGGAAATCTACCTGCTCAACGTCATCATTACACGGGAATTCCAGATCCTTGCCCCTTTGTTTGACCGAGACAGCCGTCATATCCTCTATTACCTGACCGTTTATGCCCTGAATCTCCTGCTGGCGGAGGTCCTTCACCGCGGTATCCAGCACGCCTCCGCAATGATCGCCGCCCACCGGAAAAGCTGATCCCTTACAGCGGCTGAATACAAAGAAAAAGGGCCAGTCTCTCGACCGGTCCTTCTTCTTGTTTGGAAGATTGGATGAAAAGAAGTTTTTGTCTCTTGCAAGATTAAAGATACGCTTTATTTGTTAAAGAAACCAGCATCAGATGTTACAAAAGTCTTAAATAATTCCAAATTTCGATTTTTCCCGCAGGCTTGCATATAAAAACGGATTCCATACGATGGACGTCCTGACGATGGCCTTTTGTACCGGAATATCCTCCATAATTTTCCGTTTTCTGCCCCGTTTCATTTGGCGGGCAGGTGTTTTCATTATAGAGAGAATGCCGCTATAGAGAAGAACGTGTCATAACGCGCCTTGGTCCTGAAAATAAACAGCGCTCCATTTGTCAGACGATGGTTTACCGTCCGGCAAGTGGGGCGCTGTTATGATTACAGGAGAAATTGTGCGGATTCAAAAAATATCCGGCCTCCGCCTGAAAAATCCAGCGTTTTCGCCATAAATTTCATGAAGTCCCTGTCATAATCTCTTGTGATGAAACCGTCAGGCCGCCATGAATGAAGCTGGAAACACCCCTGAAAGCGGCATCAGGACACCTTTCGGCATCCTGACGCTGCGCTGGAGTGAAGAAGAATGAAAAAGAAAGAGAGAGTGTGTGATCAGTAAGTAAGATGAATGGGCTTGTTCTCCCGGAAAGACGCGGTAGCGGTAAGGGCCAGCTTAATGCCCATCATGCCGTCATAGGCGGTCACGGGGGAGGGCTTGCCGGCCAGGACATTCTCGACGAAAGCGGCCATTTCCAGCTCGTAGGCGTCCTTGAAGCGGCCCAGGCACCAGTTGGCCATATCGAAGACAATTTCCTGCCCGCCTACGGTCTTGAAGGGCGTCAGCTGCTCCTGCCCCACAAAGACGCTCTTCTCCAGGCCGATGACCTCGGTGCGGGTATCGTAGACGTCGTTGGCATTCCGGCTGATTTCGATCATGCCAAGACCGCCGTTCTGGAATTTCAGCAGCATCTGGCCGTCGTCCACGTCGTTCAGCTCCTTCAGGAACTCGTGCTTCAGGACAGCGCCCTGGGCATAGATTTCGGTGATTTCACAGCCCATCAGCCAGCGGGCTACGTCCAGATCGTGAATGCCCATGTCGACAAACAGACCGCCGGACTGGGGCACGTAAGCCGGAGGCGGGCCGTTGGGATCACGCTGGCAGTCGTGGATGTAAATGGGTTTTCCGCAGGCGCCGGACTCAATCATCTTCTTTGCGGCCACATGACCGGGGTCAAAACGGCGCATAAAGCCAACCTGGAGATACAGACCGGCTTCTTCCACGGCCTTCTGAATTTTTTCGGCCTCTTCCACGGTGAAGGTAATGGGCTTTTCCACAAAAATGGGCTTCCGGGCGGCAATCACGTCCATCAGCACATCATAATGGGTCTGGGTGGGGGTAGCAATCACCACGGCGTCCACAGCGGGGTCCTTCAGCATTTCCTTATAATCGGCATACCCGGTGACGCCGAAATCCTCCACAGCCCTCTCCAGCGCGGCGGGGAACGGGTCGGAGACAGCCGCAAGACGCGCGCCCATGGTCCGAGTCACGTTCATCGTATGCTGATAGCCCAGCCGCCCCAAGCCGATAACGCCAATGCGCAAGGTCTTTTTCATAGTATTCAGCCTCCCAGTTGAATTTTGATCCGAATCTTCTCCTGCGGTCTTTTCGTCAGGTTTCGGTATTCCGTATGTGAATATGTTACCACATCATATGAAAAAGTCAAGATATATAATATTACAAATATGACGGCATCGGACTGTGAAAAACAGAGAGAATATTTAGGGCAGGAAAATTCGGATATCAAATTGATAATTGCATTTTATGTGGCAAAACGACAATTTATCATACTTTTTTGCATATTTTATATAAAAATCCATCAAAACGCCTTCTCTGTACTATACAAAAAATAATGGTCGTACCAATTATATATCTGGTTAATTTGCATATCGAAACTAAAAAATTATTGTGGAAATTCCTGTCTATAATATGATTGACATATTATAAAATGTGAAATATACTAAAGAAGTCAACAACATAGAAGGATTTGGGAAATGGATAATGCGGAGAAGGAGGCGTAAAGATGTCAGAGCGTACGCAGCCAGTCGGTGGCCGGCCGCCGCTGCTGGAGATGCGGGATATCACAAAGCTGTTCCCTGGCGTCGTTGCCCTGAGTCATGTGAATCTTACAATTAATCAGGGAGAGATTCATTTGCTGTTGGGAGAGAACGGCGCGGGAAAGTCCACCATGATCAAGACCATCATCGGCATCAACAAACCAGAAGGCGGCGAGATGCGCTGGCTGGGCGAACCGGTGAAGATCAACAGCATTCAGGACGCTTATGACCTGGGGATCGCTGTCATCTATCAGGAGCTGAGCAACATCCCCTGCCTGAGCGTGGTGGAAAATATGTATCTGGGCTTTGAGAAGAAGAAAATCGGCTTGATTGACTGGAAGGAACAGAAGCGCTGCGCAAGAAAGGCTCTGGACCGTGTGGGCCTGTCGGACGTGGACCTGGATACCCCGATGGAAAACCTGGGCATGGGACAAAGACAGCTGGTGGAAATCGCCCGGGCCATCGACCGGAACGCCAGGCTGCTGATTATGGACGAACCGACCTCTTCCCTGAGCCGGAAGGAAATCGACTTCCTGCTGAATCTCATGAAAGAACTCAATCAGGAGGGCGTGTCCATTTTGTTCATCACCCATAAGCTGGACGAGGCCAAGGAAGTGGGTCATAAGGTGACGGTGCTGAAAAACGGCCAGAATTCCGGCGAGACACTGGATGTGGCCGGCGTGACCGAGGACCAGATTATCAAGATGATGGTGGGCCGGTCCCTGGACGAGAAATTCCCGAAGCGAAAGGTTTCCATCGGCGAAGAGATGTTCCGCTGCGAGGGCCTGTGCGCGGAGAAGTTCGACAACATCAGCTTCAGTGTGCGTAAGGGCGAGCTTCTGGGCGTGTTCGGTCTGGTGGGCGCGGGACGTACCGAGGCGATGCGGGCCATCTTCGGCGCGGACCCACTGGCTGACGGGCGCTTGTACCTGGAGGGACAGGAAATCTCCATCAAGAATCCCCGGGACGCGATCAAAAAGGGCGTGGTCCTGATTACCGAAAACCGGAAGGAAGAGGGCCTGATCCTGATTCACGACGTGATTGAAAACGGCACCATCGTCACCATGAAGAAGTTCCGGAACCCGGTGGGCCTGGTGGACAACAAGAAGCGGCGGAAAATGGTCTGCGATTACGGCGCGTCGCTGAACCTGCGGCCCATGCAGCCGGAAAAAGAGGCGATGAACTTTTCCGGCGGCAATCAGCAAAAGATCGTAATCATGAAATGGCTGATGTCCAACGCGAAGGTCTTTATTTTCGACGAGCCGACCAAAGGCGTGGACGTGGGCGCAAAGGTCGAGATTTACAATATTATGAATGACCTGCTGGCCCAGGGCGCGTCCATTATCATGGTGTCCTCGGAAATGGAGGAAATCCTGGGCATGAGCGACCGGGTCATGGTGATGTATGAGGGACATGAAACCGGCGTTATAGAGAATGACGGGAAAGCAGGGCAGGAGGAAATTTTGACTCTGGCGACGGGAGGAAAGCTGGCATGAGTAAAAATGCAACGTCCAAATTCAAGGAGATTATCAACAAGACGGGACCGCTGGTTGCCCTGATTCTGCTGTGTATCTTCCTTGCGTTCAAGAATAAGAACTTCTTTACCGCGACAAACCTTCTGAACGTGGCGCGTCAGGCGGCTCTGAACGGCTTCCTTTCTTTGGGCATGATGGTCTGTATCCTGACGGCGGGCATTGACCTGTCCATCGGCTACACCATGACCCTCTCCACGCTGATTATGGCAAAGTGCGCGGTGCAGATGGAGCTGAATCCGGTGCTCTGCCTGGTGATCTGCATCGTCTCCGGCGCGCTGCTGGGTCTTGTGAACGGCCTGCTGCTGACTAAGTGCAAGCTGCCCCATCCGTTCATCTCCACCCTGGGTACCCAGAACATCTATAAGGGCATCGGTCTGGTGATTACCGGCGCTACCCCCATTGCGGGAATGCCCTTCATTATTAAATGGGCAGGTTCCTCCTTCCTGAGCAGCAAGCCGGAGTCCTTTCTCAGCAAGATCCCTGTGTCCTTTTTGATGATGCTGATTGTGTACATCCTGTTCAGCATTTTTCTCAATTACACCACTTTGGGACGGCATATCTACGCGGTTGGCGGCAATATTAACACAGCAGGGCTTTCGGGTATCAACGTGGACTTTGTCCGAACCAGCGTTTACGTGATTTCTGGCGTGATGGCGGCTCTGGGCGGTATCATGCTGACAGGCCGTACGGATTCCGCCTATCCTCTTTCCGGCAACCTTCTGGAAAACGATGCAATCGCGGCGGTGATTATCGGCGGCACCAGCTTCTTTGGCGGCAAGGGCAACGTCCTGGGTACCTTTACCGGCGTGCTCCTGATTGCGGTGCTCCGGAACGGCCTGAACCTGCTGAATGTTTCCTCTGATATGCAGACCATCTTCCTGGGCGCGATCATTATTGTGGCAGTGTTCATCGACGTGGTTCGCGGCGGCGGCTTCAAACGTGTGAAGCGTATGAAGAGAGAAGAGAAAACGGCGTAAATGCTTACAGGGATTGGAAAGCAGCGCTGAAAAACTCCTGATTCCTGATTCACAATCGGTGTTCGCCTGTAACAGGGTTTGAATACAGACAAAATTTTAAGGAGGACTCAAGATGAAAAGAAGAATGTTAGCCCTTGCGATGTGCGCAATGATGCTGATTGGCCTGCTGACAGCCTGCGGCGGCAAGGATTCCGGCAGCGGAGATACCAGCGCTCCCCCGGCAGAGAGCAGCGGCGACGCCACTCCGCCCGCGGAAGGCGATACCAGCGGCGGTGACGGCGACTATGAGATTACTGTGATCTGTATGGCCCTGAACAGCGACTACTGGCACATGGTTGAAGCCGGAGCGAAGCTGGCGGGCAAGGATCTGGGCGTGAAGGTCAACGTCATCGGCCCCAACGCAGAATCCGACTCCGCAACACAGATTAACATGGTAGAAGACGCCATCAACAACAAGGTGGATGCCATCGTCCTGGCAGCCAACGAACCTACTTCCCTGGTGTCTGCGGCCCAGACCGTGAAGAACGCCGGCACGCCCCTGGTGCTCATTGATGCCATGCTGAACACGGACGACGATTCCCTGTATTCCTGCTTCGTGGGCACCGGCAACGTGGACGCTGGACGGCAGGGCGGCGAGTTCATCGCTTCCAAGCTCCAGTCCGGCGATAAGGTAGCCATTATCCGCGGCCTGATTGGACAGGCAGTGCATGACCAGCGTGCCGACGGCGCACAGAAGGCCATGGAAGACGCCGGACTCGAGGTGGTCGCCATCCAGCCCGCTGACTCCGATCGCGGCAAGGCGGTCAACGTGGCCGAGAACATCATCCAGGCGAATCCTGATATCAAGGCGTTCTATGCCACCAATGACGATATGGCCCTTGGCGCATACCAGGCTGTTGCCGCCGCGAATCTCCAGGGCGTTGTGACCGTGGGCTTCGACGGCACCTTCAACGCCATGGACTCCATCGCCAACGGTGAAATGACCGGCTCCGTCGCTCAGCAGCCCATTGAAGAGGGGTACAAGGGTGTTGAGAACGCGGTGAAGATTCTCAATGGCGAGACCGTTGAGAAGAATCAGCCTCTGGACGTGGTGGTCCTGAGCGCGGACAACGTTGCAGAATTCCGCAGCGGCGTGGAGGCCAAGGTCGCCGAATCCGGTGTGAAGCTGGGCTGATCCATTTAAACGGGCAGGGCGTCGGTGAACAGAGCCGGCGCCTTGTTCGTCAAAAAAACGGAAATGCGAGGGAATATTGTGCAAAATTATGAAGAGATTTCTGTTGCTTTTATACAGAAAAAGGCATAATATGAAGAGTGACTTTGATTGAAGCGGACCAAAAGATAGACAAAATCAATCAAGAAGGAAGCAAAATGTAAAGGAGGCACGCCTTTGAAAGTCACACTGAAGGATATTGCTCAGCGTTGCGGCGTCTCTGTCAACACGGTTTCCCTCGCCCTTCGGAATATGCCCAGCGTGCGTCAGGAAACCCGGGAGAACATCCTCCGGGCTGCGGAAGAACTGGGCTACTCCCCGCAGAAAAGCAAGTCGGAAATGCGCAATATCGGCCTTGTGTCCACCGGGGCAAGACTGCGGGATTCTTATTTTTACATGAGTTTTCACCAGCGGATTCTCAGCACCGCTTATGACCATAATTATAATATGATGGTCTTCAAAGGCTCTACCTGCGATGTGGACCCCAAGGAACTGCGGCGGATCTTTGAGGCCAATTCCATCGCGGGCATCATCATTCTGGGCGATATGGACGAGCGTATCGCGTCAAAGGTAGCCCAGTGCGGCATCCCTGTGGTGGCCATCGGTACGCGCTATCAGAATCTTGCGGTCTGCGTGGTGACGGAGGATAATTTTCAGGGCGGACTGCTGGCAGTGAAGTACCTCCGGAACCGGGGCGCGTCTAAAATAGGCTTTTTGGGCTCGCCGCGGCACAGCACGGGGTTTATGGAGCGCTTTCAGGGATTTTTGGGCGCAATGACGCATTTTTCTATGCCGGTCGACCCGGAACATCTGGTGTTGGATCTGGATCCCGCCGATGTGTATAACTATGAACAAATGCTGAAAAGCCTCCGGCGGCGGAGTTCCCTGCCGGAAGCCTTTCTCTGTGACAATGACAATATTGCGCTGATCGGCACAAAGGCGCTCCTGGCTATGGGCTTGAATGTGCCCCAGGATGTCTCGCTGATCGGTTTCGATAATACCGTGATGGGCAAAATGGCCATTCCATCCATCACGTCGGTGGATGTACACTGCGCAACCCAGGCGGAAACCTGCGTGGAGAAGCTGATTTCCTTTATCACCAGCGGCCGGAGCAGCAAAGAACGCATCCTGCTCCCCGTCACTCTGACCGAAGGAGAGTCCGTTCGGGAATTCTTCTGAAAATAGTGTTCGTATGCGAGGGCATCGCACTTCTACAAATGTTTTCTCCCACATCCATTCAGTGGTGCGCCCGGAACGCCTTTGCACGCCCCGGACGCACTTTCGCTGTCCATTTTTCAAACGTCCTGTTCCTCACTCAGCGGTCAAAGAAGCCCGGAGACAGGTCCTTCAGCGCCTTCCCTGGCTGAATTATGTCCTCTCCCAAACACCTCCCGGCGGAACCGTCAGGACTTTCGGATGATTCCCAAAATCACGGCAAAAAACAGGCGAGGCCCGGCAAAGCTACAGCATTGGAAATCAGGCATAGTTTTCTATGTGCAGTGCAATTGTATTTATTTTGCCTGTCAGCGGGGAATATTATATGTTGTATCATGTAATGTGACAGAATAGCCTGCAAGGAGGACAGTATGCCGATGGATTACAGGGATGTGATGACGGTCTTATCTCAGAGCGGGTTGGGCGCGGCGCTGCTGGGTGAGCATGAAATCATCCTGTCTGTCAATGAAACCGGGGACCATCTTCTCCACGGAGAGGGAACGCTGGAAGGCCAGTCCCTGTGGGAGATCGCCGCCCCGCTCTGCCAGGAGTCGGAGGAACCGTTGTATGCAAACATTGCCTTTGGAGAGTACCTGCTCCGCTGCCCGGCGCCGGAGGTGGACGGTCTGCCGCCCCGAACACGGCTGATCGTCTTCCGGAATGCCGCCAACGACGCCTGCCATGATATGCTCATCAGTATGCTGAACCAGATCAGCGAGGCGGCGGCCTTGTTTGACGCGAAGGGCCGGATGTATCTGGTGAATGACGCCGCTGTGAAAATGGAATCCCTGACCACCCAGGACGTTCTGGGGGAACACGTCTCGGATATCTACAGGATGCTGGACGGCTCAAAACTGACGGTTCCCCAGGCGCTTCAGGAAAAAAGAGCCATAAAAAACCGGCGGCTGTATTACGCGACCTGCTTCGGGAAGAACATCGACGTAGTATCCAGCACCTACCCCATTACCCAGAATGGACAGGTTCTCGGCGCGTTTACGGTTATGCAGGACTGGTCACAGATTGAGACGCTGCAAAAACAGATTATGGATTTGCAGGACAAGCTGCTGAACCAGGCTTCAAACAAACATCCAAAGACGAAAAGCGCGCTGACGGCCCAGTATCAGTTCTCTGATATTGTCTATGTCAGCTCTGCCATGCGGGACGTGATTGAGCAGTGCGGGCAGGTGGCGAGGAACGATTCTTCCGTGATGATCTACGGAGAAACCGGCACCGGAAAGGAGATGTTTGCACAGAGCATCCACAACGCCAGCCGCCGTGCAGACCGGCCCTTCCTGGCAATCAACTGCGCGGCCATTCCGGAAAATCTGCTGGAGGGTCTGCTCTTTGGTACGGAGCGGGGCGCATACACGGGGGCGGAACAGCGTGCAGGGCTTTTCGAGCAGGCCGACGGCGGAACGCTGCTGCTGGATGAAATCAACTCCATGAATATCAACCTTCAGTCCAAGCTCCTCCGGGTGCTTCAGGAGGGGACCTTCCGCCGGGTGGGAGGCTCCGCCGAAATCCATGTGAACGTCCGCCTGCTGTCCAACACGAATGTCCCGCCCTATCAGGCCATCCAGGAAGGGAATCTGCGGCAGGACCTGTTCTACCGGCTGGGCGTGGTAAATATTACAATCCCTCCCCTGCGGACCCGGCGGGAGGACATCGGACTGCTGGCCAAACGCTTTATCATCCGGTGCAATCAAAAGCTAGAGAAGAACGTCAAGAATATCAGCAAAGCAACATTGGATCGTTTTCAGGCGTACTACTGGCCGGGGAATGTGCGGGAATTGCAGCACGCCATCGAACACGCTATGAACATCCTCCCGGACGAGCTGTCCACCATTACGCCGGCCTATCTTCCTGAACACATCCTGTCCGGAATGGAAGGACCTGCCCCGCAGCCCGTACCAAAAACAAAGGGAACATCTCTGCATACCTCTATCCGGGACGCAGCGTATCAGACAATCTGCCAGGCCCTGCGGGAGAGCGGAGGGAATATCTCTGAGGCGGCACGCGCTTTGAATATGAGCCGTCAGAATCTGCAATACCGTATCAAACGTTATCAGATCGACGTGAACGCATTGCTGAGAGAAAAGCTGAAATAGAACATAGGACAGATTCACCTATGTGATATGACACAACTCGGCAGATGGAAGAACCTTCCGCCGAGCTGCTTTTTTGTTATTTCGCTGGATTCCTATAGCGCTCCTGCCGGTTTTCTTTGACGCGGAGTTCCTCTGTATCACGCGCAAACAGCTCCAGAAGTACCTCCGGAGGGCGTTTTCAATCCGAAGAATGCAGCCATTCCGCATAAGGCCCGGAGCATAAATGGATATTGCACTCACACAAACGAACGGCGTATGGAGCTTCTCCCTCCATGCGTCGTTTTTTGTATAATTTCACGAAACTGGCAAAAAAGACGCAAAAAAATTTTGCAGGGGTGCAAAAAACGCAAAATTTCTTTGCGCAAAACCTCATCCGCGGCGTCTGAAGGGCGGAAGCGGCAGGAGATTTATGGATTTGTGCAAAACGGAAAATCACACTGGCCAAAATCCGCCTCAAAAGAGAAAAAGCCCTTGCAAAATCGTGATTGACTTGGCAGTCTGCACAAAAAACGGTCTGTACTCACAAACTGAAAAAGTCTTTCTGCCTGCTTTGGCACATTTTTTGCTGCATAAAAAGGCAAACCGCAAAACAGCAAGGTTTTTAATGAGGAGGCAGATTATGGCAGAGAATTACATGGAGCGCATCGAGGCTCTCCGGCAGCAGTACCTGGCGACCCGGGTAGATATGGACGTATACAACGCCAAGTATGTCACCGAGGGCTTCAGGGACACCGAGGGCCTGCCCTGGATGATCCAGAAGGCCACGGGCTACAAGTACGAATGCGAACGGAAGCAGATTTACATCCAGGACCACGAGCTGCTGGTAGGCGGCGTCGGCTTCAAGCCCCGCTGCGGCATCCTGAACCCCGACAGCGCGTCCGGCGTCATTGAGCGGGAGGTAGACACCATTTCCACCCGGCCCTTTGACCCCTTCTATCTCAGCGACGAGGGCAAACAGGTCTATCTCAACGACGTGAAGGACTACTGGAAAAACAAATGCGTTCTGGACCGCTGGAACCTGATGCTCCCCGACGATGTGAAGCGCCTCCGGGCCAATGGAGCCATCTTTATTGACCGGAAAGCCGTCCGGGGCTACGGCGAGACCACCGTGGACTGGCGTATGATCGTGAATAAGGGCATCGGGGCCTTGAAGAAGGAGGCCGAGGAAGCCCTGGCAAAGCTGGACGACGCGGTTCCCGGCGATTTGGAAAAGTCCTTCTTCTACAAGTCCGAGATTATGGTAGCTGACGCGATTATCCATCTCTCCCACCGTCACGCGGACCTGGCTGAAAAAATGGCTTCTGAATGCGCGGATGAGACCCGGAAAGCGGAACTGCTGAAAATCGCCGAAGTCTGCCGCTGGGTACCGGAACATCCCGCCCGGAATTTCTATGAAGCCTGCCAGTCCATCCTGACCTATGAATACGCCTGCTACATGGAACAGAACGCCTCCAGCTATAACCTTGGCCGTCTGGACCAGTACCTTTATCCCTTCTACAAGGCCGACAAGGAAGCCGGGATTCTGACAGATGAGGACGCGCAGGAGCTTCTGGACTGCCTGTGGATCAAGATCGCGGAAATGAGCCTGTTTCAGGACGAGGTCACCGCCCAGTACGCCGCTGGTTACTGCATCACGGTCCAGACCAGCTGCGGCGGCATCGACGAGTACGGCAGCGACGCAACAAATGAGCTGTCCTATATGATGATTCAGGCTACGGAGGACGTGAAATTCAAGGAGCCGAACCTGTCCGTGACCTACAGCATTTCCAAGAATCCGGACTCCCTGCTGAACAAGGCCGTGGAGTGCATCGGTATGGGTCTGACCATGCCCGCCGTGTATTCCAACGATGTCGGCGTGCGGATGATGCTGAACAAAGGCGTTCCCCTGAGCGAGGCCTGGGACTGGAACCCCTGCGGCTGTGTGGAAACGAACCTCTCCGGCAAACTCAAAGAGTATACGGACATTGCAGATATCAACATGGGCGCGATGGTGGAATTCGCCCTGAACGACGGGAAAAGCCGCATCACTGGCGAACAGGTTTCCGTCCACACCGGAGATCCCCGGAACTTCAAGACCTTCGAGGATTTCTTCAACGCCGTAAAGAAGCATATTGACTTTGCCGTGGACGCCATCACCTCCGGCAACCAGCTCCTGGACTACCTGAGCATGAATTACCGTCCCGTTCCCGTGCTGTCCCTGGGCTTCCCTCACTGCATGGAAGCCGGCATGGATTACAGTCAGCCCGGCGCGGCCAAGTACAGCGTAGGCGGCGGCGTGATTACCGTGGGCCAGGCGGACATTGTGAACTCCGTGGCGGCGGTAAAGTATCTGGTCTTCGACGAGAAAAAGGTGACCATGGACCAGCTTGTAAAGGCCCTGGACGCGGATTTCGTGGGCTATGAGGACGTGCAGGCCATGTGTCTGACCGCGCCCAAGTACGGCAACGATGACGAGCGGGCGGATTTCTGTGTAGGCGAGATTTTCACCCATGTAGTGGACCAGTTCGAAAAGTACGACACCAAATTCGGGAAGATGACCTGCGGAATGCTGCCGGTTTCCGGAAATACCCCCATTGGTCAGTGGGTCGGCGCGCTGCCCTCCGGACGGAACGCCAGAACGCCCCTCACTGACGGCATCGGAGCCACCGGCGGCACGGACGTGAACGGACCCACGGCGCTTTTGAAGTCCGTCAGCCGTATTCCCCACGCGCGGTTCACCCAGGGCACACAGCTGAATATGAAGTTTGAGCCGGAGATGCTCCAGGGCGAGATTGGCATTGCCCACGGCATGAATATGCTGAAAACCATGTGTATGCTGGATGTTTACCATGCTCAAATCAACTGTGTGGACCGTCAGACCCTTCTGGACGCTCAGGCGCACCCCGAGTCCCATCGTGACTTGCTGATTCGCGTTGCGGGCTATACGGCCTTCTTTGTGGAGCTGGGGAAGGAGACCCAGGACGAAATCATTGGCCGGACAGAAATTGACAGCTGGGCCGGCTGCGGCTGACAGGAACATTATCCTGGATTCGGAAACGAAGCAGGAAGGAAAGGAGCAGGAAATGGACGCGGTTTTGATTCAGGCGATTGGATTTGTCGCTATGGCCTTCTGTATCGGAAGCTATCAGGTAAAGAGCGGCAGGGGTCTGATTCTCTGCAAAACAGCGGGGGATGTGTTGTATGTGGTCCATTACCTGCTTCTGGGCAGTTACAGCGGTTGTGCGGCATTAGGGGTCAGCGCGGTGAATCAGATTGTGTACAGCTTCCGGGGCCGTAAAAAGTGGGCGGACTGGAAGGGCTGGCACTGGCTGTTTTCGGTTCTGCTGATTGCCGCCTGTCTGCTGGTATGGCGGGGGAGCTTCCGGGTTTCCAACGCGTGCGCGATGGCTTCCATGCTGTCGGTGACGCTGACCATCTGGAGCGATAACGGGCAGGTCATGCGGCTGAACAAACTCTTCTGCGCGGGGCCGTTGTGGGTAATCTACACCATAGCGGCGGGGTCCATTTCAAATCTGCTCTGCGAAATCATTGGAATGGTCTCCGCCGCGGTGGGAATCTGCCGTTACCGCCAAAACGAGAGGGAAAATCCAACCCAAAGGAGGGAAGAGCATGGAAGTATTTGAAAAAGACCGGCAGGGGATGGTGCTGAGAATCGAACGGTCCTCTGTCCACGACGGCGACGGCTTCCGGACGGTGGTGTTCCTGAAAGGCTGTCCGCTGCGGTGTCAATGGTGTTCTACGCCGGAAAGTCAGTCCTTTGGCGTGGAAAGGGCCCAGGGGAATGTCTACGGTACCCTGATGACGGTGGAGGAAGTCATGAAGGAGCTGCGGAAAGACTCCCTGTTCTTTTTCGTCTCCGGCGGCGGCGTGACCCTCTCCGGCGGTGAAGTGCTGGCCCAGCCGGAATTCTCCCTGGCTCTGCTGAAAAACGCCAAACGGGAGGGCTTCAACACCGCCATAGAAACCTGCCTCTTTGGACCCTGGGAACACGTGAAAGCCCTCCTGCCCTATCTGGATACGGTCTACGCCGACGTGAAGCTCATCAGCGGCAAGGCCCATAAGGAGTACTGCGGGGTGTTCAATGACCTGATTCTGGACAACTTGCGGCAGATGGACCGGGAGCCGGGGCGGTTCCGTCTGGTGGTCCGTACTCCCGTCATTCCCGGCGTCAACGACTCGGATGAAGAACTGCGGCTGATCGGCGGTTTCTGCGGGAGCCTGAAGCGTCTGGATCACATTCAGCTTCTGCCTTATCACAAATTGGGCACGGCCACCTATGAAAAACTGGGACGGCCTTATGAACTGGCAGGCACGCCCACGCCTACACAGGAACGCATGGCCCGCTGTCGGGAAATCGTGGGAAGCTGCGGCGTTCAAGTGCGCTGAACATCAGGAGAGGAGGCATTGACTATGCGGCAGAAACTTGACATTCAGGAATTCCAGGAGTGCAGCGGGGAGCACCGTCACAGTTACCCTCAGATTCTGGTGCCTCTCCAGCAGTCCATGAGCATCCGGGTGGGGGAGGAGGAGTACGACGTCACCTGCCAGGAATTGTGTTTCGTCCCGGCGGGGATGGACCACCAGTGCGGCTACCGGGGCCGGCTTCTGGCCATCAATCTCTCCCAGGTGGACGACAAGGACGCGGCTCTGCTTTCACGGCCTGTGATCGTCTCCATGCGCGGACAGATCATGCAGCTGGTGGAGCTGATTCAGGCGGAATTGAAGCAGAATCCGGAAAGCAGGTCCGTCCGGTATCTGTACAGCTATCTTTACAGCAAGCTCCTGGAAAACTGCGCCGCGCCGTCTATCCGGTACATCAGCGAGCACTACGACCTGCCTATTACCGTGGGTCAGCTTGCGGAGATGGAGCGCTATAACGTCACATACTATAACGACTGGTTCAAGCAGCAGACGGGCTGTTCTCCGAACCTGTATCTTCGCCGCATCCGCATCGACCGCGCGAAAGAGCTTCTGGCGGAGACCAGTTTCAGCGTGATGGAGGTAGCCGTCATGGTAGGCTACAGCAGCAACGCCACCTTTACCCGGGCTTTCCACTCCATCACCGGCATGACCCCTAAGGAATACCGGGACTGCCCCTGTTTTCGGGGAAAACTGGGTTGATTGAGCACGAAATCCATTCTATGAAACCGCATTTATACGTATAGGCTGAAGTCGAGAGAATAGGAGGGTTATTTTGAAAGAAAAGGGAAAAATCAAATGGACTGTTATGTCTGTAACCGTGGTCCTGTTTATTGCAATGCTGGCCGCTATTCTGGTCAACGCCGAGAAATTCTACGACATTCTTAACAACTTCGTGATGAACAATGCCATGTGGGGCCTGGGCTGGTTCTCCAGTCTGGTATGCCTGGGGATGGTTATTTTCTGCATCGTGGTTATGGTGACGCCTCTGGGCAAAGTAAAGCTGGGCGGCCCGAACGCGAAGCCGAAATTCTCCATGATGCAGTGGTTTGGAATCTCTCTTTGTACCGGCATCGGCGCGGGCGTGGTATTCTGGGGCGCGGCGGAACCTCTGATTTTCGCTATGGATATTCCCTCTTATACCGGCCTGGAATCCGGCAGCGACGGCGCGGTGCTTTGGAGTATGGCCCGGTGTTTCATGCAGTGGGGCCTGACGCCTTACGCTACCTGCGTGGTGACGGGCGTGATTCTGGCCTATCTGATCCTGAACAAGGGCGCGCCGTTCAAGACCAGTTCCCTGCTGATTCCCTTGATGGGCAAGGACGTGGTGAAGAGCAAGTGGGCGGACGCGTTCGACGCCTGGTCTGCCTTTGCTCTGACGGCTGCTGTGGCCGGCGGTCTGGGTTACGGCGCAATGCAGCTTTCCTCCGCCGTGAAGGCCTTTGCCGGGATTCAGCCCAGCACCATGATTTACGTGGCCATTATCGCCGCCATGTTTGTCTGCTATAACCTCTCGGCTGTCAGCGGCCTGCGCAACGGCATCACCTGGCTGTCCAACCGGAATGTACAGCTCTTCTTCATTATGCTGCTCTTCGTTTTCCTGGCTGGTCCCACAGCTTATATCTGCAACCTGTTCACCGAAAGCCTGGGCGCTTATATCAGTGATTTCTTTGCCGCCAGCCTGAACACCGCTCCCTATCCTGTTTTGAATGAAGTGAACGAGATGGTTCCCAATATGTGGCCCCAGAACTGGGATATGTATTGGTGGGTGGACTGGATGGCCTACGCGCCTTTGCTGGGTCTGTTCATGGTCCGCTGCGCCTATGGCCGTACCCTCCGGGAGTTCGTCCTGATCGAATGGCTGCTTCCCGCTGTGTTCGGTATCGTGTGGTTCTCCGTCTTTGGCGGCACCATTCTTCACGCTCAGATCTGGGATGGCGTCGACTTCCTCACCATGTACAGCACGGAAGGCGCGGAGGCTTTGACGCTGAATATGTTCAATGTTCTGCCGCTTTCGACCCTGGCAAAGATCATCATGCTGATTATCATCACGATTTCCCTGGTGACTCAGTGCGACTCCATGGCGGTCACTCTGGCGGGTATGTGCTACAGCGACGCCAACGAGAACACGGAGCCTCCCGTGCGGCTGAAGCTCTTCTGGGGAACGGTGTTCGCGGTAGTGGCGGCAGTGTTTGTCTCCCTGGGCGGCATCAGCGGCGTGAAGACCATCAAATCCTTCGCGGGCATTCCTATGTGCTTCATCTGCCTGGCCTGCATGGTGGGCTTTGTGCGGTTTATCCTGAAGCGTCCCCGGAAAGCAGACGGCAGCTTCGAGCCTGAACCGGAGGTAGCCGACGCCATGGACAACGGTGAACCTATGGCCCCCAAGAGCAAGATCAAATTCCTGGCTAAGCTGGGCTGGTAATCGCAAGCGGTTTCATAGATGTTTCCAGCAAGACCTGCCGTATCGCGGTGGGTCTTGTTTTTGTGTCTGGCCGGAAAAAGACAGACAGCCGGGAGTCTGCACCGGCTGCCTGTCTTTGAGGTATATGGAGAGAGTGGGAGAAAATCAGTATTTTACAGAGCCATGTGATAGATTTCAGCGGCGATTTCCGGGGTGAGCTTGACGAAATTGCCGTGATTGGGGGCACCATGGAACATATTCTCCACCATGCCGGGGATGTCCTCTTCCTTACCGCCCAGTTCGCTGATTGTCGCGGGCATTCCGATCTCGGTCATGAAGTCCCGGAACGCCTGAATACCCTGCATGGCGGTGGTTTCGGGATGCTCAAAATCATTCTGGAAGCCCCAGACACGGGTGGCGTACTTCACGAACAGCTCCGGACCCTGGGTTTTCATGGCGTACTGCATCCAGTAAGGGAACAGCAGAGCCAGGCCCGCGCCGTGGGAAGCGCCGTAGTTGATGCCGATTTCGTTGTCCATGTGATGGGTGCCCCAGTCCTGCGCCCGGCCCACGCCTGTGGAATTGTTCTGGGCAACCATAGCGGCCCACATGATATTGGCACGGGCGTCGTAATTCTGGGGGTCCTTCATCACCCGCTTGCCCTCTTTGATCATGGTGAGCATAACGGCTTCCAGCAGGCGGTCAGTGAGTTCGCATTCTTTTGTATGGGAGAAATAGCGTTCCATGCAGTGGGCCATGATATCGGCAATCCCGCTGGCGGTCTGGTAGGGCGGCAGGGTCATCATCAGCTCCGGGTTCATGATGGCGAACAGCGGCCGGAGGATGTCCCCGTCGGCACAGCGCTTGTACTGATTTCCGTCCCCGGTGACCAGGGTGACCACGGAATCGGTGGAGCCTTCGGAACCGGACGCGGCGATGGTCACTACACAGCCTACGGGAAGGGCTTCCGTGACAGGGCCTTTCTTGCCGCAATAAAAGTCCCAGAAGTCGCCGTCGTAGGGAACACCCAGCGCAATACCCTTCGCGGAGTCCATCACGGAACCGCCGCCGATGGGAAGCACAAAGTCCACGCCTTCTTTCCGGGCCAGCTCAATGCCTTCATACACCAGATCGCTGAGAGGACTTGCCTTCACGCCGCCCAGTTCCACATAAGCGATGCCCGCCGCGTCCAGAGAAGCCTTCACCCGGTCCAGCAAACCCGAACGGACTACGCTGCCCCCGCCGTAGTGGATCAGGACCTTGTGGCCGCCGTACTTTTTGACGAATTCCCCGGTACGGTTTTCGGTTCCCCGACCGAAGACGAAGTATGTGGGACTGTAAAACTCAAAATTTTCCATGCTGTATTCCTCCTGATTGTTATTTGCCGCTGGATTGGTTTGATTCTGTGCCTCTATCATAGCGAAAGGGAGCCAAGTTTGATTTGCGGCGTCTCTTTGATTTTTTGCCGTCTCTCGCCTTTTGACAGGGAACCAAAAAACGCATTGGACTTCCCGATTCGGAAGACCTTCTGCGGAACTGCCGCTCAGAGGGAATCTGAGGATCAGTAAGGCGTATACTTGGCAGTGGGGGGGTCTGGAACGTCCTTCCGGTGATTGCAGCATCTGCAAAGCCTGCACAAAAAATCCGGATAAAAACTGTAAAATTTGGATTGCATATTTTTTGCTTTCATGTTACCCTGAGACAGTTGGCTCAGTGTTGATCGGTGTGATTACAGCCCTATTGAACGCCAGAGGAATCGATGATGTTATGACAAAGACCCTGGGACCCGCTACTCAGATGGCCGCGGACGCTGTGGAGTGGAATATGGGGAACTATTGGACAGCGCTTCAAGAGGCCGCCGCTTCTGACATCTTCAGGGAATCCGACCCGACTGCCCCGGAGCTGGTTCCGATTCGGGAGGAAATCGCCCAGCGCAATGGATTTTTATACACTGGGAAAATGGATGTCAACGGTTTTTCTTCCACAGGATATAGTTACGCCGAGGAAGATTATTTTCAACAGTGCAAGTCTACAGTGAAACCCTATATCTCGGATATTATGAACGACGGACAGTCAATGATTTTCCTGCTGGAGGTGCCGATTATCACCAATGGCCATTTTGACGGCATTGTCTATGGCGGAATCAGCGCAGATTTTCTCTCGGACATCGTAAGCAATCTGTCTATAGGCAGCGGCGGCGTCGCCTATGTGCTGGACCGCAAGGGGAATGTCATTGGTCATCGGAACGCTTCGGTTGTGGCGGAAAGCTCCAATATGATCGAGGCCGCAGAAACAGACCCCAGTGTTGCGGATGTGGCTGCTGTGAATCAGCGTATGATCCAGAGAGAAACCGGCTTTGGCGCATATAAGTTTTATGGAGACAACAAATTTGTTGGGTTTGCTCCCATCGACGGCAATCAGGAATGGAGTATCGCCATTGAAACCAGCCAGCGGGAGTTCAAGTCCACCTTAGACCGGAGCATCCTGCTGACCGTTCTGGTGGTGATTCTTGTTGTGCTCGCTACATTCCCTGTGGCAGTCAAAGTGGGCAGGTCAATCTCCGGCCCGATTCAATCCTGCGTTGTCCGGCTGGAGATGATGGCTGATGGAGATCTGCACACGCCGTCCCCGCAGGTGAAATCCAAGGATGAAACCGCTCAGCTGGCAAAGGCTTTAGAAGTGATGCTTTCCCGGCTGAACGATGTGGCGCAGGATGTAACCCATCACTTGAGTAAAATGGCACAGGGAGATTTCCGTGAAAATATTTCCCGTACATATTGGGGCGACTTTGTATCTATGGAGCAGTCCATAAAGGCAATTCACAGTTCTTTGCGGGATACGCTCTCTCAAATCAGCCATTCCGCCGGAACCGTTGCCAGCAGCGCTGTTCAGGTATCCAACGGCGCTCAGTCCTTCAGGTTACGGAAGGAATCGACCAAATAGCTTCTGTTATTCAAAGCACGTCCGCGACTTCGGAACAGAGCGCCGCTACCTCGCAGGAGCTGTCGGACCAGTCTCTGCTGATGAATAAATTGGTGAGTATGTTCCAGTTGGAGTAAGTTGGACCGGACGCCGTATTTATTGAATCAGCGCGGGAATATTGCAGATCGTCAGGAGAAAACGAGCAGATTGTGAAAAGACCTGCCCTGCCAGAATTTGGGAGAAAGCGGGCTGAACGACGGGGAAACCGCAAAGAGTCCTCCCGGGAGAAACGTCAGGAGGACTTGCGGCAGATGGGACATACAGCGGACCGTGGGAATGATTGGAATCCGGCGGTCTGGCAAAAAGAAAAGGCGGACGTTTTTACAGCGCCCGTCTTTCTTTTGTGTCATTGTGTCGTTTGGACCGCGGGTGGATCGTTGTTATTGACCATTTGGATACAGAATCACACGACCCGCCTGTTTGCTGCGCAGGAGGTCAAACGCAGTTCCAATGCTCTCCAAGCCGAAACGGTGGGTAACCAAATCACCCAGAGCGATGCGCCGGTCCGTCAAGAGGTCAGTCGCGGGTGCAAAAGCCTTGCCAAGTACACCCATCAGTTGGAGTTCCTTTTGTGTAAATACCGCCGGAGAAACTTCTGACCGGGCATTGTGGTTCAGCCCAAAGAGCAGGATTCGCCCACGGCTATTCACCAGATGAACTGCCTCGCTGAGAACCTCGCCGGCACCCACTGCGTCAATCACAACATCCGCAAGGCAGTTCCACTGGGCCTCCAGCATCTCCGGCGTGACGCCATTCTGCACGTCAAGGACCATCTCCGCGCCAAAGCGTTTCGCCGCCGCAATCCGTGTCTCGCCTTTTGCCACAACGGTCAAGTGTTCCACCCCATAGAGTTTCAACGCCTTGATGAAGGTCAGACCAATGGGACCCGCGCCATACAAAAGCACGTGATCCGCTGGCGTGGGTTTTAGAAGCTCCAGCCCTTGCAGGACGCAGGCCAGCGGCTCGGTCTGGGCTGCCGCGTCCGGGTCGATGTCCGCAGGAAGACGATAGAGCTGGCTGGCTTCTACCCGGACATACTCAGCAAAGCCGCCGTCACAGGTTTGGCCGTAGTGCCTGGGATGGGGGCAGAGGTTCGCCATTCCATGCCTGCATTCCCAGCATTCGCCGCAGGGCAGGCAGGGATTGACCGCCACGGTGTCGCCTGGTCGGTACTGCCGGGCCTTTGCTCCGGATTCCACGACCGTGCCGAAAAACTCGTGGCCCATGATGACACCGGGAGTAATCACCTGCCCCGGCGGGACATGGAGTGCATGGATGTCACTGCCACAGATGCTGGCCGCCCTTACACAAAGCAAGACCTGGTCTGGCTCCTGAATTTGCGGAACCTGAACCTGTTCCAATTCCAGAACGCCGCTTCCCTTGAACACTGCTGCATACATCATTGGCATAGGCAATGCCTCCTGTTACAATAAATTTACGGTTTAAGACATAGGAACCAGCCGTGTCTTTTTCCGCATCGCTGCCAAAACCGTTGGAATGGGAGCAAAAGGCCGCCTCCAAGGATTTCCCTGCCTGACTGCAAAAGTTATCGGGAATCTCAGACGTTGTTGCCCCAGAGTTCACTGCTGTCCGCGTTTTCGCTGGTAATGATGACCGGAGCCAGGGCATTATTGAAGCATCCGTCAATCGCCTGCTCGCCGTTCAGGGTTTTTGTCAAATAGTCCACTGCATCCGTTGCCATCTGGAAAGCGGGCTGAGCGCAGGCGGCATCAATCTGGCCATCCTTGATATACTTGATCACGCCCGGAGTACCATCCACTGTGGTGATAATAATGTGTCCGTCTTCGCCCTTTGTTTTCAAAAGCTGCATCTGGTCCAATGCGTTGATGACAGAATCTGCCATAACACCGTCAGAGGCGCAGTAGATCGCGTTGATATTGGGGTCCGCCTGAAAAGCATCCAGCGTGTCATTATAGGCCGTGTCAGATTCCCAATAGGTGGGCAGGGAGGACACAATCTGGAAACCCAACTCCTCCGCTGCCTGCCGGAACCCCTGAGAGCGCTCCAGGCCGGAGGTGCTGGCAAGGTCACCCATCAGTTCCAGAACCCGCAGGCTGCCTGCTTCAATGCCTTGCTTCTTGGCCTGCTCCACCATGGCCGCAGCGCCCTGATATCCGCATTGAACATTATCCGCCTGATTTACGGAGACAAACTTCCCCTCTGTCACTGTGCGGTCGATGAGGGTCACAGGAATGTTCGCCTCGTTGATGGCGGCAACAGAATCAGACAGGGCATCTGCGTCCACCGGGGCGAGGATGATGCAGTCCACACCCATGGCCAGCACATCATTGATCTGGGACGCCTGGGTATCCGCCACGTTGTCCGCATGATAGAAGCTGACGGTATAGCCCTGCTCTTCCGCATATTCCTGGGCTTTCTTGCCTACAGAATAGATGAACTCATCCGCGACGGAGTGCATCAGGATTGCCATAGTCTTTTCACCGCCGCTGCCATTGCCCGTGGCTGAGACATTATCACCTCTGCTGTCATTTCCTCCACAGCCAGTCAGCATTGCAGCCAGTATCACGGCCACAGCCAGGACGCTTATCCAACGGGTTGCAATTTTTTTCATATCATTTCCTCCTCGTATGATAAGTTTCAAGTGAATAGATTTCAGTATCAGCAGACTTGTAGACGCCCATGATACAAGATCTGTAGGTCAGCAGGGTCAAGTTCCCTCTCTCCTGGTTGAGCCAAAAGGCTGCTTCATGTTAAACCCGTTCCCCTGAGCCGGAGGTCCGCTGCAAACTCATGAGCTGTTTGCCGGAAGCGAAGCCGCCCTTTCAGCAGTGACGGCGATTGCATTGGTCCGTCCTGGAAAGATTCTGATACGCCAGGCTGGGGATGCTCCGGAGAGCCTGATTTGACCTTGTGCAGAACCTGGCGCGGGAGAAGCGGCACTTCGCCGATTGCCTGTTTCTCAAGTGTTCCGGCATAACCCAGAATAAAGATACCGCAAGCTCCAGCGCCGCCACTTGACTTTATACCATTGGACTTAATCAATCGGTTACTCTGCCTGTTTCATATGGTTTTTCAACGCGTCAAAGAGCACAGCCAAGAAGATAATAAAGCCCTTTGCAACGTTTTGCCACTCTGCATCCACACGGAAGAGGTTCAGCGCGTTGTTGATGACTCCAATCAGCAATGTTCCCACCAAGGTGCCAAACATACTGCCAGAACCGCCCACCATACTGGTGCCGCCGATGACCACAGCCGCAATGACCATGAACTCGATTCCGTCGCCCATGGAGGCGTAATAGCTCCCCAGCCGGGACATGGTCAAATAGCCCGCCGCACCACTGATTACGCCCATCATGATGTATGCACTGCATATGATCATTTTATCGTTGATGCCTGAGACCCGGGCCGCATTCAGGTTGCCGCCCACTGCAATTAGCTTTCGCCCATAGACGGTTTTGTGCAGGATCAAGTATCCCGCCAGGAACAGCAGGACAATCACCCAGATCTGGACGGGGATGTTCAGCAGCTTCGTTTTGCCGAAAAAGGTGAAGCTGGGTCCAAGGTTCCGGTAGGACGCGCCCCCGGTCAGCACCAGGGACATCCCCCGGCACATACACTGAGTGGCTAAGGTCGCCAGGAAAGCAGGCATTCCCAGATAGGCCACAGATACGCCGTTGACAATGCCCACCAGCAATGCTGCCAGGAACATGGCCAGGATGGACACGCTATCCGGCATTCCAGACTGGGACAATACTGTGTATACACTGCCGCAGCACACCATGATGCCTCCAATGGAAACATCGATTCCCCCTGTCATGATAACAAAGGTCATGCCGATTCCCAGTACCGCGTAAGTCGTCACCTGCAGCAAAACGTTGGAGACGTTTGCCATAGTGCGAAAGCTGGGATTCGTAATCGACAGAACGACAATAATAAACAGAAACAGCAAATAGATGCCATATTTCAAACCAATCTGCAAAACCCAATGTCCAAAGGCTCCACTCCGTTCGCTCTTGTCCATATCAATCTCCCCCCATTGCGGCCGTCAGCAGGGCTGCCGCCTGTAGATGACCGTCATTTTCCAATTCGCAGACCTGCTGTCCGTTTTTCAGCACGACTACTTTATCGCACACGCCCAAAACCTCCGGCACTTCGGAGGAGACCATCACCACCGCAACGCCCTGCTTCAGCATCCTCTCCACAATGCTGTAAATCTCCTGTTTTGCTCCAATATCAATGCCCCGGGTGGGTTCATCCAGCAGCAAGAGCTTTGGATTGACGTTCAGCCACTTTGCCAGCACCACCTTCTGCTGATTGCCGCCGGAAAGATATTTCACCGCCCGGTTAATGGATGGAGTCTTGATATTCAGATCTTTGACGCCCTGATTACTGATCTCCGTTTCCTTCTGGGGATTGACAAAGACCTTTCCTTTGATGGCGTCCAAGTCCGCCAGCGTCATATTGAATTTGACTGAGTCCTCCAGAATAAGACCTTCCAAATGCCGGTCCTCTGTGACCATTGCGAGACCCTGCCGGATGGCGTTCTTGGGACTTGTGATCTTCTCGGAACTGCCCAAATAAATAATCTCTCCGGAGTCGTATTTGTCCAAGCCGAAAATGCTTCGCAGCACCTCTGTCCTCCCGGAGCCCAGCAGACCGTACAGCCCCACCATTTCGCCGCTCCGGACCTGGAAATGGATATTCTTCAGTTTCCCGTGGCGAGTGAGTCCTTTTACAGAGAGAACCTCCTCGCCATAGTGCCGGGGCGGATGGCTGTATTGCTCCTCTGTGGTATGGCCCAACATGGTGCTGACCACCTCCGCCCGGGAGATATCCTGAACACCGCATTTGAGGATGCCAACTCCGTCCCGCATAATCATGAGGGTATCGCAGATTTCATAAATCTCATCCATGTGATGGGTGATGAACACCACGGCTGTGCCCTGGGCTTTCAGTTCCCGAACGATCTGGAAAAGCACATCTACCTCTGATGCCGTCAGGGAAGAAGTGGGTTCATCCAGTATGAGGATCTTAATGCCGCGGGTCAGTGTGCGGCCAATTTCCACCAGCTGCTGTTCGCCAATCTTCAGATCTCCCACGATCTGAGTAGGCTGGCAGTGTTCCAGCTTGACACGCCGCAGGATCTTCCGGGTATCGGCGTGCATTTTCCTGCTTTTCAGGAATCCGGCCCGGGAGGGTAAGTCCTGGATAAAGATGTTGGACGCAATGTCCATTTTTTTGAACAATGACAACTCCTGATGAATGAAGGAGATGCCCAGCCGCTCTGCATCCTTTGTATTATGAATCGTAACCGGGTTTCCATCCAGACAAATGGAACCCTCGTCCAAGGGAACAACACCTCCCAGCACATTCATCAGCGTGGATTTGCCCGCACCGTTTTCACCCAGAACAGCGCAGACCTCGCCAGGCTCCAAGGAGAAGTCTACCGCCTGAAGCGCATGAACTCCCGGGTAGTATTTGTGAATGCCCTTCATTTCAAGGAGGGGCCCATTCCGCTTCACATCTGCCATATTCGCCTCCTGTTTTCAGTGTGCCCGCCGCTGCTCATGTGAAGAGCTTGCGAAGGGTATCCACATCCCGCCGGATCAGTTCGAAAGCATCCTCATTCAAAAGGCTGAGGGGCCTGCGGTTGTAGTAGTTTTCCAACAGAAGCCATTCCGTGCAGCGCGTACGGCGGATGACTTCTGCTGTTTTGAGAAAGGAAACGTCCCCTTTGCCCAGCAGAGCAGAGCTGATGGTCCGGTTATAGCCGTCCTTTACGTGGATCTGGGCCACGTGCTCGGCCAAAGCGTCCAGGATGTCCGACTGGGAATAGCCTCGGTCCAGATAGTAATTCTGGGTGTCGTAAAATACCTTGAGACAGCTGCTTCCCACTTCCTGAATCATTTTCTTGGTCTGTTCCGCATCCAGCACATTTTCCATCGCGATGACAATCCCTGTGCCCTCCGCCAGGTCGCAGGCAAAGCGTACCTTCTCACAGGTATTGTAAAAGTCTTCCTCTGTTCGGATATCTCCATTATCAAAACTGGGAAGCTGAACTACGTGGATATCCATAGCCTGAGCAGTTTCAAGCCCCTTTTGGATGGTCTCGATGGCGATCATTCCGTCAGCAGAGTTCCGGTCCTTGGACATACCATGGGCATTGAGGGCGTTCAAAGCCATGGACGGAAACGTTACGCCATATTCCTGCCCGCATTCCAGATATGCCTGCTGTACCTGCCGGTTGTAGAGCTTATAGCCTGTCTCGTAATCGCCAAAATCCAGTTCCATGCCCTGGATGCCCAACCCAGCGGCTATCTTCAGACCATACGGCCCCGGGAACGGAAAGGACCATTCCACAATACCGATCTTGTATTCCATAGTATGTCCTCCTGCGGCCCGACTTAGTGACACTCTCTGCCTCCGGAAATATTAAACGAAGAACCGGTGATGAAAGCCGAATCCTCACAAGCCAGAAAAACGCACAGCTTGCCGATCTCCTCAGGCTCTCCCATCCGCTTGAGGGGGGTGGCTTCATTGAATTCACGGAGGTATTCCTCAAAGGTCAGCCCATAGAGAGGCGCCCGGTCGTGAAGACAACGCTGAATCATATCGGTGTTGATGGTGCCTGGGGCGATGCTGTTGACCCGTACGCCGAACTCTGCCAGCTCCAGCGCCATGGACTGAGCCAGAAGACGGACGCCTGCCTTGGAAGCACAGTACACAGCATTAAAAGCCTCGGCAGTCTTGGAGGCGCAGGAGTCGATCAGCACCATGGCGCCGCTTCCCTGAGCCTTCATCTGCCGCCCCACGTATTTGCCGAAGAGAAAGGTGCTGCGCAGGTTCACGGCAATGACCGTGTCCCAGTCACTCTCATCTTGGTCCACTACGGCGCAGGAACGAAGAATACCGGCTGCATGAGTCAGTACGTCAATGCTCCCCAACTGTTCCACAGTGGTTTTTACAAAGAGCTGCACTGCTTCTGTGTCAGACACATCGCCCGTCATTTGGATGCAGGAAACGCCCAGAGACTCAATCTCCTTGGCGGTATCCGACAGCTTCAGGCCATTGATGTCCATGATTGCCAGTTTTGCGCCGTTTTTCGCATATTCCAAGGCAACACCTCTGCCTATGCCTTGAGCAGCGCCTGTGACCATCGCTACCTTATCTTTCAGTTTCATCTTGCGCGCTTCTCCTTTCATGTTTTTAATGTGTTTTGCAATCTGATTTCTATTTGTTTTGCTATGCTCTCATTGTATATCGTCAAATACAATAAATGCAATAGATATTATGCACAATATTTTGCTGATTTTTTCTATATTAAATCTGATTCGACAAATTATGTTCCCATTTTTTGTGAAATCAGAGCAAAATGCGTTTTATTTTTGTTTTTAATTTGTTTTCATTACAGCAAAACATGATTTCATTCTTGTGCTCGGTAATTTCAGCAATTCTTCGTTTGTACATCATCAGGGTTTGTGTTATAATTTATAGAAAATCCACTTCTCTAAATGAATAAATATACAATATATATAAAAATAGTGTATTTTTATCACCGCTGTATGGGCAAACTGTATAATCCTCGGAGGGCGCGTCCGCTACAGGCAGGCAAGTTTGTGGAAATTACATACCCGCTGATGTTTTCTTTTTATTTTTGTAAGTGAGGGATTTTTATGACAATACGACAAATTGCGAAAGCCTTTGGAGTTGCGCCGTCCACAGTTTCTGTGGTTCTGAATAACCGGCCTGGCGTCAGAAGCGAGCTTCGGCAGAAAATTCGTGAGGCTTTGGTTGAGAATGGCTATCAGATACGGGAGCAGGCGACCCATCAGGGAAATATTCTATTCATCTATTACAAAAGCACAAACTACCTGGCCGCCCGGAAGGATGACACCATAGCCCAGACGCTCAGCGGCATAGAAGACGCCTGTATGGACAGAAAATTCACTTTTTCCATCACCAATGCCTCCCCGTCCACTCTGGATGAAATCCTGCTCTCTATCACACCAGAGGTCCACAGCGGCGTAATTCTCCTGGGCACGGAATACTATCAAGAACCCAGTCAGGCTTTTTTCAGTCTGCCCGTTCCCTTGGTGATCCTGGATGGCTATTTCCCGGAGTACCCGCTCAATACTGTCAACATTGATAATAGTTATGGTATCCATGAGGCTCTGAAACTTCTGCGGGAAAACAATCACCCAAAGATTGGCTATATCAAGAGTTCCATTGAGTTCGGCTGCCTGCGGGACCGTGCCAGATGTATTTACAGTTCTCTCTCCCGCCTGGGCTGGCCTTCAGAGCCGGAATATGTGATTCAGGTCAGTCAGGAACCTGAGAAGAGCCGACAGGAGATCGATGAGTTTCTCCATGTTTGTCCTGCGGTGCCCTCCGCATTTATCGCGGATAATGACATCATTGCCGCGTCTGCCGTGCAGTCCTTGCAGCATAACGGCTTTCGGATACCGGAGGACGTATCTGTGATTGGTTTTGACGATTCCAGCATCTGCACGATTCTCACGCCCTGTCTGACCACGGTCCGCTACGATCTCAATGGCATGGCACAGCTGGCCACTTTGCGCCTCATTGATATGATTGAATCCCCGACTCCCCATGAGATCATCAAATCCACTGTGGGAACAAAACTGATTCAGCGCCAGTCCGTGGCCCCTTATTTGGAAGAGAAGCCGCTGATCGATAGCAATCATCAAAAAACCGAACAATAGACAGAATCGGTAAAACAATTGGAGCAGTCCGGGGAAGATACACAAGAGAGCGCTTTCTGGATGGCCTGCAATGCGGCGTTTCATAATATCCCCATCTCCGTGGTTCTGCGTTTCATGGCGCTGCCTCCGTGAAATAATCGCTGTTTTTCACTGCCCGAATAAACCTCAAACTCCTAATTGCCATTGAGAACATAAATCACCACCGCCATTAGATTTCCCATGGTGTCCACAACGATGTGACGTTTGCGCCTCTGTACTCCTATCGCATGATTTCGGAAACCGCACAGGCAGACGCTTGACAATCCAGGCGCAGTCCCATACAATAGAGGAAGTCTGAATTTTGGGAGGGTTTTATAATGAAGCGTTCCGCAGGCATACTATTACCAGTATTTTCCTTACCGTCCCCCTATGGCATCGGCTCTCTGGGTTCCGGAGCCCGCAGGTTTGCCGATTTTCTCCAGGAAGCGGGTCAGTCGTGGTGGCAGATTCTCCCCGTAGGCCCTACTGGACACAGCAATTCGCCGTATACCAGTGAGTCTACCTTGGCCGGAAACCCGTTTTTCATTGACCTGGAGCTTCTGGCAGAGGATGGTCTTCTGACGGCGGAGGAGCTGGAAACGGCCCGAGTACCGGAAAGCGACCAAATCGATTACGACGAGCTGAAAAAGAGCCGTGAAGCCCTGCTGCGGACGGCCTTTTCCCGTGTGGACGGCGAGATGGCGCAGGCAGTGCGGGACTTTACAGAACGTACCGCGTGGCTGAAAGATTACGCTTTGTATCGCGCGGCCAAACAGCATTTTGAGAATTACGCCTGGTTCGACTGGCCGGACGAGGGCCTGCGCCGCCATGAACCCGACGCCCTGGAGCATTGGCGGGTGGAACTGGCGGAGGAAGTGGCGTTCCAGAGCTGTGTGCAGTATTGGTTCTTCTCCCAGTGGGCGGAGCTGAAGGAGTACGTGAACAGCCTGGGGATCGGATTGATCGGTGACCTGCCGATTTACGTCTCACTGGATTCCGCCGACGTTTGGAGCGAACGGAAGGAATTCCTGCTGGACAGCGAAGGGAAGCCGTCAAAGGTAGCGGGCGTTCCTCCGGACTACTTCTCCGAGGACGGCCAGCTCTGGGGAAATCCGCTTTACGACTGGCAGGCTATGAAATGGGACGGCTTCGGCTGGTGGATTCGCCGGGTAGAGGGGGCCACAAAGCTCTTTGATTCCATTCGGATAGATCATTTCCGGGGCTTGGAAAGCTATTGGGCCATCCCCGCGGAATCGAAAACGGCCAAGGTCGGAACATGGGAACAGGGTCCCGGTATGGATTTGCTGGGCGTCCTGCTGAACTGGTTCCCCCAGATCTCCTTTATCGCTGAGGACCTGGGCATTCTGACGGACGAGGTACACAAACTCCGGGAAGTCTCCGGTCTGCCTGGCATGAAGGTGCTGGAATTTGCCTTTTCCGGTCCCGATAACGCTTATCTGCCCCATAATTACACGCCACACTGCATCTGCTACACCGGCACCCACGACAACGACACCGCCGCCGGATGGTACGCCAACGCAACAGAGGAAGAGCGGGCCTTTGCGGAAGCCTACCTGGGAACTGCCGGTGCCGAGAATGTACGGAAAGCGCTTCTCCGGACGGGACAGAGCAGCGTGGCAGAGCTGTTCGTGGCACAGATGCAGGATTATCTGGGGCTGGACAGCCGGAGCCGCATCAACGTCCCCGGAGTGCCTCTGGGAAACTGGCGCTGGCGGCTTTCCTCCGACGCTTTGACCCCGGACCTGGCCAGAGAAATCCGTACCCAGAACGCCCTCTATGGCCGCTGTGCCCCTCCCGCCAAGGAAGAGCTGGAGGATTCTTTAGAGGAAATGGTGGAAAACAACAAATAGTACACAGATTTTTATACAGTATGACAGAAGTTTGCGTAAATTTTGCGTTTTGTCAAATTGCCCTCTTCCAAAACTGGGAAAACACATATATAATGGAAATACCGCATAGGATAAATTGTCCGATAAATTTTGGACGGACCCGGAAATGAGGAGTTGCAGTATGGATATCTTTTCCCTGTTTGCCCTCTGCGGCGGCCTGGCTTTTTTCCTCTATGGCATGACCACCATGTCCAAGAGCCTGGAGAAAATGGCTGGCGGCCGTTTGGAGCGCCTGCTGAAAAAAATGACCTCCAATCCCATCAAGGGCCTGCTGCTGGGCGCGGGGATTACCATTGCGATCCAGTCGTCCTCCGCTGTGACGGTGATGCTGGTGGGCATGGTGAACTCCGGCGTGATGGATCTGGGACAGACCATCGGGGTAATTATGGGGTCCAATGTGGGCACGACCCTGACGGCCTGGATTCTGGCGCTGACGGGCATTGAAAGCGAGAGTTTCCTCCTGAATCTTATGAAGCCGGAAAACTTTTCGCCGTTGTTCGCGCTGGTGGGCATCCTGTTGATCATGGCCTCGAAACGACAGCGGCGCCGGGATGTGGGCCGTATCCTGATCGGCTTCGCAATTCTGATGGCCGGCATGGATATGATGAAGAACGCTGTCAGTCCTCTTGCCGATCTGCCGGGCTTCTCCGATTTGCTGACGGCTTTCAATAATCCCATCCTGGGCGTGCTGGTGGGCGCGGTCTTTACGGCGGTGATCCAGTCCTCCGCCGCCTCCGTGGGTATCTTGCAGGCCTTGGCTCTGACCGGCTCCCTCAGCTACGGTATGGCCATTCCAATCATTATGGGTCAGAATATCGGCACCTGCGTCACCGCCCTGATTTCCTCCATCGGCGTCTCCAGAGGGGCCAAGCGGGTCTCGGTGATTCATGTGTCCTTCAACGTTATTGGCACTACCGCAGGGCTGCTTCTCTTCTACGGCGGTGACCTGATTTTCCATTTCGGATTTATGGACTATGCCATCGGCGCAGGCGGTATTGCTCTTTGTCATACAATTTTCAATATCTTTACCACTATCCTGCTCCTGCCCTTCTCCCGCCAGTTGGAAGCGCTGGCGCGGAAGGCTGTCAAGGAAGAGGACAAGTCCATGGAGTTTGCCTTCTTGGACCCCCTGCTGCTCCGTACCCCCGGCGCGGCAGTCAGCGAATGCGTCTCCATGACCAACGATATGGCGGCCCTGGCCCAGGAGTGCATCCTTGCGTCTTTGAAGCAGCTCCATACATACAGCGCCGAGGGAGAGGGCAAAATTCTGGACGGCGAGAGCAAGCTGGATCTCTACGAAGACCGTCTCAGCGGCTATCTGGTACAGATTTCCCAGCACGGCCTGTCCATGGAGGATATCCACACGGTGTCCCGGCTGCTTCACGCGATCAACGACTTTGAGCGTATCGGGGACCACGCGCTGAATATTCAGGAGTCCGCCCGTGAGTTGAAGGAAAAGGGCATCACGTTCTCTGCCTCTGCCGCCGCGGAACTGAAAGTCTTGCAGGACGCCCTGGAAGAAGCTCTGCACCTTGCCGTCAGCAGCTTCCAGGCCGATGACCCCGTGTCCGCCCGTGCCGTGGAACCGCTGGAGGAAACCATTGACCAGCTCACCGACGAGATCCGGGCCCGGCACGTCCACCGGCTCCAAAACGGCGAGTGTACCATCCAGCTGGGCTTTGTCCTCAACGACCTGCTGACCAATCTGGAACGCGTCTCTGACCACTGCTCCAACATTGCGGTCTGCGTCATTGAGGAGCGGGAGGACCGTTCGGACCGTCACGCCTACCTCCATGACATGAAGGAGGCTACAGAGTTCTCCGCTACCCTGAAACAGGACATGAACAAATACAAACTGCCGTAATGGGGTCAGAAACGGGCCTTTCGGAGTGAAGAAAGAATCAGGAATCATCTGTGAAACGGTCTTTCCCGGATTATGGGACACGCTGCAGAAAATGAAAACGCCCGATCTGTCGCTTTTGACGGACCGGGCGTTTTATATTACAGGTTGTTGACGGCTGCTTCAAGCTGTGTCAGGGCCTTCGAGAGGACGGACCTTGGACAGGCGGCGTTCAGCCTCATAAAGCCCTTGAGCTGACGGCCGAAGGACCAGCCTTCATTCAGGCCCAGGCCCGCCTTATGAATCATGAAATCCCGAAGGGCGTCGTTTTCCAGACCCAGGTCCCGGCAGTCCAGCCACATCAGGTAGGTCGCGTCGGGTGCGTAGGTCTTCACTTTTGGGATGCGGGTCCGGCAGAAGTTCACAACAAAGTCGAAGTTGTCGGAGAGGTAGGGAAGGAGCTGCTCCAGCCATTCCTCCCCGCCGTTGAAGGCCGCTTCCATGGCAGTAAGAGAAAAGGCGTTGTTGCGGTGGATGTCCATCCGATGCCAGAAGCGATCGAAAATATGCTTTGTATGCCTGTCCGGAAAGACCATGGCGCTGGCCTGCAAACCCGCCAGATTGAAGGTCTTGGAGCCGGAAATGCCCGTCATCACATACCGTGCAATTTCCGGCGACAGGGACGCGGTGGGGGTATGCCGTTTGCCGTGAAAGACCAGGTCGCCGTGGATTTCGTCGGAGAACAGCCGGACATGGTGCTTTATGCAGAGTTCGGTCATGCGGCGCAGTTCCTCCGGGGTCCAGACGATGTCCAGGGGATTGTGGGGATTGCAGAGCAGGAACAGGTCCGCGTGATGCAGCTTTTCCTCGAAATCCGTCCAGTTTACCGTCCACTTTCCGTCCTGCTCTGCAAAGGGACATTCCAGCACCTTACGGCCCCAGGCTTCCGCCATATCGTAGAATTCCGAGTAGACCGGCGTTTGAATGAGCACCGTGCCGCCCTCCGGGGTAAAGAGCCGCACACAGGCGCTGATGGACTGGACGACTCCCAGACTAAAGCTCATCAGTTTCGGGTCAATCTCCCACCCGTGACGGCGTTTCTGCCAGCCCCGGACGGCCTCGAAGTAACTCTCCGGACGCGCCGTATAGCCCCAGATCCCCTCCTGCGCGCGGGCGGTCAGGGCGTCAATCACCGGCTGACAGGTACGGAAATCCATGTCGGCAATCCAGAGGGGTATCACGTCGCTGGTGCCGAATTTTTTGGCGCGTTCGTCGTATTTCGCGGCATGATTTCCGGAGCGGTCAATAATTTGATCAAAATCGTAACACATAACAGGTATTCCTTTGTCAGAGGGATTATATTTCTGCAAGGCCTTTGTTGCCATAAACGCTTACCTCACTGGAATCAACATTTCTTTAAGTACATCACAACTTTCGTCCGGCTCGTCCTCGTCAATCCAGTTCCAGTTCAGGACATTGGAAACAAAAGCCTTTTCCTCACAAAGGGAAAGCATACCCAGATTCAGACAGCCATAATCTCTTTCGCCGCCTTCATAGATAAATCTATAAGGACAATCGCTTACATTCTTTACTTTCCCGGCACGGTTATCAAAAGCCCTGTCCGCCATCATGGCCAATACCTTTAAAATATCACTTGGAACTTCTTTATGAATATCAATAACATTCCTGTACATAATGCCGCCACCTCTTTACGTTGTTTATTGTATCTCCTTGTACATATATTGTCAATTTTTGGTCTATTCTATGCCTCTTCATCAAAAGCAAACTTGAAAACGGGAAAAATGTGGTTCAATGGAGAAAAAGGACGCGGAGAGGATGAAGTGCATAAGTGGAACCGAAATAGGACTTGCATTGGTGCTGGCTTTTGTGATATCATGATCTGGACTTGGAAAGGAGCGCTGTGCAAATGAGCATAGATCTGGATTTCTGGCGTTATCAGGACGGTTCATCCCATGACGACGCCAAAGTTTACAAAACGGCCTGCTGTGATGGGGAGACTGTGGAAGGATTGGAGATGCTTCCCATTCAGGAGATCCTTGGTAAGATTGCCGAAAAATTTTCCGACTGGACCGCCCTTTCTCCTTCTGACTATGAAAAAGAGGGCCGGGGTGCGTTCCAGATTTTTACCACGCCGCAGATCGTCCGCTTTGACTGCTATGGTATGCGCGGCGAGGATATGAACGCTTTGATGGACGTGCTGGAGGCATTCGGCTGTCCCCTCTACGACCCGCAGATTTCCACTCGTTTCGACGGCTGGACTGAACACTGAACGATAAAGCGAGGACTGCTTATGCGCATTATGGCCATTGATTACGGCGACGCACATACTGGCATAGCCATCTCTGACCCCACCGGATTCCTGACGGGCTTTACCACCGTGATTACCGCCTACCGTCCCGACGTGGCAGCAGAACGTGTGACAGCCCTGGCCCGGGAGCACGGCGTGGATGAGCTGGTTTTGGGCTATCCGCGGAATATGGACGGCTCCATCGGCTGGCACGCGAAAGAAACGGAGGACTTTGCCCAGCTCCTGCGGACGGCTTCCGGGCTTCCAGTGGTGCTCTGGGATGAACGGCGGACTACCATCGACGCCCATCAGATTCTGTTCAACGCCGGGAAGAACGCAAAAAAACGCAAGAAGCTCGTGGACGCCGTAGCCGCTTCCTTAATCCTGGAGGGCTATCTGACCTTTCGGAAAAACCATCATTCTACATAAAAACCAGCATGGAAATTCTGCTTCTTAATGTAGAGGCCCCAGTAAAATCAATGCTCTTACAGCCAGTGCAGGAATTGTTTCTTCCTTTACGGGCTTGTATAATGTTATGCCATCCCTCCAGCGGCCCCTTTTGCTTATAGTCCGTTTTGTAATATGTACATTTAAAAACTACGGATTGTATTTTGCTTGGCCAGGAAATTTATCCGATCTGTTATTTTATATTTAATTTATTACAAAATGTATCAATCAAATATCTCGTGAAAATCTGCGCAAAGATTTGGTCTGTGAACGTCCAGCACCACAGGCAGTTCCCCTTCACGGAAGCGTTCCTGAAGACCTTCCATTCCGTATTTCAGCTTGTACTCAATCTCTTCCTTATAGGCGGGAATGACGAAATACAGCAGCACGTCGTGTCCGTCCTTTGTCTCAACCCGGCCCATTTTATCGCCATGCCAATCCAGCACAATACCGCCAAAGCCCACGCCGTCGCAGTATGGAGCGTACTTCGGACCGTTGGGCATAGTATGTCCAAAGCCCAGCCAGGTCTTGTACTCATGAGGAAATCGCGCCAGGAATTTCAGAATCTGAATAGGCCAGTAGCTTTCATAGGGCATATCCTGAGGGCTGTCCAAATCCTCGCCCACATCCCAGTCAGCCGGCAGAAACATATAGAGTTCTGCGTATTTCAGATCCTCCCGGTCCGAGATTTCATCCGGCAGGTGCATGGGCAGGTCGCTCATACCAGTGGTGTAGAGGACGTAAAAGTTGGCCTCTTCCATCGGACGCATGATGTGAATGTCTATATGCACCAGGTCACTGATGATCTCATGAATCACAAAGCTGCCGCGGTTCGGGAACAATGTCTCGAAATGCTCCTCTACCTCCTGGGCATACACGCCTACTGACTCTGGCGGTTGAAAACCTTCGTCCTGATGGTCTTCGTAACGGTAAACGGGAGAGCCCCCAGGGGTGTATTCGTCTGTCTTGGGGCCGTTCGTGGGTTTGGCCGGCGCTTCCCCTGCGCCCTTCCTGCGAAATTTGTCCAGCAGTCCCATCTTCTTTGTCCTCCTTAGCTTCGTCCGTAAATGGACCCTTTTTTAGTTAGTTTACCCCATTTCTGTCATCTTGACAACCTTTTTGGACTATAAAATTTTTCTCAAATTTTTTTCAAAAAAGCCTTGACTTTTATCCGGATACCTGCTATTATAATTATCGTTCCAACAAGAGCGGCTAAAACAAAACAGAATAATTTGCTTACATTTGGGGGTATAGCTCAGCTGGGAGCGCAACACAGTCGTTGTACGACCCCCGCGCACAAGTCAAAATTGAAAATTGTCACTCTCTACCAGAACTGGAAAAAACTGGGGGTATAGCTCAGCTGGGAGAGCGCTTGAATGGCATTCAAGAGGTCAGCGGTTCGATCCCGCTTATCTCCACCATCATGAGAGTGACGCAAGAACCTCGTTTCTTCGGAAACGGGGTTCTTGCTTTATGCTACACTGATCGCAAGGTTCGCGGCAAACTGCTCCAGGTCGATGTTGAAGTCGATGTGCAGCTTGTAGTCCCGGTAGACCTCTACTCGCTTGATAAGGCAGTTGACGATCATCTTCTTGGCCTCCAGGCTGGCTCCATCATACATATCCGCCCAAGAGATGATGTCCGCATACTGGGCATTCAGAGCGTCCATGACGGCCTGTCCTTCTTTATAGGCAGACTGGGCGGCGTCAAGCTGTTCCTGTAGGGCGGTAACTTTGGCCTCCG
>CAJTMG010000017.1 GCA_910577405.1 uncultured Oscillibacter sp. | reverse complement strand
CGGAGCGGGGGAAAAGCCGGAAACATCGGAAACGGTAGGCTTACCTATCGCTATAGCCCGACAGAATCGATTATGAAAAGCTCTATCAGGCCCGGTATCCGCTTTTACGGAAGGCGTACGAAAACAGCCGGGTTGCAGGGGACGCGGGCTATCAGGCGTTTGTGGAGGAAAACCGCTGGTGGCTGGAGGATTACGCGCTGTTCATGGCTGTCAAGGACCGTTTTGGGGGTGCGCCGTGGACGGAATGGGCGGAGGAGGTCCGTCTGCGCCAAAAAAACGCGCTGGACTTCTGCCGCCGGGAGCTGTACGATAACATTGAGTTCCAGCAGTATATGCAGTATAAATTCTTCTGTCAGTGGCGCAAGCTGAAAGCGTACGCAAACAAGCAGGGGATACAGATCATCGGGGACATACCCATATACGCGGCCATGGACAGCGCGGACGTCTGGGCGCATCCGGAGCTGTTCCAGCTTGACGAAAGGAAGCAGCCCTCCGCAGTAGCCGGCTGCCCTCCCGACGGCTTTTCGGCAGCGGGCCAGCTCTGGGGGAATCCGCTGTACCGTTGGGAGTATCACAAGGAGACGGGCTACAGGTGGTGGCTCTCCCGGCTCCGGCACTGCTTCCGGCTCTACGACGTGACCCGCATCGACCATTTCCGGGGCTTCGACGAATACTACTCCGTGCCCTGGGGTTCCGCGGACGCGACACATGGCCATTGGGAGAAGGGACCCGGTCTGGAGCTGTTCCGCCGGGCGGAGGAAGTCCTGGGCTGGCACGAGGTAATTGCGGAGGACCTGGGCTATGTGACGGACTCGGTACGGCAGCTGGTGCGGGAGAGCGGCTTCCCGGGCATGAAGGTGCTGGAATTTGCCTTTGACTCCCGGGACACCGGCTCTGCCAACGATTATCTTCCCCACAACTATCCGGAGAACAGCGTAGCCTATACGGGGACCCACGATAACGAGACGCTGGCGGGCTGGTTTGAGAGCATCACGGACGCGGAACGGCAGTCGGTACGGGAGTATCTCTGCGACAGCTGCACGGCGAAAAAGGACCTTCATCTGCCCCTGATTGCCTTGGTCATGCGGAGCGCGGCAAAGAACTGTGTCATTCCGTTACAGGACTATCTGGGCCTGGACAACCGGGGCCGCATCAACAAGCCGTCCACGGTAGGCACGAACTGGCTCTGGCGTGTCACGGAAGACTGTCTCTCATCGGAGCTGCAAACCACCATCCGGCAGTTCACGGCCCGTTATGGACGCCTGAACGAAGCATAAACAAACAACGCCCTTCCCTGAACATCGTGGGAGGGCGTTTTTTGCATAGGGAAGGATATTTTTGGGCATCTGACAGCGCGCTTCTGATCTCTTCCCGCGTCCTTCTGAAATCAACGCTTGTCTCATATCTGAAAGCTGCGCGGGCGGTTCAGGAGATGGAATAATCCCCCCGGACCAGAAGCGTGACAGAACCTGAAGCCTGCACGCCCCGGCCCTCGACGGTCATCAGATAAAGGTGATTGGGTTCCAGTACGCCGCCGCCGCTCAGGGACCCGCCGCTGGTTTCATCCACAAGCCCGGGTTCAGAGGACGCGACACAGGAGGCGCTGCCAATCCGGAGCAGGACCTCGCAGCCCAGCGTGCCTGTCAGGGTTTGTCCACCGGAGAGAGCGACGACTTCAAACGCGGCGGTATCGTTTCCAGCGGGGATGGTATTCTGACCGGTTCTGGCGTCGATTTTCTGGTCTACGGTCTGAAGAATCTGATTCAAAAAGGTATTATTCAGGTAGCTCAAGGTCACCAGCGGGTCAGAGGACGAACCAGCCTCCGCCGCGAACGCCGCCGTGGAAAGCAAGCCGCCCAGGGCCAGCAAAGCCAGCAGCCGCAGAAACCATCTGTCTTTCTCTTTCTTCATATGTACCTCCGTCTTAGTCAGGAATTATGGAGTTGGGTTAAGAACCGGCAATTGAGCTGAGAATCAGGAAAGTCCCGGACCTGAAAGAGGCTTCCAGGCACGGGATCATTCCCAATCCCCTGCTGAATCAGGACTGTAGGATTCAGCGCAGATTCAAACCAACTGGTCGTGGGGCAGGCCGAAGCTCACCGCGATTGCAGTATCGACCTTAGACATCACATTTTCCTCCACATGACCCATCCGCTCCCGCAAACGCTTCTTGTCCAGGGTACGGACCTGTTCAAGAAGCACAACGGAATCTCTGCTCAGGCCGCAGCTCTGGTCCACGGGCAGGTCAATATGTGTCGGCAGCCTTGTTTTGCCTGTCTGGGACGTAATCGCCGCCGCGATGACAGTAGGGCTGTAGCGGTTGCCGGTATCGTTCTGAATAATGAGGACTGGCCGGACTCCGCCCTGCTCGCTGCCCACTACCGGGGAGAGATCGGCATAGTAAATATCGCCGCGCTTGACACTCGTATCCACAAAGTTCACACTCCGCCGAAAGAAGTACCCGTCTCCGAAAGGTCAATCCCCTTCGGTGAGGCCACTTTCATTCTCCCACGCAGGTCCGGAATTTATACCCCCTTCTGTAAAAACGCCCCGGTTCATCCTATGCGCCCCTCCGCCGGCCGTGACGCTTTTTTCAGATAAGGGAAAAGGGATAGGGATGGGGACAGGGCTAGGAGACAGCGGCTTGGAGTATGGAGTCAGGAATGAAGCGGCTATAAAGGGAGAAATTCCATCATTCTGGATTCTCCGTATGATTGAAAAAGGAGAAGGCGGTAAAATCGGCGGTCAGGATAGTGATGCCGTCCACGGAGATTTCACCTCTGACAGGAGCGGCGCCATCAAGGTTCAGCCAAAGGGTGGAGATAATTTTGCCATCCTGCCGGCCGCTCTGGTCCACGGTCACCCGCTGGCAGGGGACGCCGTTCCAATCCTCCTGATTTTCCTCCAGCAGCCAGCCGTCCCGGAGGGCGCTCATCAGTCGGGGCAGGCAGACGGCGGGACTGATTTCCTCACGGCTCAGAGGCCCCGCGTTCAGCACATCGCCCTCGTACTCCAGGGACCATTCGGACTCGTCCACAATAGCCTTTATGCCCGCGATTTCCTCCGGGGCCAGCACCTCCACCGTACTGGGTCCGTCGGGGGAGTAGACGCACCGCAGGGACGCTTCCCACGCAAGGCCCTCCTGTTCACAGCGCACCACGGCCTCCATCTCGCAGCCGCCGCAGTCGTGGTACTGGTCCCGCAAATCCACCGCCGGACCCGTTTCCCCGCCGCCGCAGGCTGTCAGCATCAGCAGCAGGGTCATCATTGGTACGCAGATGTTCCACTTGCGCACCGTTTTACCTCCCTGTCCTTTCAGAATATAAAATTACAGCAGTTTTACCGCCTCCGCGCGAAACAGCGCCGCCAGATCCGCCCCGCCTTGGCTCTCGCAGAGAACGGCTTCCGCATCCAACAGACGGCGCAGGTCCTCCCGGCTTACGGCGTCCACGCTGGCCTCGCTTGTCTGCAAGCCCTCCAGGACCCGGACCTCGCGGAAGAAGGCTCCATCCAGCTCATACCAGACCCACGATTCTGCCGGGCCGAAACACAGACGGCGCAGCAGAACCCGTTTACCGTCCTTACGCGCAGTTTCCGGCGGCTGGTGAAACCATGGGCCAATCCAAAGTCCCCCGGCGCCCATGGGTCACTGCAATGCCGCGAAGACCTCCGGGAAGCGGTTTATCACGTCCTCAGGGGTCATATGCCAAGGGGTCAGGTCCGCCGCCGCCAGGTCTCCCGCATAGCCGTGCATCCATACGCCCCCTGCCGCCGCCATAACGGGACTTGCGCCTTGGGCCAGCAGGGACGCGATCAGCCCCGTCAGCACATCGCCGCTGCCGCCCTTTGCAAGACCGGAATTCCCCGTCGTGTTCACCAGCGTGTTGACAGCGGAACCGGTATTGACGGCGGTAATGGTCCGATGCCCCTTCAAAACCGCGATGCAGGGATGCTCCCGCGCAAAGTTGTTCACCCAGCCCAGGCGGTCCTCCTGACGAACGTTCTGGCAGATACGGGCCATTTCGCCTTCGTGAGGGGTCAGGATGGTCACCCGGTCCCGGCGGCTGTCCAGAATATCTATATGCCCCTCCAGCGCGTTTATGCCGTCAGCGTCCAGGACCACGGGCTTTTCCGTTTCCCGCAGGACCTCCCGCACGGCCTCCAAGGTTTCCGGATTCCGTCCCAGCCCCGGACCGATGGCCAGCACGTCACAGGATTCCATACGCCGCAGGATTTCCGGCACGGCTTCCAGTTTCAGGCCGCCGTCCTGGTCCGGAAGGGGGAACGGCATAGCGGACGCGCATTTCACCGCCAGCACAGGCCAGACAGTATTAGGAACGCCCAGATACACCAGCCCGCAGCCGCTCCGGACCGCCGCGGAAGCCGTCAGGAAAGGCGCGCCGGTATAGCCCGCGGAACCGCCAATTACCAGAACCCTGCCGAAATCCCCCTTATGACCGTCAGGCTTTCTGGCAGGCAAAGCGGCCCGGGCAAGATCTTCTCCCACGGTCTGGAAGGCACAGGACAGCTCCCGTGTCAGGCCCGCCGGAATGCCGATATCCTCCACAACCACCCGGCCGGAATACAGCGCGCCGTCACCGACCGCCAGTCCGATCTTGGGCAGGGTAAAGGTCACCGTCACATCCGCGCGCACTGCACAGCCCTTTCGCTCCCCGGTCCCGGCGTCGATCCCGCTGGCGATGTCTGCCGCAATGACTTTGCCGGGGCTTTGGTTGATCCATTCGATGGCCGCCGCGAACAGGGAATCCGGCGCGATCTCACGGGTCAGTCCCACACCAAAGAGCGCGTCTATTATCACATGGCATTTCCGCACCCAGGCCCGCTGCCCCTTGTCTTCCGGGTCGAACGGCTCCAGTTCCACGCCGCATTCGCTCAGACGGCGGGTTTCCTCCAGCGCGTCCGGGGTCAGGCGTTCGTATTGGCCCGCCAGAAACACCCGGGCCTTTACGCCGGAAAGATGGAGCATCCGGGCTGCCGCTATGCCGTCCCCGCCGTTGTTCCCCGCGCCGCAGAATACCGCCGCCCGGCACTTCCCAGGACGTTCCGGCAAAAGGGCCAGCGTTTCCCGGCATACCCCCGCCGCCGCCTGCTCCATCAGGTCGATCGACGGAATCCCATGTTCCTCTGTCGCCTTCCTGTCCAGTTCCCGCATCTGTTCCGGCGCTGCCAGTCTCATAGTTCATCCTCCTTTTTATGCTTGTTCCGTCTTCCATTATAAGACCCTTTTCGCCCCGACGCAATCCTTTTCTGCATGGTTTCCAATTTCCAGGCGTTCTCTTTATCAAGCGCCGCAAAGCCTGCCATTTTGATTCTGCCCCATTTTGTGATGACTGTTACAGTTGCGGGGGACTTTCGTGAAATCGACGGAGTTTATACCCGGCAGCGCTTGTTTTAAAAGGGACAGCCTGATTTGCGCGTTGACAGAGAGAGCCGGATGTGCTAAAATCAGTACAGCAGTTTGGAGCTTCTTTAATACGAAACGTAATTGAATAGCCGGAATTTACAAACAGTTGACAAGCCCTGTAATACAAAAAGCAATTCAAGGGCTTTAAACTACAAAACGTATACAAAGCGGTTCCAAAGATCCAAATCTACAACGGCAGGTGAACAGCATGGCACATTTTATGGTATACTGGCCCCAGGACCGGGTGGACGAACTGAAAAAGGCAGGGGATACAGGTCCCATCAAGGTGGTATTCGGCAGCATTCATTCCCGTATGCCGACCATCGCGTCCATCAAAGTGGGAGACGTGGTGTTTCCGGTAACGCTGGCGAAAAAGAAGCTGTATGCCCTGGCCCGACTGCCGGTAACCCATCGGGAACGCGCCTTCGACTATTGTATGCGGGAGCTGGGGCGCGAATACGGAGCTTTGACGCCGGAGGGAGTCGCCGTGGAGTACGCGGAGGATTTTTATGTCACGGCAGGCGGCTCCTTCCGCGGTATTGAGAACGTGCCCAAACAATTGCAGATCATCCGGCAGACAGAAAAGCCCCACGCAAAGCATCAGGAGCCGTTCAACTGCTGTTCCCAATGGGCGGTCTGGGGAGAGGAGGGGACTTCCATTCTTCCCCGTCTCGTGCCCGAGGAGTGCGTTCCGCTGTTACGGTTCGGGTATCCCAAGAGCAAGGAAAAGGAGCTGCGGCTGGATAAAAACGGAAACGTCCTTTCCACAAGCCTTACCGCCACCCGCCGGATGTCCGAGGAAACCGCAGAGATTTTCGACAGCCTCTTCCTGTGACAACACTGTTCCTGCGCCAGGTCTATCCCGTGGGCCTCCAGAAGCAGACTGCGTTTCTTCCCGATGGCCCCGACGCCCCTGCGGATAATTTCCTTCTCGTTCCCGCCGTAAGTCGTAAATGTTGCTGACGGCATAAACCGGCCTCCTTTTGTTCCCGTAATTCTACCATAACGCCCCAATCTCCGCAAGACGGGTCCAGGACTGAAAAAACGCTGTGATCCTGTTGAAAAGAGGGCGCGTTTATGCTATAATGTGCGGAAATGACAGACAGGCGGTACAGCAGAATGACGCGGACAGACAGACGCAGGAAAAGAGCATATCAAATCATGGCGCTTGTCACGGCCTGCTGCGTGTTTATGGCGTTTATCGAAACCGTAGCAGAACCGGCGTATGCAGTCAAATCCGCGGTCAAAGCCGTCGTTTTCCTGCTCGTCCCCTTGATCGCTGCAAGGACGGCGGGGGTTCGTTTATCCAGCCCCGCTTTCAGATTGGACGGAAAGGGCGTCGCGAGACTGCTGGCGCTGGGCTTTTCCATCTATGGGGTGATTTTCGCCGGGTACGTTCTGACGAAGAATCTGTTTGATTACGCGGCGTTGGTAGAGTCTCTTTCGGCGGACCAGAGGGTGAACGCGGACAGCTTTGCTGGGGTGGCGTTCTATATTTCGTTCTGTAATTCGTTTCTTGAGGAATTCCTGTTCCGGCTTGTGGCGTTTGTGCAGCTGTCCCGGTACGCGTCCCGGAAAACGGCGTATCTGTTCAGCTCCGTACTGTTTGCCGTTTACCATATCGGGATGATCGGCACGTCTTTTCCGCCCGTGCTGCTGGGACTGGCTTTGGCTGGCCTGACCGCCGGAGGGTTGATTTTCGATTGCGTGGACCATAAGAACGGCACGCTGTACAACTCTTGGACGGTGCATATGTTCGCGGATTTCGCCATTATGACGATCTGGTACCTGCATATTTAGGAGGGCCCGGATTCGCGCGGCGTGAAGGCTTCTTGTTTCTGCTGCCGGGCAGTTTCACATAGGACAGCTTGAATCAGAAAGCAGGCCGTCGGGTCTGGATGGCGCGCTGCCCGTTTTAACCGAAAAGTTCCCCCTTGCAATTTGAGAGAAAGTATGCTATAAGTAGTATTCATATCGGCGATGAACAGGAAAATAACGAAGTCCACGCCGCCAAGAGAGGACGGGCCACCGGCTGCAAACCCGTCTGCGGCGCGTCGTTTGGTTCGCCTGGGAGCCTCCGTGGAGACATGGCGGGAAGTCCTCCGTTACAGGGACGGCAAGCGCACGAGGTTTTCGTGAAATTGGGTGGTACCGCGGAAGGATTGCCTTTCGTCCCAACAGACTGGGGCGGAGGGCTTTTTTTGCGGTCTGGATAAGGAAGGTGTTATGCTGAAAAAGTTATGCCTGCTGCTGGCGGCGCTTCTGGTTATATGCGCGGGAATCGGTTGGGGAATTGTGCGTGTCCGGACGGCGGCTGAGATCCCCATGCCGGTGCTGATGTACCACAACATAGTTCCGGACGGCGAGGACTGCAATGAGATGAGCATCACTGCCGGGCGTCTGGAGGAGGACCTGCAATGGCTGGCGGACAACGGGTACACAACCGTTCTGCCGAGGGAGCTTGCCGCGGGGAAGGTTCCGGAAAAGCCTGTGCTGATTACCTTTGACGACGGCTACCGGAGCAATTACGAGTTGGCCTATCCACTGCTTCTGAAGCATCAGGCCAAGGCGGTGATTTCCATCATGACGCTGATGCAGGACTGCTGGTCGGATGAGTTTGTATCCTGGATCATGTGTCAGGAGATGCACGCGTCCGGCCTGGTGGAAATCGGGTCCCACGCCTACGCCCTGCACAATCTGGACGAACGGGCCGGACGCTTTATCCCCGGAGAACCCAACGGCGTGGAACGGCTTCCCGGCGAGTCCGACGCGGAGTTTCAGACCCGGGTGCTGGACGATATTCAAAAGAGCTTCGACCTGATTGCGGAGAACGTCGCGCCGCCCACCTTTTTCGCCTACCCCTTCGGACGGAATGACCCCGACGCCGATGCGCTCATTCAGGAGCTCTTCCCCGTCACGGCGTCCACCCATCCCCGCACCGCCGACCTTGCCGAGGGCCTCCGCGACCTGCCAAGGTACTCCGTCACCATGAAGGATTCCGCTGCCCGGCTGCTGGACCCGCCCCTTCTGACAAGACTGAAAAACGGCGTAAAGGTCCTTCTGGGCCGGGAGAGCTGAGGATTCTGAAAGACTGCGGGTCCAAAGAAAATTTCCCATTCCTCACTCCTGATTTCAAATTCAAAGAAAGGGTTTTGATATTATGAAAGAACAATTGGAGGCCATACGGAAAGGCGCGCTGGAGTCCATCGGCGCGGCGCAGGACACGGCGGGGCTGGACGCTCTGCGGGTGAAATATCTGGGCAAGAAAGGCGAGCTGACGGCGGTGCTGAAGCAGATGGGCAAGCTTCCGGCGGAGCTGCGTCCCGTGATGGGCCAGCTTGCCAACGACGTGCGGGCCAGCCTGGAGAAGGCCTTGGAAGCCCATTCCGCCATCCTCTCCCGCAAGGCCCTGGAAGCCCGTCTGGACGCGGAAGCCCTGGATGTGACCATACCCGGGAAAAAGCCCCCGATGGGACACAAACACCCTATGTATGCCGTGCTGGACGAGATGAAGGAAATCTTCCTGAACATGGGCTTTGAGATTATGGACGGCCCCGAAATCGAGCAGGCGGACTATAATTTCACCAAGCTCAACGCCCCGGAAAACCATCCTTCCCGGGACTGGACCGACACCTTCTATCTCAAGGAAGATTCCTCCATTCTCCTGCGCTCCCAGACTTCCCCCATGCAGATCCGGGCTATGGAGGGCTTCGGGGTGCCCATCCGCATGATTTCCGCCGGGCGCGTCTACCGGAAGGATGAAGTCGACGCAACGCACTCCCCCATGTTCCATCAGATCGAGGGCCTGGTAGTGGACAAGGGGATTACCATGGCGGACCTGAAAGGCACCCTGAACGAGGTCATCCGGGAAATCTACGGCCGCGAGACAGTCACCCGGTTCCGGCCCCATCACTTCCCCTTCACGGAACCGTCCTGCGAGGTGGATATCCAGTGCTACAAATGCGGCGGCAAAGGCTGTCCCACCTGCAAGGGCGAGGGCTGGATTGAACTCCTGGGCGCGGGCATGGTCCACCCGAATGTCCTCCGGAACTGCGGCATCGATCCCGACGAATATTCCGGCTACGCCTTCGGCATGGGTCTGGAACGCCTGGCACTGGGACGCTACAAGATTTCCGATATGCGCCTGATTTTCGAGAACGATATGCGCTTCCTGGAGCAGTTCTGAGGCGCGCCGTGGCCTGGACCGCGTTTTTTGCAGGCCTGCTGTGCGGAGGGGCCGCGGCCTGTTATGGTTCCTGCCTGGGGCGCGGTGGCGTCCGTATCCATTATGGGCGCGTTTATCCTGCATTCCCTGGAAAAAGAAAGGAGCGCCGCTATGTCGGAATATCTGCATATTTACAAGGATAACAGCGGGATTTCCCTCCGTCTGGATACCGAACATGAGAAACCCGCGTCCATAGGCCGGCCTCTGGGTACGGTGCTGGCGGGGGCGGATTGGGAGGCCTTGCTGCAATATTACCTCCGGACCAGCGAACCGGAAATTCTGGAAGCCGTCCGTTCTTCCGCGTCGGAACCGGGTGTTTGCCGGGTATCGTTTGCGCCGGACGCGGAAGAGCTGGTTCTCCGGTGCGAGAGGACCTTCCGGAGCCTGGTCGAGGACGGTACGGAACTGCGCCGCCTGCTTCGGGAGGAATACGACGCGATCTGGCCTGATGAGGAAGACGAGTAAGCCCGATCAAGAAGACTGACTACCTGACAGAAGGAGTAATGATATATGAAACTTTCCCGTAAATGGCTGACTGAATTTGTGGATATCGGCCCCGTGGACGACCGGACCTTCGCGGAGGCTATGACCATTTCTGGCTCCAAGGTGGAAGTGACCGAGGACCTGGGGGCGGAGATTGCCAACGTTGTGGCCGGACGCATTGTGAAGATGGAACGGCATCCGGACAGCGACCATATGTGGATCTGCCAGCTGGACGTGGGCGAGGCGGAACCCCTGCAAATCGTCACCGGAGCCTGGAACATCCACGAGGGCGATCTGGTTCCCGTGGCAAAGCACAAATCCACCCTTCCCGGCGGCAAGAAGATAGAGAAGGGCAAGCTGCGTGGCGTGCTGTCCAACGGTATGCTCTGCTCCCTCAGCGAACTGGGCCTGGACGAGCGTGATTTCCCCTACGCCGCCATTACCGCCGCTGCCCTGCTGAACGACTACAAGCCCATTGACCCTGAAAAGCCGTCCATTCCCGCGGACATCCAGCCGGGGCATAAGATTTTCGGTTCGGTAGTCGCGGCGCAGGTGTTGGAATGTACGCCTTTGGGTGACGGCTCCTATCACACCTGCATGATGGTGAAGGACGCTACAGTCTGTCCGGATATCCGCTGTGATAACGTCCATGCGGGCGATTTCGTTGCCTACAATACAAAGACGGACACCATCTGCACCCTGGAAGACCTCCGGGCGGAGCAGAAGGAGTTCCCCCACTGCATCCCCGACGGCATTTTCGTCATGCGGGAGGACTGCAAGCCCGGCGACGACATCCGGCCTGTTGTGGGACTGGACGACCATGTGGTAGAGTTCGAAATCACCCCCAACCGTCCCGACTGCCTCAGCGTTATCGGCCTGGCCCGGGAGGTCTCCGCCACCTTCGACAAGCCCTGCCTGTTCCATCAGCCGGAGGTCAAAGGCGGCGCGGAAGGGGTTCTGCCGGAGCTTCTGGACGTGGAGACCCCCGACCCCGACCTCTGCCCCCGCTACACCGCCCGGATGGTCCGGAATGTGAAAATCGCCCCTTCCCCCAAGTGGATGCGGGAGCGTCTTCGTGCCAACGGGGTCCGGCCCATCAATAACATTGTCGATATCACCAACTATGTCATGCTGGAATACGGCCAGCCCATGCACGCCTTTGACTACCGGTATGTAAAGGGCGGGAAGATCATCGTCCGGCGGGCCAGGGCAGGGGAGGAGCTGACCACCCTTGATGGAAACGTCCGGAAGCTGACCCCGGATATGCTGGTGATTGCCGACGACACCCGGGCCGTGGGACTTGCGGGCGTGATGGGCGGCATGAACAGCGAAATCGTATCGGATACCGTGGACGTGGTCTTCGAGTCTGCCAATTTCGACGGCGCGTGCATCCGGAAGACGGCCCTTGCTTTGGGTATGCGTACGGAAGCGTCGGCGAAATTCGAGAAGGGCCTTGACATCCTGAACACCCTCCCCGCCGTGGACCGCGCCTGCGAACTGGTGGAACTGCTGGGCGCCGGCGAGGTGGTGGACGGCGTGATTGATATCCTGAATTACGTCCCGCAGCCCCGGACCCTTCCTGTGGAGCCGGACAAGATCAACGCCCTTCTGGGAATCAACGTGTCCGAGAACGTGATGTATACCACACTCCAGAAGCTGGGCTTCACCACCGTCAAGGAACGGGGCATGATACAGGTCCCCTCCTGGCGCATGGATGTGGAGGGCATGGCGGACCTGGCGGAGGAAGTGGCGCGGTTCTACGGGTACAACAACATCCCCGACACCCTGTCCTCCGGCCTGAATCCCCGCCGTGGCTGGAGTCCCGTGCAGCAGGCCGAAAACGCGATAGGTGCGTTCTGCCGCGGCTTGGGATACAGCGAGATCATCACCTATTCGTTCATCAGCCCTGGATATTACGATAAGATCAATCTGCCTGCAGATTCGCCCCTTCGGGAGTCCGTGAAGATTCTCAATCCCCTGGGCGAGGACACGTCCATCATGCGCGCCACCACCCTGCCCTCTATGCTGGAGATCCTGGCCCGGAACAATCACTACCGCAACAAATCCGTAACGCTCTACGAACTGGGCCGGGTGTACTTCGCGAAAAACGACGGCTCCGGTATGGCGGACGAACCGAAAATCCTGTCCATGGGCGCGTACGGGCCGGATATGGACTTCTACGGCATCAAAGGCGCGGTGGAAGCCGTTCTGGAGGGCCTGCGGATCGAAAACGTCCGTTACGAGGCCGAAAGCGGGAATCCCTCCTACCATCCCGGACGCTGCGCCAAGGTCTACAGCGGCCAACGGCTTCTGGGCGTCCTGGGCCAGATTCACCCCGCCGTGGCCGCCAATTACGACGTGGACTGCCCCCTTTACGCCGCTGAGCTGCCCTTCGACGCCCTCTTCGCTTCCATGGGCGGCGCTCCCGTCTATCAGCCCCTGCCCCGGTTCCCCGCCGTTACCCGGGACATCTCCCTGGTCTGTGACGCGAAAACCTCCGTGGGCGCGCTGGAAGACTGCATCCGCCGGGGCGCAAAGGGCCTTCTGAAAACCGTGAGCCTCTTCGACGTGTACACCGGCCCCGGCATCCCCGAGGGGAAGAAGAGCGCCGCGTTCAGCTTGGAACTCCGGGCCGATGACCGCAGCCTTACCGCCCAGGAAGCCGACGAGGATGTGCAGGGCATTCTGGCGCTGCTGAAATCCGAGCTGAACGCTGTCCTTCGCTGACCGGAAACCCTTGAACCCCCGTCCCTTTTCCCCTTGCAGACGCGCTTTTCCGGTATTCGGAACCAGGTTGAACAAGAAGTTTTTTGCATTCCAGTGAAAATTTTTGTCCCCTTTTGCAGAGCTTTGCCCTGGGATTTTTCGCGGGCAGGTCTGCATAAGAAGAAAAATTTTTTTCGTGGAACTTTGCGCCCGTTTCAACCCCCTTTTTTCACCAAAACTATAAAAATTTTATGACCGGATTGTTAAAGAAGTAAAAATCTTTCGTGAATTTCTCCAACCCCCCCTTTACAGGCTGGGAAAAAACGAGTATACTATACCCAGTTGCCATGAAAGGAAGGTGGTGTTCGGATGGACGATTTCACCAGAAAATTCAGTCTTTCAATGGAAAAGGACGCGGAAATTCATCAGATCCTTTCCACAGTTTATCAGTCCCTTGAGCAGAAAGGCTACAATCCTATTAACCAAATCGTGGGTTATATTCTCTCCGAGGACCCCACCTATATTACCAATCATAACAGCGCCCGAACCCTGATCCGGAAGATTGACCGGGACGAACTGCTTCAGGTCCTTGTCCGGAAGTACCTCGGTCAGTGAGCGGGAACAGTGGCCAGCCTCCCGGCGGACTGTAACTGCAATGAGCAGAAATTCCAGCCCGGTCCCGTTTTGACCCGCGGAATTCGAACAGACTGTAACAAGAGTAACAATCTGTTACCGTTTTTGAAACCAAATCCCCCAAAGACGTTTTCCCAGCTTTTGACTGCGGAAGCCCGTCTTTGGGGGATTTTTGTCGCATTTGTAAAAAGCGGAGAAATATTCTGAGATTTTTCCGTCAATTTGTCCTATAGAAATTGTTGACAAATTGGAAAAAGAGTGTTACAATTTGGTTACAAAATTTTTCGAAGGAGGGTTTTCATGGCAGGAGGCAAAAACTCAAAATCTGAAGGTCTGATTTATAGAGGCCGTCCGCTCCGCCGCGCCGGTAATATGATCTACTACGGAACGATGACCGATCAATATATTATTATGATGCAGGTTCTGGATACAAAAAAAGAGCAGGATCTGGATGTTGCGACAAAGGTCTCCGTTCAGCTCCAGCTTACCGCTCCCGATCTGCGAAACCGTGACCGCGTAGTAAAGAGAAGCGAAAAGGACAGCCTTTACTCCGCAATGGATGTCGCCGCCGTCTGGCTGAACCGGGCGCTCTCCGGAAAAGAGAGGTAGTCCTGCCGGAATTCCCTGGCAGAGAAACAAACCCCGCGCTACTAAAGATGACGAAAGGATGCTTATATCAATGAACCGAATTGCAGGAAGAGCCGTCCGGATGCTGGCGCTCTCTATCATTACTTGCCTGTTCCTCGCCGTTTCCGCCTACGCCGCCGAGGGTCAGCTGGCCTTCGATACCGGCACTACCACCGGCGCGGGGCTTCGGCTCCGGTCCGAGGCTTCCACCGAGGCCGATATCGTGACGACCCTGGACTCCGGCTGGGTGCTGGCCGTGATTGACGATTCCGTCGACGGCTGGTTTGAGGTGGCCTATGAAGGGAAAACCGGCTTCGTCTCCGGCGATTACTTCCAGATCAACACCGACAACAGCTTCAAGTCTTACGGCCGCGTCAATGCCGACAGCGTAAACCTGCGGTCCGAACCGAATACCAGCGGCGGCGTGACAGCTTCCCTCAGCGAGGGCGACGTGGTCACCGCAACCTCCCTGGTGGACGGCTGGTTCGCTGTGACGACTACATACGGCTCCCAGGGCTATGTCCGCAGCGACTTCCTGGACCTGACCAATTCCGCTTCCAGCAGCTCTGAGTCCTCCGGCAGCGGGAACAGCAGCATCGTCAGCACCGCCAAGCAGTACCTGGGCACCCGCTATGTCTACGGCGGCGCGTCCCCCAGCGGCTTCGACTGCTCCGGCTTTACCATGTACGTGTACAAGCAGTTCGGTTACTCCCTGCCCCATACCGCAACGGGTCAGTGGCAGAGCGGCAAGGGTGCCCGGGTTTACAGCATCAGCGATCTCCAGCCCGGCGATCTGGTCTTCTTCAACGACCCCGCCCGTAACGCCGGTAAAGCCTGCTCTCACGCGGGAATCTACGCCGGAAATGGCCAGATTATCCACGCGTCGTCCTCCAGAAGCGGCGGCGTGATCTACAGCAGTCTTACCAGCGGTTACTACAATCAGTATTTCATCGGCGGTATCCATATGTGATTCGCTTCAATTGAATCAGCCTGAAAAGACCGGTACGTATTGCGCGCGCCGGTCTTTTTTGCTTTTATGGGTATGGTTTTTCGCGGTCCGGCTGGTTCTCAAAAAAGTAAAACTGAAGATTCAAGTTGCAAAAAAGCCCCCCTGACAATTGCTGCCGTCAGAGGGGATTCTGATTTTTAAAGCCGCGCCGGAAAATAAAAAGCACGGGAAGCTACAGTTTGCACCCCGCAGATGAGTGCTGATAAGAGGGAATTTTTACAGGAAAGTATAGGTTTCTGTAAAATATCAAACCCTTTCATATTATGACATTATAGCATGGTAATCTATGGATTTCAATACTTTATCAATAAAAATTTTATCAGAACGATTCTTGCGGAAAAGTATAGATTATTGAAAAGCAAGGCGGTGCATTTGGGACATTCAAGGAAGAAACTGGAGCTGACAGGCCAGCGCTTCGGACATTTGACAGTGCTGGGACCTGCCGAAAACATCGGGACTCGTACGGCGTGGCTGTGCCAGTGCGACTGTGGGCGGGAGCTTGTGGTGAAAACCATCCAGCTGCGGAACGGCCATGTAAAGAGCTGCGGCGCACAGTGCCCGCTGCGGAAGAAGGTCAGGAAAAAGAAGCCCGGAGGCGTGTGCAGCCTGACGTACATTGACGGCACCTGCGTGGAAATGCTGCGGGCGAACACCGTGCGGAAGAACAACACCAGCGGCGTCCCAGGAGTGGAATGGCGTTCATGTAAAGGGATGTGGCGGGCGTCCATATGCTTCAAGGGCAAGCGGTACTATCTGGGGAACTACGTCAAGCGGGAGGACGCGGTTAAGGCCCGGAAGCTGGCGGAAGAATGGTTGATAGAGCCGTTTCTGGCGCAGTTTGAGGAACCGCCGGTCTGAGAGAAAAAGAAATTGGCCTGCGTATTCAGCGGTCATAGAGATATAGAGAAGATATTCCGGCGGATTCCGTCAGAGTATCGGCTGCAAATGGCATGAGCAAAGCCGTAAGATTGCGAAAAAGCCCAAGGTGTGTTGAGGGCGTGAGATTTCCGGCGACTGTTAACGGAGAATCTGCAATTTACGGAGTTTGCTCATTTATCGTTGACAGAACAGAAGTTTGATTGCAACACGAGGATGTCAGGAGGGGGAAGTTTTGGAATCAGAGAAAGCGCTCTATATCACAACGTTGGGACAATTTTCGCTGCGCTATCCTACATACGACGGACCAGGTATAATCTCAGACCAGGACGGGGCGTCGTGGCGGTTGATGAGCTTTTTGCAGTATCTGTGCTTTTTTCACGACCGGGCGGTGACACAGGACGAAATATTTGATTTGCTCTGGAGCGACATCGACAGCACAAATCCTACAAATACCACAAAGACCCTGCTGCATCGAAGCCGCCTTCTTCTGGAGAACCTCGGCTTTGCGGACGGAAAAAAGGTGCTCCGGTACCGCCGGGGGCTCTATTTTTTCGACCCTGAACTGCCCATACGGATGGATACCGCGGTATTTGAAGAGCTCTGCGGGGACTTTTACGCAAAACGGAACAGCACGGCAGGTCTGAACGCGGCGCGGCAGGCCATCAAGCTCTACCAGGGGGATTTCCTGCCCAACGCTGCCGGAAGCGCCTGGCTGCTGTCTCCCCGGACGTACTACCGGAGCAAGTACCTCCGGATGTGTCACGACGCGGCCTCTGACCTTCGGGAGATGGGCCGTTTGGATGAAGCCATTAAAATCTGCCGGCTTGCCACCGCCCAGGACCCCTATAATGAATCCTGCCATCAGCTTCTCATGCGGCTGCTCTGTGATTCCGGCGCGAAACAGGAGGCGATACAATATTATAACGACGTGTCCGACCTCTTTATGCTTCGGCTTGGCGTGGCGCCCTCGGAAGACATGACGGCCCTTTACCGGGAGCTGTCCAGCGGTGACCGGAACGGGACGCCAGAGCTGGACCTGCGGACCATACTGGCGGGATTGCAGGGCGAGGATCAGGAGTCGGGGGTCCTTTTTTGCGATTACGCGGCCTTTCGGGATATTTATGGCTTCCTGGTGCAGCTGATCCTCCGTTCCGGACAGGCGGCGCAGCTTTCCTTGATTACCCTGCTGGATATCGAGGGCAAGTCCCTGCCTCAGCTCCGGCGGAATATGGCCATGGAGGAAATGCGCCGGGCCATTGGGACCTGCTGCCGTTCCGAGGACGTTTGCACCCAGTTCAGCGCATCCCAATACCTGCTCCTGCTGCCCTCTGCCGGGTACGAAAACGGCGGCTCGGTCCTGAGGCGTGTCGTCAACGAGTACCAAAAAACCTTGATCGGTAAGACTACCTGCACCAAATTCAGCACCATGTCTGCATTCGTGCCGGAGCGCCAGTGGACGCCTTCCCGTTCCGCGGCCTGCCTCTGGAACAAATGACGGGCACGGGCAGAGCAACATATTGACATAGAATTCCGCCTGAAACCGTTTCAGAACCTTTCGTGATTAAAATGAGATTGTGAAGTAATTTTAATGAAAGGAAGAAAACCGTTATGGCCCTACCAAGTTTTATGACATCCGGGCGCAGCACGGTGGTAGTCCGCATCTATTCCTATCAGGAGAAATGCCCCAACGGGACCTTGCAGGGACTGCACTTCAACAGCCCGGTGGAATTCTCCAGCCTGACCCAGATGCTGCTTTTGATGGAGGAGATGCTGGACAGCGTCAACGGACCCCAGCGCGGAGAAAGTCCTCGTGCTTTCCAGAAGACGGAGGTCCAGCCACAGTTTGCCGTCCGGGACGCGAGAAAGCCTCTGGCAACCTTCCAGCTCAGCGTGCTCTTCCGGCAGAACGCAAGCTGGCAGGGAACCTTGATCTGGACGGACAGGATGATGGATTCCCAATTCCGCAGCGTGCTGGAGCTGGTTCGTCTGATGGACAGCGCGCTGACAGCCGACCCGGAATGAGAGTGAGTTATGACAGATAAAGAACTGAAACGCCTGAGCCGCACGGAGCTTCTGGAGCTTCTGGTGAATCAGGTGGAGGAAAACGAAGCGCTGAAAGCACAGGTGAGCGCGCTGACAGCCAAGTTGGAAGAGCGTGCCATTCAGATTGAGGAGTCCGGCAGTCTTGCGGAGGCGGCCCTGAAGCTCAGCGGAATATTCAGCGCGGCGGATGAGGCTGCGGAACGCTATCTGGAGAACCGGAAGCGGCAGGCCGACGAGCTTTGCGCCGAGAAGGAAAAGGAAACCCAGGAGCGCTGTATGGAGGTCATTCGGATGATCGGCGAGCGGGCCAGAAAACAGGAGGAAGAGACTTCCGGAACGCCAGTGGAGTCCGACGGGGGTGACGGGCCGTGCTGAAAAGGAAACGAAAGAAACCCCTGGAGATGCCGGAGCTGTCCCAGTTAAAGGCGGAGCTGAAACGGGAACGCTACCAGCGCCGTTATGGAAGCGTTCTGCGGAGCACCATCTATTCGCTGGTCGTTGTGGCGGCCTGCGCGATTCTGGTGGCCGTGCTCTGGATGCCCGTGCTGCGGATTTACGGCAATTCCATGACGCCTACAGTCAGCGCCGGGGAAATCGTGGTCTCCTGGAAAGGGTCGTCGTTCGCGCAGGGGGACCTGATTGCCATGTATTACGCCAACAAGCTGCTGGTCAAACGGGTTATCGCCGGGCCGGGGGAATGGGTGGACATCGACGAGGATGGAAATGTTTTCGTCAATGAAAAGCCTCTGGATGAACCCTACCTGGTGGAAAAGGCCCTGGGGGACTGCGACATCGAGCTTCCTTTCCAGGTGCCGGAGGACCGCTATTTCGTTATGGGTGACCACCGTTCCACATCGGCGGACTCCCGGCTGGCCTCCATAGGTCCTATCCCGGCGGAGGACGTGGTGGGCAGAATTATCTTTCGGGTTTGGCCTGTAGAGCGCTTCGGGCCTTTGAAATAGAACGGAAATTGAAGAAATTTGCTGAGAAACTTTCCGGAAGCGCTTTTCGGAAACTGTCCTGAAACCAAACGCGAGTAAAATAGAAGCATAGTCAAAACGACACAAGAAGCAGGAAGGCAGGGAGGTTGAGAACATGGAGCGAAATGTGCTGAATCGGGCGGCGGATTACAATAAGAAACGCCGTAAGAAGGTGCGCCGCTATAAGATGTTCACGGTACTGGCGGCGGTCGTGGTATTCTGTACTACCTATTCGCTGATTATGCCGGCCATCACAATGGAGACGCCCCAGTGTGGACTGGAAGAACACACCCATGGCAGCGATTGCTATGAGTCCACGCTCGTCTGCACCCAGGAGGAATCCGGTCATACCCACGGCGACGGGTGCTACACCGTTACCACAACACGGGAGCTGACTTGTTCCCAGGAAGAGGGCGGCGGTCATACCCATGGCAGCGGCTGCTATTCCACCGAGACCGAAGAGGTGGAGAAGACGGGCACCCGGACGGAAACCGTTCAGACCGGGTCCCAAACGGTGGTTGACGAGGTTGACGAAGAGGGCAACGTGGTCAGCAGTCATGAGGAACCCATCTACGAAGAACAGGAAGTCGAGTATACTTATACCGAAACCGTAGAGCGCGAGGTCCTGACCTGCACGGAGTCCGAGGGCGGCGGCCATACCCACGACGACAGCTGCTACACCGAGACCGAGCATCGGGAGCTGACCTGCACCGAGGCAGAAACCGGCCATACCCACGGTGAGGACTGCTATGAAAAGACCCAGATTTGCGAACTGGAAGAGCATACCCACGACGCAAGCTGCTATCCCGAGGACGGCGAGGGTGAAGACGTTCCTCCCGTTGACGGCGAAGAGGGCGAAGACGTTCCTCCCGTTGACGGCGGCGAGGGTGAAGACGTTCCTCCCGTTGACGGCGAAGAGGGTGAAGATGTTCCTCCCGTTGACGGCGGCGAGGGCGAAGAGACTCCCCCCGCGGAAACCATGAAGCCCGTTCGGGTGGACGAGGAAGGCTACATCCTGGACGAGAACGGCGAGCGGGTCCTGGACGAGAATGGCGAACCGATCAAAGCCGAGGCCGTCGCGCCCGTGGAAAAGCCGGAAGAACTGCCCGAAGAGGTCACGCCCCCGGAGAATATCGGCGCGGTGCGTGTGGACGAGGAAGGCTACCTCCTGGACGAGAACGGCGAGCGGGTCCTGGATGAGAACGGTCAGCCCATTCTGGTGGAAATCCCCGACGTGGAGGTTCCCAAGACCTTGATGATGACCGTGCTCCCCGCAGGCGCAGAGGTGCCCGAGAATTACACGGAAACCTATAATTACGTGGATTCCGAGGGCGAGTACGCTGTAACGGTCTTTGCTCCCGAGGGCGCGGTCCCCGCTGGCGCAGAGCTGTCCGCAACCGTGATGTGGGGCGTAAGCGTTGAGGCTGAGGATGGCGGTGTGGTCCCCATGGATATCCATTTCGAGCTGGACGGTGAAGAAATCGAGCCTGTCCTGCCCGTCTATGTGGTCATTAACGTCGAGAATCTGATTCCTGATGATGCTGACCCCGAGTCTGTGGAAATCCAGCATTACAAGGGAACGGATTACAATGCCGCTGACGCTGTGCAGATTTCCGCGTTGGCTGCCGGGATTCACCTGGACAGCGGTATTATGGCCCTGGATTTGGACGAAGAATCCGCTGTGATGGATGAAGCCCCCGGGATGGAATTGCCCGAGGATGTGGAAGTCGTGGCCAACAGCAAAGCCGGTACCGGTGACATTGACGTGAATTCCGATACCCTGAAAGCCGCGTTCGAGGTCGGTGAGTTCTCTTACTTTACGATTACCTATAGAGTAAACAATAATAGGGCTAGCTTGAAAGTTCATGTTGTAGATGAGAACGGAAAAGAGCTTGAAATTGGTTCTTTAAACAGCATTAGTGGTAGTAACACAACATGGACAATCAATGAGATCAAGAATAAGGTTGGAATAGAGGATAGTTATACCAATAACGGCACAACTTATACGTACAGGGATGCCCGGGCTGACAGTGCCAATGGACCGGAAGTTTCGGAAATTACCTGTAAACCGTCGTATTGGGGAGCTTACAAATGGTATTACAATAGTTGGTCAACTTTAACCGATCTTTATTTGGTATTCGAAAAGGGGGAAACGACGCCTCAACTTCAAAATGTGTATTTCTACGTGCTTAAACCGGAGAGCAATTTAACCTTGGAATACAATACTGATATACCGGGCGAAAATGAAAATTGGCTTTACATGGGGCAGAACCGGAATAACATGATGAGTGCTGAAGACGCTCTTAAGGGTAATGAACACTTTTTCCGGCCTTGGAATTCTAATAACGAGTTCGCAGGTATAGAACCTGATATAAGTGATTATCCAGTAATTGATAACTGTACGTATGCCCCCAATGGAGGAAAGGGAACCTATCATATTGAATGGGTAAGATATACTGCTTCGGAAGGTTATTGGACCTGCGAAAATATTGGCGGCAATAACAAAAGCGAGGGATTTGCCACTGGAGCGGGAAAATGCTGGCATATTGATGGTGTTATTGTAAAGAATAAAGAACAGTATGTTGTGAATTATGAACTGGTTAACATAGATAACCCAAGTGAAGTCGTTGTAAGTAGAGACAAGTTCGGTGTGAGGAATATGGTGAAGGAGGGCGAATCGCTTGACTCCATCCAGGACTTTAGCATTCCAGACTATTATGATAAGATTCCAGAAGGCTGGAAAAGTGTTGAAGGGTATGCCGGCCAGAAGTGGTTTACCGATCCTGAGTGTACGGAAGAATATGATTTTCAGAACCCAGTAACGAATAATATGGTTCTGTATGCGCCAGTAAAGAAGATTCCTGCCACTTTCACACTGGATCTTCTGAAATGCGCTGGTTACAAAGAGACGTACAGCGATGGTAAAGAAGTCATGATTTTTGATGAAGAAGTTCCTCTGGGCAATGCCGAGTTTGTGATTGAAGAAATCGAGAGCAGCAGCAGGATCACCGGTACTGTTGGTGAAAACATTGGCCGCACCTCTTGGGAAAACCTTGAGTATGGCAAGGCGTACACGCTGAAAGAGGTCAACGCGCCGAATGGCTACAATATGCTGCCGGGCACGATTACGTTCACGGTGAATGCTGATGGCGCCACATCCCTTTCCGGGGACGCTGCGGAATATGCAGGATTCGATACAACCAACGGCATTCTGCTCAAAGTCGCGAATGTTGGCGGCTACGTCCTGCCGAGCACGGGCGGGGAAGGAATCTACTGGTATACTTGGAGCGGCGCGATGCTGATGATGGCAGCGGCATTCACTCTGATGTATAAAAAATCTTACCGAAGGGAGGGCCTTGAGGATTGACGCTTCTCCCGGCGCCGACCTGACATACCCACGCTGTACCTGACAACTGAACGATAGTGAAAAGGAGAATTTGACATGAAGAAAATGAAGACCCTCGCCAGCCTCGCTCTGGCTATCGTCCTGGCTTTCGCGCTTACCATTCCCGTGTTCGCCGATGGCAATACTGGTACGATTACTATTAATAGCGCATCCAAGGGCGAAACTTATAAGCTGGTGAAGCTGTTTGATGCCAAGGTAAGTACTGCTGTGACCGGTGGCGTTGCTAATGGTATTACCTACACTGGCAATATTCCTACTGAACTGAGTGCTTACTTTACCCTTAACACCACCACTGCCAGCATTGAGGCTACTGCGGATGCTCAGGATCCTAACGATCACTCTCAGCTGAGCGGAAAAGCTCAAAGTGCTATCAAAGAATGGGCCGAGAAGCAGGAGCCTGCACAGGAACTAACAGCAACTGGAAATGTTGTTACCTTCACAAATGTGCCCTATGGCTACTATGTGGTTCTGTCCAGTGTCAACAACGGTGCCGCTATTGCCGTGACCAGCACTCAGCCCAACGCAGTTATCACCGAGAAGAACGCTGAAGAACCCAAGTTCGAAGACGGTCAGGGCAAGAAAACTGATAAGGAAACCGTAGCTATTGGTGAAGTTGTTACTTATACCGTCACTTATACTACTGCCAACTACATTAAGCCCCAAGGTGCTACTGAACCCCAGAAGGTTACCAAATATGTTGTTACCGATACCCTGCCTGACTTCCTGTCTAATGTTCGTATCACTGAAGTAAAGGTTGGCAATACTGAACTGACTGCTAGTTTCACTTTTGATGAAGACGGTAAATTTGAGATTCCTTGGGTTGACAATAGTGGCAACAGTCTTTATGACAATGGCCTTGTTCTGAGCATTGAGTATTCTGCCGTGGTTACTGCTAAAGCTCTTGATGATGTAGATGGCGCTCTGCCTAACACGATTACCATTGCACCGAACAACGAAAGCGGTTCTACTTCCACGGAGATTATCTACACTTCTAAAATCAATGTTGTCAAGTACGCAGGAGTACAGGACCAGCCTGATAACAAAGAGACCAAGCTGGAAGGCGCTAAGTTCCAGTTGAAGAATAGTGAAGGAAACTTCTACAAGTATACTGAGGCTACTGAGACCGAAGGTGCTAAGGTAGAATGGGTTGCACAGAATCTTGCTGATATCGTGACTACTGATGCTAATGGTAATGCTTCTTTCGCGGGTCTAAAGGACGGCACTTATACTCTTATTGAGACCGAGCCTCCTGCTGGATATAACTTGCCCACGAATCCTGAGACTACTGTAACTGTGGATGCTGAACATGGTGAACACCAGACAACTTACACCAGCGAGATTGCCAACTATACTGGTGCGGTCATGCCCTCCACTGGCGGTATTGGTACAACGCTCTTCTATACTATTGGTGGTCTGTTGCTGGTTTGCTCTGCGATTTTGCTTGTGACTAAGAAGCGCATGAGCAATGTTGCCTGAGAATAATCATCAAAGCTGTTTCTTATAATTATTTGGAACAGGGAAAGTCAAAATAATCCTATCGCTCCGCCCTTTGGGTGTACTGAGGGGCGGAGCAAAAGGGAATCCTTATGAAAAAGAAGCTGTCCACCATTATTTTGTGTGCTGTGTTTCTGGTGGGATTGGGCCTGATTCTCTATCCTTCGGTCAGCGACTGGTGGAACTCCTTTCATCAGTCCCGTACCATCGCAAATTATGCTGAGACTGCTGCGGAACTTAGTGAAGAAGACTGTTCCCGTTTACTCCAGCAAACCCAGGAATATAACGAATCCCTCTTGAGCAAGCCTAACCCGTTGGTCCCTTCCGAAGAGGAGCTTGCGATTTACAGCGGTGTACTGAACGTTACCGGAGATGGAATCATGGGGTATATTGAGATTCCCAAGATTAAGTGTAATCTGCCTATTTATCATGGTATAGAAGAGGGCGTTCTGCAAACTGCGATCGGCCACATCCCCGGCACATCCCTCCCGATTGGCGGCGCGTCGACTCACTGCGTGGTCTCGGGGCACCGGGGCCTGCCGAGCGCGAAGCTGTTCACTGATTTAGACCAGATGGTTCCGGGCGATATCTTCATGATACAGACCCTGAACGACACCCTCACCTACGAAGTTGATCAGATCCGCATAGTCGAGCCGCAGGAGGTCAACGATCTGACGATCATACCCGGCGGCGACTACTTCACCTTAGTCACCTGCACGCCCTACGGCATCAACTCCCACCGTCTGCTGGTACGGGGTATCCGGACGGAAAACCTGCCGGAGGCGTCCTCTGTGCGCGTGACCTCGGAGGCCATGCAGATAGAGCCCATGCTGGTGGCACCCATAGCCGCCGCGCCCATGCTGATTGTCCTGATGGTCCTGTTCCTCACCGGCGGCAAACGAAAACGCTGAATCCCCCAGAAGTCAATAAGAAAATAACAAACCTGTTTAGTCTTGGATTATGATAGGACGGTGGTTATTCATGAAGAAGATTTTGAAAAAGCTCTCTGTCGCGGCGTTATGCCTTGCAGCGGCGATTTCGCTTGCGGTTCCCGCGATGGCGCTGCCGTCCGGGAGTTACTCCGTGCTGAACGTCCGCTACGCCCCCAATGGCACACCTGTCAATGACGTGGAGTACAGGGCCTACAAGGTCGCTGAAGCTGTAAAAGACGACCAGGGCGGGTATGCCTACACCCTTACCCAGGCATTCCAGGCCAGCGGCGTTGACCTCAACAAGGCCATGAACGGCGGTCAGCTCTCTGACGGTACCTCCGAAACTTACAGGACCCTGCTTAATCAGTTCGGGACCTTCATCAACGAAAACAGCGGTTCCATACAGCCTGCGTCTACGGCTGTAACCGGCACAAAAACCATAGGCGCGAATCAGACTCCCGAAAACGGCGTCGCGCAGTTCACCGGGCTTTCTGACGGCCTCTACCTCGTCTCTACCCGGATTGTTACCACCATCGGAAACACCCAATATACCGCGGTGCCTTTCCTGGTGAACATCCCCTACGAGATGGACGGCGTGATGAACAATTACCTCACCGCGACCGCCAAATTCACCACCTATACACCCAGTAACCCCAATCCCAATCCCAATCCCAACCCCGGACCTGGCCCCGGACCCAACCCCAACCCCGGAACCGGTTCCAATCCCAATCCGCCTGCCCCCGCTAATCCCACGCCTCCGGAGGAAGTGACCGTTCCCGAGAATCCTACCCCCACCGGCACTGTAGACCCCGTACCCGAGAACACAGTCGACCCCGCGCAGCCTGAAATCGAGATCGGCCCCGAGGAGGTCCCCCTGGCGGAGGCGCCCGAGAATCCGGAAATCGAAATCAACGAGGAACTGCCGCCCCTGGCCAGACTCCCTCAGACCGGTTTGCTCTGGTGGCCCGTTCCCCTGATGGCTCTTGCTGGCGCGGTCTTCATTGTATTCGGTGTCGGCGACCGTCGGAGAAACAGCGGGAATGCCTGATATGCTGAAAAAACGCGGAAACCTGTTGATAGCCCTGGGCCTGCTGCTCCTGATTGGCGCGGCGGGCCTGACGGTCTATAACTTGAACGCGGACAAGAATGCCGGTCAGGAGGCCGTGGCTGTGGTGGACGACCTGAACGCGCTGCTGGCTGAAACCGAGATCCAGGTCAAGTCGGAGCCGGGCTGGATTTCGGATACCGAGCAGCGGCTTCTGGAGCTGGACGGACGGAGCTACCTGGGCCTGATTACCATCCCCACACTGGAACTCCAACTGCCGGTCCAGAACGAGTGGAGCTACCCGAATCTGAAAATCTCCCCATGCAGAATGCAGGGAAATCCTGAATCGGAAGATTTGGTGATTCTCGCCCACAATTATCAGAGTCATTTCGGCACGCTGGACCAATTGAAGGAAGGCGACGAGGTGTCCGTGACCCTGATCGACGGGACGACCTACGTCTATTCCGTGGACGCCATTGAGGTCATTCAGCCTACCGCGGTAGAGGACGTGACCTCCGGCGAATGGCCCCTGACCCTCTTTACCTGCACCCTGGGAGGCCGGACCCGCGTCGTTGTGCATTGCGATTGGGCGGCAGAGGAATCGGCCTGAACCCAGTCAAACCAAGAAGAAAGCCCTTGCCGGAGGAAATTCCCCGGTAAGGGCTTTTTGCTGTGTTTTCTGGTTCGTTCAGTAATGGTCCGTAAGCGGTACGTGGCCTTGGTACTTCCCTCAGGAGGCGCGCCGCTGATGGTCAGACCGGCTTCCGGGGCCGCCTGCATTCTTCTCCGGATGCTCTCCCATTCTGTATGTATCTCTCAGAATCCCTTTGCCGGGCTGGCTGCTTTTTCACATCCCGGCGAGAAAAAATCCCCCATTGAGCATAGCATAGAATCCGGCTGATGGAAACCATGATTTCGCCTCTTCCCAAGCCGCCCGATAAAAAAGAAGCGTACCGGAAAACAGTGCGCCTCTTGAGATGCAGCCCTATTCACGTTCGCCGGGCAGGAATTCCTCTCCGGCAGGGGACAGGGCCAGGGAACCGGCGGAAAGCTCTGTGAGACGGTCCGAAAAAGCGCGTTCGGCGTCGGGGGGAAAGGCAAGCCTGAGGTCCACTGCCGCGCCGTAATCAGCGGAACGGACCACGCCCCCTACAGCCGCCGCGTCCAGCTTTACGCGTTCCAGAAGGGGATAGGGACAGGGCAGGTCCCAGAGGGTCCAGAGGCTCACCCAGGCGGTTCCGGCGGCGTCCAGGGCGTCCTTGGCTCCTCGGGCGTAGGCACGGGTCAGGCCGCCGGCTCCCAGCAGAATGCCCCCAAAGTACCGCGTCACTACACAGCAGACATTGGTCACGCCCTCCCGCTGAAAGACGTTGAGCATAGGCTGTCCGGCGGTGCCCTGAGGTTCCCCGTCGTCAGAGTACCGCACAGCGCCGCCCTCTTGAATCAGATAGCACCAGCAATGATGCCGGGCGTCGTAGCGGGCCTTCCGTATCCCCTCGATTTTTGCCCGGGCCTCCGCCTCGCTTTCCACCCGCCACAGATTACTGATGAACCGTGACCGCTTTTCCGTAAACTCGCTCTCCGCATCCTGGAACGGCACGCGATAGCCCTCCATAGAATCCCTCCTTTACAATGTCCTACAGCTCTTCTGACAGCGGCGGCAATGGGTCCCGGATGTCCGTCCGGCCTGCCAGATAGTCCATGTTGACCTGGAAATGGTCCGCAAGGGCGCAAAGGACGTGAAAGCTGGGGTATCCCTTTCCAGATTCAAACCGCTGATAATTACGCAGTGCAATATCAATCGCTCTGGCCACCCGTTCCTGTGATTCTTTTCGTTCCTTGCGGAGAGTTTTCAATCTTTCTTTTAATTCCATGTGATACCTCTTGACATCAGCGCAAAAATACGATATAATTGCCGCAATAAAAACATAGTAAAACATAAGGAGAAATTCAATATGTCAGATTTCGTGCCCTGGCTCTATACCCATTACATCAAGCCGCAGATCGACGCCGCGCCGAGAGGAGATTACAGCTATCCGATGGACGCGCTGGGCAACATCCTGCGGCCGTCGGAGCGCGGGGAGCTGGACAAGACGCTGGAATTCACGGCGATACAGGCGTTTATTTTGGGTCTGCGGACGGGGAAAGGTCTGGCTGAACTGCAATAAAATTTTCAATCCGCCCCAGAGTTTTCGGACCGCAGACGGCAGTGACCTCGATGGCCTCGCCGTAAGCCACGGTTTCCACTTTGGCCTCCCGGTAGAGCAGGTCCAGCAGGCCGCCCTGGTCGTAGGGAAGCCGCAGAAGAACCCGCCGTGAACCCTTATCCAGACGCTGGCCGATCATTTCCAGCAGCCTGTCCACGCCCTGGCCGGTTTTGGCAGAGATGGAGCAGATATCGGTCCCGTGGGGCATGATTTCACCCAGAGGCACCTGGTCCGATTTGTTGAACACGTCGATTCGCGGCAGTTCACCGGCTCCCAGTTCCAGGATCAGATTTTCCACCACCTGGGCCTGAGTCTGCCAGTCGGGGGAGGACACGTCGATGACATGAAGGAGCAGGTCGGCGTATTCCAGCTCTTCCAGCGTCGCTTTGAAGGCTTCCACCAACTGATGAGGCAGCTTGCGGATAAAGCCCACGGTATCGCTGAGGACCACGTCCAGAGTATCGCTGACGGAGAGCAGACGGCTGGTGGTGTCCAGTGTATCAAACAGGCGGTCGTTGGCCGGGATGCCCGCGTTGGTCAGCCGGTTCAGCAGGGTGGACTTGCCGGCGTTGGTATAGCCCACCAGAGCCACCACCGGCACCTCGTTCTTCTGACGCTGCCGCCGCTGGGTATTCCGCACCCGCCGCACGTCCTCCAGGTCCTCCCGCAGCTTGTCAATCTTCCGATGGATATGCCTCCGGTCGGTTTCCAGCTGGGTCTCGCCGGGGCCCTTGGAGCCGATGGGTCCCTGTCCGCTGGTGCCCGCCTGCCGTTCCAGATGGGTCCACATACCAGTCAGCCGGGGCAGAAGGTATTGATATTGTGCCAGCTCCACTTGCAGCCGTCCTTCTTTTGTGCGGGCTCTCTGGGCGAAGATATCCAGAATCAGGCCGCAGCGGTCCAGGACCTGCACGCCCAGAAGCTCCGTCAGCACCCGCATCTGGGAGGGCGAGAGGTCGTTGTCGAAAATGACCATGGTAGCGTCCGTATTTTCGCAGTACAGCTTTACCTCCGCGCACTTTCCCTCGCCGATGAAGGTCCGCGGGTCCGGCGACGCACGGTTTTGCAGCACAATCCCGGCGGTTTCTGCCCCCGCCGTCTCTACCAGGGCCGATAATTCATCCAAGGTCTCTTCTGTGGCTGATTCCTCCCGTTTCAGCACCGGGGAATTCAGACCCACAAGGACCACTTTATCTCGTACTTCTTTCGTTTCCTTCATGAATACTCCTTTTGGCGCGAAGCTGCGCGTATTCGAAGGGGTTGCGGCAGGGCTTCAGATGCCTGCAATGCTTTTCCCGGCACCCCTTTGCCCGCGCCTGGTTCTTGGACGGTACCCGCAGCAGGCCGCCCAGATGAATTCTCGCGTTCTTCTTGCTGTAATGTCGTTTCTTCATACCATGTGTCAGATACCTTCCCCGGAAGAAGAAGCCCCTATACGCCCCTCCGGACAGACGAAAGGACGCACCGCGACAGACTTACGGTGCGTCCTTCATGTGTGATTGGGGCGTGCAGCCTTACTTCTCCAGGCCGAACCTCTTGTTGAACTTCGCGACGCGGCCGCCGGTATCCACCAGCTTCTGCTTGCCCGTGAAGAAGGGGTGACACTTAGAGCAGACTTCCACCTTGATATCCTTCTTGGTAGAACCTGTCTCAATCACATTACCGCAGGCGCATATAATTGTAGTCTGCTGATAATTGGGATGGATTCCTTCCTTCATTGCTCTGTTCACCCCTTTCTGAAATCAAAATTTACCTTTGCAAAGGCGTCTTTTAGTATAACACCCTCAGTCAAGAATTGCAAGCATTTTTTTGATACCCGGCAACTTTTTCTCGCGTCCGGCGGTTATGGCAGATTTTTGTCGGAAAAGGTGCTGCAATGAAACCGCTGCCGGCTCTCCGCGATGAAAGGAGGCGTGAAAGAAGCGGGAGATTCTGGTCAGCTTTGGGTTACAATCATACGTGAAAACCTGCCCCCAGACACGCGCGTTCCTTTATATGCCTAGTGTTTTCCGCGGCGGCGATAAGAGCAGCACCACATAGTATGGCTTTCTTCCAGCATACGGCGCGTCCAACGGGAAAATGGAAACGCCTTCCTGTTTCAGGCCGGGTTCCGGTGATTCATCCCATATCCGGGAAAGGGGCGGTTGGAACAGGCCGGAGGCGGCTTTGGATGTCAGAAGAGGGCGTCCGGGGAGCTGAAAGCCGGGCAGCGCAGAGGTTTTGCCGAACGGGAGACGGCAGGAAAATCCATGGAATGAAAAATTTCAGAGTGTTTCACAAAATATTCGCGTTTGAAACGATTTGTTACGGGATGTTTCAAAATTGTGTTTCGATGTTTCAATTTTAAAAATCAATTGTTGATTTTGCCTGGAATTATTTGCAGACTTTCGGCGGAATTGTTGCATTTCTCCTGGCAACTTTGCTGAATTTTTGACAATCTATTCACACATAATTCACAAAAAAGGGGACGGGAGCGGGCAGGGAGGATAGAAGGGCGCAACATGGCACAAAAATTGCTATAATATAGGCCGAAGCAAATTCGCGGGGTGAGGGATACAGTCCTGCGGAAATAGAGAATGCGGAGGTAAGATTATGAGTGAAAAGCCAATCCTGGGCGTACTGTTGGGCAACTCGGCGGGCGTAGGACCGGAGCTGGTGGCAATGCTGGCGGTCCGGGACTATTATAAGGACCACTGCCGCCCGGTGGTAATCGGTGACCTGCGGATGTTCGAGCACGGTCTGAAGGTGGTGGGCGGTCAGGTTCCCCATTACGTGGTCAGCGACGTAGGCGAATGTGACTGGACCCGAGGCATTCCCGTGCTGGACATGAAGGACCAGGACCCGGAGCAGGTGGTTTACGGCGAGGCAAACGAATACTGCGGCGCAAGCGACCTCCGGCAGCTTGATCTGGGCATTGAACTCTGCAAATCCGGAAAGATCGAGGGCTTTATCTTCGGACCCTTCCACAAGGGCGCGATGAAGATGGCGGGCCTCCACGACGAGAGCGAGCATACTTATCTGGCACACGCGTTCAATCTGACTACGCCCTTCTGCGAGGTGAACATGATGGACGACCTGATGACGGTCCGGGCCACCAGTCACATCCCCATCAGCGACGTAAGCGCCAATCTGACGGAAACCACCCTCCGGGAAGCCATCGAGCTGGGAGAGATCACGGGAGAGAGTCTCGGTCACAAGCCCCGCATCGCCGTGGCCGCGCTGAATCCCCACTGCGGCGAGTTCGGTCTCTGCGGCCGGGAGGAAGTGGACATCATCGGCCCCACCATTGAGAAGATCGTCAAGGAAACCGGCTGGAATGTCACCGGCCCCTACTCCGCCGACACCCTCTTCATCAGCGCCCTGGCGGGAGACTTTGACGTGGTGGTTACCATGTATCACGATCAGGGTCAGATTGCCCTGAAACTCGTGGGCTTCCAGCGCTGCATCACGGTCGCCGGCGGCCAGCCCTATCCCATCGCCACCTGCGCCCATGGCACGGCCTTCGACAAGGTGGGCAAGGCCAGCGTGACCACTGATTCCTTTGAACGGGCCGTCCGCACCGCCGCGAGAATGGCAATGGCAAAGAGAGAGAAGACTGCAAGCTGAAACCACAAAAAGGAGAGAGCTGCTTTGGAGAAGAAAAACTTTAACCTGCGGACTGTGATCCCTACGGCGACGATTGTCATTTCCCTGCTCTTCATCGTCGTGGGTATGAAGGACTACGGCTTCTGGAAGGGCCAGCCCACCCCCGGATTCTTCCCGATTATCATTGCCGTGGTGCTTCTGGCCTCCAGCATCGCCTGCTTTATCCAGATCGCCCGTGACACCAAAAGCGAAGCGGTCCATTACAACCGAAACGAGCTGATGGTCATGCTGGGCGCGGCGGGCATTATCCTCTGCACCTTTGTGATCGGACTGGTGCCAAGCTGCCTGATCTATATCCTGCTCTGGCTGAAATTCGTGGAGCACGCCTCATGGAAAGTCATTATCATCATTGAGCTGATTATGGCCGCGATTATCCTGGGCGTGTTTACCTTCTGGCTGCAAATCCGTTTCCCCATGGGTATGCTGCTGGAAATGATTCTGTAAAGGAGGACCGTTGGAAGTATGGAAAATTTTGCATCGCTGCTTGCGGGCTTCCAGGTAGCATTGGCGCCTGAGAACATCGGGGTCTGTCTTCTGGGCGCGGTTCTGGGACTGGTGGTCGGCGCTATGCCCGGCATCGGTTCTCTGGCTGGCTGCGCGCTGCTCCTGCCCCTGACCTACAAATTCAACCCCACCACCGCCATCATCATGCTGGGCGCGCTCTACTACGCCAATATGTACGGCGGTTCCTTCAGCGCGATCCTGCTGAACATCCCCGGCGACTCCCCGGCCATCACCACCGCGCTGGACGGCTATCCCATGGCGCGGAAGGGCCGTCCCGGTCAGGCGCTGATGACTGCGAATCTGGCCAGCTTTATCGGCGGCACCATCGGCATTCTGATTCTCACCCTCACCGCCTCGGGCCTTGCGACAATCGGCCTGATGTTCGGCTACGCGGAAATGACCATCATTCTCCTGATTGCCATGACCTCCATCAGCTGGCTGATCGGCGAGAATCCTATCAAGGGGATTGTGATTACCATGCTGGGCATTCTGGTGGCCTCCATCGGCATGGACACCCTCTCCGGCGCGCCCCGGTACGAATTCGGCAATATGTACCTGCTGGGCGGCATTCCCTTTACGCCCTTCATCATCGGCTGTGTAGGCTTTGCTCAGGTCATCAAGCTGATTAACGAGCGGGAAGCCGACGAGAAGAAGCGTTCCAGCGAGGACAGCAAACAGAAGCTTTCTATCAAGGACTCCATGCTGACAGGCCACGACTTCAAGCGGATGCTGCCGCCCACTCTGCGTTCCGGCACAATAGGGACCTTCGTGGGCGTGCTTCCCGGCTCCGGCGCGACTACCGGTTCTATGGTGGGCTACGCCATACAGAAGAAGTTCAAGAGCGAGGAACCCATGGGCACCGGCGCGATTGAAGGCATTGCCTCTTCGGAAGCCGCCAACAACGCCGCTGCTGCCGGTGCATTCGCTCCCCTGCTGGCTCTGGGTATTCCCGGCTCCGGCACCGGCGCGGTCCTGCTGGGCGGCCTGATGATGTGGGGTCTGAATCCCGGCCCCCTGCTGTTCGACACCAACCCCGAATTCTGCTGGGGCCTGATTTCCTCCATGTACGTGGCCAATATCTTCACGCTCCTGGTGGCCATTCTGGTGATTCCCTTCCTGATTAAGATTCTCAGCGTTCCCGTGAAGTACATGATTCCCATTATTACCTGTGTGTGCATCGTGGGCGCGTTCTCCACTTCAAACTCCATGTACGGCGTCATTGTCATGTTCGTATCCGGCATTGTGGGCTACCTGCTGGACAAGAACGGATTCCCCACGGCGCCCATGCTGCTGGCCTTTGTGCTGGCGCCTATGCTGGAGGAAAATATGCGGAAAGCCTTCATCGCTTCCAGAGGCAGTCTGGCGATTTTCACGGATTCTCCCCTGAAGCTGGTCCTTCTGGCGGTGTTCCTGGTACTGGTGCTCACGCCGACGGTAAAGGCAATCCGGAAAAAGATGGGCGCGGGAAAGAAGACCCGGGTCTGAATGGGATACCGGGAACAAAGGCCCTTCCGGGGAATGGAATTTTCTGCGTCTTTGCCGGAATTCCAACGCCCCGGCCTGAACCCGGCTGCCCACTATGGTTGATTTCCTGTAAAAATGGAAATATAATTGAAAAGAAGGAGACTACACAACATGAAAAAATTTCTGGCTTTGACTCTTGCGTCACTGATGCTGCTGACTCTGGCGGCCTGCGGCGGAAAAACTGACAGCGGTTCCGATTCCGGTTCCGGCTCTGGTTCCGGCGGCGACTCTGGAACCTTCACTCCCAGCAAGACGGTCACCTGGACCTGCACTTCTTCGGCGGGCGGCGGCTCGGACATCTTCTCCCGGAAAATCAGCGAGATCATGACCAACGAGGGCCTTGTGAACGGACAGACCATCGTGGTGTCCAACGAGACGGACGGCGCGGGTGAAATCGGCCGGAACAAGATCGCTACCATGAAGGCCGGTGACGCGGACTACAACCTGCTGACCTTCAACTCCGGCGACCTGATGCCCATGGTCCAGAACACCAAGAACCGCGCGGCAAACTTCCGGATTCTGGCGATTATGGCAGTAGACAAGCAGCTTCTGTTCTCCTGCCCCAGCTCCGACTCCAAGACCGATTACGCCAAGGCCGGCGGTGACCAGACCGATTTTGCCGCCGCCATCGAAGCCGCGAAGAACGGGACCTTTGTGGTTATCGGCGGTTCCAAGGGCGACGATATTACCACCTATAACAAGCTCCTTGCGGAAGTGGGCCTGGACGACACCCAGATGAGCTATATCACCTATGACTCCACCTCCGACGCCATCACCGCGGCTCTGGGCGGCAACGTGGACTTTGTGATTTCCAAGCCCGCCGCGGCCTCCCAGTATGTGGAATCCGGCGACCTGACCCCGGTGCTGGCCCTGTCCACCGAGCGTTATGCCGGCAATCTGGCGGACGCCCCCACCCTCTCTGAAATCGGCGATTACGAGGATGTGGAAGTCCCGGTATGGCGCGGCGTGGCAGGTCCGGCAAGCATGAGCGATTCCGCGGTTGCCTTCTGGTCCGATGCCCTGGGCAAGGTCGCCGGCACCGAAGCGTGGCACAAGGAGTATCTGGAGACCAACCAGCTCCTTGACCAGTATATGGATACCGCGTCTGCCACCACCTACGTGACGGAATACGAAGCGGATTACATGGCGGAGAACGGCATCAGCTGACTCCCCTCCCGGGCGGGTCTGTTTACGCGGCAGGCCCGCCTGGGTGCATTGGAAGCGGTGAAGCTCCTGCGCCCTGTAAAGAAAGGGAAGTGCTATGGTAAATGTCATCGTATTCGCCCCCTCCCCGGATCAACTGGGGTACATTGGAGATTTGCTGCGGAAGATGCAGACCGCGGAGGTACGCATTGACGCCATCCATCATTTTGGAAGCCCCGAAATCCTGAACCATCTGAATCATTACGATGTTGTAATCGCCCGGGGGATTACCTACAGGATGCTCTGCGGGCTGTATCCCGGGAAGCACATCACCCATCTGGGCTTTGACGGCACGGATATTCTGTCGGCCCTTCTGGAATGCCGGGAGACGTACCATCCGAAGAAAATCGGCCTGTGCATTCATCACGACGGTCTGGAGGCGGTGCTGCCGGGCCTGAGCGAACTCTGTCACGCGGAACTGCGGCTGTATGACGTTCTGGACGAGCAGTCGGCCTATGAAGCGGTGAACGCCTGCCGGAGGGACGGGATGGAAGCTATTGTCAGCGGGGGCACCGTCAGCAACATCTGCCGGGAGCAGGGCTTTCCGTGTACCTATATCCACATCCGCCCGGCGACACTGGAACGGGCCATTCAGGAAGCCCTCAACGCCGCCCGGCTGATCAACACCGAACGGACCAAGACAAACATTATCCGCATGATTCTCGACAACAGCGATGACGCGGTACTGGCCCTTGACGAGACGGGGCACATCCTGGAGGCCAACGACCAGGCGTACCGGCTCTACGGGCTGGCCTTTATCCCCGGCTGGAAGGGCAGTCCCGTGCAGCGGCTTGGGGCGGAGCTGACCTTTATCGGCAGTCAGGAGGTCCCATGCCGGGATGGGGAGGAAAAGCTGGTTACCATTGGCAATCAGCGTTACTACGTCCGGTACAAGCTGATCTCCGGCGAGGTTTCCGGCGTGGGTACTCTGATTACCACCAGCGCCGCGTCCAAGATTTTGCAGGAGGAACGGCAGATTCGGAAAAGCCTGGTCCGGAAGGGCCCAACGGCGAAATACACGTTCCGGAGCATCATCGCGGTGAATCCGGAAATGCGGAAGAAAGTAGAGATTGCGAAAAAATTCAGCAAGGCAGACTCCGACGTGCTGATTACCGGCGAGACGGGCACCGGAAAAGAACTGTTCGCCCACAGCATCCATGCCGCCAGCGGACGGATGGCACAGCCCTTTGTGGTGATCAACTGCGCCACGCTGCCGGAAAATCTGCTGGAAAGCGAGCTGTTCGGCTATGAACCGGGTTCGTTTTCCGGCGCGTCCCGGGAGGGCAGGATGGGTCTTTTCGAGCTGGCCCACCGCGGGACAATCTTCCTGGACGAGATTGGAGAGATTCCGGTTGCGTTACAGGCAAAGCTCCTGCGGGTCCTACAGGAAAAGGAAATCCGGCGCATCGGCAGTTCAGCGATTATTCCGGTAGACGTGCGGGTAATCGCGGCCACCAACGTCAATATTCAGGAGCAGATAGCCCAGGGGAAATTCCGGAGCGACCTGCTCTACCGCCTGAACGCCCTGGAAATCTCCATACCGCCGTTGCGGGAGCGGCCTGACGACGTAATTCCCCTGATGGAGGACCAGCTTCGGATACTGGCGGCGGGTCTTGGAAAGCAGGCCCCCAAACTGACCGCCGGCGCCCAGGAGCTGCTGTGTCGTTACGCGTGGCCGGGGAACGTCCGGGAACTGCGGAATATCTGCGAGCGTCTGGTGGTGCTCTCTGACGCGGCTGACGTAACGGCCCGGGACCTGCGGGAGCTGCACAGCTTTTCCTGCGGCGCGGTTCCGGCAGCTCATCCGCCGGCCAAGACGAAGAAGGAGCAGGCAAAGGAACTGGGCGTCAGCAGGACCACCCTTTGGCGTATGAGCAAGCGGCAGGAGGGCTGCAAGTAGACTGCGGGAAGGGGGAAAGGGAATGCAGACAATACTGACTCTGACACTCTGCACCGCCGCGGGTCTTCTCCTGTACCGCAGGCGTGTGCCGGCAGGGATGCTGATCGGGGCGGCGCTTGCGTCTGCGGTTCTGAGCGCCGGGCTTCATCTGGAGGGCGTGCCGTCCATCTCAAAGCATATCGCCCAGGTCATCGCGGGGGTGTTCATCGGCTGTTCCGCCAGCAGGGACGATTTCCGGAAGCTGCGGGATTTTTATAAGCCGGTCATTATGATAACCTGTTCGCTGCTGCTGGTGAATGTGGTGATTGGCGTGCTGCTGTTTTTCACGGGCTACTCGGATTTGCTGAGCTGTCTTGTGTGCGCGGTGCCGGGGGGAATCTCGGACGTGACGCTGATTGCCGTGGATTTCGGTGCGGACGCGTCCAAGGTGCTGCTGATACACTTCTGCCGTCTGGTGGTAGGCGTGGCGGTATTCCCGGCTGTAGTGAACCGCATCACGCCGCCGGTATCCGAGAGCAGGGCCAGACTGGAAAAACGGAAGCGGGAGCCTCTGAACGCCTCCGGCATGGCAAGGCTTCTGACCGCGCTGGCAACTGCGTCCCTTGCGGCCTGGCTCGGGAATCTTCTGGGGGTCCCCGCTGCGACAATCCTGTTCTCCCTGGTTACCACCTTTGCCCTCCATTTTTCCGGCTTCGAGATTCCCTTCCCGTCGTGGCTGCGGCAGGCGGCACAGGTGATCTCGGGGGCGTACATAGGGAGTCTTCTGGACCCGGAACGGTTCAGCAATCCTGTTACGGTCCTATGGGCGGTGGTGATTACGGTGGCCGTGCTGCTGGGAAACGCCTGGCTCTTCGGCAACTGGATGGAACGCCGCTTTCAGGTCCCCCTGCGGGAAGGGATGCTGATGCTGACGCCGGCGGGGGCCTCGGACATGGCGCTGATTTCGGCGGATATCGGCGTGAACAGTCCCCGGCTGATTCTGGTGCAGATTTACCGCCTTCTGATTGCCACCGCGATTTTCCCCCACCTCTGCCTGCTGCTGGCCCGGGCGTTGGGAGGGTAAGTCCGCCGCGCTCAGGAGAGTTCAGCTTTTGGATAAAAACAGTTCGCTGGCGGGCCTGGCAGAGAGAAGACAGACGCCGCGCCGGTGAGTTCTGATTTGCCTTGAGAGGAGTAAGCTATGGAAACCATTACCGACCTGATCAAAAACCAGCCGATACCGAAAATGGTACGCATCCGGCAGAATTTTGACCGTACCCATATCCCTGTTGAGGACATTCCGGAGACCGTGCGGAAGGAGCTGGACCGGGAAGACCTTGGGGGGAAGATTCAGCCGGGGATGAAGATCGCCATTACCTGCGGAAGCCGGGGAATGACCAATAATGCAGTCATGGCCCGCGCAATGGTGGATTTTGTAAAGTCCAGAGGGGCTGAACCGTACATTGTCGCGGCCATGGGCAGTCACGGCGGCGCTACCGCGGAGGGTCAGACCCAGATTCTTAAGGACTACGGCATTACAGAAGAGGCCATGGGCTGCCCGGTGAAAAGCTCCATGGAGACAGTGCAGGTGGGGCTTTCCGGTATCCGGAAACAGCCTGTGTTTGTGGACAAGAACGCCTCCGAAGCCGACGGAATCCTGCTCTTCAACCGCATCAAGCCCCACACGTCCTTCCGGGGACCCTACGAAAGCGGTCTGATGAAGATGATGGCCATTGGACTTGGCAAGCAGAAGGGCGCGGAATCGATTCACCATCAAAGCCCCGCCATTATGCACGAGCTGGTGGAGGAGTACGGCAGGACGATTCTGGAGAACTGCCCGGTACTGGGCGGCATCGCGGTGATTGAGAACGCCTACGACGACACCTACATGATTAAGGGCCTGACGCCGCAGGAGATTATCGACAAGGAGCCGGGCCTGAAGGAGATTTCCTACAAGACCATTGCCCGTCTGCTGTTTGAGAAGTGTGATGTGCTGGTGGTGGACAAAATCGGCAAGAACATCTCCGGCGACGGCATGGACCCCAATATTTCCGGCCGTTTTGTGCTTCCTCAGTATTGTTCCGGCGGCATCCAGGCGGAAAAGGTCGTCATTCTGGACATTACCGACGAGACCCACGGCAACGCTCAGGGGATCGGCCTGGCGGAGGTCACCACTCGCCGTCTGGTAAACCGGATGAAGCTGGAGATGACCTATCCCACCGGCGTGACCAACACCTTCCTGCACCTGATGAAAATCCCCATGATTATGGACAACGACCGGGAAGCCCTGCAATTGGCCCTGATGTGCTGCCCCGACGCGGAGGACCACGACAATATGAAGCTGATCCGGATTCCCAACACCGCCCATATCGGGGAGATTGAGATTTCTGAAGGCCTCCTGCCCCTTGCCGAGGCCAACCCGGATATCGAAATTCTGACGGAACCCTACGACCTGCCCTTTGACGCTCAGGGCAATCTGTTCTAAGGAGGACCCATATGAAAAACGCCATGCTCATAGACGCCGCGGACAATGTGGTAGTTGCCATTGAACCCATTCAGAAAGGCGGCCCGGTGGAGTACGACAAAAACGGCGAACTCTGCACCCTGACGGCTCTGGAGGACATCACCATCTATCACAAGCTGGCCTGCCGGGACATCCCCAAGGGCGAGCCGGTGGTGAAGTACGGCCAGCATATCGGCTCCGCCGTCACGGAGATCAAGGCCGGTCAGCACGTCCACGTTCACAATGTGGAGAGCCATTCGGAAAACTTTTGACAGGAGGTCAGAAAATGACATTTTTTGGATACGAGCGGCCTGACGGGCGGGTGGGCGTGCGCAATTACGTCCTGATTCTGCCCGCCAGCGTCTGCGCCTCCGACACCACCCGCATCATCGCCCAGCAGGTCAACGGCGCGGTGACGTTCAACAACCAGCAGGGCTGCTCCCAGGTGGAATCCGACCAGCAGCTCACCATGGACGTGATGGCAGGCTACGCCGCGAATCCCAATATCTACGGCACCGTGGTCGTCTCTCTGGGCTGCGAGAACTGTCAGATGGATTTGGTAGTCAAGGCCATTCAGGAGCGGACCAACAAGCCCCTGCGTCAGGTGATTATCCAGGAGGTGGGCGGCACCCTGAAAGCCGTTGATATCGCGGTCCGCTACGCAAAGGAAATGGCCGCGGAAGCCTCCCTGTTACAGAAAAAGGAATTCCCTATGTCCGAGCTGATTATCGGCACGGAATGCGGCGGCAGCGACCCCACCAGCGGACTTGCGGCCAATCCCGTGATCGGCGAGATGAGCGACAGGATCGTAGCTGACGGCGGATGCTCCATTCTCAGCGAGACCACGGAGTTTATCGGCGCGGAGCACATCCTTGCAAAGCGGGCCGCGTCTCCGGAGGTCCATGACCGGATTCTGGAAATCGTCCGCCGCTACGAAAAGGCCCTCCGTCTGGTTGGCGAGGAAGTACGGGAAGGCAATCCGTCCCCCGGAAACAAGGCCGGCGGCATCACCACCCTGGAGGAAAAATCCCTGGGCTGTATCCATAAGGGCGGCCACAGTCCCGTGATGGCGGTCTACGATTACGCCAAGCAGGTGAAGGCCAAGAGCGGTCTGGTGATTATGGACACTCCCGGCAACGACCCGTCCTCCGTGGCGGCGATGGCGGCAGGCGGGGCGCAGGTCATCGTCTTCTCCAGCGGCCGGGGTTCGCCTACGGGAAATCCCATTGTCCCCGTGATTAAGATTACCGGCAACAAGCTGACCTTCGCGAAAATGGAAGACAACATAGACCTGGACGCGTCCCCGCTGATCTATGGCGAGAAGACCCTGGACGAACTGGGCGGCGAACTGTACGAGCTGGTTCGTCAGGTAGCCTGCGGGCGCCAGACAAAAGCGGAGGCCCTTGGCTTTACGGAAATGGCCATCGCCCGGGTGTGCAATTACGTATAAGACAGCAAATTGACAGAAACAGGAGCGATTCTGATATGAATAAAAAATACGTCGTAATGGACGGAAACACTGCCGCCGCCCACGTAGCTTACGCCTTTACGGAGGTCGCGGCCATCTATCCCATTACGCCCTCTTCCCCCATGGCGGAGAAGGTGGACGAATGGTCTGCCAAGGGCCGGAAGAATCTGTTCGGCTCCACTGTGGACGTGATCCAGATGCAGTCGGAGGCGGGCGCGGCGGGGACCTGTCACGGCGCGGCTCAGGCAGGCGCGCTGACCACCACCTTCACCTCCTCCCAGGGCCTGATGCTCATGATTCCCGCTATGTACGCCATGGGAGGCCAGTTCCTGCCCAATGTGATGCACATCGCCTCCCGGGTGGTCACCAGCAACCATCACTCCATCTTCGGCGACCATACCGACTTTATGACCTGCCGGACCACGGGGTATGCTATGCTCATGTCCGCTTCTCCCCAGGAGGCCATGGATCTTGCCGCCGTCGCCCATCTCAGCGCCATTCATTCCCGCTACGCCTTTATGCACTGCTTCGACGGCTTCCGGACCTCCCACGAGATGCAGCGGATTGAAGCCCTGGACTATGAGGACCTCCGGGGCCTGGTGGACTGGGACGCCCTCCAGGAATTCCGCCGCCAGTGCCTGAACCCCGAGCATCCCACCAACCGGGGCAACAACGTCAACCCCGACATCTACTTCCAGTGCAAGGAGGGCGTGAACGAGACCACCGCCGCCCTGCCGGATACCGTGCAGTATTACATGGACGAAATCAGCAGACTGACGGGCCGGGATTACAAGCTCTTCAACTACTACGGCGCGCCGGATGCAGAGGAAGTCATCGTCGTGATGTGCTCCGCGTCCGAGGCCGTGAAGGAAACCGTGGACTATCTGAACGCCCAGGGCCGGAAGGTTGGCCTGCTCCAGGTCCATCTGTACCGTCCCTTCTCCGTGAAGCACTTCGCCGCCGCCCTGCCCGCCACCGTGAAAAAAGTGGCCGTGCTGGACCGCTCCAAGGAACCCGGCAGCGTGGGCGAACCCCTGTATCTGGATGTGGTAACTGCGCTGAATCAGGCTGGCCGGACCGGTATTCAGGTGGTAGGCGGCCGCTACGGACTCAGCAGCAAGGACACCACGCCGGGTCAGTTCATCGCCGTCTATGACAATCTGAAGCAGGACGCGCCCAAGAATGATTTCACCATCGGCATCAACGACGACGTGACCCATACCTCTCTGGACTGCACGGAAATTGAGCTGCCCCATCCCGGACAGGTTTCCTGCAAGCTGTGGGGTCTGGGGGGCGACGGCACCGTAGGCGCGAACAAGAATGCCATCAGCACCATCGGCCTGATCGCGGGGAAGTATGCCCAGGCGTATTTCTCCTACGACACCATGAAATCCGGCGGTCTGACCCAGAGCCATCTGCGTTTCGGGGACGAACCCATCCGGGCTACATATCTGGTGAGTTCGGCGGACTTTGTAGCGGTCCACGCCCCGACGTACGTGCAGAAATACGACACCACCGAGGATCTGAAGGAGGGCGGCGTGTACCTCCTGAACTGCCCCTGGACTCCGGAGGAGCTGGAAGACCGTCTGCCCGGCAAGATGAAACGGGACCTGGCCCGAAAGCACGCGCAGTTCTACATCATTGACGCGGCAAAGCTGGCGGTGGGGGTCGGACTGGGGGCCAACCGTACCAACAGCATTTTGCAGGCGGCCTTCTTTGCCCTGACCAAGGTGATTCCGCTGGATATGGCCGTGGAGGATATGAAGAAGAACAACTATAATTCTTACTTCAAGAAGGCCGGCCAGAAGATTGTGGATATGAACAACGCGGCGGTAGATGTGGGCGTCAGCGCGGCAGTGAAGGTGGAGATTCCCGAGAGCTGGGCCAACGCTGCTGACGAACCCGCTCCGGAAATCAAGGCCAGCGCGTTTGTAAAGGAAGTCGTTCTGCCCATGGACCGTCAGCAGGGCGACAAGCTGCCGGTATCCCTGTTCAAGAAGCACGGCCTGCTCTCCGGCACCTGGGAGAACGGCACCTCCGCCTATTCCAAGCGCGGCGTTGCGATCAAGGTGCCCCAGTGGGCAGGCGGGAACTGCATCCAGTGCAACCGCTGCGCCATGTCCTGTCCCCACGCCGCCATCCGTCCGGTACTGCTGACCGAAGCTGAAAAGGCCGAAGTCCCCGCCGCATTCGCCACCGTGCCTGCCAAGGGCCTGGGGAAGGACGCGCCTGCCTACGGCTTCCGGATGCAGGTCAGCCCCTACGATTGCCTTGGCTGCGGCGTATGCCTGACCGCCTGCCCCGCCAACCAGAGCGATAAGAGCGGCGACGCCCTGATTATGACGCCCTTTGAGGTGATGAAGTCCGAACAGGCGCTCTTTGACGAAGTGGCCATGAATGAGAAGTACCTCAAGCCGGACGTGGCCAGCAGCAAGAGCGTGAAGACGATGCAGTTCGCCAAACCCTACTTCCAGTTCTCGTCTGCCTGCGCGGGCTGTGCGGAGACGACTTACATCAAGCTCCTCAGCCAGCTTGTGGGCGACCGGATGTATGTTGGCAACGCGGCGGGCTGTTCCTCTGCCATCAGCGGCGGCGCGCCAATCCTGCCCTACTGCCGTGACGCGCAGGGCCGGGGTCCCGCATGGGAGCATTCCCTGTTCGAGGACAACGCGGAGTTTGCCTATGGTTTCTTCCATGCCCAGGACGCCATCCGGAAGGAACTGCTGATTCGTCTGGAAGCCTTGAAGGACGCGGGCGTGGCCGTGGAAGCCGTGGACGCGTACCTGAACGGCTGGGAGGATTCCAAGCAGTCCCGTGCCCTCACCGACGCCCTGCTTGCCGCCCTTGAAGCCGCGGGGCAGTCGCCGGAAGCAGCCTATATTCTGGAAAACAAAGAATTCCTGGCAAAGAAATCCGTCTGGGCCATCGGCGGCGACGGCTGGGCCTACGACATTGGCTTTGGCGGCATTGACCACGTTATGGCTCAGAACCGGAATGTGAATCTGCTGGTTCTGGACACTGAGGTCTATTCCAACACTGGCGGGCAGTCCTCCAAGGCGACGCCTACCTCTGCTGTAGCGAAGTTCGCCGCCGGAGGCAAGCAGATTGCAAAGAAGGACCTGGGGGCCATCCTGATGAGCTACGGTTATGTTTACGTGGCACAGGTAGCCATGGGCGCGGACCAGGCCCAGACCCTCAAGGCGCTCCGGGAAGCGGAAGAGTATGACGGACCGTCCATCGTGATCTGCTACTGCCCCTGCCTGGAACAGCATATCAAGAAGGGTATGGGCTGTTCTCAGGACGAGATGAAGAAGGCAGTAGAATGCGGCTACTGGCAGCTCTACCGCTATGATCCCCGCCGGATTGCCGAGGGCAAGAATCCCTTCCAGCTGGACTCCCCGGAGCCGGATACCGATCTGCTGATGCCCTTCCTGATGGGTGAGAACCGCTTTGCCTCCCTGAAGAACAACTTCCCCGGCAAGGCGGACGCGCTCTATGAAAAGGCGGCCGCTGATATAAAGGCACGCTGCGCCAGATACAAGAAGATGGCCGAAGAATAAGCGAGAACAGCATTCACCGTCCTGGAGGCGCTGCTTCCGGGACGGTTTTTTCTGTCTGAGGGCCCCCTTTGTCCCAATCGGCAGGAAAACGCGAAAAAGCCCTGTACCGATTGCGGCACAAGGCTTTCCTTTTGGCGGAGAAGGAGGGATTCGAACCCTCGAGACCCTTTAGGGGCCTACATGATTTCCAATCATGCGCCCTCGACCAACTAGGCGACTTCTCCATACATATGCGTCCCACAAGAGGAACGGTCTTATTATAACAAATCCATCTGAAAAGTCAAGTCTTTTTTTTAAGGAAAGAAAAGATTTTACAGAAGCGCCAAAAAGAGGAAGGAAACAAGGGGAACAGAAGAAGAATTCCGCAAAAAAACGCCCAACGGGTTGCGGCGGCATAGGATAGCGTGGTATCATGGTAAGGCGACAAGGGAAGGGAGGGGACAGAGATGAAGGAGGCTGCGCCGCGTGAAGGTGTGAAGTTCGGTGTCCGACGGCTGGCCTGGTATGCGGGAGGCTTTTCCGGCGGCGTATATCTGGCGCAGTATCTTCTGACGGGCCCGTGGCTGTTATGGGCAGGGCTTGTGAGTCTTGCTCTCGGCGTGCTGACGCTCTTCCTTCCTCTGGACGGCTCTGCGGGAGTGGTACGGCGGCGGTCGGTGATTTTATGCGCGGCATTGGCGGCAGGCTTAGGCTGGAGCTGGCTGTATGTCCGTCAGGCACAGCGTCCGGCAGAAGAACTGACAGGCTGGACGGGCCCCATAGAAGCGGAAGCGCTGGACTACCCGACAAAGAACGACTACACGACCCGGGTTCTGGTACGTCTGGAAGGCGTCCGGGCCTATCTCTACGGCGTGCCCATGGACGTAACGCCGGGCCAGCGGATTATGGGTACTGCGGAGCTGCGGGATGCGTCCAGGATTCGTGAGGACGATATCACCACGTTTACCTCAAAAGGCGTCTTTCTGCTGGCGTACGGCAAAGGCGCTATGACGATAGAAGCAGGAACGTCGGCATCACCCCGCTGGTATCCCTTACGGCTGGGCCGGGCAATGCAGGGAAAGCTGTCCGCGCTGTTCCCGGAAGACACTGCCGGGGTACTGGCCGCGCTGCTGACAGGAGAACGTTCCCTCATACCGGAGACTGTGTCGGCGGATTTCAACGAAGCGGGCCTGTCCCACGTGCTGGCGGTTTCCGGGATGCACTGCGGCGTTCTTTTGGCATTTCTGACACGCCTCACAGGGAAAGGCCGCGGGCGGGTGTGGACAGCGCTTCCCATACTTGTTTTCTACGCGCTCCTGACCGGCTGCCGTCCCTCAGTCGTCCGGGCCTGCGTGATGATAGGGTTTCTTTTGATTGGACCGCTGTTCCGGAGGGAGAGCGACCCGCCTACAGCCCTCCTGACCGCTTTGATGCTGATCCTGGCTCAAAATCCCTTTGCGGCGGCGTCGGCGGGTTTGCAGCTTTCCTTTGCGTCAGTAGCGGGCCTGTTGTGGCTGACACCAAAGCTGAACGCCGGTCTTCCAGAGGGCGTCCGGAAACCAAAGACGCTCCGGGACTGCCTGCTCTGGCTCCTGCGGAAAATTCTGCAATCCTTCTGTGTGACTGCCGGAGCGCTGGTGTTCACGATTCCCCTGATGGCCTGGCGTTTCGGGACCATAGCCATTATCGCGCCCCTGAGCAATCTTCTGTGCCTGCCTGCGGTATGGGCGCTGTTCTGTCTGGGGCTGATGTCTGCGGCGGCGGGACTGGTGTTTTTTCCGCTGGGCGGGCTTCTGGCGATACCGGCAGAGTATCTGTGCCGCTGGATTCTGCTGGTATCGGGCTGGCTGGCGCGGATACCGGGGCACGCGGTCTATCTGAACAATCCCTTTCTGAAATACTGGCTGCTTTACACCTACGCCCTGTTTGCCGCGGCCTGTCTGTTCCGGGGCACGCCGCGGCGGAGGTACGCTCTGGCGGGGGCGCTGGTGTGCCTGACCCTTGTTTTGACGGTGCGTCTGGGAGCGGCGCGGTATCGGAGCGATCTGGATATCCTGATGCTGGACGTGGGACAAGGGCAGAGCGTGGCGCTGGCGTCCGGAGGGCATTTCGCGCTGGTGGACTGCGGCAGTGCAAACAGCTGGCTGGACCCGTCGGCTGCCGCGTTGAAACAGCTCCGGACCATGGGCTGCGGCGCGCTGGAGGCCCTGATACTCACCCACAGCGACAGCGACCACGTGTCCGGCGTCCCAAAGCTCCTGGCACAGATGGAGGTAAAACGGCTGATTCTGCCTGTGGATGGAGACTGGGCGGAGATACGAGGCGCGGCGCGGAAATATGGCGTGCAGGTGGAAGTTCTGACGGAAAAGCAGGAGATGGAGCTGGGCCAAAGCAGGCTGACGGTATTTCCGCCTGTGACTTCCGGGGAGGACAACGACAGCGGTCTGAGCGTGCTGGCGGCGGTGGGCGAAAAGGAATTCCTGCTGACGGGCGACATGAGCGCGGCGGCGGAGAAACGTCTGCTGGAGACCTGGGACCTGCCGGATATCGAAGGCTGCGCGGCGGGGCATCACGGGTCGAAGTATTCCAGCTCCGACGAATTTTTGACGGCTCTGCGCCCGGAGGCCGTCTGCATCAGCGTGGGAAGCAATTCCTACGGCCACCCCGCAGAGGAGACCCTGGCGCGGCTGGAAGAGCATGGCTGCGGGGTTTTCCGGACGGACCTGGAGGGTATCATACATCTGTCATGGAACAGGGAGGGAGCATATGGTGACAAAAGCGAAGCCGCGGAAGAAGAATGAACGGAACGACGGTCCCTACAAAAAGCTGAGGGCCGACCTGAAAGCCGGAACCGCCGGAGGGGTCTATATTTTCCACGGCGAAGAAACGTATCTGCGTCAGGACAGCGTGGCGAAGCTGCGGGCGCTTCTGGTGCCGGAGGGCTGCGAGGAATTCAACTATCATCCTTTGGAGGGCAAGGGCTTACAGGTGCAGGCTTTGGTGGAAATGGCGGAGGCAATGCCCATGATGGCGGAGAACACCCTGATTACTGTCACGGACTGCGATATCTTCAAGCTGCCGGCCGACCAGCGGGACCGCCTGACGGAGTTTCTCAACGACGTGCCCCCCTACTGCTGCCTTGTCTTTATCTACGACACCATTCCTTATAAGCCCAACGGTTCCATGCGCAAGCTGACGGCGGCAATCAAGAAGTATGTGGAAGTGGTGGAATTTCTGGACTCCGAGGACGGCCCCCTGCTGAACTGGATACGGCTGCATTTTCAGGATATGGGGAAGGATATCCGCCGTTCCGAAGCCCAGTATCTGATCTTCACCTGCGGGCGTCTGATGGCAGGACTGCTTCCGGAGATCGAGAAGATCGGGGCCTATGCCAAAGGGGATTTTATCACCCAGGAGGACATTGATGCAGTAGCGTCGCCGATCCTGGAAGCGGAGCTGTTCAAGATGATTGACGCGGTAGCGGGCCGGAACTGGGACCAGGCGGCGCGGCTTTTAGGAAATCTTCTGGCGCTGAAAACGGAGCCGGTGCAGATACTGTACAATCTGGGGATGCAGCTGCGTCAGCTCTGGTACGCCCGGATTGCTCTGGACCGCGGCTGGAGCTCGGACAAGCTGGCGTCTGTCTGCGGGATGCACTCATACCGGGCGAAGCTGACCATGCAGGCGGCCCGGCGCGCGGACCCTCTCTGGTGCAGGGAAGCGGTAAGGCAGTGTCAGATATTGGACCGCCGGATGAAGAGCGAACGGGGCGCGGACGGAAACGCGGAATTAAAATTACTGCTGGCGCGTCTGGGGGTGGGAAGATGAGGAAGCAGAAGCCTAAGATCAAGGAAGCGCTGGTGGTAGAGGGCCGCTACGATAAAAACACCCTGTCCCAGACGGTAGACGCATCCATCGTCACGCTTGGCGGCTTTTCGGTATTCAACGACAAGGAAAAGCTGGCCTTTCTGCGTCGTCTGGCGGATGCCCGCGGGCTGATTGTGCTGACGGACAGCGACGGCGCGGGCTTTGTGATCAGGAACTATCTGAAAGGCGCGCTGCCCAGGGACAAGGTAAAGCAGGCGTATATACCGGACGTCCACGGCAAGGAGCGCCGCAAACGGACCCCCGGCAAAGAGGGCAAGCTGGGAGTAGAAGGCATGACCCCGGCGGTGCTGCTGGAGGCGCTCCGGAAAGCGGGGGCCACCTTCGAGGACGGCGGAGGCATACCGGAGGCGGGCCCGGGCATTACAAAGGCGGACCTCTATGCCCTTGGACTCAGCGGGACCCCCGACAGCTCCGCAAGACGGCAGGCTCTTCTGAAACAGCTGGACCTCCCCCAGCACCTGAACGCCAACGGCCTCCTGGACGCGCTCAATCTCCTGTTTACCCGCGAACAGCTTTCAGAGATCCTGGGGCAGTTGGGCGAAACAGAATAAAAAAGAACAGCCTCACCCGAAATCCGGGCCGGGGCTGTTCGTCTGTTTTTCTGCGGAAATCTGCTTCATCCCTCATGCTTCCGCTCTTCCATTCTCTGGCGGTCAACGCAGAAGTAAGAGAATTCGCCGGTAGCCAGCAGGGCGCCGTCCTCCGCGGTGATGTCCACGACCGCCAGCGCTGTGGAGCGTCCCCGGTGCCGGATGGTCCCCACAGCCCGGATCACACCCTTGGCGCGGTTGTTCAGAAAGTAAAGCTGCCCGCTCTGGGTGACATAGTGCCGCCCGTCGGTATGGGCTGCGGTACCGGCGGCGTCATCGGCCAGGGTGTAGAGGGCGCCGCCGTGGACCATCCCATATGGGTTCAGACTTTCCGGATGCACGTCCAGACGGTAAACCACCCTGTCCTTTTCCACCTGCTCCATCGTCATATGATTGTACCCCGTAAAGGCGTTTTCCTCCAGAGAAAGCGATTTCAAATGCTTTCGCTCCAGCTCGTTCATATCTGTTTCCTCCTTGCTCTGAGTTCTTCTTCCGCAGTATATCACAGCCTGATTTGCTTTTCTATAGTTTTTTTCAAAAAGCCCTTGACAAGCGGAGAAGAATGTGTATAATGAACATATGAACATTCTTTCATACGTTTACGCGAAAGGAGGCCCTATGGAAGACCGCTATCATGTGGACTGCTGCGACTTTATCCACGCCCACGAAGAGGTGGTGGAGCGGGTGCGTCGGGAACTGCCGGGGGAGGACACACTGTATGATCTGACGGAACTGTTCCGGATATTCGGCGATTCCACCCGGGTGCGCATTCTGTACGTGCTGTTTGCGTCGGAGATGTGCGTCTGCGACATTGCCCAGCTTCTGGGACTGACACAGTCGGCGGTGTCCCATCAGCTTCGGGCGCTGAAGAATGTCCGGCTGGTGAAGTCCCGGCGGGAAGGCAAGACCGTGTTCTATTCTCTGGCGGACGACCATGTGAAGACCATCATTGACCAGGGTCTGGAGCACGTTCGGGAATAACGGCGGGACCGCGCTTTGAGCCAAGGCCCGGGGCGCGTTCAGAAGCAACAGAACAGAAACAGGAGGAAATCAGTATGAAAAAGCGTTTCAAACTCACCGATTTGGATTGTGCCAACTGCGCGGCAAAAATGGAAGAGGCCATCAAGAAGATTGACGGCGTGCATGACGCGACGGTCAGCTTCATGGCCCAGAAAATGACGGTAGACGCGGACGACGGGCGGTTCGACGAGATTATGAAAGAGATTGTGGCGGTCTGTAGGAAGGTAGAACCGGACTGCGTCATCAATCTGTAAGCCATAGGGAATCAGGGCCAGGAATCAGAAGTTGGGAAGGGACCGGAACGGGAAAGCTCCTGAATTCTGGTTCCTGATTCTGCGGAAGGGGAGACAAGACAATGAAAAATCTAACCCGGAAACAGCGGAAGATGCTGCTTCGGATCATCGCGGCGGGGGTTCTGCTGATTGCGGCGGAACTGATTTCGGAACGGGTACCGGTCCCGGGCTGGCTGCTGTTTCTGATACCATATGTCATCATTGGCTGGGACGTAATCTGGAAGGCGGTCCGGAACATCCGCAACGGCCAGGTGTTCGACGAGAATTTCCTGATGGGCCTTGCGACCGTGGGAGCCTTTGCCACGGCGGAGTATGCGGAGGCAGTGTTTGTAATGCTCTTCTATCAGGTAGGGGAGCTGTTTCAGGATTACGCGGTAGGCCGTTCCAGACAGTCGATTGCGGCCCTGATGGACATCCGGCCTGACACGGCGAATCTGGAGGGTCCGGACGGCTCTTTGGAGGAAGTGGACCCGGAGGATGTGGAAGTGGGCGCGGTGATTGTGATCCGTCCCGGCGAGCGGGTGCCTCTGGACGGCGTGGTGCTGGAGGGCGCGTCGTCTCTGGATACCGCCGCTCTGACGGGAGAATCGGTTCCCCGGGACATTGGCGCTGGAGACGGCGTAATCAGCGGCTGTGTGAATCAGACGGGCCTTTTGCGGGTGGAGGTGACAAAGCCCTGTGAGGAATCCACGGTGTCAAAGATTCTGGACATGGTGGAGAACGCGGGGGAGAAGAAGGCGTCCAGCGAGAATTTCATCACCCGTTTTGCCCGTTACTATACGCCCTGCGTTGTGATTGCGGCGGCGGCTCTGTTTTTACTGCCGGCTTTGGCTCTTGCGGTACTTCCTGCGGCGTCCTTACCGGGCTTCCTGGCGGGTACGGACTGGACCGGCTGGCTGCATCGGGCCTTGATTTTCCTGGTGATTTCCTGTCCCTGCGCGCTGGTGATTTCGGTGCCCTTGAGCTTTTTCGGCGGCATTGGAGGCGCGTCGAAGTGCGGCATTCTGGTGAAGGGCAGCAATTATCTGGAAGCCCTGGCAAAGACAGAAACGGTGGTTTTCGACAAGACCGGCACTTTGACTCAGGGGACGTTTTCGGTTTCAGCGGTGCATCCGGCGGCGGGCTTTGACGAAAAGACGCTTCTGGAGTATGCGGCGCTGGCGGAATGCTGGTCGAACCATCCCATATCGGTCTCGTTACGGAAGGCCTGCGGCGGAGAAATTGACACAGCGCGGGTAACAGAGACGGAAGAAATAGCGGGCCACGGCGTTCGGGCGAAGGTGGATGGCCGTACGGTCTGCGCGGGAAACAGCCGTCTGATGCAGCGCGAGGGGATAAAGAGCGAGAACTGCGAGCTGCCTGGAACGATTGTGCATATATCGGTAAACGGGGCGTATGCGGGGCATATCATCATTTCGGACGCGGTCAAAGAGGACGCAAAGACGCTGGCAGAAAATCTGAAAGCAGCGGGCGTCAAACAAACGGTAATGCTGACCGGCGACACGGAAGCCACGGCCAAAGCGGTAGCGAGAGAGTTGGGGATTGACGTGTACCATGCGGGCCTGCTTCCCGGAGACAAGGTAGACCGGGTGGAGGCGCTGCTGGCGAAGAAGCGTCCCGGAACCACGCTGGCCTTTGTAGGCGACGGCATCAACGACGCGCCTGTGCTGAGCCGGGTGGACGTAGGCATAGCGATGGGGGCTCTGGGTTCTGACGCCGCCATAGAAGCCGCCGACGTGGTGCTGATGGACGACAGGCCGTCAAAGATTGCGCTGGCCATGAACATTTCCCGGAAGACGCTGAGAATTGTGAAACAGAACATCTGGTTTGCGCTGGGGGTCAAGGGTCTGGTGCTTCTGCTGGGAGCGTTCGGCGTGGCAAATATGTGGGAAGCTGTTTTCGCGGATGTAGGCGTGGCTGTGATTGCCATTCTGAACGCCATGCGCTGTTTGTATGTAGAAACGAAGAATTAGGGTTGTAAGGAGCCGAAAATCAGCTCAGCAGGGCGTTTCCGGCTCCTTATTTTCTGCTTTTCAGCGGGACCGCCCTGTATCCGAACAAGAGATAATCCGCGGAGACGTCCAGAATCAGGCAGAGGGTCCGCAGGGTGGAAATGGAGGGAAGAACGTCGCCATTTTCCAGTTCGGCCATATGGGACAGGCTGATTCCTATACGGCGCGCAAGCTGTGCCCTGGAATATCCCCGTTGTCTGCGTGCGTTTCGAAGCCGTTTCGACATAATATCACATTATAATATTTTTCTAATATAATTCTATTATAATAAAATCATAGATAAAAGTCAATCGTTATATTAGACTGTTTATGAGGTGATAAAACTGTGGAGGAGATTAAGATCAAGAGGAAAGCGCACCCCAGAGGGGATAATGGATATAAAAACGTATCTGTGCGAATGCGGGAGGAACTGCTTGAAAAGCTGGATGACCTGGCGGAGCGGACCAATTATTCCCGGAATGAATTGATTAACTTTCTTCTGGTATCGGCTATTGAGATTGTAAAGATAGAAGAATAGGAGGGATTTACAATGCAGGTAATTGATATGGAAACCTGGCCCCGGCGGGAAGCGTTCACGTTCTTCTCAGGGATGTCGCAGCCTTTCTACAGCGTGACCTTCCGGCTGGACGTGACCCGGCTGAAGGCGTACACGAAGGAACACAGCCTGTCGTTCTATTACGCGCTGGTCTGGCTGACAACGAAGGCATTGAACGAGGTGGAAAATTTCCGTTACGCGATTTCGGAGGGCCGGGCAGTGCTTCTGGACCGCCGTCTGCCGAGTTTTACGGACCTGCATCCCGGCGCGGAACAGTTCCACATTGTCACCATGCCGGAGCTCGGGGACGACATAGAGACATTCTGCGCGGCGGCGAAGGAGCGGAGTGCAGGACAGAAAACCTTCCTGGACGGCGACGACACGGAGGACCTGATCTATTTTTCCTGTCTGCCCTGGGTAGAGATCACGTCGGTGACCAACGAGCGGGATTTCGACCCGGATGACAGCGTGCCCCGGATTGCTTGGGGGAAGTACGCGGAAGAGGGCGGCCGGCAGCGGTTACAGATGTCTTTGGAGCTGAATCACCGCTTTGTAGACGGACTGCACATCGGGCGTTTTTACGAAATCCTGTCCAAAATGATAGAAACGCTGTAAAGAAAAAAGAGGGCCGAAGGAAACGGTCCTCTTTCTTATTTATGGCTGTTCACTGCCACAATACTGAACGCTCCATAGCCAGACGTCGGATTGCAGGGCAAAAACGCGGATAGAGCCATCCTGAGACCTTCCGAACCTCACGGAGCCGTCAGCAGCAGAAGCCAGCCCGCCGCCGCCGTCCAGAACAGGTTCGGGGTCCGCCTGAAGGTCCGCCGCAAGGGTCGCGCCAGCGGATTCATTGTAATGCTCCAGGAATTCCTCCGGCGTATTGACGACCCATTCGCCGTCGGGGGCCTTGACCTGAGCGGGGTAGGACAAACGGTCTGCTGCGTCTTCCTTCCGTCCCTGCGCCAGGTCGTCCGCCAATTCAAGAAGGAACGTCCGGCTTTCGTCCAGGGAGAGGGAGACATACGGCTCGTCCTGGGAAATGCCGGAAGCGGGCCGGATGCTCCATTGATCTGTCTGCAAGGTAAACACGCGGATTACACCGTCCTCCGTCAGCCCGAACCAGACCGCGCCGTTTGCCGCAGACGCAAGACCGCTTCCGTCAGAGAAGATTTTTTCCGGCGTCGGCTCCCAGGTCATATCTGCCGTCAGGGACCGGGCGTTCTCTCCTATGGTCTGGTCATAGTAAGACAGGAATTCTTCCGCGGTTTCCACAGTCACGGCATTGTCAGAAGTTTCAATCTGCACAGGGTAGGCCAGCATTCCGGCAATTTCCTCTTTCTCGCCGTTCTCAATCCGTTCCGCCAGCAGAAGGACGAATTCCTTTGCCGTCTCGTACTGGATGCCGGTCCGGATATAGAGGGGGTCTTCGGATTCACTGGGGAGCGTTTCAGGGGGAGTGCTTTCCAGCTCTGCCACATAACGTTCGTTTGCGGACAGAATGGCATTCCGGTCCGGCGCGCTCACAGGGGACAGAACCGTGAAATCGAACAGGTCCGCAAAGGCTTCCAGCTCCGCCCTGCCGATGCCTCCGGAGGAAAAGGTATCGTCGCCCTCCATGCCGGTCAGGACGTTCACAGTCACAAAGCTGTCCCCCAGATCGGCAATCAGCAAAGACCGGTTCTGCGCCCCCAGACCCAAGGTCACCGTTACGCCGCAGGAAGTCTGGAAGCTCCATTCCTGGAAGCCGGACAAATCCCCCACGTTCAGCATCACGTCGTTGAAGGTCCCCCGCGCCGTCCGTCTGAATTGGTAGTCGATTTTCCCATAGCCAGGCAGCTCCGCCTCGCCGTCAAACTGAAAGGTGCCGTCCTCGTAGATATAGCCGCTCCAGGCCGTGTTGTTCCCCGCCATAAAGTCCCCTACAGCCAGTGGCCAGACCTCGGGCAGGATCACTTCCATCCAGCTATGCAGGCGCAGGTCATATTTCGCGATGATTTCCTCTAATTTATCAGCCATTTCCTGGGTATAGACAAGATACATACCGTAGCGGTCCTCGAAACCAGTAGGGTTGTTGCCGACAGAAGCGATGATGCTCCCGTCCTGGTCATAGCCCTCCAGAAACGACTGCCATTCCGCCAGGGCCTGACTCTCGGGCGTGTCGTTGAATCCGGAAAGGCTGATAAAATCCGTATACTCGTACTCTCCGGGGATGATCTTTCCATACTCGTCGGTCTTATACACGCCGTACTGTTCCGGCAGCAGGGTATCCCGCAGGCCCAGGAAATTGACCGCGATAGCCAGCCCGGACAGCGCAGCGGCCACCACGATCACCGCCGCCAGCATAAAGAGCCGTTTTCCGATGGAATGTCGTTTTCTCATGTGCTCACAATCCTCCCATGTAACCGTACGGGAGCCGTGGACCTGGGAAAAAGTCTCCTGATAGAAATCCTTATTATTCATCCTGCCACGCCTCCCCCAGTCTGCTTTTCAGCTTTGCCCGGGCCCGGGAGAGACGGGTGGTGACGGTAGAAGTATCCACGCCGAGCAGTTCCCCGATTTCCCGGGCGGTCAGTTCCTCGTAGTAGAACAGGTTCAGGACGGTCCGGTATTTTTCCGGCAGGGCCATGACTTCCCGGTAAAGGGCGGCCTGTTCCGGCTGATCGAAAACGGGGATATCCGGCAGCTCGTCCAGGGAGACCCGCCGCTTCCGCCATGGGCTTTTCAGTACGTCCCGGCAGTAGTTCACCGTCACCCGGAGGAGCCAGCGACGCAGATGCTCCCCGTTCTCAAAGCCCTTCCCGTGCTGATACAGCCGCAAAAAGACCTCCTGAACTGCGTCATCGGCGTCCGAACGGCATCCCAGGCTGTGCAGCGCCGTCCGGAAAACCATATTTTGATACTCCGCCACCGCTGCGGTAAAGCTGGCCTTGTCCATAATCCGTCCTCGTTTCCTGGCTTGAAAGCGCTCTCACTTATCATACGACCCAGCGCGCCCCTCTTGTCTCACTTTTTTCAAAAAAAGCAAATAAAAGCCAAAAAAAGAGACATACCAAAAAACGGTACGTCTCTTTTCTGTCTTATTCCTCCGCGGGCGGGATAACGATCACGGGGGTGAAGTCCTCCGGCGCGGGATCAGGTTCTGGTACAGGCTCAGGCGCGGGAGCAGGTTCCGGCGTGGGAGTTGGTTCCGGATTGGGGGTTGGTGTCTGCTCGGCGGGGGGATTAACAGGCGCCGGAGTGGGAGTCTGTTCAGCAGGCGGAGTTACAGGTGTTGTTGTCGGGGTCTCTGCCGGAGCGGTGGTGTTGCTGGAGGCAGGTTCGGAAGCGCTGGCGCCCACAAGGACCACCTTATCCCGGGACTTGTAATCACTGTTGGCCTCGAACTCGCTGGAAATGAGTTTGCCGCTGCCGTCGTAGAGATTGCGGTAAGTCCGGACCTTGTAGCCGGTGTAGGGGGTCACCTGCACGGACTGTTTCCCGGCGGCAAGGGACGGGTCCTCCTTGGTAATGACCTTGAATGGGGTAGTGGAAAGGGTTTCGTAAGTCATCTTCACCGTCACATCGTTGGTTTTGGTGCCGTAAAGCTGGACGGTCAGGTAATTATTGGCATAGGAAGCCACGACTTTCACAGGGTAAGCGGTATTATTGGTAAACTTATAATCCGGACCGCCCCAGGAAACCGTCGCGTCCATACCACGGGTGATGTAGGCGGGGATATAGCGATGGGCGTAGCGCTCGGTGATCTCCATATTGGCCAAAAGGCAGGCGTAGTAAAGGGTAGAAGAAGGCTGACAGACGCCGCCGCCGATTTCGTTCACTGTGTCGCCGTTCACGTAGGCAGGCGCGCCCTTATAACCCTTGGCGGTGGTACGCTGGCCCACCACGCCGTTATAGGAGAACACGTCGCCGCTGTTGAGCACGGTGCCGTTGAATGCCGCGGACGCCAGCTTGACATTATTGATGCGGGCCGCGGAACCGCTGACATGGGTGGTATATTCTCCTAGAAGGTCCCGGAAAAGGACTTTTTTCAAGACCTCCGCGGTGACCTCCGGTTTCTGGATATCGGCCTGAATGGTGATGGTCTCGCCGGGCCCGGCCTCGTTCAGGAGTTTCTGAGCCTGAGCCACGTCAAAATCCGCGCCCACCTGTTCGGGGATAATGCTTCCGGTAGCTGCATCGTAGCCCGCGTTTTTCATTTCGCCGGCCATTTCGTCGTGGACTGCCTGCGCGGTGATCTGAGGCGCTTTCTCCTGGTCGAAATTGACCTTGGCTTCCGTCTCCGTCTTCAAAATAGCGTCCTCCAGGGCCTTGGTCAGCACATTGGTCTGGACGCTGCGGCCGTTGGCGGATTTGGTGATGGAGAGCATATCGCCGTCCACGGAATGAGACCCTTCCTGAGGCGCCAGCGAGAGGTCCTGGGCCAGCTTTGCAACGCCCTGCTGAAAAACGGCCTCGTCCCGTTCCTCCAAGGTGACGTTATTCCTGCGGGAGGAAGTCATAGCGGAGAGGTACTGCGCGCCCCGGCTGAAGAAGCCTCCGGACTGCTGGTGCTGGAACCGGGCCTGAGCGATTCCGGGGCATTGTTCCGCCGTATAGCCCAATTCCCCAAGGGTAACGGAAGCGCTGGGGGCGTTGGTCCAGCCCTCGTCGGCGGGATTCTGGCTGGAGCTGATGCTGATGGTCTGGGCGGGCAGGGCGGACGCCAATGCTTCACCGGCCTGTTCCACGGACATACCGCCCACATCCACGCCGTTGATGGCATAATTCCCGTAGAACACGTTCTGGGAATTGGCGTAGGCGCAGAGTCCGAGGTAGGCCCCTGCAAGGATTGCAGCGGTCAGTCCCAGGGCGATAAAGGGCGCGCTGCCGCCAATGCCGGGACGCCCTCTGCGTTTGCGTGACCCGCCCGCTCCGGGTCGTTTGACTTCATTTGTTGTCTGTTCCATGAAGCCCTCCTGATTGCCTGAATGGATTTGAGGAAGCCGCACACACAAAGCGGACGCTCCCCTGATTTTCTATTGTAGCACAACTCCGGCGAAAAAAAGATTACAATCCAGTAACAATAGAAATTTGTCTGAAACGAAAAACGCTCAGGTGAATCAGGAGTGACTTGTTCAAAAAAAATAACAAAAGCGATTTGGGAGAAGGGGCAGACAGGAGCTGGCGGTAAGGGAGGGGGGCTAGGCAACAAAAAACCCCTGTGATGGGGTTAACGTGCGGTGGGAATCAATTCTCTTTCTGTTGACCGGGCCGGCGGGGGACGCGGATTGTCAGGACGATATGGGTTTCGGAATCCTCCCGCTGACACTGTGCGTCCACGCCGGCCTCCCGGATGATGCGCAGGCTGCGGTCGATGCTGTTCAGGAATAAGCGAACGTCCTTTATGATATATGTACGGCGTCCGGCAGGCGGGGTGGACTGGAGCTCCGCAAGACGCTTTTCGATGTACTGTTCGGTTTGGGCTACGTTCAGATGACGGCTGGCGATGACTTTCGCGGCGGCAAGGCGTTCCTCGTCGTCTTCCAGCCGAAGCAGGGCCCGGGCATGGCGTTCCGTCAGACCCTTTTCCAGCAGCAGGGCCTGGCAGGGCTGTGAGAGCCGCAGGAGCCGCAGTTTGTTGGCCACGGCGGAGGGAGAACGTCCAAGCTGCGCGGCGGCCTCCTCCTGAGTGGACCCGGACTGACGGAGGTATGCGGCAATAGCGGCGGCTTCCTCGAAATAGTGAAGGTCCTGCCGCTGCAAATTCTCCACCAGGGCCAGCAATGCCGATTCCCTGTCATCCACCTCGGCCTCGATGCAGGGCACCGTCTCCAGCCCCGCCAGCCGTGCCGCCCGAAGACGCCGTTCGCCAGCCACCAGTTCCCAGACCCCATTGCGCCGCCGGACGGTCAGGGGCTGGAGAATCCCATGCCGCCTGATGGACGCCGCCAGTTCCCGCAGGGCCCCCTCGTCAAACATCCGCCGGGGCTGCCGGGGATTGGGCCGGATTTCCGACGTGCGCAATCGCAATACCCGCCGTTCCTCACTCAAACCCCATCGCCTCCTTTCCAATTCCCCTTTACTTTACACCTGTCTGCCTGCAAACTTTGTCAAACCCCGGCGCTGATTCCCCATTACCCCGCCGCGTTAGAAAAAATTGTTTTGATTTCCAATGTCTTCCAAGGGAACCTCTCCGGAGAGCAGATTATCACAATAAAATTTCGCGAAACTTTCCTCTCTTTCCAAAATCCGGCGGAAAACAATCCTCCAAGCATATAGACGATGGAGAAAGCGTTTTTGTCACAGCCGGAAGGAAATTTTTTCGTCCCGTATGCCCGGCAAACTACAATCATATACTATAGCGTACTCGTGCAAAGGAAAACGAACAGAAAAAGCAAAGTTTACAATCGAAAGGAGCTGCCTATGGAATCCCACTATCCATTCACCCTGCCCCCGCTGCCCTACGGTTACGACGCTCTCCTGCCGGAATTCGACGAGCGGACGCTGCATTTCCATCACGACAAGCATTTTCAGACTTATATGGACAATCTGAACAAGCTCTTGGAGACCCAGCCGGATTTGCAGGACTGGCCTCTTGCACGGCTGATTCTGGAATGGACGGAGCTTCCGGAGAACGTCCGTCAGGGCATCCGGAACAATGCGGGAGGCGTTTATAACCACGACCTCTATTTCCGCACCCTCTCCCCAGACCCCAAAGATCCGGAAGGCCCTCTTGCCGACGCGATTGCCCGGGATTTCGGCGACCTCCACGAGCTGGAGAAAACCCTGAAGACCGCCGCTCTGGGACAATTCGGCTCCGGCTGGGCTTGGCTCGTCAGCGATCGGGAGGGAAATCTTTCCATCCGCAAGACGCCCAATCAGGACGTGCCCTTCCCGCTGATTCCCCTGCTGCCCTGCGACGTCTGGGAACACGCCTACTATCTCGACTACCAGAACCGCCGGGGCGACTATTTCAACAGCTGGTTCCGCCGCGTCGACTGGCCTGCCGTGTCGGAAATCTATAACGCCATCCTCCGCAGCCGTCCTCTGTATCCCCAGGACTGACATGAAAAAAGCCGCTTGCCCGCAACAAAGCAGCGGCCTTTTTACAGATTGCGTAAGGAATCCGTTCCAGCCATATCAGAACAAAAAAAGCGCTTCGGGTTCTTTTGCCTGAAGCGCTTTTTATTTCTGCCGTTCTTAATCGTCTTCAATCGTACCGTAATAAAGGTATTCCGCGTCGTCCAGGGCCGTCTCCATAAGCTTTTTCAGCTCCTCAAGCTTACCCTCGTTCAGCAGATCGATTCCGTCTGACAGCGCGGCGCAGGTGATGGCGTACATTTTTTTGTAAGTTTCCAGTACAGTCATAATTTCCTCCTTTTAAGCGTATGATATTTGTCTGTCATACGTCAATTATGTGTATTATTTTACCACGGCGTTATTATGTTGTCAATCATGCGTCAAAAAGGAGGGAAATAAAATGAAAGGAGACTATCCACGCTTTACTTTACGTGTTCCACAAGAGCTGTTGGATAAACTCGAATTCATTGCAAGATACGAGTCCCGCACAAAAACAGGTGAATTGGAACATATGATACGCCTGCGCATTCAGGAATTCGAGAAGGAACACGGAACAATTACACTGAAAGACCTCCAGGAGATGTAAAAAAGCAAGGCCGCGGACGATTCTTCCGTCTATGGCCTTGCTTTTTGTTTTTGGATTACGCGAAAAACCGATTCCGTCAATACAGCTGCGTATAGATGCCGGCCCAATGGAGCGCCGCCGCTGCCAGGACGAACATATGCCAGACACAATGGCTGTATTTCTTTTTCAGGACGAAGGGAATCATGCCCAGGGTATACAGAAGCCCTCCGGCAAAGATATAAGCCAGGAGCACAGGCGCGTTCCGAAGCATCCCGGGAAGGAACACCAGACCGCTCCAGCCGATCAGGAAATAGAGGGTGAAATGCAGAGCGGGCCAGCGTCCGGGTCCGAAGAGGGCCACTACGGATACTCCGGCCAGAATCACCAGCCATTGGACGCAGAACATCGCGATACCCGCCGTGCCGCCCAGATACAGCAGCAGCACCGGCGCAAAGGTCCCGCCGATCAGCAGATAGATGGACGTGTAATCAAAACGCCGGCAGACCCGTTTCGCTCTGGACCCTGTAGGCATGGCATGGTAAACGCCGCTCATCAGCATCATCAAAACCATGCTCACGCCGTACACGCAGGACGCCAGAACCTCCATAGGCGTATGGGATTTCAACAGCAGCAGACACAGGGCCGCCGCCGCCAGCAATGCCCCCGCGCCGTGGCTTCCCGCGTTGATGCCCTCTTCCGCCGCTGTCAAACGGGGCGGTTCATTTCTTGCCTGCACCTTTGCACGGCGTACCGCCCTCAGCCGCGCCTGCTGTAATTCCCGTCTTGTCAAAGCCGCCTCCATAACAACGCTCCCTTTCCCGGCTATTCTGCCGTTATCACATAATCTGGTTTACAATACTATATTACACGATTCTTCACCAGATTGCAAGCGGTTTTCAAACAATTTTTTTGACCATTCCATTTTGTTTTCTGTAGTTTAGCACAATCACGGCAGAAAATCCTTGTTGAAACCCACGAATTTTCAGATATTGGGGATTGCTTTCCTGCCATCTATGCAAAAAGCCCCCGACGGAAGGTCCATCGGAGGCGTCGGGGGTTCAGGAGGCTGCGGGTTCAAGGTTTCAGGAGGCTTTCCGAGGCCCGCCGGAGTCCAGGGCGGTCATGCTCCGGCGGAACTGCACCGCAAACAGTACGGCAGTTGCAGCCACGGCCAGAACGTCCGCCGCGGGTTCCGCCAGAAAGACCGCGAAGGCTTTGTCGGCGAAGAAATTGGGCAGAATAAAGATCAGGGGAATCAGCAGAATAATTTTCCGCAGGACCGCCAGAAACAAAGACGCCTTTGCATTGCCCAGGGCCACGAAGGTCATCTGGCAGGGAAGCTGAATGCCAAAAAGGACCGCCGCGGACATATAGATACGGACCGCCCAGACCGCGTAGCCCACAAGACCGGGGTCGTTGTTGAAGAGGCTGACAAAGACCTGCGGGAAGAGCATCACCGAGGCCCAGAGAACGGCGGAGTAAACCAGACTGGCCCGCAGCAGGCATCGGAAGGCGGTCCGGACCCGGGAGGCATTCTGCGCGCCGTAATTATAGCTGATAATCGGCTGTGCCCCCTGGGTCAGGCCTTGCAGGGGCATCATGGCAAACTGCATAATGCTGGAAAGGACCGTCATAGCGCCCACGGCTATATCCCCGCCATATTTCAGCAGGGAGGAGTTGAAGCAAACCGCCAGCAGGCTCTCCGTGGACTGCATGATAAACGGCGAAAGCCCCAGAGCCAGGCTCGGCAGGAACACGCTGGGGACCAGCTTCATATCCGATTTCCGCAAGCGCCATTTGGTCTGCTTCCCCAGAAGGAACCGCAGTACCCAGAGCATGGACACCGCCTGGGAGCAGATGGTAGCCAGCGCCGCGCCCTTTACGCCCATATGCAGTCCGAAAATCAGGATGGGGTCCAGGACCATATTCAGCCCCGCGCCGATCAGCACCGTTTTCATACTGACGGTGGTAAAGCCCTGAGCCGTGATATAGGCGTTCATACCCAGGGTCAGGAGGACGAAAACGGTGCCAAAGGAATAGATCCGCATATAATCCATGGCATATCCGATGGTATTCTCGCTCGCCCCAAAGGTCAGCAAAAGGGGCTCCGCGAAAAGCTGTAGGACGACCGTCAGCACAGCGGCAATCATAAGCAGAATACTGAAGCTGTTGCCCATGATTTTCTGCGCGCCTTCCAGATTCCCCTGACCCTCCTCGATGGAAGCCCTCGGTGCGCCGCCCATGCCGATCAAAGCGGAAAAGGCCGACGCTACCATAATGATTGGAAGACACACGCCAACGCCCGTCAAAGCCAGCGCGCCCACCGTGTCCACCGGCTTCATATGGCCAATGTAAATACGGTCCACCAGATTGTAAAGCATATTCACCACCTGGGAAACGATGGTGGGCAGCGCCAAGTCAAACAGGAGCCTTCCAACCCTGCCGCCGCCTAAATCAATCTCCTGCCGTTTCATTCCGCAGCCTCCTTTGTCAAACTCTCGGCCCGCTCCATCAATTTCTCCAGAAGCCGCCAGAAGCACACCGCCTCTTCCTCCGTCAGGGCCTCCAGCAGCGCGCCGCCGCAGTCCGACTGAATGACCTGCGCCTCCTTGGCCAGGGGCCCGCCTGCGTCCGTGACCGCCAGATGCACCACCCGGCGGTCCCTGCTGTCCGGGCGCCGTTCCAGGAATCCTCCCCGGGTCAGGACCTCCACCGCCTGGGACACCTGGGATTTCGACAGCCCGCGCAGTTCTACCGCGTCCCGCGCCGTGTCCTGTCCCGGATGGTTTGCCAAAAACAGCAGCACGTCGATTTCACGCATGGACAGTCCCGACCGCGCCGCCAGTCCCGCAAAACGCCCTGTATAAAAGCGCCGGAAGCTCTGTAAAAATCTCGTCAGCCTTGTGATGGTAGTCATGACCGCTCCCTTCCGGAAAAAGTTTATTTCAAAACTGTTCTATACAAAACTTTTTGTATGATAGCACAATCTCTTTCCCTTGTCAAGGCAGAAAGATCTCAAGGGCGTGTAAAACTGCAAATATGGGCGAAAAGAAGAATACTTTCTGTATTATTGCAGGAAATCCTTCGTTTTTCTTTGGGTATTTTGCATAGAATCCCGGAGGCCGTCAAAACAGAGGCGGGGGGACAGGAAACGATATCACGGGCATTCCCTGTCTTCGGACAGCCGCTGCTGCATTTCTTTTGTCCTTTGAACTGGATAAGAAAGGAATCAATACTTGTTTACATAAAATATATCGTAAAAAATGTTTACAAGGAGTTATTCACATTATCCACAGGGTTTTCCACAATGCTTTTTCCTTAGAGCAAAGCGCAATTAGAAAAGTTCTGCTATTTTTTGCAAAACCCTGTAATGAAGTTTCATGAAATTTGAAAAAGTGCTATTTTGTTTACATAAAAATGTAGAAATATAAAAATTCTATGTTTTCATTTGGAATTTTTTCTGGACAGCCTGCGTTTCCCACCGAAAAATGACAGTTTTCGACAAGGCTTCAAGAACAAATCTTCGAGTTTATGCAGACATGGAATCAAAACGGGTTGAAAAAAGGAAAAAATTTCCTGAGTAATCATCAAAAGGGGATTTTTGTGGAATATGTAAGTTTTTTACAGGAAAAGCCGGAAAGCCGCGGAAAGAGAAGAGGCGGAGGGAAACGGAAGGAATTTTCTGACGCCGGTTGATTTCACGGCAGGAATGGCGTATACTGGAGAGCAAAGTCAAGTTAAGGGAGGCGGACGAGGTGTCAACGAAACTGCGGAAAGCGCTGACGTTGGTGCTGCTGGCGGTATTTCTGGTGAGCAGCGGCTATGTTGCCTGGAAGCTGCTGGATTATCAGAAGGGCGCGCAGGATTACGACGACGCCAGAGAGACGGCTCGGATTCCTACAGCCCAGCTCCATTCCGACCGCCCGGACGCAAAGCCGGAAGGAGCGCTGTACGACCCCTTTGAAGCCCTTGGCGCGCTGGATCTGGGCGCTTTGCAGTCGGTCAACCAGGAGGTCGTGGGCTGGGTTGAGATTCCCAACACGGCGGTTTCCTACCCGATTCTCAAGGCACAGAATAACGAGTATTACCTGAATCATACCTGGAAAAAGGATGTCAGCTCTGTAGGCGCGATCTTCATGGATAAGCAGAACGACCCGGAGTTTGGGGACTTCCATACCTTGCTTTACGGCCATAATATGAAGAATGGCTCCATGTTCGGCTGTCTGCGGTCCTACCGAAGCGCGGACTATTGGAAGTCCCATCCGGCGGTCTATGTGGTGGACAAAAACGGGGTGCATCAGTACGACATTTTCGCGGCTTATGAAGTGGGCGTTCAGGAGATTGTCTACCGCGGCGACGTGGAGCAGAGCGGCTTACAGAAGCAGTTCCTTGATTTCGCGGCCCGGCGTTCGGTTATCAGTACCGGCATTGCGCCCCAGAAGGACGACCAGATCCTGACGCTCTCCACCTGTACCGGCCGGGGTCATGCAACCCGTTGGATTATACAGGCGGTCCGGAACGACGAGGCGCAGGCGGTATCTCAAATGACAGAGGAACTTCCGGATGAAGCAGCGGCGGGTTAAGGGCTGGATTCTCCATCTCGTATAACAGGCCCTGAAATGATTGGATGCGGTATACTGAACAAACTATTTCCCAAAACAGCAAAGCGAAACCGGCAGAAGAATGGGGCCTCCCGTTTTCCGCCGGTTTTTTGCTTTGGGACGCGCACAGGAAGGATGAAAGCTGCATAGACTGTCAGACAGACGAAAAAGAGGTTCCGCAGACAGAATGTTTTATAAAGGAGGCGCTGCATGGGTCTTGACATTGACGACATGATTTATCAGGATTGCTGGCTGACAAGCGACCGCTAGGGAAAGAGAAAGGACGGTTGACAAGGCGGGTCAGGGCGCATATACTGAAAGCATTCGAAAGAAGGAGCGTGAAAACTCATGGAACTGACCTTGAACAGCGCGGTTCTTGGGGTAGAGCTGTCCGGCATCCGGCGCTTTACCTTTCTGGTACGGGATACGCCCGGCGCCTGTGCCCTGACCATCGGCGAGCCGGATCTGAATACGCCGGAAGCGGTAAAGGACGCCGCAAAAGCCGCCCTGGACGCCAACGATACCCACTATCCTCCCGGCAACGGATACCCCTATATGCTGGAGGCCATCTCGAAATTTGAAGCCAAGGCCCACGGTCTGCATTACTCCCCGGATGAAATCATACTGACCATCGGCGCCACGGAAAGCCTCTTTATTTCCCTGTCCTCCATTCTGAATCCCGGCGACGAGGTCATCATTCCCACCCCGGCGTTCAGTCTTTACGAATCCATCACTCAGCTCTGCCGGGGCGTGCCTGTTGCGCTTCCTACGGAGAACAACCGCTTTCAGATCGATCCCGAAGCCCTGAAAGCCGCCATTACACCCAAGACAAAGGCCATCGTTCTGACTTCCCCCAACAATCCAACCGGCTGTATCTACACAGAGGAAACCCTGGACGCGGTGCATGAAATCCTGAAGGACAAGCCCATTTTTGTGCTCTGTGACGACGTTTACCGCACCCTGGTCTATACGGACAGCTACCACAGCTTTGCCGAATATCAGGATATGCGGGACCGGATCATCGTCATACAGAGTTTCTCCAAGCCCTACGCCATGACCGGCTGGCGGCTGGGTTACTGCCTTGCTGACGCGCCCATTCGCGACCGGATGCAGATTTTCCATCAGTATTCCGTGGTTTCCGCGCCTGCCTTTGTCCAGCCCGCCTGCGTCGTCGCCCTGGAAAGCGATACCAGCGGCGTGGTGGAGATTTTCCGGAAGCGGCGGGATTACGTCTGTCAGCGCCTGGCCGGAATGGGGCTGACGGTGCAGGAGCCGGAGGGGGCTTTCTATACGTTCGTGGATATCCGGAAATACGGCATGGACTCCCTGTCTTTCTGCGAGAAGATGCTTCGGGAAAGTCTGGTGGGCGTGATTCCCGGCGTGTACTTCGGCACCGAGGGCTTTATGCGTATCAGCTATTGTTACTCTGACGCGGACCTGAAAGAGGGCTTGGACCGTGTCGAAAAGTTCATTAAAACCCTTTAAAATATGAAAACAGGACGCTTTCCTTTGATTCAGCGTCCTGTTTTTCTTTTGCCTGTCGTATACGTCAGCGAATGAGAGCGTCTGTATGCCGGACCCGGAGACCTGCTGTAATCTCCTCATCGCGGCGCAGCTGTTCCGGTTCACGGAGTCTCAGGCCGGAAGAGTCAGCAGCTTTTTCAGGAATTCCAAGCCCTTTGGAAGAACGGCCTCGTCGTTGAAATGGAAATTTGTGGCATGGAGCTCCGGCACGTCCCCCAGGCCCAGGAAAAAGAACGTGCCGGGGACCTCCTTCTGATAAAAAGAGAAGTCCTCCGAGGCCAGGGAGGGCGCGTCCAATGTCCGGGGCGCGTCAGGGCCAAGGGCGGTGCAGAGCTGCTGATAAAAATCCTCCTGATTCCAGATAGCGGGATAGCCTTCGGAGATATGGACGCTGACCTGACACCCGGTTTCCTCCGCGATTTCCCGCCCGGTGTCCTCCAGGATTTCCCGGCAGTGCAGATGGGTTTCCTCCTGGTAAGTCCGCAGGGTTCCCTCCAGCACGCTCTTTCCGCTCACGGCGTTCCGGACTTCCCCAGAGACCAGCCTGCCAAAGCCCAGGGTACGGATCTCCTCCGGAGGCAGGGCGTCGACGCGTTCCCGGACCCGGCGCAGGTACTCGGTCACAGCGGCGAGAGCGTCCAGGCCCTGTGCGGCGCGGCTGATATGGACGCTTCTGCCCGTAACGGCGGCGGTGACTTCACAGGAGCGGGCCATCAGGGGACCAGGCCGGGAGAAGATCACGCCTTCTTCCAATGCGGGCCAGAGGTGCAGCCCGAAAACCCGGGTGACATGGTACGTTTTCAGCACGCCGCTTTCGCAGAGGGGTTTCGCGCCGCCTACGGTCTCTTCCGCGGGCTGAAAGAGAAAGAGGACGTTCCGGGGCAGTTCGTCTCTGTGCCCGGCGGCGTACCCGGCAAGGCCCAGCAGCATGGCGGTATGCCCGTCGTGACCGCAGGCGTGCATTTTCCCCGGATGCTCCGACGCGTAAGGCAACCCCGTGTCCTCCGTAACCGGCAGCGCGTCCAGATCGGCCCGGAACGCGGCGGTTTCAGGCTTTCCCGCGTTCAGAAAGGCGCACACGCTTCCGGGGATGGGGGAGAAAGGCCGCAGGCCAAAGCGCTCCAGCCGAGCCCGGACATAGGCGCAGGTCTCCGGCAATTGGTCCACCAGCTCCGGGACGCGGTGCAGTCTCCGGCGGTCTTCCACTACTGACAGCATATAAAAACCCCCCATTTGATTTAGAGAAATGTCAGAACAGCAATCATTTTCCATTCAGAAGGATTTTATTATAGCAAACTTTCCCCAGGCCTGCAAGGAGCGGGCGTTTTTTCGGCAGTTCCAACAAGAGAGTTCCGGAAAAATCCACGCTTTTTTTAGAAAAACCTCTTGCAAGGGACGCGTGAAGATGATAGAATAGCGAAAAATGAGATAGAGGCGCGGAGAAAAAGAATTTCCTGGAGCCGGCGGGCCGTGAAGGGAAAAGAGGTGACTCCGCCGAACCTTTCGTCTGGGCACGGACGGAGGGTGGGTCCGTGGGGAATACCTGCGGGACTGTCCGCGGCGGCTGTTCGCGGGTGCGCTATCTGCTTACAGAATGCTCATGTCGTGCGGCTGTCGGTAGAAGCGTGTCTCTGCCGGCTTTTTTATTTCGAATTTTTATGATTTGGAGGATGTTCAATATGAAATTTGACCATTTGCAGGGCTCCATTGTGGCAATGATTACCCCCTTTCACCAGGACGGCAGCGTGAATTTCGAGGTGCTGACCCAACTCCTGGAACGCCAGATTGCCGGGGGCACCGACGCCATCCTGACCCTGGGCACCACCGGCGAGTATTCTACCATGAGCCATGAGGAGGACGCTTCCGTGGTGGCCCATACCGTCAAGGTCGTCAACGGCCGGGTTCCCGTGATTGTAGGCAGCGGCTCCAACTGCACCGCAACCCAGATTGAGAAGAGCATCGAATACCAGAACATGGGCGCGGACGCTCTGCTGCTGATTGCTCCCTACTACAACAAGGCCAACGCCGAGGGTATGTACCGCCATTTTGCCGAGACTGCCGACCGGGTCAGCATCCCCTGCATTCTGTACAACGTCCCCGGACGCACCGGCTGCTCCATTCCCGTCTCCGTGGTGGAAAAGCTGGCAGAGCATCCCAATATCGCCGGGATCAAGGAAGCCAGCGGCGATATGAGCTATGTGATGAAGATTGCCCACTGCGCGGGACCGGATTTCGCCCTTTACTCCGGCAACGACGATATTACCATTCCCTTGATGAGCGTGGGCGGCAGCGGCGTGATTTCCGTGTATGCCAACGTTATGCCTGAGATGTGCCATCAGATTGCCGCGGATTGGCTGGCTGGCAATCACGAGAAAGCCGTTGCAAACCAGCTGAAGTACCTGAAGCTGATGAATGACCTGTTCCTGGAAGTGAATCCCATTCCCGTCAAGGCCGCGATGAATATGATCGGGCTGAACGTGGGCCCCATGCGCCTGCCGCTGTGCGAGATGGGCGAGGCGAACGCGGCGGTTCTGCGGAATTCTCTCAAGGAGGCTGGCCTGCTGTGAGATACGTATTGATAGGCCGGGGCAGAATGGGCCAGCTGATTCAGGAGACCGCCAAGGCCGCCGGGGATGAATTGCAGGCGTCCTTTGATGAATTCAACATGGATCAACTAGGCAGGCTGGGGAAGGTGGCCGATGTGGTGATTGACTTCTCACGCCCGGAAGCCCTTCCCGAAATCGCGTCCTACGTCCAGAGAACCGGCACCGCGCTGGTCTCCGGTACCACTGGATTCAGCGCCCCGCAGCTTGCGCAGATTGAATCCCTGGGAGCACACGCGCCGGTGCTCTGGTCCGCCAATTACTCCCTGGGCGTGGCGGTGCTGAGCCGGGCATTGAAGGAAATTTCCGGCGTGCTGAAACCGGATTTTGACATTGAGCTGACCGAGACGCACCATAACCAGAAGGCCGACGCGCCCAGCGGTACCGCGAAACTGCTGCTGGAATCCATCGACCCGAATCACGAGCTGACCGCGGTCTATGGCCGGGTGGGGGTTCCCGGTAAGAGAAGGAAAAACGAGGTCGGCGTCCACGCGCTCCGGGGCGGCACCGTGGCGGGAACCCATACCGTTCACTTTTTCGGCCCGGACGAGGAGCTTGAATTTACTCACCGGGCGTCCAGCCGTCAGATTTTCGTCAACGGCGCGCTGCACATGGCCAGACTTTTGCCCGGAAAACCCAACGGCTTCTATAATCTGCAAAAGATTCTTTTCAACAGCTGACGCTTCCCTGAAAAATCTCCAGGAGGATGGATTGAACGATGAATGCGCAGGAAATTATTGATTATATAGCAAATTCCGAGAAGAAAACGCCGGTAAAGGTCTATGTGAATCTCAAGGAACCGGTAGACTTCGGCGGCGCGGCGGTGTTCGGCGAAGGCCTGAGCCATACGGTGTTCGGCGACTGGGGCGAGCTGGGTCCCATTCTGGAGGCCAACGCCGGGAAGATCGCGGACCTTGTGATTGAGAACGACCGCAGGAATTCCGGAGTGCCGCTGCTGGATATGAAATCCGTCAAGGCCCGTATCGAACCAGGCTCCTTTATCCGCGAGAAGGTGGAAATCGGCGAGGGCGCGGTGATTATGATGGGAGCCGTTATCAATATCGGCGCGGTGGTAGGACCGGGGACCATGATCGATATGGGCGCGGTTTTGGGAGGCCGGGCCATTGTAGGCGCGCACTGTCATATTGGCGCGGGCGCGGTGCTGGCGGGGGTAGTGGAACCCGCGTCGGCCACCCCGGTGATCGTGGAGGACGGCGTGCTGGTAGGGGCCAACGCGGTGGTGATCGAGGGCGTTCATATTGGAAGGAATGCCGTTGTTGCCGCGGGCGCCGTGGTGATTGAGGACGTGCCCGAGAACGCGGTGGCAGCCGGAAGCCCCGCGCGGGTCATCAAGATGAAGGACGCCAAAACCGAGGGCAAAACCGCTCTTGTGGACGCCCTCCGGAAGCTCTGAGCAGACAAATAAACGGCCGCTGCCAAAGGGTCCCTCCCCAGGCGGCGGCAGTTTTTTGCACGGATTCAGAAGGTCATGTTCGTGGATTCGTTTTCCACAATGGCGTAACCCAGTTTGACCTCCTTAGCGGGCAGGGTCGGGTCTTCCAGGCGTTCCAGAAGCAGGGAAGCCGCATTCGCCCCGCTCTCTTCGTAGAAATAGCGGATGGTGGTGATGGTAGGGGAGGCCACGGCGGTGATATTGGACGCGCCCTGACCGGTGAGAAGGAGCTGTTCAGGTATCCGCACGCCTTGCTTTCTGAAATATTGCAGCGCGCCGGCGGCCATGGTGTCTGTAGCGCAGATCAGAGCGTCAAGGGGCCCGCAGGATTCCCAGAGCTTCCGCGCCGTCTCTTCCCCGGAGGCCATGTTGAATTCCGCCACTGCAATATGCCCCGCCTGCTGGTCCAGCCCGGCCTCCCTTAAAACGTCCTGATAAGCCCGGGTCCGCTCCTGCCCCACGGCTTTATCCTGGGGAAGGGCGGCGACATGACCTAATTTCCGGCATCCCTTGCTCAAAACCAGCTTTGTCATATTGCAGAAAGCGTGGTAATCGTCGTGATACACGCAGGGGAACCCCGGAAGCTGCTGTCCCGCAATCACCACCGGCACCCGGCTCTTCTTCAGGCATTCCAGATGCTTCGGCGTGAAGACCGTGCCGATCAGGATCACCCCGTCAACCCGCTGATCGTCGAAGAGGTCCAGGTATCGGAGTTCCATTTCGGGGCTGTTGTGGGTGTCGGCAAGGAGTATCTGAAAGCCCTTCCGTTCCAGCACCGCGTCAATGCCCGACACGATGTTGCTGATGGAGAAGGAATCGATTTTCGGCAGAATCACCCCTATGGTCTTGGTCTTCCGTGTACGGAGGATCTGGGCCTGTACCAACGGGCGGTATCCGGTTTCCTCAATGACCTTCCGGACGGCCTCCTGCTTCTCCTTGGACAGACTGCCATGGTTCAGATAACGGGACACGGCGGCTGGAGACACGCCTGCCAGCTTTGCGATTTCAGAAATATTCACGGGCATCCTCCTGTGCAGCTTCGGTATTCTACTCAGTATATCACATTCCGCCAGGTTTTCCAATCTGCAATACGTTTGATTTTTTCAGCCTCCAAATTCCGGAAAAGACTGGAAAACTTTGAAGCTGGATTGAAATCGATTTTATTAGTTTCACTAAAAACAGTCCTGGAAATTTGGCTTGTTTCCTAATTTACAAAGGGGCTGCTTTGGGTTATAATCACAATCAGTAAATGAAATCGATTTCAAAAAACTGAAAATAAAAGGGAGGAAACCGTGATGGCATTGGATTACAGGAAATGCGCGGAAGAGATTTTCAGTTATTTGGGCGGGCGGGAGAATCTGGTAAGCGCGGCTCATTGCGCAACCCGGCTGCGGCTGGTAACGGTGGACAACAGCAAGATTGACATGAAGGCCCTGGAGAACGTGGAGGGCGTTAAAGGCGTGTTCAGCTCCAACGGCCAGCTTCAGCTGATTATCGGCACAGGGACGGTGAACAAGGTCTACGACGAATTCCTGAAGGTCACCGGTCTGACCGCCGCCAGCAAGGAAGACGTGAAAGCCGCCGCCGCCGCGAAACAGCCCCTGTTCAAGCGGGCCATCAAATGCCTGGGAGATATCTTTGTGCCCATCATTCCGGCGATTGTGGCCAGCGGTTTCCTGATGGGCATTATGGAAGCGCTGAACTTTATGGTAAACAACGGCTTCCTGAACATCGATACCTCCGGTTCTATTTACGTTTTCGCCAATCTCTTTGCCAATACCGCCTATGTCTTCCTGCCGATTCTGATTGCCTACAGCGCGGCGAAAGCCTTTGGCGGAAACCCGTATCTGGGGGCGGTCATTGGTATGCTGATGATACACCCGGACCTCCAGAACGCCTGGACCGTGGCCACAGAGGGCGTGCTGCGGACCCAGAGCGTGTGGTTCGGCCTGTACGAGGTCAATCTGGTGGGCTATCAGGGCAGCGTCATCCCGGTGATTATCGCGGTTTGGGTGATGTGCTTTATCGAGAAGCGGCTGCATAAAATCGTCCCTGCTATGTTCGATCTCTTTGTCACCCCCCTGGTCAGCGTCTTTGCCACCGGCTACCTGACCTATTCCATCATCGGACCCATCTTCTCCACCGTGGAACATAGCATTATCGGCGGCATTCAAAGCCTGCTGGCCCTTCCTCTTGGCGTGGGCAGTCTGATTATGGGCGGCCTGTATTCCACTACGGTCGTTGCAGGCATCCATCATATGTATACCGTCATTGACGTGGGCCAGCTCTCACAGTACGGCGTGACCTACTGGCTGCCCCTTGCGTCGGCGGCGAACATGGCCCAGGGCGCGGCGGCGTTGGCGGTTGCGCTGAAGACCCGGAACGGCAAGCTGAAATCCATGGCGCTCCCCGCGTCCCTCTCCTGCTTCATGGGCATTACCGAGCCTGCCATCTTCGGCGTGAACCTCCGGCATTTCAAGCCCTTTGTCTGCGGCGCCATCGGTGGAGCGGCGGGCGCGATGTACGCCTCTCTTGTGGGACTGGGCGCCAGCGGTACCGGCGTGACGGGCCTCTTCGGACTGCTGCTCTGCCTCCATGACCCCATCAATTACGTGCTTATGGCCGCGATTTCCATTGCCGTTGCTTTTGCCCTTACCTGGGTGTTCGGCTTCAAGGACGCCGCGCCGGAAACCGCAGGAACCGCAAAGCAGACAAAATCCTCCGAAACGCTGCCCGACGTCCAGCGCGCTCCCGGGACTGTCCTCGCGCCTGTTTCCGGCAAGGCCATCCCCTCCGAGGAAATCCCCGACGAGACCTTTGCCGCCGGCGTGCTGGGACGGGGCGTAGGCATTGAACCTTCCGAGGGCGTGATTGTTGCTCCCTTTGACGGCGAGATCAGCACCGTAGCCGACACAAAGCACGCCGTGGGCCTCTCCTCGCCCGACGGCATGGAGGTCCTGATTCATGTGGGCGTGGACACGGTAGCCATGAACGGCGACGGCTTCACGGCCCTGGTGGAGGAAGGACAGAAGGTAAAGGCCGGGCAGAAGCTGCTGACCTTTGACCGCGCCAAGATCGCCGCTGCCAAGCATCCCGATGTGGTGGTGCTTCTGGTGACCAACTCCGACGATTACGAAAACCTGACCATCCGGACCGGAGACTGCAAGGCGCTGGATCAGGTCATTGAAGTGCGGTAAACAATCCCCTGGACTCCCTGTGTCTCTGACGGCGCGGGGAGTCCCGTGAAAACTCAGGAGGCGACAAAATGAACGTGCTGCGAAAGGATTTGGAACGACTGGCCGCTGAAGCCGAAGCTGCCCGCAAACCACAGGACCGCTGGCGGCCCGGCTTCCATCTGGCTCCCCCTGTCGGCTGGCTGAACGACCCAAACGGCCTTTGTTACTTCCGGGGCGAGTACCATGTTTTCTACCAGTACCATCCCTTTGACGCTGCCTGCGGGCTGAAATTCTGGGGTCATTACAAATCCCGGGACCTGCTGGCCTGGGAGCAGTGCCCCGTGATGCTCTGCCCGGACCAGACCTATGACCTGCACGGCGTCTACTCCGGTTCGGCCCTCTGCGGGGAAGACGGGCTGTATCTGTACTATACCGGAAACGTGAAATACGAAGGCGAGTATGATTATATCAGCACTGGCCGGGAAGCGAATACCGTCCTGGCCTGCTCCCCCGACGGCGTGCATCTGAGCTGGAAACGGCTGCTGATGAGGAACCAGGACTATCCCGCCGGTCTGACGCTCCATGTCCGGGACCCGAAGGTCTGGGCCCAGGACGGGAAATACTACATGGTGCAGGGAGCGCGGACGAAAGAAGACGCGGGCGTCGTGCTGGTGTTTGAATCACCGGATCGATTTCAATGGCGGCATATCAACACCATCCAAACGCCGGAGTCCTTTGGCTATATGTGGGAATGCCCGGATTTGTTTGAGCTGGACGGTCAATGGTTTCTGCTGGTATGTCCCCAGGGCCTGACGGAAAAGGGACCCGGCATGGAAAACGTGTATGCCTGCGGATACTTCCCGCTGTACGGAGACTTCCGGGGCGCGTATGAACTGGGTCCCTTTGTCCCGCTGGATTACGGCTTTGACTTCTACGCGCCCCAGAGCTTCACGGATGGGAAACGCCGTCTTTTGTTCGGATGGCTGGGGATGCCGGACGCGGAGTACAGCAATCCGACGGCGGCGTTTGGCTGGCAGAACTGTCTGACCGTCCCCCGGGAGCTGCGCTGTCAGGACGGCCGGCTGGTGATGGTTCCCGCCCGGGAGCTGGAGGGCCTGCGGGAGACGGCGCGGGAGGTCCGGTTTTCAGGACGGCTGACAGCGGACGTACCGGAGACGGCGGAAATCGGGATCACCTGCGGGGACAGGCTGTCTCTGGAGCTTTCGGGGCTGCTGCTGGAGGCGTCGGACGGCGTGCTGACCCTGACAGTCCGGGAGGGCGGCTATGGCAGGGAGGTCCGTCACGCCCCGGTGGAACGTCTGCGGAGCCTGCGGATTCTGGCGGACACCAGCGCGGCGGAAATCTTCGTCAACGGCGGCGAGACGGTCCTGACAACGAGATGGTATCCGGAAACCGCCGGAAGGACCCTTACGCTGTCAGGCGAGGGCAGCGCGGAAATCTGGACGCTGCGAAAAATGCCGGTGACAATTTATGAATGACCAGACAGGGACGGTTTTTCGGAGCCGTTCCTGTTTTATAGCGATAGGTAAGCCTACCGTTTCCGATGTTTCCGGCTTTTCCCCCGCT
>CAJTMG010000016.1 GCA_910577405.1 uncultured Oscillibacter sp. | reverse complement strand
CTTTGACAGAATACCAAATCCCGGCCCATTTGTCAACACCTTTTTCAAAATTTTTTCAAGAAATCCAAAAATTCCTTATATGCCCCCGGATTCAGCGGAACCAGGGGCGCAAATTGAAAAAATCATCTGTGCAAACGACAGCTTTCGTGCTATACTGGAACAGGACAAGTATACCCCGCTTTTCATTAAAATATGAACGGAGGAAGCTTGAATGCTGATTCACCGTATGATAACGATATTTGAAGATTCAGGGAGCAGCGTATTAGAGCTGTCGCCGGGACTGAACATTTTACAGGCGTCGGACGAAACGGGCAGGAAGGGCTGGCGGTCGTTTCTGCTGGCGATGCTGTACGGAACAGAAGCGCCGGAGGGGATGGTATCCGGGCGGCTGGACTGCGAATCGGAAGGCCGGGAGCTGACGCTGCTTCGTGCAACCCGGCAAGGCGGCGCGCGACTGGGGGAATTCCGCGCGATCACGGGAGACGGAAGACTTGCGGCGGAGCTGACAGGCGTGAACTGCGGCAAGGCGCTTTTGGGAACGGACTGCACGTCGTACACATCCCATGGCGTGATAGAGGCAGCGGAACCGGATTCAGCGCTGACGGAAGGCATCGCGTCTATAGGCCCGTCGCTGGCGGAGGGGACGGAATTCAGGAAAGCGATTGAAGAGGAAGCGGCGTTTCTGCAAAGCGGCCGGACGGGACTTCTGCCCACATTAGAAGCGGAGCTGCAAGAGACGACGGCGCTGCTGGCAACCCGGGAAACGCTGGCCAGCCGGTTAGAGAGCCAGCGTCCGCAGAAGGATGTATTAGCGGAGCAGGCGTTGACGTTAGAAAAGGAGCTGGCGTCGCTGGAGCGCTGGGAAGCCCATCAGCAGGCAAAAGCGTACCGGCTGGCGGAGGAAGAAGCGGCGGCGGCAGAGGAAAAGGCGTCGTCGTACCGCAGGCGATTGGACGAAGAAGGCGTACCGGAGACGGGGACGGTATCGCGTCTTCGGGGCGCCATTGTGAATCTGAATACCACCCGGAAGAACAGCGCCCAGACCCGGAGCCAGCGGGACAAGGCGGCGGAGGCGTTACTGGAAGCGGAAACCCGTCTGAACGAAAATCCCTTTGTGGACATGACGAAGGAGGAAGCGCTGGCAAAACCGCTGCATTTACGTCCGAAGCCGCGGTTTCCGGGCTGGGGCGTTCCTGTGATTCTGGCGATTGGGCTGATTCTGGGGCTGGGGACATTTTTTCTCCGGAAGAGCGTTTCTCTGTCAATCGGCTGCGGCAGCGTGGCGGCAGGAGTGACAGCGCTGGCGCAGATGGTCTCCACCCGCCGGAAGCTGGCGTTATGGGAAGAGCAGGCGGAAAAGAAGCGCGCCATGCGGGAAACGGACCTTGCGGAATGGGAACGGCTGTTAAAGGCGGCAGAAGCGGCGCGGGCAGAGAACACGGCGAAGAGCGCGGCATGGGAAACGTTACAGTCAACGATTGTGGCAACAGAGCAGGGGATCTTGCGGGAAGTCCGGCGATTTGCTCCCGGCACGACGGACATTCCATCAGCGGACGCGGCGTTGAGGGCGGCGGCGGTGCTTCGGAAGGAGCTTGCGGACGCGGACGCGGCGGCCCGGGAAGCCCGTATCAGATGCAGTCTGCTTCCAGTGCCGGAGTACATCCCGGAAGGGCCAGTGCCGCAGGTTTTCCGCACCCGGGAGGACATCCAGAAGGAGCTGGACCAGACCCGAACGGCCCAGGCGTCCCTGCAATCGGAGCTGGACCGTCTCACTGGCCGGCTGCAATCCATAGGGGACCCGGAGGCTCTGCGAAGCCGGACAGAAACATTAGCGGACCAGATATCGGCCATGGGAAAGGCGTACGGGATGCTGTCAGAAGCGCTGACGGCCCTGGAGCGCGGCAAGACAGAAGAGCAGTTCCAGGCATTGACCCGGAGGACGGCCGAGATTTTCGCGGGGCTGCTCAGCGGGACTTCCGCCCCGGTTCAAAGCGACGAAGAAGACGCGGAGGAAACGGAACCGCAAAGCCCGTCCAACGCCGCAAGTCAGCTCTACCTGGCGTCCCGGCTGGCGGCGTGTCAGATGAGCCTTCCGGAACGCGCGCCCCTGCTGCTGGACGACGTGCTGGTCGGCTTGGACGACGAAAGCTGTCAGGCGGCGCTGCGATGGCTGCAAGGCGCGGCCAAGGAACGGCAGATTCTGCTTTTCACCACAGGCAGTCGGGAAGGGGAATATTTCCGGGACGACGAAACGGTAAACGTCCAGCAGCTTGTTTTTGGAAGCCAGGCATAAAAAATGGACGATTTCCGAAACACAGCCCGCTCCTGGCATTCCGGCGCAAAAAGAACACACGGATTCCGAAAACAGCAGGATTCCGTGTGTTTTTATATATTTTTTGTATTTACGGCCTGGAATCAGCGAACTCTGGCGCCCCGTTCACAGCGATTGCCCCAGGAATCAATCATCTGATCCCCGCGGTAGACGCAGATAATCTCGCAATGATTGGAGCACCCGCCGCAGCTTGATTCCCGGGTACAGAAGTCCATATTCTCCACAGAGAAGTCAAAAACCTGCCGTTTTGAGCCCTTTCTGGCCAGGATCGCCACTCCCAGCGCGCCCATCAGATGTCCGTTAGGGTCGACGATCACGGGGCAGCCCAGGGTACGCTCAAACGCGGCCACAACGCCCTTATTTTTACTCACGCCGCCCTGGAAGACCACCGGAGAAACGATTTTCTTCCCCTTGCCCACGTTATTGAGGTAGTTTGCGGCCACGGCGTTGCAGACTCCGGCAATGATATCCTCTTTCGGATGCCCCATCTGGATTTTATGGACCAAATCGGACTCTGCAAAGACCGTACAGCGCGCGGCAATCTGAGTCGGATGGCTGGACCGCAGGGCATAGTCGCCGATTTCCTCCACCTCGATGCCCAGCCGTTTCGCCTGACTGGAAAGAAACGCGCCGGTCCCTGCGGCACAGAGGGTATTCATGGCATAGTCCACCGCCACGCCGTTTTCGACGAGAATGATTTTGGAATCCTGCCCGCCGATTTCAAGGATGGTCCGCACATCGGGATAAAAGGTAGTAGTTCCCACGGCGTGAGCGGTGATTTCATTCTTGACCATGGTCGCGCCAAGGATGGCCCCCACCAATTTTCTCGCGCTTCCGGTGGTTCCAGTCGCCGCGATCTGGTAACGGCTCTTGTCAAACTGCCCCTCCAGAAGCCCCACCAGCTCCTTGACGGCCCCAATCGGATCTCCCTGGGTCCAGATATACTGACTGCTGAGAATCCGGTTGTCCTTATCGATAATTACGCCTTTGGTAGAGATAGAGCCCACGTCGACGCCCAAAAAAGCCTGTTCCATATCAAAGCACCTTCTTTCTCATATCGATCATATCATAGAACGCCTCCAGCCGGGTTTGCAGGCCCACGTCGCTGGTCTGGGCGTCGTAGGTCAGGTAGAGGACAGGAATTTTATAATCTCTGCTGATGGTCTGGAGCACAGGCATGACATCGATTTCAGGGGTGCAGCTTGCGGATTTGATATGCACGATGCCGTCGAAATTCCGTTCAGCGCAGCGTTTGGCCCACCAGATATTTGCGGCGGCGGTGGGTCCCATTTCGTACTGACAGAGGTCCATAATCTTGACCCGCATATTTCTATGGCTCTTATAGTGCATAAACTGATTTGTGACATTCATCCAGCGATGGACCTCCACCCGCATATCAGCAAGCTTCTGTTCCAGCTCCAGATTGGAAAAAGCGTCCATAACGGTATAGAACTCCCCTGCGATCCCCACCCGCAGAGGCCGTTCAGGTTTATCCAGGGGCACAGCCTGCATCGCGCTCCGGGCTCTCCGATAGCCATTCTCCACATCGGCGCGGTTCTGGGCGGTATACATATCGTTCAGGAAATTCTGGTAAGCCCGTTTATAGTCCCCTCCGGAGGCGTCGAACCCACAGTTCCGGTAATACTCGGCGGTAATCTCATCCAGGTACTCCACCATCCGCGCGCCCTCCATGAACTGGGTCAGGAAGCGGGCGGGATTGACCTTTGGATTGAAACGGCGGACGACTTTAATCAAATCCTTTTTCTTGCTCATATCGTAATCAGAGAGGTTGATAAAGTCGAACTGATAGCCAAGATCCCGCAGAATCTGCTCCAAAAGCTCGCCGTAGTAACCCAGGCGGCAGAGTCCATGGGTCATAAAGAGGGTATCCGCGCCGGCTTCCAGGGCTTCTATCATGCTGCCCAGGCAAGTTTTGAAGGGCGTGCAGACAAACTCCGGGCTGTACTTGGCTCCCAGCTCCATGGTATGCCGGGTAAGGGGCGGCGGCAGGATATACTGCACTCCCAACGCCTGCTCCGCGATGTACCGAAAGGCGCAGTGATACTCGGCGTAACGGGGAAACGCGATTTTACGTCTGACAGCTCCGGCCATTACAGGGACCCCTCCTTAAAGCGGATAATATCAATAAAGCTCTCCAATCTGGTCTCCACGCCCGCAGTACCGCTCTGCGCGTCCAGGACCAGGTTCAGCATAGGAATTCCCTTGACGCGGCGGGCAATCAGTTCATTCACCATAGCGTCGGGACCGCAGGGGAAGGCGCTGAGCAGAATGATTCCATCAATGCCGTCCTTCCGTTTCTGAATGCCGCCCAGGATTTCCCGGCTGATTTCCCATTTGCAGGTAGGCGACAGTTCCCGGCTGTGCTTGAGCGCGTCGTCATGGTCGGTCAGGTCGGCCCGGAGGGGGATCACGCCGTTTTTCCGCAGGTAATCCGTGACCATACGGCCCATAAAGGGGTCTTCGGCCACGTAGCTGTGAGCGGCAATGAGGACCTTCATCCCATCCCGGCGGGCAAGGGCGTCCTGTTTCCGGCAGCGTTCCCGGAAATGTTCCGTATCAGCCTTTTTCGCTTTCTTATAGGCCCGTTTGAACGCCTTTGTTGAAACACAGTCCAAAGTTCTGCACATTTCCATCAGCGCGTTCTCCTCGTCCTTTTTCTCCAGAACGTCCAATTCATAGGAGAGGATCTGAAGCCGCCGGTCCCGGAAGACATGACGCGTCAAATCCGGCAGGGCTTCAAAGCGGGTACACATATTCCGATGCCGCCCGAAATTGCTGATTCTTGGGATCAGGATAAAATCGCACTTGCCCACCAGCGCGGCCACGTGACCCAGATAGACTTTCAAAGACAGGCAGGCTTCGTCGATGGCCAGAGCCGCGCCCTGTTCGAGAATCTCCCGGTTTGTAGGTTCGCTGGCCACGATCTCAAAGCCCAATTCCTGAAAAAAGGTCTCCCAGAAGACGCGATACCGGTAATACAGCAGCGCCCTGGGCAGTCCGATGGTAATTCCAACTTTTTTCACAATTCCACCTCGCTTGTCAACAGCCGGCCATGGAAGAAGGAGCCAGAAGCCGTCTGTGAAGAAGGGACCACCCAAGGAAGGGCGGCCCCGTGTAAGGACACTCCGTCAGTTCATCTGTTTGCGGCGGCTGAGGTTCATGGTGCCGTCCTGCATATTGTTCAGGGAGTCAAGGCTCTTGCCGGTACCCAGGGCCACGCAGGAGATGGCGTCCTCGGCGATCACGGTATGAATGCCTGTCCGGGCGGTCACCAGCCTGTCGAAGCCGGACACCAGACTGCCGCCGCCGGTCATCACGATGCCGTTGGTGGAGATATCGGCCACCAGCTCCGGGGGCGTGCGCTCCAGGACGGAATGGATGGCCTCCATGATACGCTCCACCGGCTCCTCGAAAGCGTCCATCATCTCGGTAGAGCTGACCGTAACCACCTTTGGAAGACCCGTCAACAGGCAGCGGCCCTTTACATCCAGGGTCTCCTCTTCTTCCTTGGGGAACACGCAGCCAATTTGTTTCTTCATTTCCTCCGCGGTCCGTTCGCCTACCAGCAGATTATGTTTCCGGCGCATATACTTCACCACGGCCTCGTTGAGCTGGTCGCCGGCGATCTTGATGGAAGCGGATTCCACCACGCCGCTGAGGGAAATGACCGCGATATCCGCCGTGCCGCCGCCGATGTCCACCACCATATGACCATCAGGCTTGGCGATGTCGATTCCCGCACCGATGGCCGCGGCGACGGGTTCTTCAATCAAAAAGACCTTTCGCGCCCCAGCGGAGATGCCCGCGTCAATGACGGCGCGCTCTTCTACCTCCGTGATTCCGGAGGGCACACAGATAATCACCCGGGGTTTGAACAGGGATACCCCGGCCACCTTGTGAATGAATTCCCGCAGCATCCGTTCCGTCATATCGTAGTCGGAAATAACGCCCTCCCGAAGGGGCCGGATGGCGATAATATTCCCGGGCGTACGTCCCAGCATCGCCTGCGCGTCGGTGCCTACTTTCAGGAGCTTGCCGGTGTTTTTGTCCAGAGCCACTACCGAGGGTTCGTTAAGGACAATGCCTTTGCCCTTCACGTAGACCAGCACGGAAGCGGTGCCAAGGTCGATACCGATATCTTTTGACATGGACGATTCCTCCAACTTCTATATTACATTCGTTTAAGCGGACGTTTTCCAGCCGCCTTTCTGTAATCATACAGTTTGTATTATAGCGGTCCTGTTTCCGGATTGCAAGCTATTCTTTCCGAGATTCCCCATTTTCGGCCATTTGCGGCGTTCTGGCGGCTGTCAGGCAGAAAACCTTGTGCGCCCCGGCAGATTGCAGGGACTTTGCGCAGGCGGTCAGGGTAGCGCCAGTGGTGCAGATATCGTCCACCAGCAGGATATTTTTCCCGGCAGGCTCTCCTATGGCCCGGTAGACGCCCCGGACATTTTCCCAGCGGGCGGCGGCGTTCTCAAGGCCCGACTGCGCCGGATTCTCCCGGAACTTCTCCAAAAGACGCACCGGCTTCACGTTCCAGTACCGGCACGCGCTCTCTGCCAGCAGCCGGGCCTGATTGTAACCCCGTTCCCGATGGCGTTTCCGGCTGAGCGGCGTCCAGGTAACTGTGTCAAATTCACCTGAAAAGTGCTCCGCGGCGCATTCTGCCAGCAGACCGCCCAGGGCCTCCGCCGTTCCTATGCGCCCGCTGAATTTCAGGCCCCGAAGCGCGTCCCGGACCGGGCCCTGATACCATAACGGCGACGCGCAGGGAACGCCTGATAAGTCCCGGAGCCCGTCCGCGGCAGAGGTCCTGGGCAGGGCGCATTCGCAGTCGGGGCAGACGCCGGGCCGCTCCAGAATCCGCCGGCAAAAGGGGCATTGGGGCGGAAAGAGCAGGTCCAGCAGCTTCACAGGGATTCCTCCAAAAGCTCGTCGTAGGTGGTCCCCAACGCGTCCCGCAGGCCACGGAGCTGGCTCGCCCGGATGTGCTGCGTCCCCCGTTCCAGCTTCACCAGGGCTTCCCGGGTCATCTCCACGCCCTCAAGCTGTAGGCGTCGTACCAGCTCCGTCTGCCCAATCTTCTGCGCCTGTCGGATCCGCCGGATGTTCTCCCCGATCGGTATGTCCTGCTTAATTTTCTGTTCTGCCATAACCAACCTCAAAAAACGGACCAGTTTCGGTCCTTTGTGACTTTATTGTAAAAACATTCCGATTTGTAATGGGACCCGTTTCAGTCCAAAATATGTACTACCTCTTTGAAAACATCCAGTATTTAATGAAGCCGACAGTCTTTAGCATATACTGCCCCATGAAACCGCCCGGCAGCCGGATGGGAGCGGCAGACGGCGGACCTTGCGCCCTCCTCTGCCGCTCCGGTATGGGATTCTGCCGTTTCACTCCTACGAAAGCGCAGCGCCTATCAGCAGGAGAACAATGGTCAGGAGAAAGAAATAGAGAACCAGCTTCCAGACGTATTTCACCCAGCGGTCATAGGGGACGTGACCCAGAGCCAGCGCGCCCATGACCACCGCCGCCGTGGGGGTGATCAGATTGACAAGACCTGACGCGGATTGAAAGGCTGTGACCACCAGATCGCCGCCTACTCCCGCAAATTGTCCCAGCGGCGCCATAATGGGTACGGAAAGGGTCGCCAGGCCGGAGGAAGAGGGGATCAGGATGGTCAGGGGCAGGTAAATCAGGTAGACCAGGAGCACAAAGCTGAACGCCCCCGCTCCGGACAGCGCGTCCTCTCCCCAATGCAGCACTGTGTCCGTAATGCCGCCGTCGTTCATCAGGACCGTAATGCCCCGGCTGATCCCGATAATCAGCGCAACGCCCAGAAGATCCGCGCAGCCGGCAACAAAGGTCTCCGCGATTTCATCTTCCCTCTGGCCGTCCAGCAGACCCACGATCACGCCAGCCGCCAGAAACAGGGCGCTCAGTTCCGGGAACCACCAGCCCAGCACCGGCAGCGGCAGACCCATTTCGTCAAAGGGTATCACGCCATAAATCATAATCAGGAACGTCAGGGTGAAAATCACCATAATGACCTTCCGGCGGGGCGTGTACTCCACGGATTGCTCCATATTGGCCTGGATTTTCCCCGCGCCCACGCCCACAACAGACCGGGCGGGATTCTTCTTTACCCGTGCCGCGTACGCCATGACAAACCAGATGGCCGCGCTTTCAAAGATCACCCATTGCAAAACCCGCAGGAGAATCCCCTCGCCCAGAGACACCCCCGCAAAGCCTGCCGCGATCCCGGTGGCAAATGGGTTGACCGTGGAGCTGATGACTCCCGCGCCCGCGCCAAGGAGTATAACCGAAATGCCCACCACCGCGTCATAGCCCGCCGCAAGAAAGACCGGGATCAGAAGGGGATAGAAGGCCATGGTTTCCTCCCACATACCGTAGGTGGTGCCGCCCAGTCCAAAGAGCAGCATCAGGATGGGAATCAGCCATTTTTCCTTTCCGCCCAGATGCCGGATAATACTGCCCACCCCTGCATCCACCGCGCCCGTCTTCATCACAACGCCCAGAAAGCCGCCTACCATCAGGATAAATACGCACACATCCACAGCGTCGTAGAAACCGGAAAAGGCCGCTTTCAGAACCGCGCCGATTCCCTGGGGGCTGGGGTCCGCCGGATGGTAGGTTCCCGCCTGGGGCACGCCGTCCACATAGTCGTAAGCGCCAGCCGGTATCAGCCAGGTCGCCGCGGCTACAAGGATGATCAGCAGAAACAGGATGGTGTAGGCGGTGGGCATCCGGAATTTTCGCTTTTCCAAAAAAATCCCCGCCTTATTTCCCGATTGTTGCTACCAGAACGGCCTTGATGGAGTGCATCCGGTTCTCGGCTTCGTCGAATACCACGCTGTGAGGACCGCGGAAGACCTCGTCGGTGACCTCCCGGATATCCACGCCCTTTTCCTGCCATTCCTTTGCAAGCTTCGTCTCGAAATCGTGGAAGGAGGGCAGGCAGTGCATATAGAGAACGTCGGGGTTTTCGGTGGCCTTCAGGGTCTCCTCTGTCACGCGGTAGGGAGAGAGGAGTTCGGCGCGCTTGGGAATCAGGTCCTCCTCGCCCATGGACGCCCAGATATCGCCATAAATCATATCCGCGCCTTTAAGGGAGGAAACGCTGTCGGTGATTTCAATCAGACCGCCGTTCTGCCGGGCCTCCGCAAAGACGCGCTTCACCAGCTCATGATCCATCTGCTGGGCAAGCTCCTGGGGACCCAGACCGACAAAGTGCATTCCCATTTTTGCCGCGCCAATCATCCAGGCGTAACACATATTATTCCGCACGTCGCCGGGGAACACCACCTTCATCTTGTTCAGAGGCTTTTTGCAGTGCTCCTCCAGAGTCATCATATCCGCCAGAATCTGCGTGGGATGGTCCGCGTCCGTCAGGCCGTTCCAGACAGGCACTCCCGCGTATTCCGCCAGGTCCTCCACCGCGCTCTGGGCATAGCCGCGATACTCAATGCCGTCAAAGAACCGGCCCAAGACCTTGGCGGAGTCCTCCAGAGATTCCTTTTTGCCCATCTGGGAGCTGCCCGCGTCCAGGTACGTCACGTGGGCGCCCTCCTGCGTCGCGGCGACCTCAAAGGAACAACGGGTCCGGGTGGAGGTCTTCTCAAACAGCAGGACAATATGCTTTCCCTTCAGAGCAGGGTCGCAGATCCCGGCCCGGCGCTTGGCTTTCAGGTCGTGGCCCAGGTCCAGAAGATACCGGATCTCCGTGGGCGTAAAGTCCTCCAGCGTCAGAAAACTTCTTCCTTTCAAATTCACTGCCATAGTCGTTATTTCCTTTCATTTTTACTGTAAAGTTTCTTCAATTGGGGCCGGGGCAGTCAGGAATCAGGCGTTTGGAACCTTCCGAACCTGAAATCACCCCAATTCCTCATTCCATCAGGGGAATTCTCTCCAGAGGGGCATGGACATACAGCGGGGACCGCCCCTTCCCCGGGAGAGCTCCGCGCTGGGGATGGCGTGGATTTTGACGCCGGCTTCCTCCAGGGAACGGTTTGTGACGTAGTTGCGGGAGTAGACGACGGCTTCCCCTGGGGCTATGGCAAGGGTATTGCTCCCGTCACTCCACTGCTCCCTTGCGGCGTCGATCTCACTGCCATGGCCGCATTCAATCAGGGTCACGCTGTCCAGGCCAAGATGCTCTTTCAGGATGTCTTCCAGACGGGCGTCCTCCTGCCGGATTTTCATTTTCCGGTTTTCGTCCAGCTCCATGACATACACCGTAATGCTGGACAGAATATTGGGATGCACTGTGAACTTGTCCCGGTCTACCATAGTAAATACTGTGTCCAGGTGCATAAACGAACGGGTCTTCGGAATGTTGAACGCCAGTATCTTCCGGAATTTCGTCGTCGGGTAGGTCAGGATGGTCTCCGCAAGGGTATCGATAGACCCGCCCTCGGTCCGCTGGGAGACGCCAATGGCAAGAACCTGGGGGGAAAGGACGAGAATATCGCCGCCTTCCAGGGAGGATTCCTCGCCCCGGTCGTACCAGCGGGGAACGTGCATATATTCCGGGTTATGCTCAAAGATAAATTTACCGAAAAGCGTCTCCCGGTTCCGGGTGGCGGTGTGCATTTTGTGGATGGACACGCCGGTGCCAATCGTGGCGAAGGGGTCCCGGGTAAAATAGAGGTTGGGCATGGGGTCTACCACAAAGGGGTAATCGTCTCCCGCCGCCGCAAGCATATCCTCCAGACTGCCGCTTTCACGGTTCAGCTGGCTCTTCCGTACTCCCGCCATCATCGCCGACACCATTTCCTTGTCCTGCATCCGCTCCAGATATTCCCCCAGAAGTTCTTTTGTCCGCTGGTCCTTTATGCCGGATTCGTCCAGAAACTGCCGGATAAAGTCCTGTCGAATCTCCCGGCTGGTGAGGGAATTGACTACCAGATCCGTCAGATACAGCACCTCTACCCCTTGCTCCCGGAGGCATTCCGCAAAGGCGTCGTGCTCCCGCTGGGCCTCACGGAGATACGGAATGTCGTCAAATAACAGCCGCTCCAGATAGTCCGGCATCAGGTTTTCCAGCTCCTGGCCCGGACGGTGCAGCAGAACCTTTTTCAGCCGCCCAATCTCTGACGGATTCTGTATTCCTGTCTCCATCTCGCGCTCACTCCTTTTCATTACAGTCGGATTCCGTGCAGATTTAGGGTTTCTGTTTTTTCCGTTTTCATGCGCGGCAGATCAACTTTTTCACAGAAGACGCTTTTCATTCCGGCTATGGGCGGGTCATGGCTGCGTCCGGTCCCGGCTTTTTCTTTACCTTTATGATTCGGACAGCTGACGCGCCCCTCCTGCCGCAGAATCATTTGTATGAGAAAAAATTACCGGCAGAAAAACGGCATATTCGCGCTCCTTCGAGTCAAACTATGCAGGCGATACCCAGTGAATCCACAGCAGAAATCAATATGTTTGATGAAAAGGAGAATGCTATTATGTCTACCAAGAACACCAATCAGCTCAACGTTCCCGAGGCCCGTGCCGCTATGGACAAGTTCAAGATGGAGGCCGCTTCTGAAGTCGGCGTCAACCTGAAGGAAGGCTACAACGGCGACCTGACCAGCCGTGAAGCCGGTTCCGTGGGCGGCCAGATGGTCAAGAAGATGATCGAGTCCTACGAGAAGAATCTGTAAGCCACCTGTTATTCTGCGCGTTCCGTCGGGATTCCCTGATTCCGTCTGAACAAAAAAGAAGACCCTTCCTGTTACGGAGGGGTCTTCTTTATACGTTGTGTTCGTTTCATGGAAATTCTTATTGTTGATCAGATATGCTCAAATCTGTAAAAATTCTGCTTCGCAAACTCCGCCGCGTAAGCTCCAGGCAGGGCGCGGATTACCAGCTCTGTGGGACAGTCCACGAAGGCCATCTGGTGTATTTCAGTGACGCTGTTAGGGAGCGTGACCCGCGCCAGATTTCCGCACCCCTGGAACACGCCGTATTCCAAGGTAATTACGCCCCGTTCCACCACTGCCTCCCGAAGCCTGGAGCACTGAAAGAAGGCGTTCCTTGAAATCAATTTTACGTTTCCGGGAATCGTAATCTCCTCAAGCCCGCTGCACGAAAACGCCTCTGCCTCTATTTTGCGCAGCTTCTTTGGCAGCGTCACGGAAACCAGCGCGTCACAGTGAAAAAACGCCCTGTAACCGATTTCCCGCAGGCTGTCCGGAAGCGCTGCTGTCTTTAATGCGGTGCAGCTCTCAAAGGCACATTCTTCAATCTTCCTGACGCCCTCGGGAATGATTATCCCCGCCAAAGACCCGCAGCCGTAAAACAGGCCCTCTTCAAGGCTGGTCAGACCTTCCGGAAGCGTCACCCTGGCCAGCCCGACACAGTTCCGAAAAGCGTTCTGTTCTATCTGCCGGACGCTGTTCGGTATCGTAACCGCCTGAATCGCCTTTCTGATGGTCCTTTCCTTCTCCGTCAGGCGGAGCGCGTCCGGTGAAAACGCGCTGTCTGCAATGGCTGTCACTTGACCTTGGCCAATTTTTTCGGGAACCGTGACTTCTGTCTCCGTGCCCTTATATCCGGTGATGCAGATGGTCCCGTCCGCCTGCTTCTTATACCGCCACAGCTTTTTCAGCATATACAGAGAATCCGGCGCGGCCGTCAGGTCCTTCATCAGCTTTGCTTCCTCCGCCGCCCGCTCTTTGACAAAATCGGCCGTTCGGTTCTTGTACTCCAACAGCACCGCGGTATGTTCCGTCCGTCCTTCGTCTATGGACCTCTGAATCAGTTTGTCCCGGGTGGCCTTGCTTTTCAGGAAGCCCCGTTCCAGACAGAGGGACAGCGTTCCGGCGGTCTTTGCGTTCAGACTGCTTTTCAGTAATTCTGTGGTGTTCAGATTCTCCGGCAGATCTCCCTCGTCCAGAAACCGCGCCACCAGATTCGTGTCGTTCATCACCCGTTTCAGAAGGGGCAGGTTTACCGGCATTTTATCCCCCTGACGCTGTGCAATGTCCAGCATTTTGTTCGCGGCGGCGGTCAGCTTGACGTTCGGGCAGTCGGAGAGGTCATAGTCCAGCAGTTTTATGTTCTCTTCTATAAGCGCGTCCACAAAGGCTGTCTTCTCTTCCATGACAGCACTCCGCAGCAGCTTATGGCAGTCACATCTGGTCTGTTTGCAGTGGGACAGATATCGGAGAATCTCCAGCCGTTCCGCTTCTGGGATGGGCGGGCGTTCGCCATCGGTGAACAGCAGGTGCCGGATATTCCGCAGGTCCCCGATCCGCTCCCCGTTGGTCAGATCGTCTTCTGTCAGCAGATACTCAAAATGATGGTATACGGTCTTTTGGCCGAAGAATCCCCGGTAAACGGTATAAGTGTCATACTTTGCCGTCAGCTTGGCGGTATAGCCCAAATCAAAGGAAAACCCTGCCTTCACCAGCCGCCGGACCATCTCCAGGGAACCATAGCGGCAGGCCAGTCCCAACGCCCTCGCCGTAAGCTCGAATTCCTTACAGCCCGTCAGAACTTCCTCCAGCTTCTCCATGTCTCCGGATAGAATCGTCTCTTCCAGCAGCAATACCTTCTTCTGTTCGCTGAGCTTTTCGTATGGATTGCTTTGGCCGGTCCGAGGCTTTCGCGGGGCGGGCTTGATGTTGTAGTATGCCATGACTGCCGCTTTTTCTTCCTTGTACAGCTTTTCAGCGGCTGCCAGAAGCGGCACCCGATATTTTTTGGCATATTGGGCATAGCGCGCCTCAGCTTCACCCTGATAGCGTTCCGGATTCGCGCAGTACCCCAGCACCAGAGAAATTTTCAGGTCCCCTTCTGCATTCTGCAGGAGCAGGTGGGGCGCGATGAGCATCAGCCGGGGACAGCTGCGAAAGGCGTCTGGCGCAATGTATGTTACGCTGGACGGGATCTCTACGCTCCTCAGCTTTTTACAGCCGGAAAACGCAGAGTCGTTAATTGCCGTCACGCCCTCGGGAATGCGGACGCTCTTCAGATTGACGCAGTTGCTGAACATATTTCCCGATATCCTGGACAGATTGGGGGACAGAACAACACTGGTCAGGGATTTGCAGTCAGAAAAGGCTCCTGCGCCTACATAGGTCACGCTGTCCGGAAGAAGTATTTCCGTCAGGCTGTTGCAGTTCCAGAACGCCCGGATTCCAACGCGCTCCAGGCCCTCCGGCAGAATGACATACGACAGCGCCCCGCATCTATAAAAGGCGTATTCCCCTACTTGTGTAACGCCTTTCGGAATCACCGCACCAGTAATGCAATAGCTCTGCCCGATTTTTTCGTTCCAGAACGCATTTTCGCCTACCTCTGTTACGCCTTCCGGTATTTCTATCGGGACGTTTGCTGGCCCCAGGTAGTCGATCAGGACGCCGTTCTGTATGTAAAAGTCGCTCATGCTGGTTCCTCCTTCTCTTGCTGGACCTGCTGCCCATGGGTCGGTATCGTTTTTATTATAAATCCTATCGATTAAATTTTCAATAGCAAAAACAAATTTTCTAAATCGATTTCTATGAACTTTTTTATTTTTCCTCTTTACAAACCGAAAATTTATGGTATAATATCTCTTGTCGTCAAGTCTGACCTGTTTAATTGTTATACTATGGGCCTGTAGCTCAGTTGGGAGAGCGTTCGGTTCGCATCCGAGAGGTCGAGAGTTCGAATCTCTTCAGGTCCACCAAAGCCAGATCACAGGATTTAAGCCCTGCGGTCTGGTTTCTTTTTATGAAAGTGAACAATTGCCATAGCCGTCCGCAGCTTCCAGCAAAGAAACGCGGGCGGCTATTTTTGTTTGAAAGTGCAGAAGTCATTTGGCGCACTGGATGTACGGAATGGCTTCTTCCGAACCAGCCGGCAGAGGATATGTTATAATTGACCAAAGCATATGTGAAGCCCCTGCAATGGAGGTTGAACGCTGGTTGCGCCTGTGCTATACTTGTCTCATATCAATTCGTCAAAAAGAAAGGTTGGATAATTAAAGATGGAACAATTCTTCGCAAACCTACAGCCCGCTATTGAGAAGGCTGTACGGCACGCAATGGAGAAGATTCGTCGGGAAATTGGGAAAGAGCACATTTACAGTGCAGCCTTGGTTACCGACAGCGACTGCATCACCCTTTTTTTGGCAGTGAATACCGAAGAGGCGCTGGCGAGGCGGGATGAAGAGGACCGGGCGCCGGAGCGTCTGGCAGAATTGCGGGAGTACTGGCCCGAGGAGCTGGTGGACCAGGTGGCGGATGGATCATTCAGCCTGAATCGCTATCTCCCTGATGAGTGGGGCTACTCCGATGGGACGGACAGTGAACTCAATCAGGTCAGCCAGCAGCTCTGCAATCAGGAAGCGACCCTCTCCAATACGGACGCTGACACCTATGACGAAATCCAAGAACAGTTCCAGGAACAGTTTCTGGAGACAGTGGCATTGGCATTTGAGACGCTGCGGGCGGAGGGTATCTTTGCCCCAGAGACCCTCTGCTTCATCTCAATGTCCGATGACGAGCGAACAGCAGACATTGAAGATGGTTCCGCCCAGCGGCTCAACACTCCGGAACAGTATGAGCAGTTCCAGACATGGGCAAGATTTTTCAACGGATAAGCAAATAACGAAAGAACAGGATCACTTCTAAGGATAAATTGCCAGTTTGCAGGAGGCATTTTATGGGTGAAATCCCCTTGACAAATGTTCTCCTGTCAGGTCTTCTTAACCAGACTGTCCTGCCCGGCTTCCGCTTCCACGCCGTTTTCGTATCGTTCCTCTTCCGGTTTGACGGCGGGAAGCATAACCGGGCCAGTGCTGCCGCGGACCACCAGCTGTGTACCTACCAGCATCCGCACATTAAAACGCCCGGCGCCCTTTGCGGTCTGCTCCATCAGACGGCTGACGGCAAGGGCGCCAATCTCATGCTTCCCGATATCGATTGAGGTCAGCGGAGGGTCCACCGCCTCGCCAATATTCACGTTATCGAAGCCAATCAGCGAGACATTCTCCGGCACCCGGCAGCCTGCCTGCTTCAATGCCCGCAGAGCACCGATGGCCATAGTGTCGTTGGCAGCGAAATAGGCGGTGGAGGGCGGTGCTTCCTGGAGGGCCTGATAGAGAACGCGGTAGCTGTCCTGAGCGTTGGGCAGAGCGTCCAGGTAACGGATATCGCCGCGGTCCAGACCCAAACGGACGGCAGCGGCTTCAAAGGCAGCTTCCCGCTCCAGGGATTCCTCATTCTTGATGGCGCTGCGAATATAAGTAATCCTCCGGTGTCCCAGGGAGGTCAGATGATGGATGGCGTGATAAACTCCCATCTGCTCGTCAATAGACACCGTGTCAAAGGGCGCGCTGCCAAGCCGGGTATCCACCACCACAAGAGGGCAGTTCAGCACCCGCAGGACGCCGCTTTCCTCTGCATGGAACTCCGTACCCAAAAAAATGACGCCCGCAAGATTCGGGTCATGATTTGCAGAACACAAGGTTCGCTCTACGGTATCCTTGTCCACGTTGACAATGCCCATAGAACAGCCGAATTCCTTTGCCGCCTCCTCCGCGCCGTCCAGCATTTTGGTAATATAATCTCCGTTATTTTCAACAAAATAGCCCTCTTTTTTGAACTTCACAAACAGTATCTTTCGTGATGGGAGGGTGCAGGGCTGCTCCGGTTCACTGCCGCGGCTGAGTGGCTTTACCGTGTAGCCCTCCCGGATCAACACCTGTGAGATACTCTTCCGGAGGGATTCACTGATGCCAGGCTTCCCATTGAGCACAAAGGACACTGAGGCCGAGGAAACCCCCATGGATTTTGCAATTTCTTTCAAGTTAATAGTAACCAACTCCTAAAAATGCCGCGCGTCACAAGTACAAATTAGAAAAACGAAACCATTTTATACTATTTTTCAGGAAAAGTCCAGTCGTCAGCGCAAAAAAGCAAGTGACAAAAACGCCAGACCAAGCCGGGCCTTTGACGCAGGTTTTTCATTCTGGCGGCGTTTTGGAGCACATCACGCAAAGCCCTGCTGTCTGGCGCGTTCATGGCTTTGGGATGCGGCGTCCGACATATTCGGATTTCAAAAGAGTTTGGAATACATTGCAAGCCCCCGCTGTCCAATGTGTTCAGGCTTTCGGAAAGGAAAAGGCCAGTGCATCGCTGCGCTGACCTTCGTTCTGTTTATGCGCTCTTTTTTCGGAGACTGCGCAGGGAATCCATATACATTGCCGCAAAGATAATCATTCCTTCTACAAACCGATAGGCGTAGGGAGAAGCGCCCACCATTGCAAGTCCGTTGTCAATCACCTTAAGCAGCAGCACGCCCAGGAAGGTCCCCGGCAAAACGCTGCCCCGGCCGCCCTGGAGGCTGACGCCGCCTATCACGATGGCCGCAACTATATCGAATTCCATCCCGCTGCCGATGGTACTGCGCATGACGCCAAGCCGGGAAGCCACAATCAGGCCTGTAACCGCCGCGCAGATTCCGGAGATCACAAACACAGCGATCTTCACCTTTCTTACCGGAATGCCCACTTTTTTCGCGGCGCTCTCCGAACAGCCCAACGCGTAGCAGTAAGCGCCGAACCGGGTCTTTTTCAGCACAATCTGAACAATTACCACCGCCAGCAAACTTAATACCACCCATACCGGAAGGCCCATGATCTTGATTCTCGCAAAGTTCTTATACTCGCTGGCCAGCGTAATCTGCCTTCCGCCGGTAATCTGTAGGCCAATCCCACGGTAAGCCAGCATCAGGCCCAAGGTGGTCAGCATGGAGTTCATACGGCCATAGGCTACCAGAATGCCGTTCACCAGGCCGATCAGCGCACCCACCAGGATGGTCAGCAGAATCACCGCCGACACAGGCAGTCCCGCCTTGGACCCCAGAGTCAGGGCCGCCGCCGCCACCAGCGCAATGGAGCCAATGGACATATCCATATTGCCGGAGATAAATACCAGAGACGTGCCCGCCGCGGCAAAGAGGCTGAAGGTCGCGGCGTTCAGGATGGAGACGATATTTTCAGCCGTCAGGAAAGCAGGGGCCATGCAGGTATATACCACCGCCACCAGAATGAACAGAATATAGAAGCCGCAGGAGAGAATCCTGTCTTTCAGACTGCCCCCTATTGTCTGTTTACGCATTCCGCAAACCTCCTTCCAGAGCCAGCTGCATCAGGTTATGGTCGTTGATTCCGCTGCCGGTTTCCTCCGCCACGATCCGCCCGCCCCGCAGCACGATCACCCGGTCGGCCAGATCCACCATCTCATCAATCTCCGAGGTAATCAGCAAAACAGCCTTTCCCTCCCTGGCCTGCTCCCGGATCAGACGATAGATTTCCATCTTGGCCCCGATATCAATGCCCCGGGTCGGCTCGTCCAGTACCAAAACCTGTAAGTCCTTATTGAGCCACTTTGCGAAAATAACCTTCTGTTGATTGCCGCCGGAAAGCTGTTCCACCGGCGTATAGCAGCTTGGCGTCCGGATATGAAGCAGGTCAATAAACTCGTTGGCCTTGGCCTGTTCCGCGGCGGCGTCCATGAGAAATCCCTTTCGGGCGTATTTGTGCAGGGCTGTGGCGGTAATATTCTCCCAGACGGGCATGGGCAGGAAGACACCGTCAGTATGGCGTCCTTCTGTTACGTAGCCGCATTTTTTCAGCAAGTCTTTTTTGGGGATAATCTGTAATTCGCCGCTGTCCTGCCGGAAAAACACCTGGCCGCCGTCCGCACGGTCCAGGCCGAACATGGCCCGCACTGTCTCCGTACGCCCAGAACCCATCAGGCCCCAAAGCCCCAGGACTTCGCCGGTATGCAGTTCGAAGCTCACGTCCTCCAGGAGCTTGCCGCTGGCGATATGTTCCACCTTCAGGACGGTATCCTGCTCACTGGCGGCGCTCTTATGACTCCGGACCTTCTCCAGCTTCTGTCCAATAATCATTTCCACCAAATCCGCCTGACTGACGTCCCGCACCATGCCGGAGCCGCTGACCCTGCCGTCCCGCAGCACCAGATAGCGGTCACAGATTTCCTTGACCTCGTCCAGAAAGTGGGAGATATAAATAATGGTCTTACCCTCCTCCCGGAGCCGCCCGATGATACGGAAGAGGTTCTGCTTCTCGTTCAGGGAGAGGGAGGATGTGGGTTCGTCAAAGATGACAATGGAGGAACCGGCGGCCAATGCCCGTGCGATCTCCACAATCTGACGCTCGCCGATAGAGACGTCCTCCATCCGGGCGCGGGGATTGATATTGGTCCCCAGCATATCCAGCAGCTTTGCGGATTCGCTGACGGCCCGTTTGGTATCGGTAAAGAAGGGAATGGAACTTCTGAACAGGCGGGACATAAAGATATTTTCCGCCACTGTCATGGAGCAGAAAAAGACCGGCTCCTGATGGATAAAGGAAATCCCTGCGTTTTCGGCCTCCTTGGGGCTGGCAAAGGACCGCGCCGCGCCGTCAATCTCGATTTCGCCCTCGTCGCAGCGGAAGACGCCGCCCAGAATGTTCATCAGCGTAGACTTGCCGGCGCCGTTGATGCCGATCAGCCCCAGCACCTCGCCGTCACAGGCCTCCAGACTCACCTGGTCCAGCGCGCGCACACCCGGGAACTGCTTGGTGATATTCTTCATTTTCAGCATAGCGCGCCTCCTTATCTTGTCGATTCGCTGGAACGGAACACGTCAATCGCAATAACCAGGACAATCATGACGCCCTTGACAACCATTCCGATATAATAGGAGATGCCCAGCAGATTGAGGACGTTGCTGATGATGGTGATGAAGAGCGCTCCCAGGACGGCGCCGAGCATTCCGCCCCTGCCGCCTTTCAGACTGGCCCCGCCAATGATTGCAGCGCTGATGGCGTCCGTGGTCATGGTGTCGCCGACCATGGAGGAAGCGGCGGCGTTGAGGCGGGCAGTAAGGATGATGGCCGCCAGTCCCGCCAGCAGGCTTGAGATGACGTAGGCGCTGAATTTCGCTCCCACAATGGGCACGCCGCAGATCCGGGCGGTTTCTTCATTGGTGCCGATCATGTAATACCAACGGCCAAACCGCGTTCTTGCAAGAAACAGCGACGCGATCACGGCAATCATCAGAAAGACAATGACCGAAACCGGAAGAATCCCAATTTTCGCGCCAATGGCAAGGAACGCCGGAGGCAGGCCGTTGATGCTGGTTGCGCTGCAATACTGCACGGCGAAGCCCTCCGCCACGGACATAGTGGACAGAGTTACGATAAAGGGAATCATACGTCCCTTTGCCACAGCCAGCCCATTGATGACGCCAAATACCAGACTTACCCCCAGCATTGTCAGACAGCCCTGCACCACACTGCCGCCGTTGGCAAGACCGGTCGCCCCCACCACCGCCGCGGAAGCCAGCACGAAGGGCAGGGACAGGTCGATGCCGCCTACAATCAGGACCAGGGTCATAGCCAGCGTAAGGAAGCCCAGGGTTGTAAGCTGCTCAAAGACATTGATGATATTGCTGACCTGACGAAAGGCGGGTATGGCGACACAGACCAGCACCAGCAGCGCCGCCGCCAGAACCGCAACGCAGAAATTGGTCCGCTGTCCCCGGTCCCACCGCGCCCATCTGTCAGGGAAGGAGCCGCCTGCCGGACTGACTTTTTTTGAATGCTTCATAGTGAAACTCCTTGCAACATGATTCCCTGAAAGCGTCTGAAAAAGGAGGCGGGCAAACAAGCGACCCGGCCCGTCCGCCCGCCAGTTGGATATTCTGAAGTTACTGCCACAACAGGGCTTTCATGGCTTCGTCATTCATATTGTCCCGGGTAAACACGGGAGCTTCTACCAGAATCTCAGGCTCTACGGTGCCGCCGGCGGCCAGGGTGTTGATGACCTCGATGGTCCGCTTGCACTGGGTGACGATATCAAAGAGGGCGTCGCTGTCCACATAGCCCTCCTCCAGCATTTCCATGCCGGTGGAGAAGCAATCGCAGGAGGCAATGTACATATGACCTTCCTGGCCGTTGGGAACCCAGCGGTTTGCGTCGGCCAAAGCGCTCTCTACGCCGGGAAGCATACCGTCAGAGGAAACGAAGACGCAGTTTACCTGTGGATTTGCCTGGAGCGCCGCGGGAAGGTTCGCCGCCGCAAGTTCCGGGTCCCAGTCGCAGGGAATGTCAGCTACGATGGTGGCGCCGTACTCCTGGGCAGCAGCAGCCAGCCCGTTGGAGCGGTTCACGGAGTTCTCGTCGGTGAGCAGGCCGCTGATGGCTACTACCTGGATGTCTGTTACACCGTCGGCCTTCATCATCTCAAAGACCTCCTTGGCAGCGGCATAGCCCTGGTCTGTGGAGTCGATGCCCACAAAGCAGTCAGGCTGTTCGGCAACATCCGGGTTTACGGGCCGGTTGAATACCACTACAGGCAGTCCGGCTCCGTGGGCGGCTTTGATGCTGGATTCCACCGCCCGGGAGTCCTGGGGACAGATGGCTATGACATTGGGCTTCTTGCTGATGAGGTCGTTCACATCGGCGGTCTGCTTGCTGACATCTTCATCCGCTACAACAAATTCAAAGGCAACCTGCGGGTCAGCTTCCTTGCCAAACTGGGTCAGGTACTCCTCGGAAAATACGAAGACGTCATTCTGCATACTATGGAAGGACATACCCACCTGCACCTTGCTGCTTCCGCCGTCTCCGCCCGCTGTATCTCCTCCACCACTTTGGGTCTTGTCACCGCCGCAGGCCGCCAGCAGCAGAATGCTCATACAGAGAAGCCCAAGAACGAACGTTTTTCCTGTCTTTTTCATCACTACATCTCCCTCTAACATCGATTTAAGCCGTGTTGTTAAGTCCATTGAACTTAATTAAGCAGCTTATATTACTAAAATTATCAGATAATATCCGGAAAGTCAACATTTATTTTTCTGAATTTATCTATATTCCCTAATTTTATGAAAGTTAAATAATTTTTATCGTGCATTTTTGTTATCTTTTTCAAAAATATCTCTTGACGGAATCCGCCTCTGTTATTAAAATATAACTAAAATTAAGTCCAAGGGCCGCGAGGATACTAAAACCCTTCCTCCGCCTGTCGGATGGTAAATGGAGGCTAAAGGAATATGCTGCAATATGGGATTATCGGCGGAGGCAGAGGATCGTTTATCGCGGACGTACATATCAGGGGTCTGGAGGCGACCCGGAAGGCCCGGCTTACGGCAGGCTGTTTCTCCCGGGACCCTCAGAAGGCTTCTGAAGCGGCGGCGGCTTATCAGGTGGACGCGGAGCGCAGCTATCAGACCTATGAGGACATGGCCCGAAAGGAGGGCGCGCGTCCGGACGGCATTCGGTTTGTTGTCATCGCCGCCCCGAACCACATCCATTTCCCCTGCGCAAAGGTCTTTCTGGAAAACGGGATCTCCGTCGCCTGTGACAAACCAGTCACGTTTTCCGCCCAGGAAGCCGAAGCTCTGCGGACCCTGGCACGGGAAAAAGGGCTTTTGTTCTGCGTGACTTATACTTACTCCGGCCTGCCCGCCCTGCGCCATATCCGGAAGCTGATCACGGACGGGGTTCTGGGGAATATCCGCATGGTCGCCGGGGAAAACGTGCAGGACTGGCTGGCGGGGGATCTCAGCAGAAGCGATATTGCCCCCTGGCGCATGGAGCCTGAGTATGCGGGGAAGTCCAACTGTCTGGCGGATATCGGTTCACACGTGGAATTCGCCGTTCATTTCACTACCCAGCTTGTGCCGGAACGGGTCTGTTGTCAACTGGATTGCTGCGGTCAGGTTCTGGACTGCAACGCGTCTGTAATGGTACAGTACCGCGGCGGAGCCAAAGGGATTTATTGGGCAACCCAGGTGGCTTTCGGCAATGACAACGGTATGCGTCTGCGGATATACGGCGATCAAGGGTCCGTGGAGTGGGCCAACGAGCAGCCAGAGATATTTTACCTGACTTTGGCGGGACAGCCTACCATGCGGATTGTCAAGGGAAAACAGTATGATACCCCTGGCTACTGCTGGAAATCCCGTCTTCCTTCCGGGCATACGGAGGGCTGGTATTATGCCTTTGCGGATATTTATGAAGGTTTCCTGGCCGCTTTGCAGGGCGATGCCAACGCCTATTATCCCTCCATAGATGACGGCGTACGGGGTATGCGCTTCATCGACGCCTGCTGTGAAAGTGACCGTGCCGGCGGCGTATGGACGGAAACAGGCATGGATTAATTCTTGCGCCGGTTTGGGAAGGCAAGGAAATTTATATGTTCGTTTCTGTGTGGTTTTACTATCCTGGCGCATACAAAAAGCATCAAGCCTGCCGGTTCTGACAGGAAATTTCCCTGCTGTGAACGGCGTTTTCAGCAAAGTACAACACCCCATCTGTCGGACAGCAAAAAGCATACCGTCCAACAAATGGGGTGCCGTACATTTCCGACGCATTACAGCCGCCTGCTTCTGGTACAAAGGCCAAAAGAAGGCGGCTGATGTTTCCCATTTTTAGCTTCCCGACAAATTGGGAGGCTTCTTTTTATGCAATCAAACAAATTCCTCCGGCAGGTCTTCGGCGTGGTCACGGTAAACGTCGCTGTCCTGATGCCCCACGGCCCCCGCGAAGGTCCCCCGCCGCCAACTGTCCAAGGTATTCCAGCGGTAAGTCCTCCGTGGGACGCCCAGCACCTTGTTCTCTCCGGTTTCCAGCAGGTATTCCAACAGAACTGGCACGCAGCTGGATTCCCCGTCAAGGCAGGACTGGAATTCCGTGTGCAGGCGTACCCAGCAGGCATAATCCCCCTCCAGCTCCAGTGTATGGGAGCCGTCCCTCAGGTTTGCGGAAGTCTGTCCGGAAACCGTCTGGCCGTCGTGGGAAAACTGGAGCCATACGGTCACCCGAGCGCCCTCCGGGATGTCAGCCTGCCAGCGGAGACGGGTCCAAGCGCTGTCGCAGGGCACCCATTCCGTGGTATGCGTCCCCTGAAGCTCCAGGTCGGCGTCCTCAAAGCGGAGATGAACCTGCAAAGCCTGAACGTCCTCCGCCTCCGGATCCTCCAGAAGCCGCCGGTTTTCCCTGTCCGTGAGCTTGCGGAGGTAGTAACGCACCTGTGAGATTTCTCCCGGCAGCATGGTATGATATGCCCCACGGCCCCGACGGCTGTGCATCTTGTTTTTAAACCCCAGTCCTATTCGGAGCGGCGCGCCTGTCCAGTTTTTCACCGGCGCGTCAAAAAACGGCGGGTCCGCGTGGGCGCTGTGAAAGCCGTTCTCGTAGGAATCGCCGCCCGTCTCCAGATCAAAGGCGCTGGTGTACTGCACCCAGACGTCCTTTTGGATGCCGGCGTTTGGATGGCTGCTGTCGTTCCAGCCGAATTCACCGTTATCGTCCTCGAAGCAGACGCCATAGGTCACCTTCCCGTTGTCCCGGACAGCCATACGGAACTGATAGGAGGTCCCCCAGCCCAGCCCCGCGCCTTTGACCAGCAGCGGGTTATGGTCCGCGATTACTCCCCTGCTGCCGGTACAGGAGGCCGTCAGCTCCGCAACGCCCGGTCTGGTGGTCCCGGTTCCCGGCAGCTTCGCCCAGACCATACCGGTAATCGCGCCGCTGCTGTGAAGGCCCTTGTCATCAGCAATCTCCAGGTAGTCATGACAGCCGTCCAAAATCAGCGTCCGGCGGCCTTGTTCATCGAATCCCCGTCTGGGGGCGCCGTGAATGACCGCATCATGTCCCTGCCCGGAGCGGTCCCTGACAATGGGCATTCCCTGGATACCGCCCTCAATATGGACCGTCCGGGGTTCGCTTTCGCCCACGGTGATTTCATACGCCCCAGCCTGTTCAAAGCCGAGAGAAAACCGGACCTCCCCGGACTCGCCGGCGTTCAAGGTCAGGCTTCTGGTCTCTGCGGGCTGGCCGTCAATCCGGAGCGCGGCGTCCTGGGTACCGGTTTCGCTGCCGATATTGCGGACCCGCGCCCGGACCTGCACCTGACTGAAGGAAAGTCCCGCCGCGGAGCCGTCGCCCATACGGATTTCCGGCGGGGCAAAGACAAAGCAGGCAGGCCGGGACAGCACCTCCACGGCGTGCTCCGAAGCCCCTACTTTCAGCGTATGGGTTCCCTGGGTCTGTTCCATGGGCAGGGAGGCTTCCAGCAAAACGGATTCCCCCGGTTCCAGGAGGATGGTCTCGCCGTGGAATTGGTACAGGAAGCGCGTCACGCCGTTGTCCTCCACAGGAATCACCGCCGCCGCCAAACCCCTGCCCTGGTTGGTCACTCTTGCCCGCACGGTCACAGCGTCGCCGCAGAGGACAGTTTCCGGGCCGATTTCCACCTCGTCATAGGCAAGCCGCTGTTTCTCTGACGCAATCCGGGTCACCTCGGCGATCACAGCCTCATGGGACGCGCTCTTCCTGCCGATGCTGGACAGTGTCAGCAGGCCCTGCTTGAGGTCGGCATTCAGGATGCAGTAATTCCCCCGGGGGCTGTACATCCGGGCATCCTGCTGGGTAATGCAGACCGTCCCCGCGCCTATGGAAGGGTCAGAGGAAACGCGGCGTTCATAGCTGTGGGTATGTCCGGCCAGCAGGAGATCCACCCGTCCCGGCTCGGCAATGGCAGGGATATGCCGGGCGGTATAGGCATCAGAGCAGGGATGATGGAGGACCAGAATCCGGAAAACGGCCTGCTTTGCCTGTTCGCCCGCCAGGTCCCGGCGCAGCCAATCCTCCGCCGCCGCGATTTCCCGGAGGGTACACTCGTCCGCAGGCTTCCCGGCAGTTCCGGCGTTCATCTCCCCAAGGCCCCAGGGTCCGCTGTTCATAAGGATGATATGCAGCCCGCCGCAGTTCATGGAGACGTCGCCCCGGACCTCCGCGCCATAACGGGAATCCTGCACGGCGTAAATATAGGCGTCAGAATAAGGCCCGCCATGGTCGTGATTGCCCTGGGCGTAAAGGACGGGGAACCAGTGGATAAAATCGTTCTCGTCCCGGCCCCGGAGGAAGCAGGCAAACTGTTCCGCCTGGACGCCGGTGCCCTCGACAATATCGCCGCTGTGCAGGATAAAATCCGGCCTGTTCTCCCAGACAGCCCTGTTGAAGCTCTCTCTTGTGGCAAAGGCATGGGAATCGGAGAGCGTCAGCAACCGAAGCCGGTCGGGATTTCTGGGCAGGGTACGGAAGCCGGCAGTCAGGCAGTCTCCGCCCTCCAGCTCCACCCGGTAACGGTAATTGGTTTCCGGCTGAAGCTGCTCCAGCGTCCAGCGGAAAAGGGCCATCTGCTTCCCCTGGAACCGCGGCGCGTCCGGGACGGCTGGCACCGCAAAGGCAGGGCAGAACGGACCCTCCCCCTCCGCGAAAGATACCCTCGCACAGCAGGGAACGCTGCTCTCCCAGGCCACGGTCATGCTGTCCCAGGCAGGCGCCAGAAGATACGGCCCGCAGCGGAAAGAAGCAGTTTCCTCCATAACAGATACCCCCTGTGTGGATTGGGAACGCGGAATTTTGCCGGGACACTTTTGACGCCTAATTCTTAGCTTCTGATTCTGTCATTTGGCGCAGGACATGGAGCTGGATGGGCAGCGCGCAGGCGAGGGTAAGCGCGTCCGAGACGGTCTGGGTGATCTGGATGCCCAGAAGACCGAAGCTGTTGGAGAGCAGGCCGACCAGTGGGATGAAGAAGATCCCCTGCCGCGCCATGGCCAGGAAGGTCGCCCCGGCGGTACGGCCTATGGTTTGCAGCATCATATTGCTCATAATGGTCCAGCTCAGGGAGGCGAAGGTCAGGCATTGGAAGCGCAGCGCCGTTGTACCGCAGGCAATCACGTCAGGGTCATCCCGAAAGACAGCAATCAGGTTGGGGGCGAGGAGCCAGCCCAGAACGCTGATGGTCAGCAGGAAGCCCAGCGAAACCCGGACGCAGAACCAGAAGCCCTCCTTCACCCGGCCGTAAAGCCCCGCGCCGAAATTGAACCCGCATACCGGCTGGAAACCCTGACCAAAGCCGATCATAGCCGAGCCGCCGAACATGGCAATCCGCTGCACCACACCCATGGCGGCGATGGCTGCGTCACCGTAGGGCCCCGCGGCGCGGTTGAGGCAGATGGTAGCGACGCTTGCCAGACCCTGCCGCGCCAGAGAAGGCAGTCCGCCCCGGACAATCTGGATAAAGTAGAAGGGCTTCAGGCGGACCTTGGAGAAGCGTATCCGAAGATTCCCGCCCCGGCAGCAGCCTGTCAGCAGCAGGCAGAACCCTACAAACTGACTGATAATCGTCGCCCAGGCCGCGCCCGCTATGCCCATCTTCATGCCGAAAATCAGCACCGGGTCCAGGGCGATATTCAGCACCGCGCCGCTGGCAATCCCAACCATGGCATAGGCCGCGCTGCCCTGATAGCGAAGCTGGTTGTTCAGGACAAGAGAGGCGGTCATCCAGGGCGCGCCCAGGAGAATCACCCGCAGATACGCCTTTGTATGGGGCAGGATCGTGGCCGTGGAACCCAGGATCATAGACAGCGGTTCCAGGAAAACAAGGCCCAGCACGCAAATGAACACGCCGGCGGCCAATGCGAAAAAGAAGCCCGTGGCCGCCATTCTGGAAGCCTCCTCCACGTCCTGACGGCCCAGCTCCCTCGAGATGAAATTCCCGCTGCCATGGCCAAAGAAAAAGCCTACCGCCTGTATGAGCGCCATAAAGGAAAACACCACCCCTACGGCGCCCGTTGCACTGTTGCTCTTCAGCATTCCGACAAAAAAGGTGTCCGCCATGTTGTAGAACGACGTGACAAGCATACTGACGATACAGGGCAGCGCCAGACGGCAGATCAAACGGCCCACCGGGGTCTGGGTCATGAGATGATGCTTTTGTATCTGCTTTTCGTCCATTTTATCATCCATAGTAATCCTCCTCCCTGTAATTCCATATTTCTACAGATAGAATATAATTATAACATATTTCCCGAAAAACAAAAAGACTTTTTTCAGAAAACGCCCCCGCCGGAGACTTCCAGCGCAAAAAACGGCGTTCCGGGACCCGGGAGGCGCGTAAGAGGATACTTGCGATTCAGGCCCGGGCGTGGTAGAATGGGAGGATAAACCCGAATAAAAACAAGGAGAATAAGGATATGAAAAAGGGACTGATTTTTCCGCTGGTTCTGTTATGGCTGATCCTGCCGGTACTGGCCGCGGAATTCACCGACGTGCCTGAGGACCATTGGGCGGCGGCGGAGATTTCTCAAGCGGCGGACGCGGGAGTGGTGACAGGCTACGCCGGAGGGAGCTTCAAGCCTTCAGATCCAGTGTCGGGGGCGCATTTCTGCAAGTTCCTGTCCCGGTCGCTGCTGTCGGAGGAGTACGCCGCCCAGAGAACCGACAATTCCACCTGGTGGATACAGGCGGTAAAGACCTGTGAGCCGGTTCTGGCGGGGACCAGCCTGGAGGACGCTTACAAGGCCAATCTGCGGCAGTGGGGGGATTTTATCAACAAGCCTCTGAGCCGCTACGACATGGCCACGATTCTCTATAATATCCTGGACCAGAAGGGCGCGGATCTGCCTTCTCTGGAGCAGCGTTTGAGCATTCAGGGGCGCATCGGGGACTGGAATCAGATTCCCGGGCGCTATCAGATGCCTGTGGCCACCTGCTATTTCCTGAATCTTCTCAGCGGGCAGACCGACGGGAAATTCGGCGGCACAAATACCCTCAGCCGCGCTCAAGCCTGCGTGGTCTGGTCCCGGCTGAGCAAGCTGCTGCATTACACGCCGCCTGTCTCCGCGCCCGCTCCCGCGCCGGAAGACTCTGCCGGTTCGCCGGAGGCCCGGGAAATGCCCCCGTTTGGTTTGCAGGGGGATGAGACGGTGCAGGAGATGATGAAGCGCGTCAATGCCAAGACTCCTGCGGCGCAAGAGGGCTATCTGTCCAACGGCAAGCCCCGGACTACGGAAAACGTGCTGGAGCTGCTGGAGCTGGTGAAGACAGGCTGTCCGGACGGCACGGTATGGACCAGCGTGCAGCGATACAATTACAATTCCTACGGCATGGGCAGCGGAAAGGGCTGTCTGGCCTTTGGCATGGCGGTCAGCGACTATCTCTTCGGGGAGGACGCGCCGATTACCATGAACCGTGAATTCAAGCGGCTTGCGGCGGGAGACATGATACACATCAAGGCCGGCGGCGCGGAGCGGGTGCTGATTCTCACCGGCGTGGATCAGGAAGCCGGAACCTATACCGCCTGCGAGCTGGTGAGCGGCGAGAAAATCAACTGGTCCGCGGAAGGCACAATGACGGAATTCATAGACAAGCCTGTAACCAACGTATACAGCCGCTGGTAACGGGCGCGAAAGCGAGGAAAGCATGGCCATCATAGGAATCGATCTGGGGACCACCAACAGTCTTGCGGCGGTCTGGCGGAATGGCCGGAGCGAACTGATTCCCAACGCCGCAGGGGACGTGCTGACGCCCAGCGTGGTAAGCGTGGACGAGGATGGGAGCATTCTGGTAGGCCGCGCCGCCCGGGAACGCCTGATTACCCATCCGGACCGGACAGCCTGCCATTTCAAGCGCTGGATGGGGACGGAAAAGCGTTGGGAACTGGGCGGGAGGACCTTTTCGCCGGAAGACCTGTCGTCTCTGGTGCTGCGGAGCCTGCGTGAGGACGCGGAGGCTTATCTGGGCGAGCCGGTGGAGGAAGCGGTGGTGAGCGTGCCGGCGTACTTTGCCGAGGCGCAGAGGGCTGCTGCAAAACGCGCCGCCGCTCTTGCCGGCCTGAAGGTAGAGCGTCTGGTGAATGAGCCGTCCGCCGCCGCCGTCGCAGGGCATATCGCGGAGGGGGATGTGGATAAGGTCTGCTTGGTGTTCGACTTTGGGGGCGGCACGCTGGATGTGTCTTTGGTGGAGCGTTTTGACAATGTCATCAGCGTCACGGCCGTCAGCGGGGATAACCGTCTGGGCGGGCAGGATTTTGACAGCGCCATCGCCCGGGGCTTCTGCGAGGACTGCGGGGTGGATTTCGACGCGTTGGAGCCCCGGCAGAGGGAAATGATTCTCCGGCAGGCGGAAACGTGCAAAATGGCCCTGACACAGCAGGATATGGTGATTATGGCCGTGGATGACGGGACTCTTTCCGCATCCCTGACCCTGAACAACGAATGGCTGATACGCAAAGGCGGGCCGCTGTTCAAACGTATGACGGACCCCATCCAGCGGGTATTCCTGGACGCGGGTGTTTCGCCGGCGGAAATGGATGATCTGGTGATGGTAGGCGGGTCCAGTCATATGCCTGTGGTGCGGCGGTATATCTCCCGGTTTCTTCGGAAAGAGCCTGTGAAGGACAGCCGTCCGGACACCGCCGTAGCCATCGGAGCCGGGGTCTGCGCGGGGATGAAGGCCCGGGCCGGGGATTTGCGGGAACTGGTTCTGACGGACGTATGCCCCTTTACCCTGGGCGTGGCGCGGTACAACGAGAGCGAACCGGAACGGCATCTGATGAGTCCCATTATCGAGCGGAACAGCGTGCTGCCCACCAGCAAGATGAACGTTTACTGCACCGTGCGGGACGGACAGCAGCAGGTGGAAGTCCAGGTCTATCAGGGTGAAAACCGCTACTGCGCCGATAATACGCTGCTGGGCCATCTGACCCTCCGGGTGCCGCCCGCGCCGAGGGGAGCCCAAGGAGTGCGCATCCGGTTTACCTACGATATCAACGGCCTTTTGGAAGTAGAAGCCTACAACGACGCGGGCGGGAAGGAACGGTTGGTTTTGCAGAATCAGGGCATGAGCGAGGCTGAGACGGAAAAGCGATTGCAGGAGCTTTCGGCCCTGAAGCTGCATCCCAGAGAGCAGGAAGGTCCCCGGGCCATGATCGCAAGGGCGGAACGGCTGTTTGCGGTCACCGTCGGGCAGCTTCGGGAAAAGGTGGCGGAAATGCTGGACTGGTATCAGATGCAGCTGAACAGTCAGGAGAGCCTGCGCATTGCCAAGGCTACCCGGCGGGCTGACCAGTTTTTTGATAAAGTGGAAGCGTACCTGGGCGACGCCGCACTTTCTCCCCTGGACGACGAGGAGGATGACGAATCGTGAACTGGCCGTGGAACGTGCTGGAACTGCCGGGGCCGTCGGAGCTTCCGGAAATCCGCCGCGCCTACGCCCAAAAGCTGAAAGCCGTCCATCCCGAAGAGGACCCCGAGGGCTTCCAGCAGCTTCACGACGCCTATCAGCAGGCCTGCCGTATCGCCCGACAGAAAAAACGGGGTCCCGCGCCGCAAATCCTGGAAGTCTTCAAACCGCCTCCGTTGGAAAAAGCGGACAGAGACAAATTCCCGCGGGACGGCGAAAAGAAGAAATCCCAGCCGGAGAAAGAATCGGACAAGGAAGAAGACGGCGACTGGGACTATGACGAACTTTTGCGCGGCGATGGAAAAAAGCAGTCCCAGCCGGAGGAAGAATCGGACAAGGAAGAAGACGGCGACTGGGACTATGACGAACTTTTGCGCGGCGATGAAAAAAAGCAGTCCCAGCCGGAGGAAGAATCGGACGAGGAAGAAGACGGCGACTGGGACTATGACGAACTTTTGCGCGGCGATGAAAAAAAGCGGTCCCAGCCGGAGGGAGCAAGACCGGAAAAGGATTGGGATTATGAGCGTCTTTTTGCGGAGGGCGAGGAAGAGGCACGGGCGGCGCAGCGTCGGAAGATAGAGGAACTGCGCAAGAAGAACCGGGCACGGATTGCCGCCCAGGAGAAAGAACAGCGCCGGCGGGCCGAGGACGATGAGGAAGCCTGGGCAGCGGTGATGGCGGCTACCCACGCTTTGGAGCTGCTGCTGTCCTGCAATGCGCCGCTTCCCCAATGGCGGTCCTTCCTGCAAAGCCCGGTGTTCTGGAACGTCAAGGCCAATCTGGATTTCATCTTTGCCCTGGAGGACTTTCTGGAACAGAATCCGGACCTGCCCCTTGCGGTACGGCGGGCTGTCTTCGAGGCTTACGGCTTTGCGAACAGCGTCCCGCCGGAGTGCCGCAGGCTTTCCCGACTGCTCCATGTAAGCCGTAAGGAACGCCGGAAGCTCCGCTGGAAGAACAGCCGCTTCCGGAAGGAATGGAAAAGCTGGCCTGTGAAACGGCGTTTTGCGTCAGTGTTCGGCGTTGTGTTCCTTCTGGTGATGTCCGGACTGGCCCTGATGGATCTGCTGTTTGGTCCGGAGGGCGCGTTCCGGCGTACCCCCTGGCAGGAAACCATGCGCGCGCGGCTGGAAGAAGACTATCACCGGACGTTTGTGCATCCCTATGAGGACGGCGAGTTTATCTTTGCGCCGGAAGATGACCCGGATTTGCTTTTCTTTGCCTACGAGGACGATGACGGCGGCTGTCAGACCAATTACCCCGAACGCATGGTGATGGAGCAGATGGAACTGTTCGCGGAAAAGTACGGCCTGCCTTTGGAACTGGACAGTGCCGGGGAACAGGGCTATCAGGGGCAGCTTGGAGAGACGCCGGGGGCCTACTATCTGCAAATGCCGCTGACGGGGAAATCTGACGCCATCCAGGAGCTGGGGGAACTGCTGGAGGCCATGAAGGGAAAACAATGGTACTGGCCCCGAACGCCGGATTTCGAAGTTTTTTTAGCATACGGGGACCTGCATTTCTACCAATTCCGGTCCACAGAGGGGGATTTCGACGCGGATTACGCACAGGTGCTCTATGAGACGAAATTCGGCCCGGAGCTCTGCCGTTATATTGCTGAGGAATCCGGTATCGCGGCGGATATTCTGGGGGAGGACAATTACGTGCTGCTGGAGCGGGGGACCATAACTGTGGACGGCGTGTCCCTCTTCTGGTGCTCCGGGATGAGCAGGCCGCCGGACAGCACGCCTTTGAATCACTTCCTTCTCTCCGCCGACGGCAAACAGCTTTTCAGTGTTTCCAATGAGACTTTCGCGGCCGGCGTGCATCTCAGCCAGCTCTATCAGGGCGTCCGGTGGATTCGGATCGTTCCCGGACTGGGAGATCATGCCTCCGTCGCGGTCTATCATACTCCGTAGAATCAAAAACATCAGGAATGGCAGTTTTGCAGGCCGTCCCTGATGTTTTCTTATTTCCACATTATTCCCGGACCCGGCAGGTAAACGCACACCAGCCGTTGTCCTCCCGCCGCTGGAGAATCTCAAGACCGTTGGCGTTCAGGACGGCGGCAGTCTCTTCGGCGCGGCTGTCAATGATGCCGGAACAGAGAAACACGCCGTTCCTGTTCAGCAGGCCCTGTACCTTCGGCGCAAGGGCTATGATAACGTCCGCCACGATATTCGCCAGCACAACATCATAGCCGCCGCCGACTTTTTCCGACAGGGTTTCGTCCGCCAGAAGATTCCCGATATAAATCCGCATAGCCTCCGGCGGGATATCGTTCAGGGCGGCGTTCTCTCCGGCGGCGTCCCGGCACTTGTCGTCGATGTCCACTGCCACAGCCGACGCCGCTCCCAGACGCAGGGCCGCCACCGACAGAATCCCACTGCCGCAGCCTACGTCCAGCACCCGCTCGCCGCCTTTGATCAGGTCCTCCAGCGCCGTCAGACAAAGCCGCGTTGTGGCGTGGGCTCCCGTGCCGAAGGTCAGTCCAGGGTCCAGATACAGAGGCACGCGCTGGCCGGGGTCCGCCGTCTCCCATTTGGGGATCACAAGAAGACGCTTTCCGATTTCCATAGGCTTGTAATACTGCTTCCAGTTGTTCTCCCAGTCCGCGTCCTCCATGTCGTCCAGGGTCATCAGCAGGGTCCCGCAGTCCGACCGGCTCTGTTTCAGGGCCTCCAGCGCAATCCGGACCTCGCCCAGCTTTGCGAAGCCCGCTTCCTTGGCCTCCAGATAGAACGTCACACGGGAACGGCCCGCCATCCGACGGCTCAGGTCTTCATCCACATAATCCCAGTATTCATGGTTATTCTCCAGAAAATCCTGAAATTCTTCCTCGTCTTCTACCGATATCCCGTCAATCTCCAGTCCCGAGAGCATTGCTTCCACCGTCTCAAGACCATGATGGTTTGTGTCAATATGCACTTCCAGCCAGCGCATTCCCGATTCCTCCTTTTTGGAAACGTCCTCCCCGTCTCACCGCTGCTTCCCGATAAAAAACAGCGCCACCGTGCCCGGCCCGGCATGGCTTCCAATCACGGGGCCGATGTAGTTGATGTAAACTTCCGGCGTCTGAAACCGGCGGCGGATTTCTCCGGCAACCAGCTCCGCGTCCGCAAGGCAGTCTCCATGGCTGATAAAGACCGTGCCCGGGTCCGTGACCGTCTCTGCCATATGATCCATCAACGCCGTCAGGGACGCTCTCCGGCCGCGGCGCTTCTCCGTAGGTATCAGCCGGCCCTGCCCATCCACGCGCAGCACGGGCTTGACGGCCAGCATGGTACCGAAGAACGCTGCCGCCGCGCTGACCCGTCCGCCCCGTTTGAGATGGTTCAGGTCGTCCACTGTAAACCAATGACAGATGTTCCCCTTTGTCTCCTCCGCGAAGTCCCGCACTTCCTCAATGGACCGGCCTTTTTTCTGTTCCTGGGCGCAGAGCCATACCAACAGGCCCTGTCCCAAAGACGCGCAGAGTGTGTCCACAACGAAAATCTTCCGTTCCGGGAATTTCTCGGAAAGCTCCCCGGCGGCAATCACGGCGGACTGATAAGTAGTGGACAGCGCGGAGGAAAAGCAGAGGCAGAGCACGTCATTTCCGGCGGCAAGAACAGGCTCCATGGCTTCTTCGAACTCGCCCACGTTGACGGCAGAGGTCACAGGACAGCTCCCCGCCCGGACCCTGGCGTAAAAATCCGGAAAAGAAATCTCCCGGCCGTCCAACTGGTTCCGGAAGCTCTCCCCGTCCAGCTCCAGACGCAGGGGCAGCACCGTAAGGCCCAGTTCCGCCGCAGTCTCCGCTTTCAGGTCGCAGCAGCTATCCGTCATAATAACATACATCAGCCCCGCTCCTTTCCCTTACGGGCCGCCTTGCTCTCCTGGGCTTTCCGGCTGGCTCTGATTTCCTGGCCTCTCTGTTTCCGCAGCATGGCCACGCAGTGACTGCTGGCGACTCCCGCGGCGTAGCTCAGGAGGGCAAAATGAATGGCGTCATCGGCCAGCGTGCGCCCTTCCCGGCCATCCAGCTCCCCGGCGGTGATTTTCATGGCCTTGTCCAGGCTCTCGCAGAAGGCTTTGTAGCTCTCCGGCACTGTCCGTTCGCCCTTGAGTTCTTCCCGGATCAGCAGGTCCATGTCCCGGGTAGACATCACCCGCTTCAAAATGCAGATTACGGTAAAGTATGCCAGATGCTCCCGGCTGTATTTCTTTCCCTCCGCCCGGGGCGCAAGGCCGCTCTTTGTATAGTTGTTTACCATGGCCGCTGTCAGTCCGTCGTCGCCGTCGAATCGCAGCACCTGCCGTTCCATATACGACAACACCTGATCCATGTACAAAGCGAAATCCGGAAGCTGCTCCCATGGCACCGGCCGCTGTCCCTGGAGATTGTCCCGCAGTTCGTTCAAATCCTTCATACAACCGCCTTTCTTTTCCTGAACCCGCTTTCCCTCCAGGGGGCTTTCGGTTCAGGAAACGTTCCTGTCTTATCCGTGGTTATTGTAACATTATTATGCGGTTTTGTAAATCGGATTTTGCGGGAACGGGCAGCATTTCTGCAAGCAGGGATTCCCCCAAAGACATGAGGATCACTTCCCGACGCAGAAACGGGAGAAAATCCGGGAGACGATTTCCTCCTTTGCGGTCCGGCCCGTCAGTTCCCCGATGGCGTTCAGGGCCTCCTCCGCGTCGGTCAGCACGGCGTCGGGAGTCAGGCCGGATTCCAGAGCCGCCAGCGCCCGCCGGACCGCGTTCCTTGCCCGGGACGCCGCTTCCTCCTGCCGCTGGTCCGTGAGCAGACTGCCGGCCTCCTGGGGTTCCCCTGATGGAAACAGCTTCGCCACGGCTTCCTCCAGGTCACCTAAGCCCTCGCCGGTGACGGAGGAAATGGAGACATACGCGGCGGGGCCTTTCCAGTCCGGAGCGTCAATCGCCCCTATGGAACCGGCGGTTTTCCCGGTCAAATCCCGCTTGGAAGCCACGTAAATCCAGGGGGCGGTCCCTCTTCCCGTGCTGTCCAGAAGCCGTCTGAATTCCGTCAGGTTCTCCGGGTCCGTCAGGCCGTCGTCCACCAGCAGAATCAGGTCCGCCGTCTCCATGGCCTTCCGGGAACGGGCTACCCCCAGTCTTTCCACCACGTCCTCCGTCTCCCGCAGGCCCGCCGTGTCGATCAGCCGCAGAAGCACCCCGCCGCAGAGCGCAGATTCCTCCACAGTATCCCGCGTGGTGCCGGGGATGTCCGTCACAATGGCCCGGTCGCAGCCTGCCAGGGCGTTCAGAAGGGAGGATTTCCCCGCGTTGGGCAGGCCGACAATGGCTGTCCGGACGCCCTTTTTCAGCACCTGTCCCCGGCGGCAGGTTTCCAGCAAACGGGTCAGGCTTTCGTCCGCGCTCCGGAGGGCTTCCGCGATTTCCTCCGGCTGTACGTCTTCGATGTCCTCGTCCGGATAGTCCACCACGGCGTAAAAACGGGACGTTACCTCCAGCAGGGCGTTCTGCACTGGTTCCAGGCGGCTCCGGAGACCTCCGTCAAGCTGAGCGGCGGCATTCCGGGCGGCGGCGGCGGTTTCCGCGTCAATCAGGTCGATCACCGCTTCCGCCTGGGTCAGGTCCAGCCGTCCGTTCAGAAAGGCCCGCTTGGTGAATTCACCTGGTCCGGCCTGCCGCGCCCCTGCGGAGAACAAGGCCGTGAGAAGCTCCCGCAGCACCGCCGGCGAGCCGTGGCAGTGGAACTCGGCGGAATCCTCCCCGGTGTAGCTGTGAGGGCCCGGAAACCAGACCGCAAGACCATGGTCGATCGTCCGGCCCTCCGCGTCCAGCATATCCCCCAGAACCATCATGCGGGGGTGCTGATGTTCCACAGGCCGTCCGTTTCTCGCCCGGAAGACCTTGCCGCAGACCGCCCCGCAGCCTTCCCCGGATACCCGCACAATCCCAATCGCCGACGGGACCGCTCCTGCCGCAATCGCCGCTATTATCTCCATTGCCGTCTCCTCCTTTACGCTTCTATATCCCTTCGATGGTCCTCCCCCCACTGACACATAGCGTCCAGGATGGGGATCAGGGACCTTCCCATCTCCGACAGGCTGTATTCGACCTTCGGCGGAATCTGAGGGTATTCCTTCCGGGTCAGCAGGCCGTCGGATTCCAGCTCCTTCAGGGAGGCGCTGAGGGTCTTGTGGGAAATCGCCCCAAGGTCCCGCTTGAGCTGGCTGTAGCGCAGGACGCCATGTTCTGAAAGCCAGTACAGTATCGCCATCTTGTATTTCCCGTTGATGAGAGAAAGGGTGTAGCCAAAACCGGTTTCATCGATCTCGCTGGCCGAGGGCGGACAGGAAGCCATAAAATCACTCTCCTTTGGGCAAGTACCACACAAGAATATGCGTACTTTACAAAAGCAGGATAGCATAGTATAAAGCAGATAGCAAGGCTTGCAGGAACGGTTTTTCAATCAGCAGGAAGGTTCCGGTTCTCAACGGCAGTTCCCGGAAAAGGGCAGCACGGTGGCGCTCTTCTTTTGTCCTGCGGCGGGTCTCTATCAGCCTGTCGCATACATTTCCCGGGAAAAGCGGCGTTTTTCGTTTGGAAATCCGGAAATCCGACGCTGTTTCCTCTGAAAATCTGCCTGAGGTATGATACTGGCTTCTATTGGCAGTTTTCCTTTTCAGTTTGGTAAAGCTAACGAAAACCATCAACATTGCACAAATTTTTTTGCAGGAGCCCATTGTAATATTATCCAAAATATAGATTGCTTTTTTGTGCGGAACGACTATAATGGTCGGAGTTTCTTCGGAACGATTCCAGACGCGAACCGGCTTTCCGGCGGCGGCTGATGCGATAGCGAAACTTGAATGCACAAAGGAGCTTACTCTATGACAAGGGATTTGACGAAAGGCAGTCCGATGAAGCTGATTCTTGGCTTTGGAATCCCGGTACTGCTTGGGAATCTGTTTCAGCAGCTTTATAATGTGGTGGACACGGCCATTGTAGGCAAGACCCTGGGCGGCAGCGCGTTGGCGGCAGTCGGCAACACGGGAAGCATCAACTTTCTTGTGGTCGGCTTCTGCGTGGGCGTCTGCGGCGGGTTTGCGATTCCGGCGGCGCAGCAGTTCGGGGCCGGGAACGAGAAGGAACTGCGGCGCTATGTTGCCGGGGGCGTTTGGCTGACCCTGCTCCTGGGAATCCTCCTGACTTTGAGCACGGTTCTGTTCTGCAAAAATATCCTGACGGGTATGCAGACGCCTGACGACATTTTTCAACGGTCTTATTGGTATATTGTGACCATTTTCGCGGGACTTCCGGCCTATTTCCTTTATAATTTTACCGCTTCCATCCTCCGTTCCCTGGGGGACAGCCGCACGCCGGTGATCTGGCTGAGCACGGCCGCGGTTGTGAATATGGTTTTGGACGTGATCTTTATCCTGGCCTTCCATCTGGACGTGTTCGGCGCGGCGCTGGCTACCGTCCTCTCGCAGCTTCTGGCGGGGACGGGCTGTCTTGTCCGGATGCTGCGCGGATACCCGATTCTGCGGATGGAAGCGGAGGACTGGCATTGGGAGGGCCGCCGGATGGCTCAGCTCTGCCTGATGGGTCTTCCGATGGGTTTGCAATTTTCCATTACCGCAATCGGCAGCGTGATGATTCAGACGGCGGTCAACGGTCTCGGGACGGCCTGCGTCACCGCTGTTACCGCTGCAAGCAAGGTGTCCCTTTTCTTCACCTGCCCCTTCGACGCCCTGGGCAGCACTATGGCCACCTACGGCGGGCAGAATGTGGGTTCCGGACGCTGGGAACGCCTTCATCAGGGTCTGCGGGCCTCCATCCTTCTGGGCGCGGGCTATGCGGTCTTTGCCTTTGGAATCCTCTACTTCTTCGCCGAGCCCCTGAATATGCTCTTCCTTGATTCCGGAAGCGCCGCCCTCCTGCCCCTGGCCCGGCAGTACCTGATGGCAATGGCCCTGTTCTATTTCTTCCTGGCGCTGGTGAATATCTTCCGGCTCCTGATCCAGGGCATGGGCTTCTCTCCCCTGGCGACTCTCGCGGGAGTCCTGGAACTCACCGGCCGGGCCCTGATCTCCCTCCTGGTGCCGGTGATGGGCTTCAACGCCGCCTGCTACGCCTCCCCCGCCGCCTGGGTCCTCGCGGATCTCTTCCTGGTCCCTGCTTACCTCTACTGCTTCCATAAGCTCTCCCAGCCCAAACGCCGCCGCTTCCGTCTCCTGCATTCCTCCGCAAGGGGCTGAGTCGGAACTTGCGGAGCTTCCCGGCATAGCTGCCGCCTCCAATCTCAAACAGAAAACCCGTCTCCGTCGAAGCCTCTCCTGCTGGTTCGACAGAGACGGGCTTTTTTGCCGCCGGAAGATTGACCCAACTATAAAAAGCCTAAAAATCAGATGACAACGGGGGCCTTTGGCGGTATAATGGGCAGAAGGAAACGGTTTCCCGGAACTCTGAGTTCGAGGTGGTCTTTTTGAAAATCGAGCATATCGCCATGTATGTAAAAAATCTGGAGGCGGCACGGGAATTTTTCACCGCCTTTCTGAACGTCCATTCCAATGACGGCTATCACAATCAAAACACGGATTTCCGCTCCTGTTTTATCTCCTTCGACGACGGCGCAAGGCTGGAACTCATGACCCGGGCTGGAGGATCTGACAAAGCCCCTGAACCGTACGGGCTATGTGCATATCGCATTCTCTGTGGGCAGCAGGGAACGGGTCGACGAACTGACCGACAGACTCCAGGCCAGCGGTTACGAGGTCGTCAGCGGCCCCCGTACCACCGGCGACGGCTATTACGAAAGCTGTGTTGTGGTCCTGGAGGGAAATCAGATTGAAATTACCGTCTGACGCTGGGGAAACCGGTATAAAAATTCCTCATTCCTCATATTTTATGCCAGATTTCTAATTCAAACGGGGGGTATTGTTATGCGAAATTGGCTGCTGCGGGGAATCAGTCTTCTGATGGCAATGGTTCTGCTGGCCGGGACCGTCTGCGCGGCGGAGAAGTCACATCAGCCGGTGGATTTCGACGAAATGATCTTCACGCCCTTTGACGAAGGTCCACTGACGGCGGCGCTGGATGAGCTGGAGGCCCTCTGCGGCCCGGACTGCTCAGAAGACAGCCAGTCCCGTGCCAGGACGCTTTATAATACGATAGTGTCAGAATACGAACGGTTGGATACCTTGCATTCCCTGGCCTTTATCCATTACTATCTCTCCGGCACGGCGCAGGAGTGGGCGGACGCGGAGGATACCCTCACTGAACAGGGGACCCGTTTGCTGGACCGGATTTACGCGGCCCTCCGGAAACTGGCAGAAAGCCCCTGCCGGGGAGTGCTGGACGAGGATCAGGGGGAAGAGCTTACCAACGCGATGATGGAATACGAGGACATAAGCGACGAGATGAAGCGCTTGATCCAGGAGGAAAACCGGCTGGTTCAGCAGTACGATCAGGCCCTTGCCGGCGGCGCGGAGGTTACCATCAACGGCAAACTCTGGACGGATGAGAATCTTGACAGCGCTGACCTGAGCGTGGAGGATTACTGGGCCGTCTCCGACAAGCTGGACGAGGCCATGAACGACACCGTGGGGGAGACCTTCCGGGAACTGATTCAGGTCCGGACTGAGATTGCGGAGGAAGCCGGGTATGACAGTTATATCGATTACGCTTACTCCTGCTATAACCGTGACTACAGGCCGAAGGATGTGCAGCGGCTCCGGCAGGCAGTGAAGAAGTATTTCGTCCCCCTGAATGCCTTCGCCTATGATTCCTATGACGAGGACGCCCTGAATGACGCCTGGGAGTCCCTTGCCCTGGAGGGAGAAGCGCTTATGGAAGCCATTCAGCCGGGTATTGCCAGCCTGCACCCGGATCTGGAACGCTCCTATGCGTTTATGATGGAACATCAGCTTTACGATACCGACCCGCGGCCCGGAAAACTGGACGGCGGTTTTACTACAGGCCTTGGTGATTACGGCTCCGCTTACATTTATAATAAGCCTTATGGTTCTTATCAGGATTGCAGCGATATGGTCCACGAGTTCGGGCATTTCCATCAGTCTTTCTCTGACCCGACTCCCGCCCTTTGGCTTTCCTCCAATATGGATACCGCTGAAATCCATTCACAGGCTTTGCAGCTCTTTTACGCCAGTTCCGCTGATCTTTTCGGCCCTGCCAGCGACGATTTCTTCTTTGCCATCCTCTCCGAACTGGTGGACGCCGTGCAGGAGGGCTGTCTGTACGACGAATTTCTCGCGGAAGTCTACGCCGACCCCGGCCTTTCATTGGATGAAATCAACGCCGTGTTCAAAGACGTTTCCGAGGACTATGGCTATTATTATCCCGACGGTCAGGACGAAGCCTGGTTCTGGGTCCGGGTGCCTCATAACTTCCAGTCGCCCTTCTATTACATCAGCTATGCCGTCTCCGCCCTCTCCGCCCTGGACCTTTGGCTATGCTCCCTGGACGACTGGGACGGCGCTCTGGAAACCTACATGGACCTGACGGAGCTCTCCCAGGATATCCCCTTCCGGGCCGCCCTGCGGGAAACAGACCTGACCGACGTGTTCCACAGCAGCGCCGTCAGAAATATCGCCAAGGCCCTGAAAAGCCTCTGCTCGGGTGAGGAAGTGAAGTACCATCAAAGCATGGTCCATCTCGTGTTCGATTCTGTTACCTATATCCTGATAACCGCCCCCTGCCTCTCCCTCTTGATTCTGCTGGCCGTCTTTCTTGTCCGACGCCGCGTGCGCAGGAAAAGCCGGGAATTTTGAAGAATTTCTGCCTCCTGTACCGTAATATCCTTGTACAGCCTGAAAATACGCCCTCTTTGCCGCGCTTTCTTCCTACTGACTGGATTTTTTGAAAATTGCGGCAAAGAGGGCTTGACTTTTGAATTTTTCGGTTGTATGATTGTATTACCGAATTAGTGAAGTAGGAGGACAGACCATGAAGAATGTATTGCGGAGGGCTTCGGCATTGCTGCTGGCGGTACTGCTGATCGTACCGGCTTACGCGGAGGATACCAGCGCGGAGGGCCGAAAACAGGATCTGGAGTTTCTTTACGAGGAAGTTCTGAAAAAGCATCATCCCGACGTGTTCGCCAACAGCTCGGAGGAGGAATTCACCGCACTGAAGACCGAGATCGAAAGCCGTCTGGAAACCGAAAGCGAAACGGAATTCCTGATGGACCTGATGCGGCTGACGGCTCTCGTGGGGGATTCTCACACGATGGTCTCCCTTGGCGGCAACGCGGATCTGCGGGCCTATCCCTACAGCGCTGCCCAACAGGGGGATTCCTGGATGCTCTCCTTGGCCCCCGCGAAGGACAAGGCGCTTTTGGGACAGGAGATCGTCAGCCTTGCCGGGAAGCCTCTGCCGGAAGCTATGGAAGCCCTTGCCCCGCTGTTTTCGTCCGATAACCCGGTGCATCTCCGGCGGCAGATTCGGCAGGCCTGCAATATCGCGGATATCTATGAATATATGGGGCTGGTGGAAAAGGACGCGCCGCTGGAAATCGGTCTGAAAAACGGCAAGACGCTTTCTTTGGAACCCGCTTCCATGGAGGAATTGGGGAACATCGAGCTTTCCCGTCTTTCGGACCAGATCAAAAATTTCGCCAAAACCGCCGCGCAGGATGCCAGTTACCTTTCCATGCCGCTGGACAAAAACACGTACTACATTCAATACAACGTCTGCATTGAGGACGAAAAGCTGTCTATGGAGGACTTTGCCGCCGGGGTTGCCAAGGACCTGGACGCCGGTTCCTATCAGCGGATTGTGCTGGACCTGCGGAACAACGGCGGCGGGTCTGACGGCTTGATCTGGCCGGTTCTGACCTTGGCCCGGGCCGCTATGGACAACGGCGCGGAGCTGGTGGGGCTGATTGGCGAACGGACCTTCTCTTCCGCGCTGATTAACGCCGTGGAAATCCAGGAAATGGGCGGCGTGCTGGCAGGTGAAGCGGCTGGCGGAAGCGTTTGTCATTTCGGCGCGGTCCAATCGCTCCAGCTTCCGAATACCAAAATGCGGGGCCAGATTTCCAGCAAGTTCATTGATATCAACACCCTCCTGGACGCGGGGGCGGGACGTGGCGTGGAAGCCCTGGAACCGGATATCGAAATCCCGCAGACCCTGGACGACACCCTGAACGGCAAAGACACGGCAATAGAATGGCTCCTGGCTCACCCGGAGAAGCTGGAGCAGAAGGCATACCCCGACGCGCCCTTGACCCGGGGACGGTTTGTCGGACAGCTCTATCAGGCCCTTGGTTCCCCGGACGTTTCCCAGGACACGCCGCCGTTCCCTGACTGCTTCGGCATCGAATGGTATCTTCAGCCGCTGACCTGGGCGTATCAGGAGGGCGTTGCCAAGGGCTGTGCGGATGGTAAGTTCTATGCCGCGCGGCCCGTCACATGGGGAGAAGCCGCCGCGTTCCTGACCCGTGCCGCAGAAGCTCTGGGACTGGAAGCCAACCCTGACCACCGTTCCGGGCCGATTCCCCAGGCTTTGGTTTCCGTCAGCAGTCCCGCCGTAACGACCGCGTGGGAATTGGGCGTTCTTCCCACCGACGCGGACCCTGCAAAGCCCATCACCCGCGCTCAGGGAGAAGCAATGGCGGAAGCTCTGGCCGCTCTGCAAAAATAAATTCCCGCTAATCCAGAAACATAGTCGTTGGTTAGAGAGGAACCAATTTTATGAAAAGAGCAATCTTTCTGTTTGTTATGCTTATGACCATGACCGGGCTGTCAGCTTGCGCAGCAGATGATTTGAATGCTTCTGATCCATCAGCCCCAGACGGACCGGAAAAAATGTATGAGGATATTGCAGCTGAAGATTTCAAGCAGGTTCATATAAGCGGCAGCGCCTCGTCTGTCGTTATCCGGCGCAGTGAAAGCGAAAATTTTGAATTTTATAACGGAGATTTGAACCCGGCGCATACTTATACCGTTCGCTGCGACAGGGATGGGGAAACTCTCAGCATTGAACTCATGATGGAGAATCCGGAAAATGACAATGACGTCCTCGGCTCCCCTATAATCGAGATACCGCAAAAAGAATTTGAGAAGGTTGAAATAGGAGGCGATTTCGGGCAGGTCTCTTTAGATACGATCAATTCCGATGTATGGGTTCACGCAAACGATTCTCTTGTGAATCTTGATCTGGAGGCAGAGCGTCTGAATCATGATATCACGCTGGATGGTTCAGAATCAGATATTTTCAAAAGAGTCTCCGTTTATTTTGACAGATTTCCTGACAATATAACGATGGACTTGAACTTGACCCAGGACGGTACAATCAATGACCCACAGGATATCCTCGAAGAGAACGGTCTTGAAGCAGGCTCCGGAAAACCGGTCATAAGTGTCAATTTCGCGCAGGAAATAAGCATTTACAGTAAATAAACCTCTTGCGGTGCGACGGGTACTTACAGAGATAAATAAGGGATACAAACAAAAACGCGGCAGGTCCTGCTTTGTCCGGACCCGCCGCGTTTCTGCATTCCCGGGCAAAAAGACGCCCGCAGGAAAATCCCACGGACGCCTTGATATTCTTTTCGCTTTCAGGAGAGCCGTGTCTTAGTCGGCGTACATCTCCTTGAGCTTGAGCAGATGCTGATAGCGGTCCATTGCGGCCTGCTCGTTGCGCTGGAACAGCTCGCCGGCACGGTCGGGGAACTCGCGGGTCAGACGGCTGTAGCGGGCTTCGTTCTTCAGGAAGTCCTGATAGCCGCCGGCGGGTTCCTTGGAGTCCAGAGTGAACTTCGCGCCCTCCGCGGCGGGATTGAAGCGGAACAGGTTCCAGTAGCCGCACTCGACAGCCTTCTTCATTTCCGCCTGGCAGTTGGCCATACCGCCCTTGATGCTGTGCATCTCACAGGGAGAGTAGCCGATAATCAGGGACGGGCCGGGATAGGCTTCCGCTTCTTGAATGGCCTTGAGGGTCTGAGCCGGATTCGCGCCCATGGCAATCTGGGCAACGTAGACGTAACCATAGCTCATGGCGATTTCAGCCAGGGACTTCTTCTTCACTTCCTTGCCAGCCGCGGCGAACTGTGCCACCTGACCGATGTTGGAGGACTTGGAAGCCTGACCGCCGGTGTTGGAGTAAACCTCGGTATCGAACACGAAGATATTCACGTCGTTGCCGGAAGCAAGCACATGATCCACGCCGCCGAAGCCGATGTCGTAAGCCCAGCCGTCGCCGCCGAAGATCCAGACGGACTTCTTGGCCAGGTATTCCTTCTGGGCCAGGATCTCGGCAACCAGCTTGCAGGCGTCGCAGTCGCAGAACTTCGCGCCGCTGGCCTTGAGTTCCTTGGCATGGGCCTGGAACTGAGGCAGCTGATCGCCAAAGACCTTAGCGGCGTCGGGGCTGGAGGTAAAGGCTACGATGTCGTCCACGGTCATAATGCTCTCTTCCAGGAGCTTCACATATTCCTTAGTGGCCTCGCCATTGGCCTTGCCGTCTTCCATGGTGTCCAGCCACTTCTGAGCCGCGTCCTTCAAGGGCTTGTATGTGTAAGGCACAGCAATCAGGGCCTCGGTCTTGGCCTTCAGGCTGTCGCGGATGGCCTTTTGACCCAGGTACATACCCAGACCATGCTCAGCGTTGTCCTCGAACAGGGAGTTGGACCATGCGGGGCCATGACCATCCTTATTGGTGCAGTAAGGAGAGGTGGCAGCGGGTCCGCCCCAGATGGAGGAGCAGCCGGTAGCGTTGGAGATATACATACGGTCGCCAAAGAGCTGGGTAACAAGGCGCGCGTAGCTGGTCTCGGCACAGCCCGCGCAGGAGCCGGAGAATTCCAGCAGCGGCTGACGGAACTGGCTTCCCTTCACGCCGGGCAGAGCCTGCATATCGGCCTTCTCGGAGACCTCGGCCACGCAGTAATTGAACACATCCTGCTGAGCGGCCTCCTGCTCCTGGGGAACCATCTTCAAAGCCTTCTCGCCCTTCTTGCCCGGGCAGACGCTGACGCACACGCCGCAGCCCATGCAGTCCAGCGGAGAAACGGCCATGGTGAACTTGTAATCATTCTTGCCGGTGGCGTCCACAATCTTTGCGGCAGCGGGAGCCTTGCCAGCCTCGTCCGCGGTCAGGGCGTAGGGACGGATGGTCGCATGGGGGCAGACATAGGCGCACTGGTTGCACTGGATGCAGTTCTCGGGAATCCAGGTAGGCACCGTGACGGCCACGCCGCGCTTTTCGTAGGCAGCCGCGCCCAGCTCAAACTGACCGTCCACGTGCTTCACGAAGGCGGACACGGGCAGGCTGTCGCCATCCATACGGCCCACGGGGTCCAGGATGTTCTTGACCTGCTCCACCAACTCGGGACGTCCGGTGCGCACGGTGGTATCGGGGGTATCCTGCGCGTCGGCCCAGTCAGCGGGAACCTCGAACTTCCTGTAAGCGGTGGCGCCTGCGTCAATGGCCTTGTGGTTCATATCCACCACGTCCTGACCCTTCTTCAGGTAGGAATGGGTAGCGGCGTCCTTCATATACTGGATGGCCTCCGCCTCGGGCATGACCTTGGCCAGAGAGAAGAACGCGGACTGGAGGATGGTGTTGGTACGCTTGCCCATGCCGATGTCCCGGGCCAGGTCGATGGCGTTGATGGTATAGACCTGGATATTATGGGCGGCAATATAGCGCTTGGCCACGGCGGGCATATGCTTGTTGACCTCTTCATCGCTCCACTGGCAGTTGATGAGGAAGGTACCGCCGTCCTTCACGTCCCGGACCATGGGGAACGCCTTGATGATGTAGGCGGGCACATGGCAGGCAACGAAGTCGGCCTTATTGATATAGTAGGGGGACCGGATGGCCTTATCGCCGAAGCGCAGATGGCTGACGGTGACGCCGCCGGTCTTCTTGGAGTCGTACTGGAAGTAAGCCTGCACGTACTTGTCGGTATGGTCGCCGATGATCTTGATGGAGTTCTTGTTTGCGCCGACAGTACCGTCGCCGCCCAGACCCCAGAACTTGCACTCGATGGTGCCTTCCGCGGCGGTATTGGGTGCGGGCTTCTCCTCCAGGCTGAGGTGGGTCACGTCGTCCACGATGCCGATGGTGAACTGACGCTTCATCTCGTCCTTTGCCAGCTCGTCATACACGGCGAAGACGCTGGCGGGCGGGGTGTCCTTGCTGCCCAGACCGTAACGGCCGCCGATGACCTTGATGTCGTTTCTGCCGGCGTTGGCCAGAGCGGTGACAACGTCCATATACAGAGGCTCGCCCTGGGAACCGGGTTCCTTGGTGCGGTCCAGAACGGCGATCTTCTTGCAGGCGGCGGGGATAGCGGCGATGAGCTTGTCTGCCTTGAAGGGACGATACAGGCGGACTTTGATCAGGCCGACCTTTTCACCCTTGGCGGTCATGTAATCGATGACTTCCTCGGCCACGTCGCAGATGGAGCCCATAGCGATGATCACACGTTCCGCGTCGGGAGCGCCGTAGTAGTTAAAGAGCTGATAATTGGTGCCCAGCTTCTCGTTGATCTTGCCCATATACTTCTCGACCACATCGGGCAGAGCGTCGTAATAGGGGTTGCAGGCTTCACGATGCTGGAAGAAGATATCGCCGTTCTCGTGAGAGCCGCGCATAGCCGGACGCTCGGGATTCAGGGCGTGCTTGCGGAACGCGTCCACGGCGTCCATATCGCACATTTCCTTCAGGTCGTCGTAATCCCAGACGGCGACTTTCTGAATCTCGTGAGAAGTCCGGAAGCCGTCGAAGAAGTTGATAAAGGGAACCTTTCCCTCGATGGCGGCCAGATGCGCCACAGGGCTGAGGTCCATGACTTCCTGCACGTTGCCCTCGCAGAGCATAGCGAAACCGGTCTGACGGCAGGCCAGCACGTCGGAATGGTCGCCGAAGATATTCAGCGCGTGACTGGACACGGTACGTGCAGAGACATGGAACACGCAGGGCAGCAGCTCGCCGGCGATTTTATACATATTGGGAATCATGAGCAGCAAACCCTGAGAGGCCGTGTAGGTGGTGGTCATAGCGCCCGCGGCCAAGGAGCCATGCACGGTGCCGGACGCGCCAGCCTCGGACTGCATCTCACAGACCTTGACGGTGGTGCCGAAGATATTCTTCTGACCAGCAGCGGACCACTGATCGACCAGATCTGCCATGGGCGAAGACGGGGTGATGGGGTAAATCCCGGCCACCTCGGTAAACGCGTAGCTGACGTATGCAGCGGCGTTATTGCCGTCCATGGACTTGAACTTTCTTGCCATAAATGTACCTCCTGTTAACTCGCAATCTCTCCAAAGACAGGAAACCCGGCCTCTCTCCCCTGCCGAACTCCCATGCGTTTTTTATTATAGCACGACTTTTCCCCTCTGTAAACTGGAGCTTTGTTATTTTTTGCACAAATTTTTCCGCCCTTTCTTGCCAGGTAAACGATTTTGCCGGACGGTCCGGGTGGGGTCGTCTTTTCTCCGGCAGTTTTGCTTTTGGTTTTCTGTTCTTTTTCTTCAAAGTCTGGGAGCCGGAAATCGGGCGGCGGGAGGCATTTTCTATTCTGGGTTTGTCCTTCATTTTATCATAGCAAAGGCTGGCGGCGCTTCAAGAACTGTCCGGCGTCTGAGAACGTTTGAAATTCTTCTTTTTTGTCTGTTATTTTCAGAAGCGGTCCGGAAGTTCCTGTGCAGTCCTTTTCTTTTGAGGTATTTTGTGGTATAGTGGATAAAAATGACAAAATACAGGAGGTCAAAGGCGATGGTAGTAACAGTGCGGTCCCTGGGTCTGAGCGGCGTGCAGGGATACGAGGTCAGCGCGGAATGCTTTCTGTCGGGCGGGCTTCCGGCATTTGAGGTTGTAGGGCTTCCGGACGCGGCGGTGCGGGAGGCTCGGGAACGGGTACGGGCGGCGGTGAAGAACGGAGACGTGAAGTTTCCTGTCAGCCGGATCACGGTAAACCTGGCCCCGGCGGGAAAGAAGAAAGCGGGGACTGTCTACGACCTGCCGATTTTCGTAGGAATTCTGTCTGCCGCCGGGGACCTGCCAGCGCCGCCGGAGGACGCCGCTTTTATCGGGGAGCTGTCTTTGACGGGAGCCTTGCGGCGTGTGACGGGAGTGCTTCCCATGGCTTTGGCGGCGGAGGCGGCAGGCATACGGAGGCTGTTCGTGCCTGCGGAGAACGCTGCCGAGGCAACCCTTGCGGGCGGTCTGACGGTCTATGGCGTGCCGGACGTTGCCTCCCTGATGGCCCATCTCCGGGGGGAACGGCTTCTGGACCCCGCGCCCCGCTGGACTCCGGACAACAGCGAAAAAAACCTGCTGGACTTCCAGGACGTGATGGGGCAGGAGAATGTCAAGCGGGCCTTGGAGATTGCCGCCGCCGGAGGCCACAACGTGCTTTTGATCGGCTCTCCCGGCGCGGGGAAATCCATGCTGGCCAAGCGGCTGCCGTCCATTCTGCCGGATATGGGCCGTGAGGAAGCGCTGGCCGTGTCAGGGGTTTGGTCTGTGGCTGGCCTGACGGACCCCCGGAACCCGCTGCTGACCCGGAGGCCCTTCCGGAACCCCCATCACTCCACCTCGGCTTCGGCGCTGGCGGGAGGCGGTCCGGCAATGCGTCCGGGGGAAATCTCCCTGGCCCATAACGGCGTGCTGTTCCTGGACGAGCTGCCCGAATTCCGCCGGGACGCTCTGGAAGTCCTGCGTCAGCCTTTAGAGGACGGAGAGGTGACAGTGGCCCGGGCCGGAGGGACCATGAAGCTTCCGGCGAGATTCCAGCTGGTGTGCGCTATGAATCCCTGTCGCTGCGGCTGGCGGGGGCATCCGGACCGCCGCTGCACCTGTTCTGACCGGGAGCGGGCGCGGTATGTGGAGAAGATTTCAGGGCCTCTTTTGGACCGGATCGATCTCCATATTACGGTGCCGTCAGTGGAATATGAAGCCATGCGCCGCAGAGAGAAGCCGGAAAGCTCCAAGGACGTAAAGGCCCGGGTGGACGCGGCAAGGGCTGTTCAGACGGCGCGGCTCTCCGGGTCCGGCGCGGCCTGCAACGCACAGATTGCCCCGTCACAGCTCGCGGAATTCTGCCGGCTGGACGACGCGGGGGAAAAGCTGATGAAAAATGCCTTCCAGCGTATGGGTCTTACTGCCCGTTCCCATGACCGTATCCTTCGGGTTGCACGGACCATCGCGGACCTGGAGGGGGAACCTGATATCGGCGCGGCCCATCTCGCGGAGGCCATCCAGTACCGGAACACCGACATTCTCAAAGGCTGACAGAACAAAATTCCCTCAAAAGACCCGTTTTCAAGGTCTTCTGAGGGAATTCGTTTATTCTGCGCTGGTTATTAAGACTGCTGTCAGTCGGGGTCGGTGATTTCCGGAATGGGCTGTACTGCTGCCGGAATCGCCTCCAGGACCTGCATCTCAAAGGGGTCCAGCTCCGTCTCGGGGTCCTCGCCGGGAATCTCCACCGGCGCCTCCGCCGCGGGAGCCTGTTCCGCAAAGCTGTGGTACGCCTGAAGTCCTGTGCCGGCGGGAATCAGCTTTCCGATGATGACATTTTCCTTCAGGCCGCAGAGATGGTCTTTCTTGCCCTTGATGGCGGCTTCCGTCAGGACCTTGGTGGTCTCCTGGAAGGACGCCGCGGACAGGAAGGAATCCGTCGCCAGGGACGCCTTGGTGATGCCCATGAGCAGCTGGGTGCCTACGGCGGGACGCAGGGGCTCTCCGTCCTCCTGACGCTCTCCGTTTTCATTCCGGCGGGCGATCTCGTCGTTGGCGTTGTCCAGCTCCAGAACGTCCACCATAGAGCCGTCCAGCAAATCGGTGTCGCCCGCGTCCTCCAGCCGGACCTTGCGCATCATCTGACGGACAATGACCTCAATATGCTTATCGTTGATGTCCACGCCCTGCTGACGGTACACCCGGAGGACTTCCTGAATCAGATAGTTATACACCGCGTCCGCGCCCCGGATATGGAGCACGTCGTGGGGATTCAGCGCGCCGTAGGTGAGCTGGTGGCCCGCCTCAATCACTTCGCCCTCCTTCACCTGCAAGCCGGTATGGGGCACGGCATAAGAGCGGGTATCACCGTCGGGGGCAGTGACAACGATATTGAGCAGGCTGCCCTTGGCGGCTTCCTCAAAGTGGACGGTGCCGCTGATTTCAGACAGGGTAGCCATCCGCTTGGGTTTCCGGGCCTCAAACAGCTCCTCGACACGGGGAAGGCCCTGGGTGATATCGCCGCCAGCCAGACCGCCGGTGTGGAAGGTACGCATAGTCAGCTGGGTGCCGGGTTCGCCGATGGACTGGGCCGCGATAATGCCGACGGCCTCGCCGGGACCCACGGGCTGCTGTGTTGCAAGGTTCATGCCGTAGCACTTGGCACAGACGCCGCTGGGGGCCTTGCAGGTCAGGACGGTACGGATCATGACCACGACCTTTTTGCCCTCCGCGGGGTCGAAGGAGCAGGGATCGCCGGGGTTCTCTTGTACCCATTTCCGGCTCTCCAGCAGCTTGGCCTCCGGCTTGCCCTTCATCATGACATTGTTGGAGATCAGGACTTCGCCGGTATCCGCATCCACCACGTCGGCCACCAGGAACCGGCCCTGGAGACGGGTCGCCAGGTCTTCAATCACCTGCCCGCCCTCGCTGATTTCGGAAACCTTGATGCCATGGGTCGCGCCGCAGTCGTCTTTCCGGATAATGACTTCCTGGGACACGTCCACCATCCGGCGGGTCAGGTAACCGGAGTCGGCGGTGCGGAGGGCGGTATCGGCCAGGCCCTTTCGCGCGCCGCGGCTGGAGATGAAATATTCAAGCGCCGTCAGGCCCTCGCGGTAGTTGGCCTTGATGGGAATCTCGATGGTCCTGCCGGCGGTGTTGGCGATCAGTCCGCGCATACCGGCAAGCTGGCGGATCTGCTTCATGGAACCGCGGGCGCCGGAATCGGCCATCATGAAAATGGGGTTGTAGCGGTCCAGATTGGCCTGCAGCGCCTTGGACACGTCTTCGGTGGTCGCCTCCCAGCTCTCCACCACCTGCTTATAGCGTTCCTGTTCCGTCATGAAGCCCATCATATACTGCGCTTCAATATCCAGAACGGTCCGTTCCGTTGCGGCAACCATTTCATACTTTTTCGGCGGGATGGTCATATCGGCGATGGAAACGGTAATGGCGGCCTGAGTGGAATACTTGTAGCCTGTGGACTTCACCGCGTCCAGGACCTCCGCGGCCATGGTAAAGCCGTGCTTGTTGATGGTTTTGTCAACAATCTCGCCCAGCTGCTTCTTGCCGCAGGTCCTGGTAATCTCGTAATCGCAGACGTGCCGCATCGCCTCTCGCATCCGGGCCTGTTCTTCGGGGCTGGCGTTCTGGATTTCTTCCTCGGAGTAGACGACGCGGTCCACAAAGCCCAGGTCCTGGGGCACGTTATGATTGAAGATAATCCGGCCCGGGGTGATTTCCACCACCTGAACAAAGGCTTCCTCCCGGACGCGGTAATTCTGCCGTCCGTTTCTCCGGGTACGCATCACCTGAAGCCGGTTGGGGGTAATCCACTCCTCGAAGCTGGGGTCCACAATGGCTGTCTGACCCTCTTCCTCAATCACGGTCTGATGAATCAGCGTCCGGCGGACCAGAATGGGGCAATGCGCGCCGATCACGCCCTCGTTATAGGCCATCATTGCCTCGTCCTCGCTGGCGTACATCCGCAGGGGTTTATAGACGGCCTTTTGTTTCAGGGGAAACTTCTCCACTGGAACAAGCTCCACATCAGCGGCGTCTTCTGCCGTTTTGCCGTCCTTACCGTCCCAGTCAAGCGCGGCGCTGGCGGCCCGGAGCTTCTCTATAACGGAGCCGCCGCAGTCCTGCTCTGCCTTCTCCGCCTTGTCAAGAATCCTGTTGACTCTGGCAATCTCCTTGCAGGCCTTTTTAACGAGCGCATCGACGTCAGAACGCGGCTTCTCATTGAAACCGTCCCCTTCCGCCCTTTTGACTGTCTTTAAGGCCTTCTCAATCTCCGCGTTGGCCTCTTCAGCGACCGCGTTGGCCTTATCAACACACTCATTGGCGGCAAGGAACAGGTCCGCGCTGACAACCTGCCCGGCTTCCAATCTGGTATCTCCCCGGCCTTCGCACCAGATCTCCTCCGCGCCCTTTTCCGCCCTGCCCATCCGGTCCATGGTCAGGTAATAGGAACCCAGCACCATATCCTGCGTAGGCACGGTGACAGGCCCGCCGTCCTGAGGCCGCAGGAGGTTATTGGCGGAGAGCATGAGAATCCGGGCCTCCGCCTGAGCCTCGGCGGACAGGGGGACGTGAATCGCCATCTGGTCGCCGTCGAAGTCCGCGTTAAAGGCGGTGCAGTTCAGGGGATGGAGCTTCAAAGCCCGGCCGTCCACCAGAACCGGCTCGAACGCCTGAATGCCCAGACGGTGCAGGGTAGGCGCGCGGTTCAGCATGACGGGATGGTCTTTTATAATCACGTCCAGGGCGTCCCAGACGGCGGTGTCTCCCTTATCCACCATCTTCTTGGCGGACTTGATATTATTGGCCGTCTGGTCCTCCACCAGCTTCTTCATAATAAAGGGCCGGAAGAGTTCCACAGCCATTTCCTTGGGCACGCCGCACTGGTAGATTTTCAGCTCAGGGCCAACCACGATAACGGAACGTCCGGAGTAGTCCACCCGCTTGCCCAGAAGGTTCTGCCGGAAACGCCCCTGCTTGCCCTTGAGCAGATCGCTGAGGGATTTCAGGGCCCGGTTATTGGCACCGGTCACGGCGCGGCCCCGGCGTCCGTTGTCAATCAGGGCGTCCACGGCCTCCTGGAGCATCCGCTTTTCGTTCCGGATAATGATATCAGGGGCATTGAGCTGAATCAGTCTTTTCAAACGGTTGTTGCGGTTAATCACCCGGCGATAGAGGTCGTTCAGGTCAGAGGTGGCGAAGCGTCCGCCGTCCAGCTGAACCATAGGCCGCAGCTCGGGAGGGATCACCGGCAGCACGTCGATAATCATCCACTCCGGCTTGTTCCCGGAAATCCGGAAGGCGTCCACCACCTCCAGCCGCTTGACGATCCGGGTCTTTTTCTGGCCGGAAGCGCCCTTCAGTTCGGCGTGGAGCTGCTGGGAGAGCTTCTCCATATCCACGGCCTGGAGCAGTTTTTTAACGGCCTCCGCGCCCATACCGGCCTCGAAATCGTCCTCATATTTTTCCCGGTAATCCCGATATTCTTTTTCAGAGAGGATCTGATTCCGGCTCAAAGGGGTCTCGCCGGGGTCAATGACGATATAGCTGGCGAAATAGAGCACGTTCTCCAGAATCCTGGGGCTGATATCCAGCAGCAGGCCCATCCGGGAGGGGATGCCCTTAAAGTACCAGATATGGCTGACGGGGGTAGCCAGCTCGATATGGCCCATCCGTTCCCGGCGGACCTTGGCACGGGTGACCTCCACGCCGCAGCGGTCGCAGATCTTCCCCTTGTAGCGGATCTTCTTGTACTTTCCGCAGTGACACTCCCAGTCCTTGGTAGGCCCGAAGATCCGCTCGCAGAACAGGCCGTCCCGTTCCGGCTTGAGGGTGCGGTAGTTGATGGTTTCGGGTTTTTTCACCTCGCCGTAGGACCATTCGCGAATCTGCTCCGGCGAAGCCATCCCTATTTTAATGGCGTCAAAGGCAATATTATTTCCCGCTTTGTAATCGCTCATAGTTGCGCAGTCCTCCTTTATTCGCCGTCGTCTCCGAAGTCGTCGTTCAAGCCGTCGCCAAAATCCTCGTCCTCGTCTTCATCATCGTCCCCGTCATACTCTATACCGACCTCTGTGCCGGCGTCCTCGGGGGCGTCCTCCACGGCGAATCCCGACTCGGCAAAGTCTGCGGCCACGTCTCCGCTCTCGCTGCTGGAACGATGCCGTTCGTCCTCGGCGTCCATCCGGGCAAGGTTAAAGGTATCCATAGCGTCCTCGTCCTCCCGCAGCTCGATGGGATTCCCGGCGGCGTCCAGCACCTGGATATCCAGACAGAGGGCCTGCAATTCCTTGACCAGGACCTTGAAGGACTCGGGCACGCCGGGCTGAGGAACGTTGTGGCCCTTGACGATGGCTTCATAGGTCCGGACGCGGCCTGTCACGTCGTCGGATTTCACCGTCAGAATCTCCTGGAGGGTATAAGCCGCGCCGTAAGCCTCCAGGGCCCAGACTTCCATCTCGCCGAAGCGCTGGCCGCCGAACTGGGCCTTACCGCCAAGGGGCTGCTGAGTGACCAGAGAATAGGGGCCGGTGGAGCGGGCGTGAATCTTATCATCCACCAGGTGATGGAGTTTAAGGAAGTAGACGTAGCCCACGGTAACGGGATTGTCGAAGCGTTCGCCGGTCCGTCCGTCGTACAGAACGCTCTTGCCGTCGGCGATGCGCAAACGGCCCTCCTTCTGCCAGACGGCCAGCTGCGCGGTATCGGCGGACTCCTCGTCTGTCAGAGGCCGGATCTGGTCCTCAGACTCCGCCAGATAGAAGCGCCGGTTATTCTTATCGGCGACCAGCGGCTCCCCGTCTTCCACGCTGCGGAACAGCTTGCCCTCCGCCAGCATATCAAAAATATCTCTCTCCCGGGCGCCGTCGAAAATAGGCGTGGCGACCTTACAGCCCAGAGCGTGGGCCGCGTAGCCCAGATGGACCTCCAGCACCTGCCCGATGTTCATACGGGAGGGCACGCCCAGGGGATTCAGCACGATATCCAGCGGCGTGCCGTCGGGCAGGAACGGCATATCCTCCTGTGGCAGCACCCGGGACACAACGCCCTTGTTACCGTGACGGCCGGCCATCTTGTCGCCCACCTGAATCTTACGCCGCTGCGCGATATAAACACGAACCACCATATTCACGCCCGGGCCAAGCTCGTCGCCGCCCTCACGGGTGAACACCTTGGTATCCAGCACGATGCCGCTCTCGCCATGGGGGACCTTCAAAGACGTGTCGCGGACTTCCCGGGCCTTCTCGCCGAAAATCGCCCGCAGAAGACGTTCCTCGGCAGTCAGGTCAGTTTCGCCCTTGGGGGTGACTTTGCCAACGAGAATATCTCCGGCTTTGACCTCCGCGCCCACCCGGATGATGCCGTTTTCGTCCAGGTTCTTCATGGTATCCTCGCTGACGTTGGGGATATCACGGGTAATCTCTTCGGGGCCCAGCTTGGTATCCCGCGCGTCGATCTCGAATTCCTCGATGTGGATGGAGGTATAGAGGTCCTCCCGCACCAGCCGTTCGTTCAGCAGCACGGCGTCCTCGTAGTTATAGCCTTCCCAGGTCATAAAGCCCACCAGGATATTCCGGCCCAGGGCAATCTCTCCCTGATCGGTGGCGGGACCGTCGGCCAGGACTGTCGGCGCGATGGCCTGCCCGTTTTCGTCAACGCTCCTGCCGTGTACCCGCTCGCCCACCTGCACAATCGGCCGCTGATTGATGCAGGTAGTGTGGTTGGAGCGCAGGAACTTAATCAGCTTATAAGTCTTGATTTCTCCGCTGTCGTATTTCACGGTGATATGCCGGGCGTCCAGATCGGTCACCACGCCGTCGCCCTCCGCCAGGACCACGATTTCGGAGTCCACGCAGATTTTATGCTCCATACCGGTGCCCACGATGGGGGATTCCGGACGCAGCAGGGGCACTGCCTGACGCTGCATATTGGCGCCCATCAGAGCACGGTTTGCGTCGTCGTTGGGCAGGAAGGGAATCATTGCGGTAGCGATTGAGACCATCATCCGGGGGGACACGTCGATAAAGTCCACCATCTCCCGGTCCACGTCCACGATTTCGTCACGGTGCCGTCCGGTGATACGGGCGTTGATCAGGCAGCCGTTCTCATCCACGGGTTCCGCCGCCTGGCCGACGATAAAGTTGTCTTCCTCATCGGCGGTCATATAAGTGATGGTATCAGAAACCTTGCCGGTCGTCTTGTCCACGGCCCGGTAAGGCGCTTCAATAAAGCCGTACTCATTGATCCGCGCGTAGGTTGCCAGGTAGGAAATCAGGCCGATGTTGGGACCTTCGGGAGTCTCAATGGGGCACATCCGTCCATAATGGCTGTAGTGTACGTCACGGACCTCCATGTTGGCCCGCTCACGGGAAAGACCGCCGGGGCCCAGTGCGGACAGGCGGCGCTTATGGGTCAGCTCGGCCAAGGGGTTGGTCTGGTCCATGAACTGGCTCAGGGGACTGGAACCGAAAAACTCCTTGATCGCCGCGGTAACAGGCCGGATATTAATCAGGCTTTGGGGCGTGACGATATCCATATCCTGGATGGTCATACGCTCCCGGATCACGCGTTCCATACGGGAGAAGCCGATGCGGAACTGATTCTGGAGCAGTTCGCCCACACAGCGCAGGCGGCGGTTGCCCAGATGGTCGATATCGTCCTTGACGGAGACGCCCCGGGCAAGACCATTCATATAGTTGACGGAGGTAAGAATATCGTCCACAATGATATGCTTGGGAATCAGGTCGTCCTTATGGAGCTTGATCTGGTCGACGAGGTCCTCGCCGGAGAACTGACCCAGAAGCTCCTGCAAAATATTGAACCGGACCCGCTCTTTGATGCCGCAGGTCTCCAAGGGGTCGAAATCCACATAATAGCTCAGGTCACACATTCCGTTGGAGGTCACCAGCAGGGGTTCTCCGTCCACGTCGATGGTGACGCTGCTGACGCCGATGCGGTCCAGCTCCTGGGCCTCGTCCTTGGTAAGCAGATGGCCTTCATCGTAGATAATCTCGCCGGTAACGGGGTGGGCCACGGGATAGACCAGCTTATGCCCGGCGACGCGCTGCCAGAGGGAGAGTTTCTTATTGAACTTATAGCGGCCCACCACAGAGAGGTCATACCGCCGGGGGTCAAAGAAGAGGTTGTTCACCAGGGTTTCGGCGGCCTCCACGGTAGGGGGTTCGCCGGGACGCAGGCGGCGGTAAATCTCCAGCATAGCGTCCTCATAGGTCTTGCAGGCGTCCTTTTTCAGCGTGGCGTCAATCCGGGGGTCGCCGCCGAAGAGGTCCAGAATTTCCTGATCGCTTTTCAGTCCCAAGGCCCGGAGGAGGCAGGTAACAGGCAGCTTGCGGTTTTTGTCGATGCGCACCCAGAAAAGCTCGCTGGCGTCGGTCTCATACTCCAGCCAGGCGCCCCGCTGAGGAATGACCTGAGCGGTGAGGATCGGCATATCCGTCTTGATATCGGTTTCATAGCCGTAGTAGACGCCGGGGGAGCGGACAATCTGGGAGACCACCACACGTTCCGCGCCGTTGATAACGAAGGTGCCGGAATGGGTCATCAGGGGGAAGTCGCCCATAAAGATTTCCTGTTCCTTGATCTCGTCGGTCTCCTTGTTCCGCAGCCGGACCTTGACCTTGAGGGGCGCGGCGTAGGTGGCGTCACGGGCCTTGCACTCCTCCACGTCGTATTTGGGGTCCTCGTCCATTTTGAAGTCGATGAAGGTCAGTTCCAGATTGCCCTGATAGTCGGCAATTGCGCCCACATCCGCGAAGACCTCCCGCAGGCCGGTTTCCAGAAATTCTTTGTAGGATTTCTGCTGAATCTCCAAAAGGTTCGGCATGGGGACAACTTCTTCGTACCTGGCGAAGTTTTTCCGTTTGGTTTTCCCATAATACTTGTCTTTGGCCATCTTCACATTCACCTTTCTGCCTCTCCCGCGCCGTTGGCGAAAGCGGCAAAGTCATAGGGGGGGGGTACAGGGACACACAAGGCAGTGTTGTTAAAAATCTTTTGCCCTGCTCTTGCAATCTGCTGGGAAATGTGCTATGCTGTCGTCAAGAGCAGGAGCGGGAGGATTTTCAGCTCCTGAAAATAAGTAGCTTATTTTACCATGGCATTCCCGGAATGTCAAGGGGGAATCTGCCCTTTTTTGTTTTCCGGCGGTCCCTGGAGGTGTTTTTCATGCTGTATGTCCTGGGCGGGATTTTCCTGATGGGCTGGGGGGCGCTGATGTTCCTGCGGCCCGATATTTTTTATGAGCTGACGGAAGCCTGGAAGACGCGGCAGGGAAACCCGTCGGAAAGCTATCTGCGGAATACCCGGTTCGGCGGCGCGGTCTGCTTCCTGGCGGGACTTGTCTGCACTGCGCTGCTCCTTGTCAATTAGAAATCAGGAGTCAGGAAAGAAGGGTTGACTCAAATCCAGCCAGCCCCTTTTTATCAGGAATTGACTGGAATTCGGTTGGTTTTTCAGGATAAGCTCCTGATTTTTTTATTTTTGCCTTGTCATTACCCTGCATCGCATTTCCCAGTCAAAAACTCCTGATTCCTCGCTCCTGACTTCCAATCCAAAAAAAGGCGGCCGTTCCCAGGTAAAAGGACGACCGTCTTTTTTCGCGGCGTGTTCAGGGTGTGAGCTGCTCAGTCGTAAAGCTCCTCGTCGGCATAGTCGTCGTACTCCGAGCTGAACTTCTTGCCCAAGCGATTCTTAAGCCCGCAGCAGCCAACGCTCAGATCGTGCCAGCCGCCAATCAGCAGGCACACGACGGCGGCGAAGGCCAGGCTCGCCCCAATAATTTTCATCACCAGACTTGCGGTTTTGCTCATTGCAGGTTCCTCCTGTTCTGATTTCATTCAAAATCGGCAACACTATCATACACCACCAACGTCCAATTTACAAGGGGTTCCTGACAGATTTGCAGGCAAAAAACCGCGGGACCGAAACGGAGACCTGTTCTGCGGAAAACGTCAATCTTTGTCAAAGAAAGAAAAGAAAGGCTTTGCCAAACCGGAACCGGCGTGATAGAATGTAGAAAACGCACAAAGGAGGCGGAGATATGGAGCGAATCAGCAAGGAAAACTATTACCTTGACATTGCGGAGTCGGTTCTGCGGCGGGCGACCTGTCTGCGGCGGGTCTACGGGGCCATTATTGTGAACAACGACGAAATTATTTCCACGGGCTACAACGGCGCTCCCCGTGGCCGTGCCAACTGCGTGGACATGGGCTTCTGCTCCCGGGAAGCCCTTCAGATTCCCCGGGGCCAGCGGTACGAGCTTTGCAGAAGCGTCCACGCGGAGGCCAACGCCATCATTTCCGCTTCCCGCCGGGATATGGCCGGAGGCACCCTCTACCTGGTGGGCCGTGACGCGCAGACGGACCTGCTTTTGGGGGACGCTACCTCCTGCCTGATGTGCCGCCGTATGATTATCAACGCTGGATTGTCACGGGTGGTCATCCGGCGCACTCGGACCGCGTTCGACGTGGTGCAGGTGGCCGACTGGGTTGCGCAGGACGACCTTGCCTCGCCGCTGAATATGCCGGATATTGTGAGGGAGCAGTGATGGTCGTCCTGGGTCTATTGTCGGGCAATTTTGAATACGCAGTTTTATGGGCAAACTTCCAGCAGAACCGCGGGAATGCAGTTCTTACAAAAGGAGAGGGTCAGTTTTGAAGGCAGGGCTTGTCACATTTTATCACATCCATCATTACGGCGCGTTATTGCAGGCGGCGGCCACGGCCCTTGCTGTGGAATCCCTGGGCGCAGAATGCGAAATCATTGACTATTTTGTGAATCAGGACAACCGGCTCTTCGTCCCGCCGAAAGGCCCTTCCAGCGCGGCGGCGGACGCTCACACGGCGCTTCATTACAAGGCCCTCCGGAACCGCTGGCTGAGGTTCGAAGCCTTTTCACGGGAGCATCTGCCCATCAGCCCCCGGCGGTTTGAGAGCCTGGAGGAACTGCGCCGGACAGACCTTCCCTACGATCTGATCCTCTCCGGCAGCGACCAGATCTGGAATCCGAAAATCTTTCCCAACGGCCAGTTCGACCCCGTGTTTTTCGGCGCGTTCTCCCAGCGGCGGAAGATTGCCTACGCGCCCTCCTTTGGAATTCCGCGCGTGCCCGACGAGATGGAGGACCGTCTGCGGGATTGGCTGGCGCAGTACTCCCATCTCTCCGCGCGGGAACGGCAGGGACGGGAAATCATCCGTCAGCTTACGGGCCGGGACGCGCCTATGGTCCTGGACCCTACCCTGCTGCTGACCGCGGAACAGTGGGAGTCCATGGCCGCGCCGCTGTCCATACAGGGGGGATATATCCTCTGTTACTGCATCAGCAAGCCGGGAGCCGTGACGCCTTATGTGGACCGTCTTGCCAAGGAAACCGGTCTGCCTGTGGTACAGCTCTGCGGGGCTCGGCGGCGGGTGCATCCAAAGGCCCGGCTGATCCTTGACGCGGGTCCGGCGGAGTTTCTGCGGCTGTTCCGGAACGCTGCCTTTGTCTGTACCAATTCTTTCCATGGCACCGTCTTTTCCGTACAGTTCCAGCGGCCGTTCTTTACATCTGTCGCTCCCGCAGAACTGGCCGCGCCGGAGCACTCCCGGACCTTCAGCCTGCTGAGCCGTCTGGGGCTTTCCGGCAGAGTCGTGGGCCAGGGCTGTACGGCGGGACTGCTGGATAACATCGATTGGAGCCAGCCTCAGCGCCGTCTGGAAGCCGCCCGGCAGGATTCGCTGGCTTATCTCCGCGCCGCTTTGGAAGACCGTCCCTATCAGCCGGAACCGGTTTCTGATGAGCGGCCCGGGCCTGTGCTGGCGGATTTGAGCCATTGCACCGGATGCACCGCCTGTCAGAACGTATGCCCCAGGGACGCTATCTCCATGACACGGGACCGGGAAGGGTTCGCGTATCCGAAGGTGGACCCGGAGGCCTGCGTGGGGTGCGGGCGCTGTACGGCTGTCTGTCCGGCTTTGACGGAACGCGCGTCCAAGGCTTTGCCTGTGGTCTTTGCGGCGTGGAATAAAGATGGTGAAGTGCGGCGGGACTCTACCTCCGGCGGCGTGTTCTCGGCCCTTGCGGAGGACGTGCTGGAGGGCGGCGGCGTGGTCTTTGGCGCGGCTTTGGACGGGCGGCAGCATCTGCATCATATCGCGTGCTTCCGGAAAGAGGACCTTTGGCGTCTGCGGGGTGCAAAATACGTGCAGAGCGATTTAGGGGAGACATTCCGGGAAGTGAAAAAGTGTCTGGAAACCCGGCCAGTGCTCTTTTCCGGCACGCCTTGTCAAGTGGATGGCCTGTACCGGTATTTGGGAGAGCGTCCGGAAAACCTGACCACCTGCGATCTGGTCTGTCAGGGCGTGCCGTCGCCGGGCGTCTGGGAGGATATGGTCCGGGTCATCGAGTCGCGGAAGAGCAGGGGCTTGCAGACTGTACGATTCCGGAATAAAGTTGAGGGCTGGAAGAACAGTCATTTTACTGCTGTGTTTGAAGACGGCACCGTGGACAGCCGGCCCCTGTTCCAGACGGAGTACGGCAGGGCCTTCGGGCGGGCGCTCTTCTTACGGCCCTGCTGTTACCGGTGCCCTTACGCCAGCATGAACCGTCCCGGAGATTTTACCCTGGGCGATTTCTGGGGCCTGCGTCCGGAGGAATTGTCCGATCAGCAGCCCTGGGGCGTCAGCCTGCTCCTGGTCAATACCGCCCATGGAAGCCATCTCTTCGACCGCCTCCGCCTGGGACGAATGCCCTTTTCCCCTGAACGCGCCATCGCTGGAAATCCCCGGCTTGCCTCCCCCATCAATCTCCCGCCGGACCGGGCTGCCTTCTTCGCCGCCTACGCCCTGGAACCCTTCGAGCAGGTCCTGCGGAAATTCTGCGCCCTGCCGCCTCTGCCCGTCCGCGCCGCTTCCAAGGTTCTGTCTCCGGAAGTCAAGGCGAAAATCCGGAAACTGATAAAATAACGGGCGGACTGCATCGGTGAAACATCTTCCTTCCGCTGACGGAAGCATCCCCCAACCACGCTTGTTAATAACTTTGTGGAAAAAGTCAAAAAACCCGGGCAAACCTGCAAAGGCTGTCCGGGTTCTCTTTTATTCTGGAGCGTCCATGGATCGTGAGAGTATCCAAAGGGGCGCGCCGTTGGTCCTGCTGGAGGAAAGCTCGTCCAGGATCAGGGAGAGTTCCCAGGGAATCAGGCTCCGGTCACGGCTGGCGGGGTCGGCTACCAGGATATCTCCCCCCAGGGTCACGCCGCGCAGAAGGATAAAATGGCCGTTCTTGGTAAAATGCCCGCTGCCCACCAGCGCCACCGCTACCTCGCCGTTCGTCAGCCGGGTGAGCAGAGCGTCCTCGTTCAAGGCGGCGGGGTCCAGGGCTTCGCATTCCAGGCCGTAGGTCTTCGCAACGCCCTGCACGATGGACAGATACGACCCATGGCCCTTGCACCAGTAGCCGCCGTCCACACAGACCCGCGCCATTTCCTCCGGGTCTACTGTCGTGTCTGTCAGGCTGGAAACCGCCATCGCCATCGCCGTGGGGCCGCAGCCGTGGGTGCTCAGGGGGTCTGTGCCGTACTTCTGCTCTGCCCGGGCCTGGTCGGTCTGGGCGTAGTAGACGATATCCACACCGCCGCCGGTCAGGTATTCCACGCCGTTCCGGGTTATGATGTCGCTGACCAGAGGGTCCAGCAGTTCTCTTGGCGGCGTCAGCTCCGGTTCCGCCAGGGCAAGGGCTACATCGTCTTCCGGAGGCGGCGCGGTCACTTCCTCCCACCAGGCCCCCAGGGATTCCGCCGCAGACGTGGCCGTTTCCCTGACCCCTGTCCAGATGGTGCTTCCGGTTTGACAAACACCCTCCCAGGCCGCCTCTCCTGTCTGCCGCAGCGCCTCCGCCCCCCGGCGCACCGGCGCGACAATTTCCTCATACAGCGCAGGTTCTGCTACCCGGCAGGCCATCAGCTCCGCGCCCAGAATGCAGAAGATCGCCAGCGCCGCAAAGGACAGAATCATTCTTTTTTTATGCTTCCGTTCTCCCATCTGAGCCTCCTGCCGGTTCAATTCCTGTAGGTCCGCAGCGAATCCTGTTCCCATTCTCTTTTGAAAAGCGCGTTCAAAAAAGGGGATTTTCAGCGGTCCCGTGTTGTTTATGGGCCGTTCTTCTTTGCGCCGGTATGCTGATTATAACATATGCCGCGGGCCGCTTCAAGGTCCGGACAGGTTCCAAATCCCCGAATTTCGCACGTGAAATCCCGGTATTTTTGGAAAAAGCAGGAGAGCCGCCCGGTTCTTGGACGGCCCTCCTTTGCGGGAAGCCCATATCTTTACTGCCCGCAGGTTCTTCTCTTATCTGCCCTGACGGTAATTCCGCATACGCCAGACAATGGCCGAAACCTGTCCCCGGGTCAGGGTGTTGCCGGGCTTGTAGGTGCTGGTGCCGTTGCTGAAATAGCCCTCGACAATGCCGGCGGCGTTCAGGACCTGCACATAGACGTCGTTGGTGTCGGTGAAGGGCTTCACGCTGGAGAGGTTGTTAATATCCAGCTTCAGCGACCCCGCCGCCAGCTGCGCCACTTGCAGACGGGTAATGGGCTTGGTCAGGTCCACGTTGCTGCGGGTGATGATGCCGTCCGCCCGGGCACGGGACAAGTAGCCGCTGAAGGTGCTGCCCTTGACCGTGGGCGCCTGTTCCGGGTAGCCCGCCGCCAGCATGACCAGTTTCAGGGCCGCGCCGTAGGAGATGGTGCTGTCCGGCTTGAAGGTGCCGTTGGGATAGCCGTCGATCACGTTCGCGTCTGCAAGCTCGGTGATGTACTTATAGCACCAGGTGGAGGCCGTTACATCACCGAAATCCTTCTTCGCGTTCAGCACGCCCAGAGAAAAGGTCCCTGCTGCAATGGGGTTATTGTTCGCGCCCAGGGCCACATAGGGGATTTCCACAGGGCCGGTATAGGTGGACGCGGGGGCAAAACGGAGCTGTCCCATCTGCTCGCTGCCGCCGGAATAGGGATAGATGGTGGTGGTATTGGCCGGAGTCGCGCCGGTGCCGGAGTAGACCGTGCCCACGGCGGCGGCAGGGAGCTTGAGGAGCTGGATGCCGGTGAGGGCGGTGCCGGTGGCGTTGCTGACGGCGGTATAGATGGCGGACGCGGGGAAGCTGACGGTCACGCCCTTGGGGGTCACGCCGTAGACCTCGGAGACCGCCTTGCTGGTGACGCTGATGAGCACGGAGCCGGTCAGGGTCTTTCCGCTGGTTCCGTGGGCGGTAAAGGGAATGCTGGCGCAGTAGTTGCTCCCGCTGGGCACATAGGTCAGTTCCGTCAGGGCGTACTGGCTGGCCGACGTGGGACTGCGGTAGAAGCTGCGGCTGGCGTAATTGGCGGAGCTGATCTGTTCCCGGGCCTTGGAGCCGAAGGAGGACGCGCTGTAGAAGTTGTAGTACAGAGCGCCTACAGAGGGAACGCCGCTGAAGGTCACATACTGGAGGGTATCTGTGGAATATGCCGCTTTGTAGAATTTGGCGAAGTCGTTGGCGTTGATCTGGACATTATTGCCGGTGGTGACGTTATACCGGATGCTGCCGCCGATATTGGAAGCCGCTGTTCCGCTGACGGGGGTAATGATCACGGAGCCGGTAATGGAATTGGAGCCGGAGCCGTAGGCGGTGAATTGCAGCGTTACTTTACCGGTGAAATTGCTGGCGGCGGCGAAGGTCAGGTCGTTGATGGCATAGTCCCGGACGCCGGCGTCTCTGCTGTCATAGTAGAAGCGGGGGTCGGCCAGGGCATTGCGGGTGAATGTGGCAGAATAGCTGGTGCCGTAGCCCCGATAGAAGGTGCCGGCAGAGGAGGGGTATTCCGTCTCCGAGGGCGCGCGGAAGACCACATAGCTGACGGTATCGCTTCTGTAGCTCTTCTGGAACAGGTCGTTGAACTTGGCCCGGTCGAAGTTGACGGTTTTGCCGGGGGTGACGGTCATTTCGATATTACCGGCGGAAGTCGCGGCATTGCCTACGGTGATTTTCATGGTCCCCTCTTCATAATCGCTGTCGGAGTAGTAGGCCCGGAAGGGAATGGAGAGGGTGTCGCCGTTTCTCGCGCTGGAGTTGGCTTTGAATGTCAGGCTGTCAATGGAGTAATCGCCGTAACGGGAATTGCTGTAATAGAAGAGGGTGCGGGAATAGGCCAGTTCGGTGCGGTTGAAGGGGTTGCCGGAGGACCCGGTATAGAGGCCGCCGTTGAAGCTGGCGTATGCGTTGGGCGCGTCGAAGGCAATATAGGCGATGGTGCGGTTGGAATTGCCGGACATACTGCGGTAGGCGTCATTGAAGTCGCTGGCCCGGAGAGACACGCTGCCGTTTACGGGAACGGTATAGCTGACCTGGGAACCGGTGGAGGAGTTGACGGAGAGCTTGAGAATGCCGTCCACGTAGTCGCCGGAGGAATAGTAGGCCCGGAAGGGAATATTCAGGCTGGCGTTGTTCCGTGCGCTGGTATCGGCCCGGAAGGTCAGGTCTTCAATGGCGTAGTCTCTGCCGCTGGCGTCCTTGCTGTTGTAGTAGAACCAGATGCCGTTGTGCCGGAGGTCCGTGCGGGTAAGGGCGGTGTTTCCGGCGTAGAGCTTCCCGGCGAAGGAGTCGTAGGAGCTGGGGGCTTCAAAAGAAACATAGCTCACGTCACGGCGGGAATTGGCAAGGAGCTGATAGACGTCGTTGAAATCGTCCCGGTCCAGGCGGACGGTGCCTCCCGGCGCGGCGGTGGCGGTCACGGTATCGTCGGAGCCGTTCTTGTCAATGACGATTTTCAGAGTGCCGGTGGCGTAGTCGTCCCGGGAGTAGTAGGCCCGGAAGTCCATGGTCAAGGTATCGCCGTCCCTCGCGCCGCTGTTTGCCTGGAAGAGCAGGTCGTCAAGGGCATAGTCGCCGTAGCTCTTGGAGTTGTAATAGAAGAGAGTCCGGTCGTAGGTCAGCTCTGAGGCGGTGAAATCCGAATGCCCGGAGGCGTAGATCTTGCCGGAAAAGCTGGTATAGGCGTTAGGCGCGTTGAGGGCTACATAACGGATGGTCCGGCTGGTATCGGTCAGGTTCTGATAGGCGTTGTTGAAGTCCGTGCGGTCAAAGCGGATGCTCTGTCCGGGGGCCACGCGGTAAGTCACCACTCCGTCGCCGCCGTTCTGACTGATGACAATCTTTACTGTGCCGTCATAATAGGTGCTGTTGTTGTAGTACGCGCGGAAGGGGATGGAAACCGTGTCGCCGTTGCGGGCATTGGACGCGGCTTTGAAGTTCAGGGAGCTGAGGGCGTACTGGCCATAGGAACTGCTGCTGTAGTAATAGTCGTTGTTGATCAGGCGGCTTCTGTCCAGGGTCAGGGAGCCGGAATAGAGATAGCCCAGGTCGCCGTATCTGTTGGGGGCGCTGAAGCTGACCCATCGGAGGGTGCTGGTGTCGCCGCTAAGGTTCCGGTAGGCGTCGGCAAAATTGACGCTCTTGAAGTCCACGGTTCCGCCGGGGGCTACGTAATAGGTAATGGTCCCGTTGGCGGCGGTGTTGGAATTATTAACGGTAATCGTGCCGGAAATTTTATTGCTCCAGTTATCCACGGCGGTATAGGTAATGGTATAGCCGTTGGAAGAACCGGGCACAAAGTAGAAGCTGGAAACGGCGGAGGGGCTGTAGCTGTAGTTGTAGCTCAGGCCGTTGCGGTTGCTGTTGGCGTAGAGGGTGCCCCGGCCGTTGGAGCTTCCGAAGCTGACGGAATTGAAGCTGTTCTGTCCGGCCAGAGAAGAGAAGCGGCTGTTCAGCTCGTTGACGATGGAACTGCCGATGACGGTGCCGTTGGAGTTCCCCGCGCTCACGGTGACGTTCTGGCTTGTGGCCGTCAGGGTGTATACCGCATAGTAAGTCGTGTTCCCGCTGACGCCTACGCTGGCAACGTTGGTCAGGGACTGATTCGTATAAATGGCCTTGGAGCCGGGATTCGTCGTCGTCCAGCCCTTGAACGTGTATGTACAGCCGGAAGGAACGCTGGGATAGCCGGGCGTGCCGGGATTGGAGGGTGCGCTGCCGGAGGTCACGGAACGGGTGGCAAAGACAGCACTGCCATTCATAAAGGTCACGGTGATATTAGCGGGAATGGGATTGACCTGCATTCCACAGCGGTTGCATTTACCGGTGGTGCTGTTTACACTGTGGCCCAGGGCGGGAATGGATTGGTTTTGGGTCTCCTTGCACACAGAGCAAGTCTGGAGCTGGGTTCCTGTCGAGGTGCAGGTAGGGGCAGGATTGGGGCTTCCGGTGTTCTGCCAGGTGTGGCTTCCGGTAGCGGGGCTGATTTCTTTGGATTCAACACCGCAGACTTTGCACTTTCTGGTCAGTTCGCCGTCTTTGCCGCAAGTCGCAGTGTTGCTGATAACTTCATAATCATGTACACCAGTAGCAGGAACGGACCTTGTTTCAGGCTTGTTGCATTTAGAGCAGGTCCGGACCTCAGTGCCTACCTTATTGCAGTCCGCTTCAATCGTTGTTGTCCAGGGTGACCAGTCGTGTTCTCCGTCTAAGCAGTCTGCCGCGGCAGCAGCGGGGATGAGACTGGTCACCAGTACCAGCGCCAGCAGAAACGCCGGCAGTTTCCTTTTCCAAAATCCGTGCATATGATTCCCTCCATGTTCAATCGGATTTGTATTTCATTCTCTATAGATAATGCCTGTCTTTATACCATAGCCGAAACCTCTCCGTCAATCATGAACAAACTGTGAACAAGCTGCAACATTTTTGCATCGGACCGCCGGAAAATACTGCCATGACCCTCGCGCCGGAATGCGGAGAATTGCATTTTCCGAAAAAGCCTCAGGAACAGAGCGGTTCCGACAAAATCCGTCAAAAACAGCCCCGGACCCGTCAGACGCGCTTCCTCAGGCGTTCCGGCAGGCCGCGGCAAAGCCATTTTCCGGGAAAACGCGGAATTCCTGCAAAAATGACAAACACCGCTCCTGGCCGCCGGATGAATCTCCCCCCAGCCGGTCAGAATTCTTCCCCTGTGCCGCCATCCAAAAAGGAATCTGCGCGGGATGTTCCGTTTTTGTGCGGTCAGGTGGTGAAAGTTCACAGATTTCTCTTTACAAATAAATTCGGCTCCTATATAATACTATGGCTGAAACATCACAATGAATGGAGAATTTACCATGGCCTTGATTGAATACGACGCCTACAAACAAAAGCTCCGGGAACTGCGTCCGGAACTGGAAAAGCTCTCCGAGGCGCTGGACATCGACGCGGCACGGCAGGAAGCGGCCCGATTGGAGGATGAAACGGCGCAGGACGGCTTCTGGAACGACCTTGTGCGCTCCCAGCAGGTCCAGCAGAGATTGAAGCAGCTTCAAAGCAAGATTACCCGGCAGGAAAAGCTCTTCTCTTCCTGGGAGGACCTGACCACTCTCTGCGAAATGGGTCAGGAGGCCGACGACGAGGAGCTTCTGGAGGAACTCAAGACCGAATTCGCCGCCTTGGAAGCCCGTACAGAAGAAATGCGGCTGGCTACCCTGCTCTCCGGAGAGTACGACAATTCCAACGCCATTCTGCAATTCCATCCCGGCGCGGGCGGCACGGAGGCTCAGGACTGGGCGCAGATGCTTTATCGGATGTACACCCGATGGGCTGAACGTCACGGCTTTGCCTGGAAAACCCTCAACTACGAGGACGGCGATGAAGCGGGCATCAAATCCGCCGCCATTTCCATCGAGGGCGAGAATGCCTACGGCCTGCTCAAGAGCGAGAACGGCGTCCACCGGCTGGTCCGCGTGTCTCCCTTCGACGCCAACGCCCGCCGTCAAACCTCCTTCGCCGCCGTGGAAGTCATGCCCGAAATCGAAGACGACGAGTCCATCGAAATCCGGGACGAGGATATCGAAATGCAGGTCTATCGGGCTTCCGGCGCAGGCGGCCAGCACGTCAACAAAACTTCCTCCGCTGTGCGGCTCATTCACAAGCCTACCGGAATCGTCGTCGCCAGCCAGCAGGAGAGAAGCCAGTTCCAGAATAAAGACAACTGTATGAAAATGCTCCGGGCAAAGCTCCTGGAACTCAAGGCACAGCAGCACGCGGAGAAAATTTCTGATATCAAGGGCGTGCAGATGAAAATCGAATGGGGCAGCCAGATCCGCTCTTATGTCTTTATGCCCTATCAGCAGGTCAAGGACACCCGCACCAGTTATGCCGTCTCCGGTGTGGACGCGGTGATGGACGGCGATCTGGACGGCTTCCTCAACGCCTACCTCACCCAGCTTGCCACAGGCGAACTTAAAAAATAGATACGTGATAAAATGAGATAAGAGATGTTTTTGTTTCCGTCATGGCAGTGAAACCCCTTCCAAAAAACGGCGCGGTGTAAGAAGCCGCGTCCTTTTTCCGCACTGATTTCTATAGATATTTATATACAGAAAGGATTCTAACCAATGAAAAATAACAATACGCAATCTCCTTCTTCCGGCGGCGCGCCTGCGGAAAACAAAATGGGCATTATGCCAATCGCGCCCCTTCTGGCTGGTATGGCAGTCCCAATGATGATTTCTATGCTGGTACAGGCTCTTTACAACGTGGTGGACAGCATTTTTGTCGCCCGGCTCAGTCAGGACGCGCTGAATGCCGTTTCGCTGGCCTTCCCTCTGCAAAACCTGATGATTGCCATCGGCGGCGGCACCGGAGTCGGTATGAACGCCCTGCTCTCCCGTTCCCTTGGCGAGAAGAAGCAGGAACAGGCGGACCAGGCAGCCAATACGGGTATCTTCCTCTTTTTATGCAGCGCCGTGATCTTCGGCATCTTCGGCTTCCTCTTTTCCCGGATCTTCTTCCTGGCGCAGACCGACATTGCTTCCATCGTGAACTACGGCACCGATTACTCCCGGATTTGCCTGGGATTGTCCATCGGTATTTTCAGCCAGTTCTGCTTTGAACGTATCCTGCAATCCACCGGGCGTACCCTCTATTCCATGGTCACCCAGCTGATCGGCGCGGTGATCAACATCGTCATGGACCCTATCCTGATCTTCGGACTCTTCGGCTTCCCCAGGATGGAGGTTGCCGGCGCCGCTGCTGCTACCGTTCTGGGACAGATTGTCGCCGCCTGCGCTGGCCTGTTCCTTAATCTGAAATTCAATCCTGATATCCATATCCGGGCACGTTCCATTCGCTTCCATCGGGAGACTGCCCGTGAAATCTACCGCGTGGGCCTGCCGTCTATTATCATGCAGTCCATCGGTTCCGTCATGACCTTCGGGCTGAACAAAATTCTGATTTCTTTTACCGATACCGCTACCGCCGTCTTTGGCGCTTATTTCAAACTCCAGAGCTTCATCTTTATGCCCATCTTCGGCCTGAATAACGGCATGGTCCCCATCGTCTCCTATAACTATGGCGCCGCCCGTCTGGACCGCGTCAAGAGCACCATCCGGCTGACAGTGGGCGCCGCGGTTTCCATCATGTGCCTGGGGCTTGCCGCCTTCCAGCTCCTCCCCGCAACCCTGCTGGACTTCTTCTCCCCCTCTGCGGAAATGCTCTCTATCGGCACCCTGGCCCTCCGGATCATCAGCATTCATTTCCCCTTGGCCGGATTCTGTATCATCGCCGGTTCCGTCTGTCAGGCCATCGGGAACCCCTTCTACAGCCTTATTGTCTCCATATGCCGTCAGCTTATCGTGCTCCTGCCCGCCGCATGGCTCCTCGCGCAGTCCGGCCGCCTTGATTTCGTCTGGTTCGCTTTCCCCATCGCCGAGGTCATTTCCTTAATCCTCAGCTCCATTTTCCTCACCAAAACTATGAAAGCTGCCGCCAGTGAATTAGATATCAGAAATAAAAACTGAGTGATTTTTTTCACGCGGAATTCTCATAGGTTCAGGAACCATCTCCTACTCCTGATTTCTAATTCATATGATTTGCTCTGTCAATGAGAAAGGAACACTATGGACGCTATTATCGAACTGCTTGCACAGGAACTGAACCAGCCCGCCCGGTATGTGGAGAACGTGGTTTCCCTGCTGGACGAGGGCAACACCATCCCCTTTATCGCCCGATACCGTAAAGAACAGCACGGGGCCATGGACGACACCATTCTGCGGACCCTGGAGGAACGGCTGAAATATCTGCGGGGACTTCAGGAACGCAGGGAAGCCATCCGGAAGGCCATCGAGGACCAGGGGAAGCTGACGGAAGAGCTGTCCGCCGCCCTGGACGCCGCTGCTGCTCTGGCCGAGCTGGAAGACCTCTACCGGCCCTATAAGCAGAAGCGCCGCACCCGGGCTTCCATGGCGCGTGAGAAGGGCCTTGCGCCGCTGGCAGAGCTTCTGTACGCCCAAGCCCCCGACTGCCCGGAACCTTTGACGGAGGCCGCTAAATACGTGGACCCGGAAAAGGGCGTAGAATCCCCGGAGGACGCTTTGACCGGCGCTTCGGACATCATCGCCGAACAGCTCAGCGACGACGCCGGGCTGCGGAAGAACCTCCGGAATCTGCTGGCCCGGAACGGCGTTCTGCACAGCGCGGCCGCTACGGAAGAGGATACCGTTTATCAGCTTTACTACGACTTCACACAGCCTCTTTTCAAAATGCAGGGCCATCAGGTGCTTGCCATCAACCGGGGTGAGAAAGAGGGCGTTCTGAAAGCCGGCATTGAACTGGACCGGGAACTGGGTTTGCAGGCCGTCCGGCGCTGGGCGGTGATCCCCGGAAGCCGCGCTATGGAGTTCATCAAGGCCGCCGCCGAAGACGCTTATGACCGCTTGATTTTTCCCTCCCTGGAACGGGAAGCACGGTCGCAGCTTACCGAATCCGCCTGCGAAGGGGCTATCGGGCAGTTCGCGCTGAACCTCAAACCCCTTTTGATGCAGCCGCCGGTGAAGGGCAGGGTCACCATGGGCCTGGACCCCGGCTACCGGATGGGATGCAAGGTCGCTGTGGTGGACGGTACAGGGAAAGTTTTGGATACCGCCGTGGTCTACCCTACCCATGGCGAGCGGCAGAAGCATGAGGCCATCGAAGCCCTGGGAAAGCTGGCCAGGAAACACGGCGTGGAGCATATCGCCATAGGCAACGGCACCGCCAGCCGGGAGACGGAACAAATGGCCGTGGAATTGATACGGAAGCTGGGGGACGAGGGCTTGAAGGTCAGCTATATGATCGTATCCGAGGCTGGCGCGTCCGTGTACTCGGCAAGTCCCCTGGGTGCGGAGGAATTCCCACAGTACGACGTGAATCTGCGGTCGGCGATTTCCATTGCGCGGCGTTTGCAGGACCCGCTGGCTGAACTGGTGAAGATTGACCCCAAGGCCATCGGGGTAGGGCAGTACCAGCACGATATGCCCCCGAAACGGCTGGACGAGGCTCTTGGCGGCGTGGTGGAGGACTGCGTGAATGCCGTCGGGGTGGATGTAAACACGGCGTCTCCGTCGCTGCTCCAGCGGGTGGCCGGACTGAATACCACCACGGCGAAAAATATCGTGGCCTACCGGGAAGAAAACGGGCCCTTTACCGCGAGAAAGCAAATCCTCAAGGTCCCGAAGCTGGGTCCCAAGGCCTTCCAGCAGTGCGCGGGCTTCCTGCGGGTGCCGGAGAGCGCGTCTGTGCTGGATCATACCGCGGTGCATCCGGAGAGCTACGGCGCGGCGGAAAAACTGCTGGCCATCACCGGGCATTCCCTGGCCGACGTGCAGTCCGGGAACCTCAAGGGCCTGCCGGAACAGCTCCGGGCCTACGGCGAAGAACGGGCCGCGGAGGAAACCGGCGTGGGCGTGCCTACCCTCCGGGACGTGGTCGCCGAACTCCTGAAACCCGGCCGCGATATCCGGGACGACCTGCCCAAACCCGTCCTCCGGACCGATGTGATGGAAATCAAAGACCTTAAACCCGGTATGGTCCTCACCGGCACCGTCCGCAACGTTATCGACTTCGGCGCGTTCGTCGATATCGGCGTGCATCAGGACGGCCTTGTGCATATCTCCCAGGTCGCCGACAGGTTCATTAAGCATCCCTCCGAAGCCGTCTCCGTGGGCGATGTCGTTAAGGTCCTCGTGCTGGATGTGGACGAGAAAAAAAAGCGGATTTCTCTTTCTATCAAACAGGCCCGCGGCAAATAATATTCAGGAGAAGAACTGCTCTTTTGCGGTCCTTCTCCTGATTTTTTACGCGCTCTTTTTCTTGTTCTTGCTTCCAGACGTATCAAATCCGTTCCGGAATGAATAGTGCTTGTAGGAAATATTGTTTCCTACTCTATGTGGCAGGTAGAATAACTGTAGATTAGGTAGAACATAAGCCTGCCTAATTATATACTGCCTTATTTACTCCAAATCGCTGTGATTAGACGAAACACGGACAGATACCTTTCCGTCCAGATTCAAGCCGTGAGGATTGCTTGTAAAGTTGATATAAAAGCGGCCAAATTCATTCGCAGTCCAAACCTTTGTAGATGCTTCACCGGAACCAATATCATAATCCCAGAAGGAATCTGCATTTTTATCTCCAAAACACATACTTGCATGCAACGTCTCAGTTCCATTATTTTTAATAGATACTCTGAAATATGGTTGACTTCTAGTAATTTTGAAATACGTCGATCCGCTTCCACGGCTGGTTTCTACATCACTGAGGCTTTCTTCCAAAATCAAATTACTGGCCCTGGTAATTGGAGGGAGGATTTCTTCGTCTACACTGGCCACCCAGGTGGCAGGTGCCGTGGACTCATTTTTTTCGCTCTCAACTTCACCCTCTACATAGCTAGTATACTCTCCATTCGACCATTCCCCAATACAAATTGCAGCAGGTTCCGTGTCCTGAACATCTGCAAAAGCCGAGACACACAGGACCAGGCTCATCACCAAAGCCAACATCAGAAGCACACAAAAAACATTTCTCTTCCGCACTCACTACACCTCCCTTCTATTACCATATTCCCAAAGAAAACTCTCCGCTCGGGGCAACATCCACCTCCTCTCCTACAATATCTCCTATTGAAATATGTCTCTCGGAATATTTCCCGACAAACACACCAATAAGCAAGCCAAGCAGCAGCACCGCCAGCAAAAGGGCCGCTATGTACTTCCATCTTACTTTCTTTCCTTCTTCTTTTTCCGGAAAGACTGCTTCTTCTGCCAACGGCTCCGGCGCGGGTTCCTGCTTCGTCTGTTTCGCTTCCTCTGTAATATCATCGCTCAG
>CAJTMG010000015.1 GCA_910577405.1 uncultured Oscillibacter sp. | reverse complement strand
TATTACGCAAAATGTAAAAGTGCATTATGGAACGAACGGCAAAGTAGTAGGAATGGATGCTTCATCGATAAGGTCCGGATTAAGGGCGGGAAGCTCGTTCATTCCGTTGGGACTATGGCCGCCCGCGTCTACTGGAAGGGCGTGTGCTACGACGTCACTGGCGGCGATACCCTGACCCCGCACAACTGATACGCAAAAAAAGAGGCCGCCCGGCTGTCAGACGCGGGGCGGCCTCCGGAGAAAATGGGAGGTATCATTATGAGCAATCATTGGAAACTCTGGTGGAAAGCAGCCGGCGTCCGGGCCGTCAAGACCGTCGCTCAGACTGCCATTGCGCTGATCCCCGCCGCCGCCGCCATCAACGAAGTGGACTGGGTGACCGTTGCCGGTACCGCTGCCCTGGCCGGTCTGGTCTCTTTGCTGACTTCTGTCAAAGGGTTGCCGGAAGTGACCGAATGATTCACCACTAACACAAAGCCGGACCCTATGAACAAGGCCCGGCAAGTGTTCATACAGTGCCCATCAAAGTACGCTGAATGTGGGAAAAGAGAATTGTGACGAATTCAGAAGCCGTCGGAGTTCCGGAAAGGGGATACCGCGCCAGTTCCTGGAGCCGCCCAGGATTAACGTTCCAGGCTACGCGAGCAACGGTACGAATATTGCGTTCCACACAGGTCGTATCACAGCCGAAGCGGTTGGCAATCTCCCAATAGATGGTCTTTGTGATATCCAGCAGGCGGTCTTCGTCATCCAGTGCCAGCATGACGCAGGACATTACCTGTCTGAATCCCCGATAACGCTTTGTGATCCCCAAAAGCTGGAGTTCATTTGTAAGCAGTTCTTCAACGTTCATAGGGCAAACCTCCGGAATCAAGATAGTAAAATCATAAGGCAATTTTCGACAATAGACAGATAAATCGGCATTTTCTGACATTACACGGCGTTTTCTTGCGTAATAAGTAGAAAGGATACAGGTGAAATGGTAACAGCTAAAATCATTCTGGATATTGCCCGGAAGGAGTTGGGCAATACCGAGAAGCCTGCCGGGAGTAACCAGACCAAATACGGCAAGTGGTATGGCCTGGACGGGAACCCCTGGTGCATGATGTTTGTTATGTGGGTGTTTCAGCAGGCCGGCGCACTGAAACTTCTGCCCACGAAAACCGCTTCCTGTGGAACTCTGATGAGAGCCGCACAGAAGGCGGGTTGCTGGGTAACCAATGGTCTGCGTCCTGGAGACGTGGTAATCTACGATTTTCCTGGCGGCGCGGCTACGGACCATACTGGCATTGTCGAGAGTATCACCAAATCCGGCATTGTGGCCATTGAGGGCAATACCAGTCAGTCCGGCAGTCAGTCCAACGGTGGCATGGTCTGCCGCAAAACCCGGTCAAACAGCCAGATTGTAGGAGCTGTGCGGCCTGAATACGAGGAGGAAGATATGGTCGATTTCAGTAAATTCACCGACGCCGAAGTACTTCAGTTGTGGAGCCGCATCCAGTCCGCTCTGTCTAAGCAGGCTGTTAGCAAAGGTCTGGCCGCTGAATGGGCGGAAGCCAAGGCAAAGGGCGTTACCGACGGCAGCAATCCCAATAATCCCGCGACTCGCGCACAGGTGGCGGCGATGATCCTGCGGGCGGCAAAATAAGGAGGTACATCATGGCAAAGAAGACAACTGATCCTGTTCAGGAAGATACTGCGTTGGAGGTCGAGAGCAGTCCGGGTACTGACGCCGCAGAGGAAACGTTTCCTTATGAAGCGGCAGTTACGGTTCCCTTGCTGGTGGTCCGCAAGGGTTCCCATCCTATCCCTTCAGACAAACCCATCGGGCCCCTGACAAAAGAAACCCGCGTGACCGTGACTGCCTGTGTGGACGGCTTTGCCATGCTTTCCAACGGAACCTATGTGAAAGCGGCATACCTGGAACGCTGGACCCAGAAAACGTAAATCATAGCAATCACCTCCTGTCTTTCAACGTGAGTGCATGGTATCATGGAAATCTATCGAACACAAGTGGATGGAATTCACAAAAATTAGTACAGATGTATGGAAACAACATCAATTGACTTTTTTCGACAGATAGGCTATGGTAAAAGAATGCAAATCCGTTCAGGGCATAAAAACAAAGGGGACAGTTCTCAATGAACCATCCTCTCTAAAGAATTATTAGAAAAATGCTAATAAAAATGCTAATAAAAAGTGAACCTCTTGTGTTGCAGTTATTATAAATGCAAAATTGCGGGTTCGAATCCTTCACCCGCTGCCAGAAAAGATGCCCTGGAACTGTGATGGTTCCGGGGTTTTTCTTGCGTTTTGGGCATAGGGAATGATGTTCCGGTTTACTGCGTTCCCGGAGCGTAGAGGATGTTCCTGCTTTTCCGGAGGGCTTCCATTTCACTGTTCGAAAGCAAACAGACCCAAGCCGCGCCCGACGGGAGAGCGACAAAGTCCACAAGAAAAACCGCCGCCCGAGGAGACCCGGACGGCAGTTTCGTATTTTGCAGATTTAAGGCAGTGCAGCCAGGGAAGATTACTCGTAATCGGCCACGTTGGAAGCGTCAATCCAAACATTGGTGGTAATGATGGTGTTGTTTTCCAGTGTGCCGCCGCTCAAGAGGGTAACAGCGGCTTCGATACCGTTTGCAGCCATAGCGCCGCCGTCCTGGGACACGGTACCGGTAATACGGCCGTCATTGATTGCCTCAAAGCCGTCGGGAGTGCCGTCGACGCCAGCAATAAAGATGCCGCTGTTGGCGCCAGCCGCGTTGCCTGCGCCTACGGCCATACCGTCATTCTCGCAGATGATGGCATCCAGGTCATAAGCAGACAGCCAGCTTTCAACGGTAGACTGTGCGCTGGCGGTATCCCACTGGCAGTCGGCGGGTTCCACGACCTGGACCATATCGGGATAGTTGGCAAGGATGTTCTCATAGCCCTGCATTCTCTGAAGACCGCCGGAGTCGCCGGAAGGACCGGTCAGAATAGCGATATTGCCCTTGCCGCCCAGAAGGTCCGCGATATGCTGCATTTCGGTCTCGCCAGCGGTCACGTTGTCGCCGCAGGAGAGCGCGGAGATGCCGTAGCTTTCCCAATCGGTGCAGGCGGAGATGATGTTGATGACGATGACACCGGCTTCGGCAGCGGCAGCGGAGGCAGCGCCCAGAGCGTCAGGATCTACAGGCTCAAAGAGGATAGCGTCGTATTCCTCGGAGACGCACTGTTCGATCTGGCTGATTTGGGTAGCGGCGTCCTGGTCGGAACTGAGAATGGTGAGATCCACGCCCAATTCTTTGGCCTTAGCAGCAGCGGCGTCAGAGACGGCAATCTGGAAAGCGTTGGTCTGGTGCTGCTGAATGAGGGCGATCTTGTACCCGCCGGAGGCGCCTTCGTTGGGAGTGGCGGTTTCCGTTTCCGGCGTGCCGCTGTTATCCGGAGTACCCGCGTCCGGTTCAGAGGGAGAGCTGCCGCAGCCGGTAAGCATAGCGACGGCAAGAACGCCCGACATCAGGAGTGCAAGGAGCTTCTTGGTTCTTTTCATAATTGATTCCTCCAAAACAAATTTTATGTAAAAGCAAAGCTGCCGGGACGCGCGTCAGTCCTTCTTGCTTTTGCCTTTTACATCAATCAGCACGGCCACCACGATAATCAAGCCCTTGACGACCTTCTGCCAATGAGGAGACACGCCCAGGATATCCAGGCCGTTGGCGATTACGGTAATCAGCAGCGCGCCAATGACCACACCCAAAGGCTTGCCCACGCCGCCGGACATGGACACGCCGCCGATTACGCAGGCCGCGATAGCATCCATTTCGTAGCTCTCCGCGGCGGTAGGCTGTCCGATAGTCACACGTGAGGTCATCAGGAACCCGCACAGGCCCGCCAGAAGCCCGGCAATGGCAAAGGTAGAAATTTTCATCCCGTTGGTGTTGATGCCCGCAGCCCTGGCCGCCAGAACGTTGCCGCCGCAGGCATAGACCCGGCGGCCGTAAACGGTTTTCTCCAGTACGAAGGAGCAGATAATGGCCACGATAATTAGACAGATGGCCAAGGTTGGAATGCCCAGAACGGAGCTTGCGGCAATGGCCTTGTATTCCGCGGCGATACCGGTAATGGGCTTTCCGTGGGAGGCCAGCAGCGCCAGTCCCCGGACGCCGGTCATAGTACCCAAAGTCATGATAAAAGGAGGGATATCGCCCACAGAGACACCGATTCCATTGACAACGCCCACCAAGAGCCCTACGACCATAGCGGCCAGCAGGGGGACGATCAGCGGAACCTGTCCCCGTCCCAGCATGGCCGCAATGACGCCGCTGAGAGCAATGGTCGAGCCGACGGACATATCAAACCCGCCTGCCACAATGACAAACATCATGCCAAAGGAGAGAATGCCGTTGATTGACACCTGTTTCAGAATATTGACCAAGTTGCTGGGCTTGATAAAGCTGGGTTTGAGGATGGTCAGGACGATCACCACTGCAAGGAAAATAATAAAAATAAAGTATTTGCTTATAAGGGCCTGAACGGTACTCTTGCCGTTTCCCTGTTCCTTCATAGCTTGTTTCCCCACTTTCTGTCAGACTTGAATCGCCGAAGCCAGCGCCATGATGCGTTCCTGGGAGAAATCCTTCCGCAGGACCTCGCCGGAGAGCCTGCCCTCGGACATGACGGCAATCCGGTCACAGACGCCCATCAGCTCTGGAATCTCGGAAGAAATCATGATAACGGATTTCCCCTGCTGGACCAGACTGCCAATCAGCATATAGATATCCCGCTTGGCGCCCACGTCGATGCCCCGGGTAGGTTCGTCCATAATAATGATTTCCGGCTCATTCAGCAGCCATTTTGCGATAACGACCTTCTGCTGATTGCCGCCGGAGAGGTCGCCTACAATCTGGTCACTGGAGGGCGTTTTGATTTTCAGCTTGTCAATATACTCCTGGGAGGCTTCCCGGGCTTTTTTCCTGCTGTAAAGGCCCCTGCTGAGGAGTTTCCGGATGGCTACCGCCGCGATATTGTCGTTGATGGTTCCCCGGAGATTCAGTCCGGTGACTTTCCGGTCCTCGGTGACCAGCGCCACGCCTTTGGCAATGATATCCTTGGGGGAGCGGACAGGGACCTTCTCGCCCTTGATAAAGATTTCGCCGCCGGAGATCCGGTGCATTCCGAAGATACCCTCCACCAGCTCGCTCCGGCCCGCGCCCACCAGTCCGCCGATGCCCAGAATCTCGCCCTTCCGCAGAGAGATGCTGACATTTTTGGCCTTGTTGTCCGCCCGTACGATATTTTTTGCCTCAAAGACGATTTCGCCGATTTCCGCCTCTGTTTTTGGGAACACGTCCACGATTTCACGGCCCACCATCATTTTAATGAGTTGATTCTCGTTCAGATCCTTTGTCTCGCCGCAGCCGATATACTGACCGTCCCGGTATACAGTAACCCGGTCGCAGATGGAGAAAATTTCGTCCATACGATGGGAGATGTAGATAATGGCCACGCCCTGCTCCTTCAGCCTGCGGATGTGGCCGAAGAGAATTTCAACTTCCCGGTCGCTGATGGCTGCGGTAGGTTCATCCATAATAATAACCTTAGCGTCCACGGAAATAGCCTTGATGATCTCGATCAGCTGACACTGGGCCACCGTCAGACCCCGCAGGGTATCGGAAGGGGAGACATGGAGGCCGCATTCCTGAATGAGCTTCCGGGAGGCTTCGATTTCCGCCTTTTTATCCACCAGGCCATGTTTATGAATTTCCCGGCCGGTAAAGATATTCTCATAAACGGTCATATCATAGATAGGGTTCAGCTCCTGATGAATCATAGCTACGCCTGCATCCATGGCCTCCTTGGGGCTGGAGACGTCGTAAGGCTTGCCGTTGAAAAGGATCTCGCCGCCCTTGTCCTTCTTATAGATACCCATCAGGATTTTCATCAGCGTTGACTTCCCAGCGCCGTTCTCTCCCATCAGCGCGTGGACCTCTCCGGGCCGTATCTTGAGCTGCACGTGGTCCAGGGCCTTCACGCCGGGGAACGTTTTGCTGATATCCTTCATTTCCAATATGTATTCCACACCCATTCCACCTTTCTCGCAGTTTCGGAGCCGGTACAGGTAATCATATACAATTTTCACCGCAATACCCACAGGTTTGGATTGCATTATAACATAGGAGACCACCAGTTTCAAGAGGACTTCCGCTTTTTTGTCCCGCGCAAGAAAAACGTGGGAGACGGCTGAGGTCCATGCGTTTCCGGATGGCATTTATTTCCATGAGAATCGGCGGCTGGGGAAGGAGTTCTGTATGGAGCAGCAAGGAGGGGAAGGCGTCTGCATCCAAGGAGTCTCCGGGAGCCATACTATACGCGAAAGCAGGCTGATGGTACAAATCGCTTTTCTCAAGCCGCGAGATATTGCCGGGACAAAATTTCACAGGGGACCTTAGTAAAAATGCGGCAGAAAATGACAGTAATTTTGAAATAATGATTGCATTTTTTAGCCGGCGTGCGTATAATCAAAGGAACTGAAACGAAAAGAGGCGTTTTCAAATGAACACCGAAAAGAAACTGAACATGACCATGCTGTGCGACTTCTACGAGCTGACCATGGGCAACGGATATTATCAGGCCGGACTGAATGATGAGATTACCTATTTCGACGTATTCTTCCGCAGTGTGCCGGATAAGGGAGGCTTCGCCATCTGCGCAGGGCTGGGCCAGCTGATTGAGTATATCCAGAATCTGCACTTTGACGAGGAAGACATTGCGTACCTCCGGGGCCGGGGCCTGTTCAGCGAGGACTTCCTGTCCTACCTGAAGGAGTTCCGATTCACAGGCGACATCTGGGCCATTCCGGAGGGCACGCCCATTTTCCCCCAGGAGCCGGTGGTAACAGTCCGCGCGCCGGCAATTCAGGCCCAGCTGATCGAGACGTTTACGCTGCTGGCCATCAACCATCAGAGTCTGATCGCCACCAAAGCAAACCGCATCGTCCGGGCGGCGGAGGGCAGGACGGTGCTGGAATTCGGTTCCCGACGGGCCCAGGGTACGGACGGCGCCATCACGGGAGCGCGGGCGGCTTATATCGGCGGCTGCGCAGGGACGGCCTGCACCATTTCCGACCAGCTTTTCGGCGTCCCGGCTGGGGGAACCATGGCCCATGCGTGGGTGCAGATGTTCGATACTCAGTATGAAGCTTTCAAAACTTATTGCGAGCTGTACCCCAATAACGCAACCCTTCTGGTAGACACCTACAACACGCTGAAATCCGGCGTTCCTGACGCGATCCGGGCCTTTGACGAAGTGCTGAAACCCCGGGGGATCAAAAAGTGCGGCATCCGGCTGGACTCCGGCGACATCGCGTATCTGACCCGAAAAGCCCGGAAAATGCTGGACGACGCAGGCTGGACAGAGTGCAGAATTTCCGCCTCCAACTCTCTGGACGAGTATATTATCCGGGACCTTCTGCTTCAGGGCGCAAAGGTGGACCTCTTCGGCGTGGGCGAGCGGATGATTACAGCCAGCAGCCAGCCGGTCTTCGGAGGCGTGTATAAGCTGGTGGCCGTAGAGGACGCGGAGGGCAGGGTATGCCCCAAGATTAAAATCAGCGAGAACGTGGACAAGATTACCAATCCCCATTACAAGCGGGTATACCGGATTTTCGACAAGGCCACCGGCAAGGCGGAGGCGGATTATATCACGGTCTGGGATGAGCGGGTAGACGAGGAACGGTCCCTGGAGCTCTTTGACCCCCGGGCTACCTGGAAACGGAAGACTTTTACCGATTTCAAGGTCCGGGAACTCCAGACGCCTGTTTTCCGGAACGGGGAGCTGGTCTATCAGCAGCCTGACCTGAAGGAGATCCAAGCGTATTGCCTGGAGCAGGTGGACACGCTGTGGGACGAGGTGAAGCGCTTCGAAAATCCCCATACCTACTACGTGGACCTCAGCCAGAAGCTCTGGGACATCAAGCAGACGCTGCTTCGGGAGAGTGAATAACAGACCAGGCGGGGATGGAGAGAAGAGGGTTCCTTCCCCGCCCGGATTTGTTTTTAATTTCTTTACAAAAATTTCTGTTGAAGAGTAGGGAAGAATTCGGTATAATAAGGATTACGCCTGAGAGGGGAGAAAGGTGAGGGTAGAATGCGAAAGAACAACCAGCATTTACAGGAAGAACTGACAGAACGAAATATCTCTGCCTTCACCAGCCTGTCTATGTGCGCCCTGACAGTAATTGCGCAGATAGTAACCACACTGCTGCTGACACATTTCCTGTTCGAATCTGCCAGCCTGATCTATGCGCTTCTGGAGCTGATCGGCGCAGTTTTTGCCATCCGGGTCTACCAGCGGCCGGGCAGCCCGACGTATAAGCTGGTTTGGATGTGCCTGCTTCTGGCCCTGCCGGTCTCGGGGATGATTCTGTTCTGTCTCTGGGGCGGGACCCATCAGGCAAAACAGCTCAGCCTGCGGAGAGTCACGCCGGCGCCCCATCGGGAAGGTCAGAGGCGGGAGAGCGAGGGAAACCTGTCCGCTCTCCGGCGCCGTTCGCCTGCCTGGGGACGCCTGGCCGCGTATCTGCAAAAACGAGGCTTCCTGCTGTACAAGAATACCGGCGCACAGTATTTTCCGGAGGGCGCGGAGTTTTTTGAGGACCTGATTGCCCATCTGGAACAGGCGGAAATCTATATCTTCCTGGAGTACTATATTTTGGCGGAGGGACAGCTCTGGGACCGGATTTTTGAAGTCCTGAAACAGCGCGCCGCCGCCGGGGTGGAGGTCTATATCACCTTTGACGACTTCGGCAACCTGACCCGTATGACCGGCGGGATGCTCCAGGAGATACAGAAGGCCGGCATTGAGATCAAGGATTTCAACCCCGTTCACCGCTACGTCAGCCGTATTTATTTCAACTACCGGGATCATCGGAAGATTGCCGTGATTGATGGGCAGTATGCGTATACCGGGGGGATCAACATCGCTGACGAGTACGCCAACCTGATAGAGCGCTTTGGCCATTGGAAGGACAGCGCGGTGCGGATTCAGGGTGAAGGCGTCTGGGGCTTTGCCACGCAGTTTATGCAGATGTGGAAAATGATGGGAGGGACTTTTGCCAACGAGGACGACTACTACCGCCCCCGTCATGAGGAGCCGCCCTGCGAGGGATTCTGCCAGCCCTTTACCGACGGCCCGCTGAATAATCCTGATAACCCTATTGAGGAAACCTATCTGCAATTGATTTCCTCCGCAAAGAAAATGCTCTATATCACCACGCCTTATTACGCCGTAGAGGAATCCATGCAGAAGGCCCTCTGTATTGCGGCGGACGCGGGGGTGGACGTGCGCCTCTGCATTCCCGGGATACCGGACCATCATAAGTTTACCTATATGGTAGCGGAGACGTACTGGGGCGAGCTGCTGTCCCACGGCGTGAAGATTTACAAATACTCCCCCGGCTTTCTTCATGGCAAGAGCGTCATGGCCGACCGGGAAACCGCGCTGATCGGCAGCACCAACATGGATTACCGGACTTTTCAGCTGCATTACGAATGTGGCGTTCTGTTGTATCATATGCCGGTAGTAGAAGAGCTTCTGGAGGATATGGATGGGATTATCGCCCAAAGCCGGCTGTACACCATGGAGGACTGGGAGGGCCGCCCCTGGTACAGAAGAGTGTGCGCCTCCATTTTCCGCCTGGGGGCCATCTGGCTCTGAGCGCGGGCGCGAAAGAGAGAGGAGACGTGCTGATGGCAAGGGAACTGACATTTCAGGAGACGGCGGAACGGAGCTTGATTAAGACCTACCGGAAGACGCTGTGGAATCCGTTTATAGCGGCGGTACAGCGGTACGAGCTGGTATCAGCCGGTGACCACATAGCGGTATGCGTCTCCGGCGGCAAGGACTCGATGGTATTGGCAAAGCTGATGCAGGAGCTTTTGCGGCATACGGACCGGCCCTTTGCGCTGACATTTTTGGTAATGGACCCGGGCTACAATTCGGCGAACCGGCGGCTGCTGGAGGAAAATGCGGCGGCGCTGGGGATACCGGTGACCATATTTGAGAGCGATATTTTTGACGTGACGGTACAGGTGGACAAAAATCCCTGCTATCTCTGCGCCCGGATGCGTCGGGGCTGTCTGTATGCCAAGGCGCGGGAGCTGGGCTGCAACAAGATTGCTTTGGGGCATCATTACAGCGATGTGCTGGAGACAACGCTGCTGGGGCTGTTCTACGGCTCCCAGTTACAGGCCATGCCGCCGAAGCTCCGGAGTAAGAATTTCCCCGGCATGGAGCTGATCCGTCCCCTGTACTGCGTACACGAAGACGCAATCATCGCCTGGAAGAACTACAATCAACTGCGGTTTCTGCAATGCGCCTGCCGGTTCACGGAAGCCCGGGACGCCTCCGGGGACGGTATCGGCGAGAGCAAGCGGCAGGAGATGAAGGTCCTTCTACGGACGTTGAAGAAGACCAATCCGAATATAGAGAAGAGTATGTTCCGGGCAATCCACGGCGTACAGCTGGACACATTTCCGGGTTATAAGAGCCATGGACAGGCCCATATGTTTACAGAAGTATATAACGCGTTCGCGGCAGACAGCGGCGGAGGCGAAGCATAGGAGGTAAAGAAGAATGGACTATTATCGTTGTGAGAATCCGGACTGCGGCTTTATAGCAGAGGAGGAGCCGGATGTATGCCCTCGCTGCGGGGGAACGTTTTTCACGGCGCTGACGGAAGAGGAGCTGACCGCGGGTGACTGGGTAAGCCTTGGAAATCAGGCAGTGGATGAGAAACGGGAGCTGGACGCCCTGGCGTGTTACCAGCAGGCCGCGGCTATGGGCGACTCCTTGGGCATCACGAATCTGGGCTGGTGCTTTGAAGCGGGCATCGGCGTGGAAGCGGACCCGAAACAGGCGGTGATGCTCTATATGCAGGCGGCGGATAAGGAGTATATGCCGGCGCTGACGAATCTGGGGTACTGCTTTACATACGGCATCGGCGTGGAGCGGGATTTTGACAAGGCGCTGAAGTGTTTCCTGAAGGGCGCGGAGGAGGGTTTTCCCCGAGCGCAGTTTCTCCTGGCGGAAGCGTACCGCAGAGGCGCCGGTGTGGAACAAAATGATGAGTTGGCGGCAAAATGGTATCGCTCTGCCGCGGAACTGGGTTATCCTGGCGCGATGACGGAGCTGGGCCGGTGCTATGAGTTTGGCTCGGGCGTGGAGGAGGACCTGGAACAGGCAATTAAATGGTATACCTCTGCTTCTGAACGCGGAAACGTGCCGGGGATGTGCTGCCTGGGCTTCTGCTACGAGGCTGGCCGGGGCGTGGAACAGAGCTGGGAGGAAGCAGTGAAATGGTATCGTCAGGCTGCGGAGAAGGGGTATCCCCGTGCGCTGTGCAATCTGGCGTGGTGCTACGAGCATGGCGAGGGCGTCAAGCGTGACTATTCTATGGCGGTAAAGCTGTACCGGGAAGCGGCGGACCAGGAATATCCCCGCGGCCAGCTTTGCATGGGGCTTTGCTACGAGCGGGGCCGCGGCGTGCCGGTAAACAAGGAGGAAGCCGCCGCGTGGTATCGGAAAGCGGCGGAGCAGGACGATGAGGACGGTGCGTGCTGTCTTGGTTATATGTACGAAACCGGCGAGGGAGTGCCCCAGAGCTGGGAGCTGGCCGCAGACTGGTATCGGAAGGCAGCAAAGGGAGATTTGCCCCGTGCGCAGTGCAATCTGGCGTGGTGCTACGAGTACGGCAAGGGCGTGCAGAAGGATCTGAAGGAATCCTACAAGTGGTATCGGAAGGCGGCGGAGCAGGGCGATCCCCGGGGTCTGTTCAGCGTGGCGCGGGCGTATGATTATGGCATTGGCGTGGAAGCAGACGCGGAGGAAGCTGCTAAATGGTATCAGCGCGCGGCGGATGCCGGTTCCGCGCCTGCTACCTGTGACCTGGGCGTGTGCTACGAGCGTGGCGAGGGCGTGCCGCAGGATTACAAGAAGGCTGTAGAACTCTATCAGAAGGCGGCGGAGATGGGCAACGTGCCGGGACAGTGCAACCTTGGCTTTATGTACGAATCGGGCCGGGGCGTGGAGCAGAGCTGGGAGATGGCTGTGAAGTGGTACAGCGCCGCGGCACAGCAAGGCTTCCCCCGCGCGCAGTGCAATCTGGCTTGGTGCTATCAGTGCGGCAAGGGCGTAGAGGAGAACCCGACCCGGGCGTTCCATTGGTACAGCAAGGCGGCGGAGCAGGGCGACCCTCGCGGGATGTTCTGCCTGGGCGTTTCCTATAAGAATGGCGACGGCGTAGAGAAGGACTTGCAGGCCGCCGTGGAATGGTACCAGAAAGCCGCGGAAACCGGATATCCCCGCGCGTTCTGCAATCTGGGCATTTGCTACGAGTTTGGCGAGGGCGTGGAGGAAGACCTGGAAAAGGCGGCGGAGCTGTACCGGAAAGCCGCAGAGAAGGGCGATGTCGTGGGACAGTGCAACCTTGCCTATATGTACGATGAGGGCCGGGGCGTAGAGAAGAACCTGACGCTTGCGGCGGAATGGTATCGCAAGTCGGCAGAGAAGGGCTATCCCCGTGCGCAGTGCAATTACGGTTACTGCCTGGAATCCGGCAGAGGCGTGGAACAGGACATTGAAGCCGCCGCGGATTGGTATCGCCGTGCAGCGGAGCAGGGGGACCGGACAGGCGCGTGCAACCTGGGCTACCTGTACGAGGTCGGCGAAGGCGTGCCGCAGAGCTGGGAGAAGGCGGTGCGGTGGTATACGCAGGCGGCGGAGCAGGGAATGCCGCGGGCACAGTATCTGCTGGGATGGTGCTTTGAGAACGGCAAGGGCGTAGAGAAGGATCTGGACCGTGCCCTGCATCTGTACCGGCAGGCGGCGGAGCAGGAATACAAGGAGGCCGTGGAAGCCGTAAAGCGACTGGAATTGGGGACGCTGCCGGAGGATAAGAAGAGCCTGAATTTTGAGGGAAAGAACGTGAAGCCTGACAAAGGAAAGGTTCTTCCCAAAACCAACAAGGGCAAGACCTCCGGCAAATCCGAAAAGGGCGGCTTTCTCCGTGGACTCTTCGGCAAAAAGGACCGCTGATTGAATGAGGAATTCGGAATTTTCGTTTTTCAGCGAGTTCTGATTGCGACGGATTCCTGTATATTGGGAGTTGGGGACTGCTTTGACGGTTCCTGACTCCTGTTTTTTTGGGGAAATTTTTGAAAAGCTCTTGACAAATCTGAAATTTATGCTATTGTATTAAGTACCTAAGACAACGGAACACAAGGAGGTGCAGCCATGAGATGGGAGTTTTCCAATGACGCGCCCATCTATACGCAGTTGATTCAGCAGATCAAGGTAGGCATCGTGGCAGGAGTGTTTCCGCCTGGGGAGCGTCTTCCGTCGGTGCGGGACCTGGCTACGGAGGCGGGGGTGAATCCCAACACGATGCAGCGGGCCCTTGCAGAGCTGGAGCGGGACGGATTGGTATACAGCCAGCGGACTGCGGGAAGGTTTGTCACAGAGGACAAGGAGATGATCCGCCGGGCAAAACGGAGCCTTGCAGAGCGGCACATCAAAACGTTTCTGGAGGCAATGCTGCGTTTGGGATTCCAGCGTGAAGAAATCATAGCCCTGCTGCGGCAGGAGTTGGAGGAGGAGAAGGAATATGCCGGTACTGGAATGTAAAGAGCTGTGCAAGGTTTACGGACGGATTCCGGCCCTGGACCGTGTCAGCCTGACAGTAGAACCGGGACGGATTGTGGGTCTGCTGGGGCCCAATGGAAGCGGAAAGACAACGCTGATTAAGGTAGCCAACGGGCTTCTGACACCGGAGGCGGGCTATATCAGCGTCTGCGGTTTCGCGCCGGGACGGGAGAGCAGGGCGCAGGTCAGCTATCTCCCGGAGCGGACCGCCATACCTACTTGGATGACGGCGGTGCAGCTTCTGGACTTCTACGGCGATTTTTACGCAGATTTCCGCCGGGACGCCGCAATAGAGATGCTGGAGCACCTGAATATTCAGCCCAGACAGTCCATCCGGCAAATGTCTAAGGGTACTCGGGAGAAAGTCCAGTTGATTATGGTCATGAGCCGCGCCGCGAGACTGTACCTTCTGGATGAGCCCATCGGCGGCGTGGACCCTGCGACCCGGGATTATATTCTCTCCACGATTATCGGGAACTACAATCCTGACGCTGCGGTGATTCTCTCCACCCATCTGATCGCCGACGTGGAGAAGGTGCTGGACGATGTTATTTTTATCAATCAGGGCCAGGTTGTGCTGCAATCCTCCGTGGATGAAATCCGGGAGGAAAAGGGTATGAGCGTGGACGCCCTGTTCCGGGAGGTATTCAAATGCTGAGAAAACTGGTAAAACACGAATTCCGGGCCACGGGACGGGTTATGCTGCCCATGTACCTGATTCTTCTGGTGACGGCGGTAGGAGCAAACATCAGCGGCCGGGGTCTGATAGGGAGCAGCTATTGGATTCTGGACACGCTGGCGGTGCTGGTGGTGATGGCCTTTGGGTTTGCCATTGCGGGAGCCTGTCTGCTGGCGTTTCTGCTGATGATTCAGAGGTTTTACAAGAATCTTTTGCAGGACGAGGGCTACCTGATGATGACTTTGCCTGTATCAATCCATCAGCACATCTGGGCGAAGCTGATTGTCTCCACGGTCTGGTTTATTCTGACGATTCTGGCGATTATTATTTCCGCTATGGTGGTGGCCTACGACGTGGGCTTTCTTTCGGAGTTTTTTAACGAGCTGCTGAAACTTCTGCATGGCTTCCTGAAGCTGAACGCAGGAGAGGCGGTGAACGGCGTGGTGGTTCTGATTGAGGGGATTGCCCTGATCTTCCTGGCAATGGCGGCGTTTTCCCTTCAGTTTTACGCGGCCCTTGCAGTAGGCCACAGCTTTGCGAATCACAAGCTCCTTACGTCCGTCGGATGCTTCTTTGCCATTCAGTTTGTGATGCAGTTTGCGACAGGCGCGTTTTTCGTGTCGGCGGATAGATTCGGCTTCTTCCGGTTCATGAACCGCTGGAGTCCCACGCCGATTGTGGCCGTACACGTGGGAATGCTGATGCTGATTGCCGGGACGGTGATCTACGGCGCAATTTTTTATGGAATTACTACTTTCTTCTTGAAAAGAAGGCTTAACCTGGAGTAAACTATCCATAGCACCGTTTACGGATTGTTATGGAGGAGAGCAATGCCATTTTTAGAGACGATGATAGGGAAACTGCTGATGACCTTTGGCGTAGCCATGGTGCCGGTACTGGAGCTGCGGGGCGCGATACCCATGGGGATAGCCGCCGGACTGCACCCTGCCGTTGCCTGTGCCGCCGCGATTGCAGGGAATCTGGCCCCGGCGCCGCTGATTATCCTGCTGGCCCGCCGGGTTGCGGACTGGCTGCGGCACACGCCGTTTTTCGGGCCGAAAATCGATTGGCTGGAGCGCCGGGCCCATCTGAAAGGCCGTCTGGTGCGGAAATATCGACTGCTGGGCCTTGCTGTCCTGGTAGGCATCCCACTGCCCGGAACGGGAGCCTGGACGGGCGCGCTGGTGGCTTCAGTGCTGAATATCCGTATCGGCCATGCGATGCCTGCAATTTTCGCGGGGCTTCTGGCGGCAGCGGCCATCACTACGGCAGTGACAATGGGGGTCATCCATCTGTTGTAAAGGAGTTTGTATGAAAAACGTACATAAACTGGCCGTCATTTTTGCGGTCCTGACCCTTACGGCGGCGCTGTTGACGGGCTGCCAGGTAACCTCGCCCAACGACCCGGAGTTCCGGAAAGACTGGGATGAATCCATGGACGAGATGCAGAAGGAGCGGGACGAGGCCATGGAGGAAGCGGCAAAGGACTGGGACGCTTGGAAACAGGAGCACAAGAACGGATGGACAATCGAAGACGGAAAGGACCACTATTGGAAAATACTGGACGGTGAGGACAAGGAAATCGGTACTGTTCAGGACGAAGCGCAGGTCAAGTCTTTGGACGGCGTGCTGAGTGACGACGGCAGTTGGGGCCTGGAGGAAACAGAAGACCCCGGCGAAGCGGCATACAGTTATATTTACTGTCAGGAGAAGACCCTGCTTGCGGGACAGGACCCGGAGGCGGAACGGGAGTATGAAAACCTGGCGCGCTTTACGGTTTCCGCGTCGGAGGATGTGGTGACCATGAAGATTCTGGAAGACCTGCCGTCTTTTATGGGGGTGGACCTGGGAGAATTTCTGACCTTTTCCATCAGCGTTCCGGCGGAGACAGCGGAGACTCTGCGGAATCCGGAACAGTTTATAGAGTAGGAGGTGGGGGTGATGAATCGTATTATCTGCTGTGTCCTGCTGCTGGCCTTGGCTCTGACAGCCTGCGGAGGCGCGGACTTTGACGGGAGCCGCCTTGGAAACGAGAGCGAACTGACGATGGAATTCAAGACGCTGAACCGCGAAGATGAACAAAACCTGACCATAGGAGAGGGCGAACATCTTCATGCGGAAATCAGCGTGGAGAAGGGCAGTCTGTCAGTGGTGATACAGAAAGACGATGAAGCTCCTGTCTATGAGGACGGAGATCTGAAAGGCGATCTGGTTTTTGACGTTACGCCGGAAGCGGGGACATATACGGTCCATGTCGATGGAAGGAAGGCAAGAGGAAGCGTCAGTTTTACAGTGGAGCCGTCGGAATGAGAGGCAGAATGGCAGAACAGCTGTAGTTTTTTGAATCTGGAAGATTGAGCGTTCTTTTTGATAAATACTTGACAAGCGCGGAAAAGTGCGTTAGATTAACCTTTGGATAAAGCTCAAACCAAGGAGGAAACAAACTATGCACTGTATAAGAACCATTACGCCGGAGGTCCTGTTTCTGGGTGCTTCCGACCGCCGTCTCGCCCTGTTTGAGAGCGTTTACCCGATTCCCCGGGGCGTCTCTTATAACTCCTATCTGGTGCTGGACGAGAAGACAGTACTGCTGGACACGGCGGACAGTGCGGTCAGCGGGCAGTTTTTCGAAAATCTTGCCGAGGGCTTGCAGGGCCGGCCGCTGGATTACATCATCGTGAACCATATGGAGCCGGACCACTCCGCCACGCTGGGAGAGGTTCTGCGCCGCTATCCGGAAGCCAAGGTCGTTGCCAGCGCCAAGGCTATTGGAATGATCGGCCAGTTTTTCGACTGCGACCTGACCGGCCGGACGATTGCGGTAAAGGAAGGGGATGTGCTGAATACGGGCCGCCGGACCTTCCATTTTGTTATGGCCCCCATGGTACATTGGCCGGAGGTAATGGTGACCTATGAGGAAACGGAGAAGATTCTGTTCTCTGCCGACGCCTTCGGGACCTTCGGGGCGCTGAACGGCAATATTTTTGCGGATGAAGTGAATTTCGAGACCGTTTGGCTGGAGGACGCCCGGCGCTACTATACCAATATTGTAGGCAAGTACGGCGCGCAGGTGCAGAGTCTTCTGAAAAAGGCGGCGGGGCTGGAGATCGCCTATGTCTGCCCGCTTCATGGTCCCGTCTGGCGGAAGGCGGAGGGGATTGGCTGGTTTGTGGAGAAATATCAGCGTTGGAGCACCTACACACCAGAGGACCGCGCCGCTGCCATCTTTGTGGGGAGCATCTACGGCAATACGGTCAACGCGGCAGAGATTCTGGCGGCGCGTTTGGCGGACAAGGGCGTGAAGGGGATTGCGCTCTATGACGTTTCCTATACCCATGTTTCCACACTGGTCGCGGAAGCATTCCGGTGCAGTCATCTTGTGTTTGCATCGGCTACTTATAACGCTGAGATTTACACGCCCATGGACAATTTCCTGCGTGATTTGAAGTCCCACGGCCTGCGGAACCGTACTGCGGCGCTGATTGAAAACGGCAGCTGGGCGGCGGTTTCAGGGAAGCAGATGACGGAGCTTCTTGGCGGCATGAAGGACATGAAGCTGCTGGAGAACACGGTCAGTCTGAAATCCACCGTAAAGGACCGTTCCGGCCTGGATGCGCTTGCAGATGCTTTGGCGGCTGACATTCTGGCCTGATTTCCGGGAAAACTGCATAAGGAAACGTCCCATTGACCGAAGAAAATCGAGCCGGTCAATGGGACGTGTTTTTGCGCAATGAGAAGATGTAAAGGGAATCAGGCTGTCAGGCGGCCGATGGAATGAGATGCCGCGCCTGTAAAGGGAATCTTGGTTACAGAAGCGTGATTCCCGCCTGTTCGCATTCCGTCAGGGTATCGTGATCCCAGAGGCTGGCCTGGACCTCGCCGATATGACAAGCGCCCAGGAGCAGCATACAGAGCCGGGATTGCCCGATGCCGCCGCCAATGGATTGGGGAAGCTGGCCGTTCAGGAGCATCTGATGGAAGGGAAGCTCCCGGCGGTTCTCGCAGCCGGAGGCGGTCAGCTGGCGGTCCAGGGCGGGAGCGTCCACGCGGATACCCATGGAGGAGACCTCAAACGCCTTCCGGAGGACGGGATTCCACATCAGGATGTCGCCGTTCAGCTCCCAATCGTCATAGTCAGGCGCGCGTCCGTCGTGGCGCTGGCCGGATTGCAGGGTCTTGCCGATCTGCATCAGAAAGACGGTGCGGTGAGCGCGGCAGATTTCGCTTTCCCGTTCAGAGGGGGTCAGGTTAGGGAACCGGTCCTCCAGCTCTTGGGTGGTGATGAAATAGACGTCGCGGTCAGGCCGGAAGGAGAGAACGGGGTAGTGATTCCGGAGAGCGGAGGCTGTATCACAGATGGCCCCCACGATGGCCCGGACGGTATCCTTGAGGTACTGAAGATTCCGGTCCCCGGGATTGATATGTTTTTCCCAATCCCACTGGTCCACGTAGATTGAATGGAGGTTGTCAACGATTTCGTCCCGGCGGATGGCGTTCATATCGGTGTAAAGGCCCATACCGGCGGGGAAGTCGTAGCGCTTGAGGGCCAGACGTTTCCACTTGGCCAGGGAATGGACCACCTGACCATCCGCGCCCACATCGGGGATATCGAAGGAGACGGGACGTTCCACACCGTTCAGGTCGTCATTCAGACCGGTACGGCCGTCCACAAAGAGGGGAGCGGAGACCCGGTGGAGATTCAGGCGGATGGTCAGATTATGCTGAAAATCGTTGTGAATCAGCTCAATGGCCTGCTGAAGCTCGTTGTTGCTCAAGGGCATCCGGTAATCGGAGGGGATGGTAAGTCTACTCATTTGAAAAAACCAGTCCTTTATTAAAATATCAAAAATTACAAAAAAGGGAAACAGGGTCAATCAGGATTCCAGCCGCGCAAGGCCCAGCTTCAGACGGCGGACAGTTTCGTCCCGGCCAAGGATCTGGCAGATTTCCACCGCGCCGCCGGGAGTGACCTGTTTGCCCGCGGCTGCGATTCGGACGGGCCACATCAAGGTTGCGTTCTTGACCTCCAGCTTCACGGCAAGGCCGATCAAGGCGTCATGAATGGCTTCCTGGGTCCAGTCGGGGAGGGCTTCCAGGACGGGAACGGCGGCTTCCAGCATGGCTTTGGAGACCTCCGGATTGGTCTTGGACTTTTTGTTGGTAAAGAGGGCCGTGTCGTAATCCGGGAGGGCGTCAAAGAAGTCGACCTTTTCCGGGATATCGGTCAGCCGTTCACAGCGGGCCTGCAAGAGGGCGGAAATGGCGGCGGCGTCAATGGCGGGGTTTTTGACGCTCTGACGGATATAAGGCTCTGCGGTTTCAGCGAAGTCCTCAGGGGAGAGCGCGCGGAGGTAGAGGGCGTTGAAGTGCGTCAGCTTTTCGATATCGAAGATGGCGGGGGATTTGGAGATGCCGGCGATGTCAAAAGCGTCCACCAGCTCCGCCAGGGAAAAGACCTCCTGCTCGGAAAGCTCTCCCTTGGGCGCCCAGCCGAGAAGGGCCACATAATTCAGCACGGCAGGGGTCAGGTATCCTTGCGCGATCAGGTCCTCGTAGGAGGGGTCGCCGTGGCGCTTGGACATCTTGTTGTGCTGGTCCCGCATGACAGGAGAGCAGTGGACATAGGTAGGGATCTCCCAGCCGAACGCCTCATAGAGCAGGTTGTATTTGGGGGCGGAGGACAGGTATTCACTGCCCCGGACCACGTGTGTGATACCCATCAGATGGTCATCCACGACGTTGGCAAAGTTGTAGGTAGGCAGGCCGTCCCGCTTGAGCAGCACCTGATCGTCCAGGGTTTTGTTTTCCACGGTGATCTCGCCGAAGGACACATCATGGAAGGTGGTGGTTCCCTCCTGAGGGATACGCTGGCGGATAACGTAAGGCAGACCGGCGTTCAGTTTGGCCTGCACCTCTTCCGGGGACAGATCGCGGCAGGGGTCGGCGGCGCGGTTGAAGTCCCCTGCGTCTTCCTCGGACTCGGTTTTCTCACAGAAGCAGTAGTAAGCCGCGCCCTTTTCCGCCAGCAGATGGGCGTATTTGCCGTACAGATCCCGGCGTTCCGACTGAATGTAAGGACCCACAGGACCGCCCACGTCCGGGCCTTCGTCATGGGTCAGGCCGCACTCGGTCATGGTACGGTAGATTACATCAGTCGCGCCCTCCACCAGACGGCCCTGGTCGGTGTCCTCAATGCGGAGGATGAACGTTCCCCCGGCATGGCGCGCGATCAGCCAAGTATAGAGAGCGGTACGGAGATTGCCCACGTGCATATAGCCGGTGGGGGAGGGGGCGAAGCGGGTACGGACCTTGCCCTTGGGAATACGGGCCTCCATCTCTTCAAAGAAGCGGGTGTCAAGTGTCATAAGAAACCTCCAGGCGTCAGGCCCCGGGTACGGCGGAGCCATCGTGATAGAAATCAGAATACTAGACATTATCCCCTCTTTGGCTGGAAAAGTCAAGAAAAAGTAAAAAGGTCTTGCAGCAAACGGGTTTCCGGATTAAAATAAGGCGTCGGAGGGACGGAAAGGAGGGCGGTCTATGGAAAGAATCTGGTTTTCGGTGGATTTCAACGAGCTGATAGACCGGGACCTGGTGATGCTGTCCCAGAGCGGCACACGGCTGGATTCACGGGGACGGCCTGTGACGCTGTATGAGGGCTTGCCGGTGACGGTCTATGAGGAGGACGTGTACGAGGACGGAACGAGGGATTTCCTGCTTGCGGAAGGGATTGCGGTACGGCATGATCTGACGGCGTATCCCTGTTATCCCCAGGTGGAATGGTTCTGCCGTTTTGACCCGGAGAGCTTCCAGAACAGCCCGGAGCGAAGGGGAGAGCTGCCGGAAACGTAAGGAACGGCGGAAGCGCTTGCGGGCAGTTCAGGGCTGGGATGGCAGGGCAGAAATTTTCAGGGCGTTGCGGGCGGCCCGGACCCTGAAATTTCGTCATTTTTCCGGAAGCCGCCTGCAAAAAGCCCGGTGATTCTTCCATAAAACGCCCAAAAGACCCGGCAGGACGGAAAAAGGACAAAAAAGTTTCCGAAAATCCTTGCAATCCCTGGCAGAGTGTGGTATGCTGTACGGGCTACAAAAGGGCGGTCCTCTGCTGTAAACAAGATTCCGGAGAGGAAAAACAGTTAAGAACGCCTATAAAACAGGAGGAAATCACAATGGATCTCATTAAAGAGCTGAACAAAGAAGCCCTGTCAAAGGAAATGCCGAAAGTGCAGATTGGCGACACCGTCCGGGTACACGTAAAGGTCAAGGAAGGTTCCCGCGAGCGTATCCAGGTCTTCGAGGGCGTGGTCATCGCAAAGAAGCACGGCGGCATTGAGGAAACCATCACGGTGCGCCGGATCTCTTACGGCGTGGGCGTGGAGAAGGTCTTCCCGCTGCATTCTCCCTCTATCGACACCATCCAGATTGTGCGGAACGGCGCGGTCCGTCGTGCGAAGCTGTACTACCTCCGGGGACGTGTGGGCAAGAGTGCCAAGATCAAGGAAAAGCTCTAAGCAGGATGAAAAGAGGGGCGCGGCTGCCTCTCTTTTTTCTTGTATAAAAGACAGAAATATTTGCGGAACGGGTTGTGATTCGGGGAGATATTTGGTATACTGATAAGAATTGAGGAGAAGAGGAGGCTGGAGCGATGGACGAGCAGGAAAGCATGGAGGAAAAACAGGAGAAGCAGGAAGAGCGTCAGCCGGGCCGGAGCGTCTACGAATGGGTGCAGGCGTTGGTGTGTTCCGTGCTGGCGGCGGTGCTTTTGTTTACGTTCGGCGTGCGGATCGTAGGCGTGTCGGGCGCTTCCATGCGGGAGACGCTGCAAAATGGAGATATGCTGCTGGTAGTGAATGGGATTCTATGCCGGGAGTACAGACAGGGTGATATCGTGATCGCGGCAAAGGCGTCGTTTGAGAACGGGGAGCCAATTGTAAAGCGGGTGATTGCCACGGAGGGCCAGACGGTGGATGTGGATTTCGTCAACGGAGTTGTTTCAGTGGACGGCACGGCACTGTCAGAACCGTACATCCGGGAGGAAACCCATCTGTCGGAGGGCACGGAGTTCCCGCTGACGGTGCCGGAGGGCTGTGTGTTCCTGATGGGGGACAATCGAAATGACAGCCGGGATAGTCGGGACCCGCTTTTGGGGGCAGTGGATACCAGGAATTTGATCGGACGGGCGGTATTTCTGCTGGTTCCGGGCGAGACGGCGGGCCTGGAAGACCGGGAGTGGAACCGGATTGGCTCGCTCTGCTGAGAAGGGCGCGGGCCGGAGAGAAACCAGATGGAAGAAAAAGAGAATGCCAAGGCTAAGGGGTATTATGAGGCTTTGCAGGTTTTTATTAAGAATATTCTGCTGATGATGCTTCTGTTTACCTTTGTGTTTCGATTGAGCGTGGTGAGAGGCCATTCGATGCTGCCCAGCCTCCAGGAGCAGGATTTGCTGTTGGTGGTCAGCAGACCCCTGTGCGGGGAGTTTCAGCCGGGGGATATCGTGGTGCTGCAAAAAACAAGCCTCCAGCTCAATCAGATTATCAAGCGGGTGATCGCCACCGAAGGACAGGTGGTGGATATCGATTTCGGTACAGGGACGGTTTACGTGGACGGCCAGCGCTTGCAGGAGGACTACGTGAATGAGCCGACCTACCGCGAGGAGGGGATGGAATTCCCTCTGCGGGTGCCGGAGGGAAGCGTTTTTGTGATGGGCGATAACCGCAATCACAGCACTGACAGCCGTGACGCCCGGTTGGGAACGGTAGACGTGCGGTATATTGCCGGGAAAGCAAAAATACTGCTGTTCCCCGGCGCGTCAGAGGAAACTGGCAGGCGGGATTTTGGACGGATTGGAGGGGTGGACTGAGATGAATATTCAATGGTATCCCGGACATATGACCAAGACCCGGCGGCAGATGGAAGCGGATTTGAAGTATGTGGATATCGTGGTGGAGCTGGCAGACGCCCGGATTCCCGCGTCCAGCCGGAACCCGGATATCGACGCCATCTGTGCCGGAAAGCCTCGGATGATGATCCTGAACCGGGCGGACCAGGCGGACCCGCAGATGAACCGGGTATGGTGTGATTACTTTGCAAAGCATGGGATGCCGGCGGCGGCTTTGGATTCCCGTACCGGAGGCAATGTGGGACAGACCCTGACGAGCCTTGCCCGGAGCTGCTTGAAGGAGCAAATCGCAAAATGGCAGGAGAAGGGTATGACCGGCCGTCCCATTCGGGCGATGGTGGTCGGAGTGCCTAATGTGGGGAAGTCGACATTTATCAACAAGGCGGCAGGGAAGAAGTCGGCCAAAACAGGAGACCGGCCCGGTGTGACGCGGGGAAAGCAATGGGTGAACGTGGACGCGTCCCTGGATTTGCTGGACACTCCGGGAATCCTATGGCCTAAGCTGGACGATGAACAGACGGGCCTGCATCTGGCCTACACAGGGGCGGTGAAGGACGAGATTCTGGATACGGAAACCCTGGGCTGTCATCTGATGGCGTTTCTGGCGGGCCACTATCCAGAGGCGCTTCAGACGGGCTACAAGCTGGCGGCGCTGCCGGAACGGGACGGAGACAACGATATCGCCTTTGGCTATCGTCTTCTGGAGTGCGCTGGGAAACGCCGTGGATTTTTGATCTCTGGCGGGGAGATAGATACGGAGCGAATGGCGAAAATCCTGCTGGATGAATTCCGGGGCGGCAAGCTGGGACGGTTTACGTTGGAGGAGCCGCCAAAGGATACGGTATGAAGCGGGTAGGCGTGGGGAAACTGTCATATGTGGTCAGTGTGATGGTCTGGGCACTGCTGACAGCCTGCGTGGTTTTTGGCGCCTGGGGCCTGCTGACGGACTGGGAGGGCGAGTCGGTGATTTTGACAGCGGCGGAACCTTCTTCCGGCCGGGAGCGCGTTGTGGAAACCCTGGGCGTGCTTCTGCTGGGCGGGATTTCAGTGTATTATGCTTATTGCGTGTTCTGGAAAGGCCCCGGCTGTGTGCTGTATGATGAGAACATGGTGGTGTTTGTTCTGAGCCGCCGGGACCGCCGTTCATACCGCTGGGAGGACCTGCGCTCCGGCGGGGTGACGGTGCGGAATCTGGGAGAGCTGGAGGCCGGGGCGGTGCTGCTGCTGTCCGGCTGGGTGTTCGAGTTTCCGGATGGTAAACGGGCGCCGGTGCGGGCGATATTGCAGGGTTATCGGGAATTTGAGGCGCTGCTTGCCAGAAAGGGCTTTCTGGTGCAGGTGCGGCGTTGAAGGGAGCGGGTTTACATAGACTTATGGACTTATGAACAGGAAGCCTGGGCGGAGGGCTATAGCGTGCTGTGCGGCGTGGATGAAGCCGGGGCGGGTCCTCTGGCAGGCCCGGTGTACGCGGCGGCGGTGATTCTGCCCAGGGATGCGGAGCTGCCGGGTTTGAACGATTCCAAGAAGATTTCGGAAAAAAAGCGGGAAAAATTATATGAGCTGATTACCGGGCAGGCGGAAGCGTGGAACGTGGCCCGTGTGGAAGCGAAGGAAATCGACCGGATTGACATTCTGAACGCCCGGATGCTGGTGATGCAGAGGGCAATCGAAGGGCTGTCGAAAAAACCGGACCTGTCTTTGATCGATGGCAACCGGGACCATGGGAGCCGGAATCGGATTTCCGTGCCGCATTGGGCCATTGTCCACGGCGACGGTCTGAGCGCATCCATTGCGGCGGCGTCGATTCTGGCCAAGGTCAGCCGGGACCGTTACGCCGCGGGAGACATGGACCAGGCGTATCCGCAGTACCAGTTTGCGCGGCACAAGGGTTATGGCACAAAGCTCCATTTCGCTATGCTGGATATCTACGGACCCTGCCCGGCGCATCGGAAGACCTTCCTGAAAAAATGGGAGGCGCGGCGGGGATGAAGCGCAAGGAATCCGGCGACCAGGGAGAGGCGTTCGCGGCCCGTTATCTGGAGAGCCTGGGCTATGAAATACTGGAACGTCAATGGCGGCGGCGCTGTGGAGAGCTGGACCTGATTGCCCGTTCACCGGAAGGCGTGCTGTGCTTTGTGGAAGTCAAGCGCCGGGGTCCGGGTTCCATTGGACTGCCGCGGGAGTTCGTGGACGGGCGGAAGCAGGAGAAATTACGGAAGACTGCCGGGGCGTACCTGGCCGAGAGCGGGGAGGACTGCCCGGCCCGGTTCGATGTGGCGGAAGTCTTCGAGGAAACAGGCGGCGTCCTTCGGATCGAATATCTGGAGAACGCATTTGAATAAAAGGCATCAAAAGAAAGGAAGAATCGCGCAATGAGATACTACAGCACACGGGACAATACTCTGCGCATCACAGCTTCGGAGGCGGTGAAAATGGGTCTGTCCCGGGACGGAGGGCTGCTGACGCCGGAAGCCATCCCGCAGATTGACGAGGCGTTTCTGCGGAGCCTGATGGACGCTGGCTATCAGACCCGGGCGGCTAAGGTCATGGCCCTCTATCTGACGGACTACAGCGAGGAGGAGCTTCTGGGCTTTGCCAACAACGCCTATGGCCCGGACAAGTTCGATCATCCCGCCGCCGCGCCCCTTCGGAAGGTGGACGGTAATACCTATTGCCTGGAGCTGTGGCATGGCCCTACGTCGGCGTTCAAGGACATGGCCCTGCAAATGCTGCCCCAGCTTCTGTCCGCGGCGCTCCGGAAGACAGGGGAGGATAAGACGGTCTGCATTCTGGTGGCCACGTCGGGCGATACCGGCAAGGCGGCTATGGAGGGCTTTGCCGATGTGCCCCAGACGAAAATCATGGTATTCTATCCCAAAGACGGCGTTTCCGCAGTGCAGGAGGCCCAGATGGTCACTCAGGACGGCGAAAATGTAGGCGTCTGCGCAGTGGAGGGCAATTTCGATGACGCTCAGGCGGGTGTGAAGCGGATTTTCTCTGACGAGGCCATCCGGAAGACGCTGGCGGACCGGGGCTACTTCCTCTCATCGGCCAACTCCATCAACTGGGGCCGGATTCTGCCGCAGGTGGTCTACTATATTTCCGCTTACTGCGATTTGCTCCGGGATGGGGAGATTCAGATGGGCGATCAGGTCAATTTCTGTGTCCCTACGGGCAATTTCGGTGATATTCTGGCGGCATACTACGCAAAACGCATGGGTCTGCCCGTCGGAAAGCTCATCTGCGCATCCAACTGCAACGACGTGCTGACCGACTTCCTCCGCACTGGCGTTTACGACAGAAACCGGCCCTTCCACACCACCATGAGCCCGTCTATGGATATCCTGGTATCCAGCAATCTGGAACGGCTGCTCTTTGATCTCTCCGGTGAAAATGACGCGGAGGTCCGGGATTATATGGCGGCGCTGTCCAAGGATGGCCGGTATGAAGTCTCCGAGGATATCAAGAAGGCCTTGACAGAGCAGTTCTGGGGCGGCTTCTGTGACGAGGCGGGTACGTCTGAGACCATCGCCCGTTATTATAAGGAGTACGGCTACCTGATTGATACGCATACCGCCGTAGCTGCCAGCGTGATGGAGCAGTACCGTCAGGCCACCGGCGACATGACACTGACCGTCTTTGCCTCCACCGCGTCCCCCTATAAGTTCTGCGACCACGTTCTGCGGGCGGTTGGGGAACCCCCTGCGGGAGACGGCGTGGAGCTTCTGGACCAGCTGCATAAGAAAACCGGCGTGACCGTGCCCCGTCGTCTGGCGGCGCTGAAGGGTAAGTCCCGGCGCTTCGACCTGACCGCGGAAAAGGCCGGGATGGATAACGTGGTTCTGGAATTCCTGAAATAAAGGGGTGCGTCCCATGCTCAAGCGAAAGCGCGCCCGTATCTGCATTTTGCTTCTTTTGCTGGCTGTGGGCATCGGAGTCTTATCCCTGGCGGCGGCTGGAGTTATGCAGACAGATATGGATTCTTGGGCCAAGCGGTGCTTGATAAGAAGAAACCGGCGCATAACAAAAATTTTTCCGGAAGGGAGGGGCGTGTAATGGCCCTGTATGCGATCGGGGACCTGCACCTCTCCCTGACGGCGGACAAATCCATGGAGGTTTTCGGCCCGGCGTGGGAGAACTACACGGCCAGGATTGCGGAAAGCCTTGGGGCGCTGACGGCGGAAGATGTGCTGATTCTGGCCGGGGATACGTCGTGGGGCATGAGCCTGGAAGAAGCGGAGGCGGATTTCCTGTTTCTGGACCGCTTTCCCTGCAAAAAGTATCTCGTAAAGGGAAACCACGACTACTGGTGGACCACGGCGGCAAAGCTCCATCGTTTTTTTGACGAGAAGGGGATTCATACGCTGGACATTCTCCATAACAACAGCGTGCCCTATGGGGAATACGCCGTCTGCGGCACCCGAGGCTGGTTCCTGGAGGAGGACGCCCATAATGTGAAGGTCCTGAATCGGGAGGCCGGCCGTCTGGAAGCCTCCCTGAAAGCGGCGGGGGACAGGCAGGTCTGCTGCTTCCTGCATTACCCGCCGCTGTACCAGGGCTATGAGTGCCCGGAAATCCTGTCGCTGCTGGAGAAATACCACGTGAAACAGTGCTGTTACGGGCATCTCCATGGTCCCGCGATTCGCCGCCGCTTGGAGGGAATCCGCGGGGAAACGGCCTTTTCTTTGATTTCTGCCGACTATTTGGGGTTTGTCCCGAAAAAAATTTGCGATTAGGGGAAAAAAGGCTGGTAATTTCAGAATATTTCTGTTAAAATACAAATTCGCACCGGCAGGAGAGCCGGGGATGAACGGAGGAAAAACATCATGAGTGTGAAAAGCTGCGAAAAGGTAGAAAAGAGCCAGGTAGAGCTGACCATTGAGGTAGGGGCCGAAGCGTTTGAGGCCGCTCTGGAAAAGGCGTACAGAAAGATGCGCCATCAGTTCAGGCTGCCCGGGTTCCGTCCTGGAAAGGCGCCCCGGAAAATGATTGAGAAAATGTACGGCGTGGAGGTGCTCTTTGACGAGGCCATCAACATTGCGTTCCCCGACGCCTATGATGCAGCAGTAAAAGAAAAAGAGCTGGCCCCCGTAGGCTATCCCAGTGTGGAGATGGTGGGCGAGTGTACCCGGGAGGGCTTTACCTTCAAGGCCGTCACGCCGGTATATCCTGAGGTGACCTTGGGACAGTATAAGGGCTTGTCTGCGCCTAAGCGGGAAGTTACAGTGAGTGATGAGGACGTGGACCGCCGCCTGAAGGCTATGGCAGAGCGGAATACCCGTTTGGAGTCCGTGGAGCGGGAAGCCAAAGAGGGAGATATCGCTATCATTGACTATGAGGGCTTTTTGGACGGTAAGCCGTTCGAGGGCGGCAAGGGCGAAAAGCATAGCCTGGAATTGGGGTCTCACAACTTCGTGCCCGGCTTTGAGGAGCAGGTCGTGGGCATGAAAGCCGAGGATGAGAAGGATATTGACATTACTTTCCCCGAGGATTATCATAAGGACTTGGCTGGCAAGGCAGTGGTCTTTAAGGTAAAGTGCCATGAGGTGAAGGAAAAACAGGTCCCGGAGATGGACGACGATTTCGCTAAGGACGTGTCTGAATTCGATACTCTGGACGAGCTGAAAGAGGACCTGAAAAAGAAGATCGCCGAAGAGCGTCAGAAGGATGTCGACCGGGAGTTCGAGGAAGAACTGATGAATCAGGTGGCCGAGGGCATTACCACAGACGTTCCCGACGCCATGATCGAGCGTCAGGCCCGGCAGTTCCTGGATAACTTCAAGAGCCAGATTGCACAGCAGGGAATCCCCTACGAGCAGTATATGCAGGTGACCGGAATGGAGGAATCCAAGCTGTTGGACGACGCCCGGGAACCCGCCTTGCAGCAGGTGCGCATGGATCTGGCCGTTGCGGAGATTGTGAAGACAGAGAACATCGAGGCCAGTGACGAGGATGTAGAGGCCGAGTATGAGCGTATGTCCAAGCAGATCGGCATGGATGTGGAACTGGTGAAGAAATACCTTCTGCCGGAGACCGTCCGGGACCAGGTATGCACCAGCCGTGCCATCGCCGTGGTGGTGGACAGCGCGACGGCTACCGAGTACGTGGAACCCGAGGAAGCTCCCGCCGAAGACGCTGAGTAACCGCAATCTTTTCATAGAACAGTTTACAGATTCGACACACTTCCTGGTGTCAGCCGTGCTATCATAGGAAATTGAGTTGAACTGTAGTGCCGTCTATGCGCGGCGGGTCTTCCTGGAAGTCCTTCCAGGAGGGAAAAGACTGGAGGTTAAAAAAGTGAGTTTAGTTCCTTATGTAGTAGAACAGACCAACCGGGGCGAACGTTCCTATGATATCTTCTCCCGGCTGCTGAACGACCGCATTATCTTCCTGGGTGAAGAGGTCAACGCAACTACCGCCAGCCTGGTGGTGGCACAGCTTTTGTATCTGGAGTCCCAGGACCCGGATAAAGACATTCAGCTTTATATCAACAGCCCCGGCGGTTCCGTTACGGACGGTATGGCGATCTATGATACCATGCAGTACGTCAAATGCGATGTGTCCACCATCTGCGTGGGCATGGCTGCCAGCATGGGCGCGTTCCTGCTCTCTGCTGGTACCAAGGGAAAGCGGATTGCCCTGCCTAACGCGGAAATTATGATTCACCAGCCCTCTGCCGGGACCAAGGGCCAAATTACCGATATGGCCATTCACCTGAAGCGGCTGGAAATTATCAAGAAGCGTATGAATACCATCCTGGCTGAAAATACCGGACGGTCCGTAGAGGAAGTCACCGATGCCTGTGAACGCGACAACTTTATGAGCGCCGAGGAAGCCAAGGAGTTCGGCCTGATTGATAAGATTCTTGTGAATAAGACAGAGAAGCCGGAGGCCCAGGGCTGAGGCGAAACAGAGAAGGGGTGACACCATGAACGATGAGGGCAGAAAGCCGCTGCGCTGTTCCTTCTGTGGGAAACACGAGCAGCAGGTCCACCGGATGATTCAGGGTCCCGGCGTGCGGATCTGCAACGAGTGCGTGCAGCTCTGCATGGGGATTCTGGACGACGGCTTTGAACCAATGAGTCCCGGCCCCCTGGACGATATGCCCGACCAGCTCCCCACTCCCCGGGAGATTCGGGATATCCTGGATCAGTACGTCATTGGGCAGGAGGAAGCGAAAGTTTCTCTGTCCGTGGCGGTGTATAATCATTATAAGCGTATTTTCTTCGGCGGGGATGAAGAGGTAGAACTGCAAAAGAGCAATATTCTGATGCTGGGCCCCACCGGTTCGGGCAAGACCCTCTTTGCTCAGACGCTGGCCCGGATTCTGAAGGTCCCCTTCGCCATCGCCGACGCTACTACCCTCACCGAGGCCGGCTATGTGGGCGACGATGTGGAGAATATTCTTCTGCGCCTCCTCCAGGCCGCGGACTTCGATGTGGAACGGGCAGAACACGGTATTATCTATGTGGATGAAATCGACAAGATCGCCCGGAAGAGCGAAAATACCTCCATTACCCGGGACGTCTCCGGCGAGGGCGTGCAGCAGGCGCTCCTGAAAATCGTGGAGGGCACCGTGGCCAACGTTCCTCCCCAGGGCGGACGGAAGCATCCCCATCAGGAGTTTATTCAGATGAACACGAAAAATATTCTGTTTATCTGCGGCGGCGCTTTCGACGGACTGGATAAGATTATCGAGCGCCGTCTGGATCAGAAGAGCATCGGGTTCGGCGCCAACGTCCAGGGGAAGAAGGATAAGGACCTGAGCCGGATTCTGCGGGAGGTCCAGCCCCATGATATCCTCAAGTATGGCATTATTCCGGAGCTGGTGGGCCGTCTTCCGGTGGTCGCGCCTTTGAATGCCCTGAAACGGGAGGATTTGGTGCGTATCCTGAAAGAACCTAAGAACGCACTGGTGAAGCAGTACCAGGTGCTGTTTGAGTACGACGGCGTTGCGCTGGAATTCGAGCCGGACGCCCTGGACGCCATCGCTGACAAGGCCATCGCTCGGGATATCGGCGCGCGGGGCCTGCGGGCGGTCATGGAGAGTATGCTGACTCAGATTATGTATGACATCCCTTCGGACCCCACGATCGTGAAGGCGGTCATTACAAAGGACTGCGTAGAGGGCAGGGGCGAGCCGGAACTGACCCGCGACCCGGAGAAAGTGGGTTATTCTGTAAAACTGAACACCGGCAAGGGAAAGGGCAACCGTCGAAATCCCTCCAAGCCGGCGTCTTGAGCATTATAAACAAGCGGGGAGGAAGGGCGCAAAAACCCTTCCTCTTGCCCTGTCAAACAAGAGCGGAACAGCAGGCGCGCTGGAAAGGAGCAACCCTATGGAACCCATTACGAAGAATACCCCTGTGATGGCCCTCCGCGGGCTGACCGTGTTCCCCCATATGAATTTGACCTTTGACGTGGAACGGCGGATTTCCATTGCGGCTCTGGAACGGGCCATGGACGCTGATCAGGAGGTCTTTTTGGTGACCCAGCGGGAGATTGGGGTGGACTCGCCGGAGGAAAAGGATTTGTACCCCATCGGCACCCTGTCCCATGTCCGGCAGATCCTCCGCCTGTCCTCGGACGCCGTGCGGGTCATGGTAGAGGGCCGAAACCGTGCCAAAATTCATCGGCTCTGGCAGTCCACACCCTATTTGCAGGCGAATATTACCCTGCTGGAGGAAGAGCCTCTGTCCGAAGCCTTCCGCCGCAGTCCGCGGACCGAAGCCCTGCTCCGTCAAACCTGGAACCTCTTTATGGAGTACGCCCAGCTCTCCGGAAGCGTGGCCGACGAGGTGGTTACCACCGTTCTGGACTGCCGGGACGTGGGCTATCTTGCCGACTTTATCGCCCAGAATATCCCTCTGCAATATAACGACAAGCAGGATATCCTGGAGGAATTGATTCCCTTCGTCCGTCTCCGGAAGCTCAACGGCCTGCTCTCCCGGGAATGCAGCGTGATGGGCTTCGAGCATGAGATGGAGAGCAAGATTCGCGATCAGCTTGTGCGCTCCCAGCGTGACCAGATTCTTCGGACGCAGATTCGTGTCCTCCAGAATGAGCTCGGGGAAGACGTTGAGGACGATGATGAAATTGAGACTTACCGGGAGGAAATCACGGCCCTGGGTCTGGAGGAAGAGACGGAAAAGCATCTTCTGAAAGAAGTCAACAAGCTGGCCCGTCAGCCCTATGGAAGCGCAGAGGCTTCGGTGATCCGCAATTATCTGGACGTGTGTCTGGAGCTGCCCTGGAATATCGAAACCCGGGAGCGTGTCAGTGTGGACGCCGCCCGGAAGGTGCTGGAACGAGAGCATTTTGGCATGGAAAAGGTGAAGGAGCGCATTCTGGAGACCATAGCCGTGCGGCAGATGAATCCCAATGGCAAGGGGCAGATTCTCTGTCTGGTGGGGCCGCCGGGGGTGGGGAAGACCTCCATTGCCATCTCCGTCGCCAAGGCCCTGAATCGGAAACTGGCCCGTTTATCTCTGGGCGGCGTCCGGGATGAGGCCGATATCCGGGGTCACCGCAGGACTTATATCGGGTCTATGCCGGGCCGGGTTATTGACGCCATTACACGGGGCGGGTCTATGAATCCGCTGCTCCTGCTGGACGAGATCGATAAAATGGGCAGTGATTACCGGGGAGACCCTGCCGCCGCTCTGCTGGAGGTCTTGGACAGTGAGCAGAATCATGCCTTCCGGGACCATTATATGGAGGTCCCCGTGAACCTGAGCCGGGTGATGTTCATTACTACCGCCAATACTACCGAGACCATACCGCGGCCGCTGCTGGACCGGATGGAGGTGATTCAGCTTTCCAGTTATACCGATGAGGAAAAGCTCCAGATTGCCCGGCGGCACCTTTTGCCTAAGCAGCTTTTGGAGCACGGGCTGAAAAAAACGTCCCTCCGTATCAGCGACGACGTGCTGCGGGCGGTGATTCGGGATTATACCAAGGAGTCCGGCGTGCGGAAGCTGGAACGCCGTCTGGCCGCGCTGTGCCGGAAAACGGATATGGCCCTGCTGAAAGAGGACGTGAAGCGACTGACTGTCACAGAAGCGGACCTGCCCAGGCTCCTGGACTGCCAGCCCTATCCGCCGGCGCTGCATACGGTGCGGGAGGAAATCGGGGTCGTGAACGGCCTGGCCTGGACAGAGAGCGGCGGCGAGATGCTGGAAGTGGAAGTGAACGTCATGGAGGGTTCCGGAAAGCTGGAACTGACAGGCAATCTGGGCGACGTGATGAAGGAGTCCGCACAGGCCGCGCTGAGTTGCCTGCGGAGCCGGGCGGCAGTGCTGGGCATTGAGGCGGAGTTCTATAAGACAAAGGATATCCATGTGCATTTCCCTGAAAGCGCGGTGCCCAAGGATGGTCCGTCGGCGGGAATTGCTGTGACTACCGCTATGCTCTCCGCCCTGACTGACCGCAAGATTAAGGCGGGGATTGCCATGACTGGTGAAGTGACCATCCGGGGACGGGTGCTGGCCATCGGAGGCCTGAAAGAGAAGAGCATGGCCGCCCTCCGGAATGGGATCGGTACGGTGCTGATTCCTAAGGACAACGTGCGGGATCTGGAAGAGATTGACCAGACGGTCCGGGCGGCGTTGAAATTTGTGCCGGTGGAGACGGTGGACCAGGTGTTTGCCGAAGCCCTTTGCCCCCAACAGGAACCGCTTCGGGAGGAATCCGCAGCCCTGCCCACACTGAAACAGAAGCCCGCCGGTGAAACTGCCCTCCCGCAGTAAGATCAGCCTTTTCTCCAATCTGGGAGCTTTCGGAAAGGGAACGCCTGCGGCATTGTAAAAAGGAGAAGCTATGTCATTGAATTTTGGAAAGGCGGAATTTGCACGGTCCGCTGCCGCAAAGGAGCAGTTCTTCTGGGATGGAAAGCCACAGTTTGCCTTTGCGGGGCGGTCCAATGTGGGAAAGTCGTCCGTGATCAATCGCCTGCTGAATCGGAAGAATCTGGCCTATGTGGGTTCCTCGCCGGGGAAGACCACTCAGGTGAATTATTTCTCTGTGGATAACCGCGCCTATCTGGTGGACCTGCCGGGCTATGGCTATGCAAAGGTCTCCCGGGCGGAGAAGGAGCGCTGGGGCCGTTTGATGGAGAGCTATTTTCAGGAGGCCCATATTACCGCCGGCGTGCTCATTGTGGATATCCGGCATAAGCCTACCATCGATGACCTGACTATGCACCGCTGGTTTCTGGAGAGCGGCTGTCCGGAAATCATTGTGGCCAATAAGCTGGATAAGCTGAAGAAGAGCCAGATAGAGCCAGCGTTGGCCTTGATACGGGAAACGCTGGCGCTGGACGAAGAGGACATTCTGGTGCCGTTCTCCGCCGAAAAGGGAACGGGTAAGGAGGAGCTGATTCGCCTTCTGAACGCCGCTTGTGAGGATTGAGCGGACAGTCCATTTGACGCTGGATGTTCCAATCTCCGCAGGACTCAAGTCAAAAATGCAGACGGCTGGTCCTTTTTATGGATCGGCCGTCTTGTTCTGCCGGGAATTAGCCTGATTTCCTTTGCAGAATGGCCAATCGCTGAACTGTGCCGTAAATTCCTACAGAAGACAAAATTTCTCCCCAGTCCATTGAAAGACCGGGGAGAAACTACGTTTATAAGTTATTTGAGGTCAGCGATAGCGGCCTGCGCAGCGGCAAGGCGTGCAATGGGTACCCGGAAGGGAGAGCAGGAGACGTAATCCAGTCCGGTTTTCTGGCAGAAAGCTACCGTGGAGGGGTCCGCGCCATGCTCGCCGCAGATGCCCAGGTGCAGATCAGCATTGGTCTTGCGGCCCAGCTTGGCGGCCATGGCTACGAGACGGCCTACACCCAGCAGGTCCAGCTTGGCAAAGGGATCGCTTTCGTAGATCTTGGCGTCGTAGTAGGAACCCAGGAACTTGCCGGCGTCGTCACGGGAGAAGCCGAAGGTCATCTGGGTCAGATCGTTGGTACCGAAAGAGAAGAACTCGGCTTCCTTGGCAATCTCGTCGGCGGTCAAGGCGGCGCGGGGAATCTCAATCATGGTGCCCACCTTGTATTTCAGGCTGGAACCGGCTTCCTGAATCAGCGCGTCGGCAGTCTCGGTGACCACGTTCTTTACATATTTGAATTCCTTCACCTCGCCTACCAGCGGAATCATAATCTCGGGCGTCAGATTCCATTCCGGATGCCGGGCCTGAACGTTCAGCGCGGCCTTAATCACAGCCTTGGTCTGCATAGCGGCAATCTCCGGATAGGTGACAGCCAGACGGCAGCCGCGGTGACCCATCATTGGGTTGAACTCGTGCAGGCCGGCGATAATGGCCTTGATTTCTTCCACAGTGCGGCCCATGTCCTTGGCCATGTCCACGATGTCAGCTTCCTCCGTGGGAACGAACTCGTGCAGGGGCGGGTCCAGGAAGCGGATGGTCACAGGATGGCCTTCCATAGCCTCATAGATGCCCTCGAAATCGCTCTGCTGCATGGGTTCCAGCTTGGACAGCGCCTTAACCCGCTCTTCCTTGGTGTCGGAGCAGATCATTTCGCGGATGGCCTGGATGCGGTCTTCGCTGAAGAACATATGCTCGGTGCGGCAAAGACCAATGCCCTCCGCGCCGAAAGTCCGGGCCTGGGCAGCGTCGTGGGGGGTGTCGGCGTTGGTGCGGACTCCCATACGGCGGTACTTGTCAGCCCAGTTCATGACGCGCTCAAACTCGCCGCCGATGGAAGCGTCTACGGTGGGAATGGCGCCGTCGTAGATATTGCCGGTAGAACCATCCAGGCTCAGCCAGTCGCCCTCGCGGTAGGTCTTGCCGTGGAGCTCAAACTGCTTGTTCTCTTCATCCATCTTCATTTCGCCGCAGCCGGACACGCAGCACTTGCCCATGCCGCGGGCGACAACGGCAGCGTGAGAGGTCATACCGCCCCGGACGGTCAGAATTCCCTCGGCGGCCTTCATGCCCTCAATGTCCTCGGGGGAGGTTTCCAGCCGGACCAGAACGACGTGCTCGCCCCGTGCAACCCATTCTTTGGCGTCCTCAGCAGAGAACACGATCTTGCCGCAGGCCGCGCCGGGGGATGCGCCCAGAGCTTTGCCCTGAATGGTGGCCTTTTTCAGCGCGACGGAGTCAAACTGGGGATGCAGCAAGGTATCCAGGGACCGGGGTTCAATCATGGCAACGGCTTTCTTCTCGTCGATCATGCCCTCGTCCACCAGGTCGCAGGCAATTTTCAGCGCGGCGGCAGGGGTGCGCTTGCCGTTGCGGGTCTGGAGCATATAGAGCTTGCCGTGTTCCACGGTGAACTCCATGTCCTGCATATCCCGGTAGTGGTCCTCCAGGGTCTTGCAGACGTTCTCAAACTGCGCGAAGGCTTCAGGGAACTTCTCGGCCATTTCGCTGATGGGCATGGGGGTCCGTACGCCGGCCACCACGTCTTCACCCTGGGCGTTGGTCAGGAATTCGCCGAAGAGCTTCTTTTCGCCGGTAGCGGGGTTCCGGGTGAAGGCCACGCCGGTGCCGCAGTCGTCGCCCATGTTGCCGAAGGCCATGGACTGCACGTTGACAGCGGTGCCCCAGGAGTAGGGGATATCGTTGTCACGGCGGTATACGTTTGCCCGGGGGTTATCCCAGGAGCGGAACACGGCTTTGATGGCCCCAATCAGCTGCTCCTTGGGGTCGGTGGGGAAGTCCTTGCCAATCTTGCTCTTGTACTCGTTCTTGAACTGTCCGGCCAGCTCCTTCAGGTCCTCCGCGGTCAGTTCCACGTCCTGGGTGACGCCCTTCTTCTCCTTCATCTCGTCAATGAGCTGTTCAAAATACTTCTTGCCCACTTCCATGACCACATCAGAGTACATCTGGATAAAGCGCCGGTAGCAGTCCCAGGCCCAGCGGGGGTTATTGGATTTCCGGGAGAGCACATCCACCACGTTCTCGTTCAGGCCCAGGTTCAGGATGGTGTCCATCATGCCAGGCATGGAGGCCCGGGCGCCGGAACGGACGGACACCAGCAGGGGATTCTCCTGGTCGCCGAACTTCTTGCCGGTGATCTCCTCCATCTTTGTGATATACTCCATGATCTCGGCCATGATGCCATCGTTGATCCACTGGCCGTCCTCGTAATACTGCGTGCAGGCTTCCGTAGTGATGGTAAAGCCCTGGGGGACAGGCAGGCCAATGTTGGTCATTTCGGCCAGATTAGCGCCTTTGCCGCCCAGGAGCTCCCGCATATCGGCATTGCCTTCGGTGAACAGGTAGCAGTACTTTTTGCTCATCTTTGATTCCTCCGTTTTTCTTCTTCTTCCGCTGGCTGGGGCACAAGGACCCTCATAGTAAACGTTTGCCAAAGCGCTTTCTATTATAATCGCCTGATTCCTGGAAAACAATCCATAAATAGCATAAGAAATACAGGAAATCTTCACACAATCTGCCCAAAAACTGCCGTTTTCCACAAATCTGCGCCGGTTCAGAAAAAAGACTTCTGAAATAGACAAAAAATTCTCGCTTTTTTCCGCGCTTTCCTGTATACTGTAACTATCTTTGCGTACTTTCCCAAAATCTTTCCATTAGGAGGGCGCGCTGTCATTCTTTACCGGCCGCAGTTCCGGGCAGAACATAGGAGGAATATGGGTTATGGAGAATTATTCGTTTAAGAGCGTCACCTTTGGCGGCTTTGACAAACAGGATGTGGTGCGGTACATCGAGCAGGCGTCGGAGAAGGCGGCGGCTGTGCAGAAGCAGCTGGAGGACGAGAGAGAGGAGTTACAGAAGCAGCTTGAAGAGCAGGTCCAGAAGGCGGAGATGCTTCAGGCGCAGGTGAAGACCCTGACGGAGCAGAGAGACAGTCTTCAGGTGGAGCTGGATTTTGAACGGAGCGCCAAGCAGAAACTGGAGCCTCTTCAGGCTATGGAGAAAGAAGTGGCCCGCCTTAGGGCTGAAGCCGAAGCCCTGCGGCCTGACGCGAAGGCATATGCGCAGTTCCGGGAACGCCTGGGGGCCATCGAGTGCGAGGCCAGAAAGCGTGCCGATGACCTGGAAATGGCTTCCGCTGAACAGATGCGCAGGACTGTGGACGGCTTCCGGACTCAGTACCAGTCCCTGATGGAGACCTTTGGCAGCGCCGCCATCCATGTCCTGGGCGAACTGCGGAAGCTGGAGGTCGACCTGACGCAGCTGCCCCTGGCAATGGACAAGGCCGGGAAGGATCTGGAACAGCTTTCCGCACGCCTGGAGAATGCCCCGGAGAGCGCGGGGAGTGAGTGCTCCGGTTCGGTACAGTGAAATAAAAACCCTGCCCGTGTCTTTGCTTTAGCCGGGCAGGGTTCTTTTATAAACTTTTCAGCTCTTTCGAAGGGGAATTGAAACTTTTTTGAAATTCTGCCGCCGGTTTTCCCTTGGCGTGATTCAGAATTCCCGTACCGCTTCCGTCAGGACTTCCTGCGCAGAATGTTTTTGCGCTTCCGGAAGAAGTCCAGATGCAGGACCGCCAGTGCGCAGGCCGAGATAACGCCCAGAATCGTCCAGAATCCAAGCTGGCTGGAATCACCTGTGGGAGGTACTTCCATCAGCCCAAGAGGAATCTCGTCCTCGGGCACATAGACCCATTCTTCCTCCTCCGGGTCCCACATACGCACGTAGGTTCTCGGTACGCCGTCTTCCAGAATGGTGACTTCCTCTGGCGCATTGGGGTCGTTGGGATCGGGGAGTTCTGTGGGATACTCCGGCGCCGCAGGGGGAACTTCCGGCGGGGTTTCGGGAGGCGTTTCCGGCGGGGTTTCGGGAGGCGTCTCCGGCGGGGTTTCGGGAGGCGTCTCCGGCGGAGTTTCAGGAGGCGTTTCCGGTGGGGTCTCAGGAGGCGTTTCCGGCGGGGTCTCAGGAGGCGTTTTCGGTGGGGGTGGATTGGGGCTAGGACCGGGCGGGGTTTCCGTATCCGCTTTGTTGATAAATGCCGCCGTTGCTTCGCCGTCTTCCTGAATCGTACCCGTATCGCCGCTGTAAGTCGTGCTGTAGCCGTCAGAATTGGCCTCGTCTTCTGTTACAGTATAGGCTGTGCCGATTGGCAGTCCTTTGATGGTGACGATTTGTCCATGCTTCAGCTTGATCTTGCCGCCGCTGGTGAGTTTGCCGCTGCTGCTGATGTCGTTGTATTGGTATTCAAATTCACCAGGAAGATCCGCGCCGTCCTTTTTCAGGGCAACAGTAAAAGTAAATAATCTGTCCAGATCTCCAGTGCCAGCAACAGTTTTTTTGATTTTCAAGCTGCCGGTAGGCGTCGGGGGAGTGGGTGTCGGAGGAGTTGTTTTGGTATTGATGAAGGATGCAGTTGCCTGACCATTTTCCGGAATGCTGCCTTTTGCATCGTTTGTGGTGACTTCATAGCCCTCGACACTGGTTTCTTTTACTTCGTATTTCGTCCCCGCGGGCAGGTCGAAAATGAAAATGTATTCATTATGCTTTAGTTTGACCGTGCCGCCGCTGGTGAGTTTGCCGCTCTTGGAACCTGTATAGGGGAAAGAACCGCTCAAAGCCTGGTTGCTTTCGTTTGTTAGTGTTACAGTAAACGTGAATTCCTGATTTGTGTCAATACTGGTTCCTTCAACAGTCTTCTTGATCATCAGCTTGCAGGGAACTTTGGTGTTTGTGAATTCTGCTGCTGCGGTGATATTTTTGCTGATTTCACCTGATATCTCTCCTGATTCAGGATAAACAATCCATTCTCGAACTTTTTCAGGCAGTTCAGTTACTTTATACCGCGTGCCTGCCGGTAAGCCTTGGATGGTGATCTGTTCGTCGTGATGGAGTACGAATGTGCTTCCGGACTTCAGCTTTCCCGCTTTGTCTGTGCCCCAAAAATAGTAGAACTCGTCCTCCAACTCTTTTCCATTGGCATCAGTGAGGGTGATTTTGAATGTAAAATTCTTTGTATAATTCTCTGGAGTTTGGACCCCGTCTGTAATGACCGTCTTTTTGATGGAAAGCTGTCCTGTTTCCGGCTCTATTTCCGACTTGTCCGTGACTACCACTATGTTCAGAAGACTAAACAGACTGGTAAGGTCCAAATCATCAAGGTCGTCCTTATTCGTCGCCAAATAATCTTTATCACTGGGGTCATTATGAGCAGTCCCGTTTTGCACCACTCGGGTACGGATGAAGCCTTCTTTAGTGACAAAGAACGGCTTATAAATCTGACCTCCGTCTTCATCATGAAGTCCGTAGTTGACCATGGCGTTCTTTCCATAATGGAGGTTCATGGAGCGCTTAACAGGATTGTTCTCCAGGGTAGTCTTAAGCTCCATGTCTTCCCAGTCCTCAGGTTTTACGTACTCATTTTCGGAGGGCTGCGCCTGCCCGATGGCGGTAATGTCACGCAAAGTGATATTAACTTCGCCCTCTTTGGCAAATTGCTGCATGGTCTGGGTCAGACGGCCTACACCTGCCATTACAGATACGCCGTTATCTGCTTTGCCAGCGTCAGCATAAATAGAGTAGGTTCCTACTACAATGGGCGTGATGGTTTCGTTGACGTCGTAACCAGCAGGTGCGGAAATTTCCTTGAGGTAGTAGTTTGCTCTGCCGCTGCCTGCCCATACGATTTTAGCATGACCGTCTGTTGCATCGACACTGGGGGAGAAGATCAGCAGACCGTCTTGGGTGGTTTCACCGTCCGAGAGTGTAATTTCTCCAGTTTTCCCAACTGCAACTTGGGTTTTGCAGTCTTTGTCGCTGTACAACCCAAACTCAACGCCATTCAGGGGCTTGCCGTCCTGGTCCACCTTCATCACCCAAAGTTCCCGCTGTTCGTTGGGGATATATATCAGAGAGCGGAAATCCCGGTTGAACTGGCCGGGACTCAGAAAGCTGAATCCATTGCCGCTGCCGGTGTTTTCAGTGCGGACGCTCATGATTTTATCGATGGTGTCATCAATACTATTAGTTTTCAGATATGTCTCCAAAGCTGAATATCGCGCCTCGGCTGTTTTTGCAGTAATACCTAATTCAGTCAGTGCGGCAGGCTCAATGACAGCATAGACCATCCGCATATCAAAATTCTGGTCATTGTCATGGAACAGTTCATAGCGGCTGGCAAGTCCGGGCAAATCCTCCAGGGTGCCTGTCAAGCGTCGGTTCTCCGGGTCCCAGGAGAGATACCAGGCGTTGTTGCCTTCCTGCACCTGACGCAGTGCGGCTTCCAGTACCGCGTTACGCCATGCCTGCCTTTTATCGTCGCCGGTATTTTTATCTTCAACCTTGCAAATATTGAAACCGCCAAGATTACTGCCGTACAACGCGCCCCATGTCTCATGTATTTTCTGTTTCAACATGGGTACTGCCACAATCAGCCCGTCGCTCTGTTTGTCTTGCCCGAGCGGTTTCGTTAGATCCACTTCTACTGAACCGGTGTCCGGGTCAATGGCTCCATAGGTGATGCTGCCAGTTCCCATCACGTTGGACACGGAGCAGGCATACGAGCCGGTGGTCCAGCGGTTGGCTACGGACAGCATATAGGTTTTGGGGTCATAGCGGAGTACAATGGGCGTCGGAAGTCTCCGATAACCTTCGGGCTGGCTGATTTCCTTCAAAATGTAGAACTTCTCGCCCCTGTCCGCAAAGCTGAAAGGAAGACCGTCATCATTTTTGAATTCCACTGTGCCATCCTTGTTCGTTTTCAGGGTTACCAGAGGTTTAGCATCAGTCTCTTGCGGCACGTAGAATTTCCTATCTGTATTATCAGACGCATTTTTGAGAGTAAAGCTGTCGTCAGTATACATACAGAGGATGTCGTCAGGGTTGTTGCTGACTTTTTGTGGGTTGCCTGCCTCGTAAAGCGCAAATGTCACATCTTCGATGGGCTTGCCTGCCTGGTCCACCTTCTTGATCTTCTGGAAGAGCTGGGGCTGGAGGTTGAACCTCAGTGCCAAGCTGGAGTCGTAGTTGCCCCGCTCCAGATAAAACATCTTCAGCGTGTGGTTCGTGTTGCTGGCGAAGGTGCGCGGGTCTCCATCTTTGACATCTCGCCACTGAACTGTTCCTTCGGCATCAGCGTCTTCGAACAGTCTGTAGAGGTCAGTTTCATGAACCTTAGTAGTAGGGTCTTTGGGGTTTTCAGGAATACCATTGGTGTCAAATGCACGGCCTATCAAGACCTCACCGGTTTTGAAGTCAATAGTTCCGTAGAGTTCGCTGTGAATACCGCCCAGATCCAGCACAAGAACGTCATCAATAAAAACCCACACATCGTCGTCGCCGGAGAACTCAAAGGTCATTGACTCCTTTCCATTAGCACCCATATTGATTTCACCGCCTTCGGGCTGACGGAAGTTGACTTCTACTGTCATACCCAAATGGTGATTCATAGTGTTGCGGGCAGGGGGGACGCTGCTGGTGAGATGCCCATTTTCGTCCAGACCGTTGAATACCTCAGCGCCTTTATTGAAAGGAAAGAAATTTCCGATACTTTCAGTGCCGTCTGTCCGTGTGGTGGCCGGGGCATTATACAAGATAAATTGATTTTTACCGTTACTATCTATGCTTAACTCTGCGAAGTTATCCCGCATATTGTAGTAGTAATATCCCTTATTATCCAGTTGAAACAGTCCGCTAATATCTTCATATGAAATCTTGTTGTCGTGTTCAAAATTAGGATTAAAAAGATAGTTCAATGATTCATTATAATTTTGAATGTCGTCAAGTGTATGTCCACTGGCTTCAATCAAGGTTTTGCTGAGATTCCAGATGTCAGTTCCTTCATATTTATTGCCGTTTTCAGATGTGCCAAGGTTAGTTTCTTCGGTGCCTGCAAGCTGATAATCCCGAATTTTTTCATAGTCCTCCAACTGATTTTTTGCAACCTCTGTATTGAGTACAGGATAGCCGTCTTCTCCAAGGCGCTTTTGAACAATATCCTCCATTCCTGCGTGAATATTGCCATATTGTGTACTCTGTCCAGCACCTTTATTCCAAAGCCCCGCATGAATCAAGCCGTCGCCAAACAGCAGTAAATGCCCTTTGTTAATGCCTTTGTTCCAATCTTGTTTTGTAGAATATGCTGTATTAGTTTCACCTGGAATGGGATTTCCAAGAGCATCTGCATTGCGGCGGATATGCCAATCTGATTTTTGCAGAATATCGCCGCCATTTTCTTCGGTAGGCTTTTGGCCATATTCCTCAACCCAATAATCAAACAGATTTACTTTGACGTTCTTGGGATTTGCAGGGGCGGCAATATAATCACTTTTTTCCAAATTGAGGGTATGAGTAACAACTGTTAATTTGAGAGAATCCTCCTCTGCAATTCCCCAGTAAGAAGAATATTGAGGAATTGGAGTGGCTGTGAAACTATATTCACCATTTGACTCAGGTTGTGTAGTAACATCCCATGTAATCTGTAATGTACCCCAAGTCTTCCCTTCAGTGCGTTCGTAAGTATAGCCAAACATATCTTCTGTTACACCCCAACAGGATCCATAGACAAGCTTTGGGAGAGTATATTTAACTAGTTCTTTCTTTTTTTCAAGTGTTAAGGAAGATGAAAGGTATACTTCTATATACCAATTTCCGTTTTGTTGATATATATTATTCTGACTTGATAAATTGGGGATAAACTTAGTAATAGTAAAATATTTTTTGGGTGCGTATGTTTCCGTCCCACCGAGTTCAGCAAGGACCTTGATATCGTTCACGCCCTCCGCCAAATCAAACCCCTCGGGCAGGGCTGCGGCAAAGGTATAACTGCCGGACCAGACACCCTCCGCAGGAATGGCGCTCAAATCCCAGGACAGGCTGACGGTTTCGCTGGCGCCGTCGGCAAACTGGAGGAGGACCGTCTGGGGCAGGAGGCCGTTCAGGACATCGGAGGTGACAGGCGTTTCCTCGCTGGCGTCTGGAATCCCAAGGGCGTAACAGCCGGCGTTATCGTTCCACTCCACCTGCACATCCTCGTCCGCCCAGGTCCAGGACGCCGCCAGCTTTTTCTCTGGAGCCGCGCATTCCTCGCAGACAAACCCGCAAGGAGTGCCCGCTACAGCTTCTGCCCAGCCGCAGGTTTCATCATGTATATGCCCACAGGGTACGCCTTCTGATGGCGCTATGTATCCGCAGGCTTCATCGTGGATATGCCCGCATTCCTGTTCATCCGCCGCAGGACGCCAGGCGCATTCCGGAACGTGGTCAATCACGCCGTTGCCGTCCTCGTCCGTGCATCCCAGATCGCAGGGCGTTTCCTCTGTAGCCTCCACATAACCGCAAGACTCGTCGTGTATATGTCCGCAAGGTACGCCTTCTGACGGCTCTTCATAACCGCACGTCTCATCGTGTTCATGTCCGCAGGGCCGTGCTTCCGCCGCCTCTGTGTAGCCGCAGTCTGCCGTGTGCTCCGGATGGTGCTTGCAAAGCCCTGTACTCTCGCTGTCCTCCGCCGCATACACAAACGCATAGCTGTACAGCGGCGCGGTGAGGGCAAACACCAGAAGCAGAGATAGACATTTTGGAAATTGTTCCTTGCAGCGCTTCCATAACCTCCGCTGCGGCTGTCTTTGTGGGATACGCATGGGGGATTCCTCCTCACTTCGGCTTTTGGCCATTTTTGCATACCTGTCCATCCGCTTTTGGCAAGACCTGCGCATATAAAATGAAACAAGAGTCCAAGTGTGAAGCGGATAAATTCAGCAGGTTTTAAACATGAAAAATTATATCACAGTTTCTTCCTGATGCAAAGAGTATTTCCCAAATTATATCATAAAAATGTGATGGTTCCCAAAAATCAACGTTGGTTTTTTCAATCCATGCCATAAAATTCCATAAAATGAGAAAATATGTATGGAGCAACAAGGACCTGTTTCTTCAGCGATTTTTACGTTCTCTAAGCCGCGTCAAATCATCCGACAAAATACGGAAGATTATTTGCAGACAGATGCTTGAATTCAGAAAAACAGCAGGTGGTTTTTGGCGGAGAATTCCCCAATAATCCTGCAAAAAACAATAAGAAAGCAAAAAGCGACGGCGCAGAATTCCTCCACGCCGCCGCAATATCTAATGAAACCCGTTCAGTCTTCCGGAAGGGCATAGATGCCGTAGACAAAGGGCTCGTCCGGTCCAGCCAGCTCGGGATAGACCGTCAGATAGTTTTCCTCCAGCATATCCACCTTCAATGCGCCGCTGTGGAGACGGTAGACTTGAGTGCTCTCGCTGCCGTCAGGGGAAACGGCGGTGATGGTCAGGGCCGCGCCGTCGAAGAAATCTACACCCATTTGGGCCTCGATGGTAATGCCAAGGCCGGTATTGGTCGCAGAATCCTCCGTGGACAGCCAGAAGCCGTAATAAGCGTTGGGATCGTAATCCTCCTGGACCTCTTCACCAAGGCGTGTCATTTCCGGCATATACCAAGTCCCGTCGTCTCGCTGGCTGATGGCTGTGACTGGCAGGGTGCCTTCATCCATAGCCTGCCGGTACGCGTTGATTTGTTCGTCGGTCAGGTTATCCCGGAGCTGGTAGCGATACAGCCCGCCGCGGTCGATGGAAAGACGCACACTGGCAATATTCTCTCCGGTAATCTGAAAAAGACAACCGGTGAAATCGCCCATTTTGAGGTCATAGACGCCCTCTCCAGCGGCAAAAGCGATTCCGCCGTCAGGACTGGCAGGGGTGGTGGTTCCGGTTCCGGCAGCGTAGGCGGTCAAACCGAAGGTGGGAGTCAGAATCATCGTCGGATTCCCATCGGTGGCATCGTCAGGCACGCTGGACTCGGAGGGAGCGCTTACGGGACGGAAGTGGAGTCCGCCCAGCAGCAGGGCCAGCGCGCAGACCGCACAGACAAGCCCCTGCATCAGACGGGCAGACTTCCGGTTCTTCCGAGCGGGGGGAGCGTCCTCGTCTGCGTGCCGGCGGGCTTCAAAGAGCACCCGGTCATTCAGCCCATCGGGTACGTGGATGGTCTGGGTCAGCTTCCAATAATTGTTCTTCATCGTCAGAACCTCCCAAGAGATGTTTCAGCTGCATCCGCGCGCGGTGCATACGACTGCGGACGGTGGCGGCAGGGATGTGCAGAAGAGCGGCAATCTCACCGGTGGGAATGCCCTCGCCATAATAGAGGTGTATTGGCGTGCGGAAGTCTTCCGGCAGGCGGGCCACGGCGTCCCAAAGTTCTGCCGCCGCTGGGTCCGGGTTCGCTGCAAGCTCCGGCACGTCCTCCAGCGAGAGAATCCGGGACCGGGAACGGCCAATGTCTGCACAGCGGTTCAGGGTACACCGGATCAGCCAGGCTTTTATATGCTCGCCGTCCCAGCCGGTGGTTTGCTGGCCGTAATACCGCAGAAAGACGTCCTGATATACGTCCTCCGCGTCCGGCACGCTTTGCAGACGGCACAGGGCTAACCGGTAGACCATGTCCCCGTGCATCCTCATGGCGTTGCTCAATTCCTGTTCTGTCAAAGCAGCGCCTCCTTTCCTTTGTTTGAAAAGCGCCTTTCACTTACAACACGCCGGAGACTGGCCTTTTGTTCCCGGACGGCAGAAAAATTTTTCCGGATCATCTTGGGCCGGACAGAGGAAGTATCGCATAAAGTACACGGACTGTAAAGACTTCACGCAAGTTTTTCTATTTTAGGGGGAAACTTGATTTATTCATACTTTGGGTGTATGATAATTTTAGAAACAGAAAGGAGCATTGTGTAAAATGGCTTTTATTTTTCGTTTTGGCGGCGGAGATCCCAATGCCTATGGCGGCGGGTTCAATCCGGATGGACGTCCGCCCCGGCCCCGGAGGAACCCGAAGAAGCGCCGCGCCTTCCGAAGCCCACTGGCCCGTACACTGACCAATTTGGCGGTAACCTTGGTCTTTGGGCTGGTTTACTTCTATCTGGAACTGCCTGCTCTAAATCTCCACGCGGAGGAGTTCTATATCTTCGCGTTCCTGGTCTGCGCCATCTATTGCGTGTGCGCTATGGTGACCTCGGGCTTTCAGGGAGACGGCGGCGCAAAGGCGTATCTGAAATTCGTGCGGAAACAGTGTGCAATCCCATTCCTGGCGGTGTGTCTTTTGATTGTGGCCCTGGCCTTGGGCGGGATTTCCTCCTGGGTGGTGCTGCGGGCAGGGGCCTATAGTAAACTGCTGCCGATTCGGACCGGCGATTTTACTGCGGAAGTAGATGAGATCTCTTATGACCAGATTCCTATGCTGGACTCCGATTCCGCTGCAAGACTGGGCGCCCGGAAGCTGGGCGAATTGGCTGATATGGTGTCGCAGTTCGAGATTCTGGACGACTATACACAGATTAACTATCGGGGCCGGCCTGTGCGCGTGACCTCCCTGCGTTACGGAGACTTGATTAAGTGGCTCACTAACCGCGGCGACGGTCTGCCTGCTTATATGATTATTGATATGGTCAGTCAGGAGGCGGAGGTGGTCCGTCTGGAGCAGGGAATGCGCTACACCACTGCGGAACACCTCGGACGGAATCTATACCGGCATCTGCGCTTCCATTTCCCGACGATGATGTTCGACGAGCCGATGTTTGAGATTGACGAGGAGGGGACGCCGTATTGGGTTTGTCCCCGGATTGTACGGACTATTGGACTGTTCGGCGGCGTGGACGTGAAGGGGGCTGTGCTGGTGAACGCCATTACCGGTGACTGCGAGTTTTATGATGAGGTTCCCAATTGGGTGGACCGCCTGTATTCGGACGATATTATTTTGCAACAGTATGATTATTACGGTCAGTATCACAACGGATTTATTAACTCCATCTTTGGTCAAAGGGATGTGACTGTTACCACTGAGGGCTGTAACTATATCGCTATTGACGACGATGTGTATGTTTATACCGGCGTGACCTCTGTTACGTCCGACGAGTCCAATATCGGGTTTATCCTCTCCAATCAGCGTACAAAGGAGACCAGCTTCTATGCCATCGCCGGTGCGGAGGAGTATTCTGCCAAGGCGTCCGCTGAAAGCCAGGTCCAGCAGATGCGTTATGAGGCTACCTTTCCGCTGCTGCTGAATATTGCCGACCAGCCCACCTATTTTATGACTCTTAAGGGACAGGACGGTCTGGTGAAAATGTACGCCATGGTCAACGTCCAGCAGTATGACATCGTTTCTACAGGCTCTACCGTGGCCGACTGCGAAAACAGCTACCGTCAGACCCTGGCAAACCGCGGACTGATCAGCGCCGGTCAGCAGAACGTCGTAGCCGGGAGCACCCAGACCCAAACGGGGAAGATTGTGGAGATTCGTACGGCTGTTATCAGCGGAAATACCCACTACTATGTTCGTATGGAGGGCGCGCTGGGATACTTGGATTTCAGTGCTGCCGAAACGCCTCGGGCAGTGCTGCTGGATGTGGGCGATACGATTCAGTACACTTACGTTCTGGATGGCGCCGAGTTCCCCAAAAACGGCATCGTTCCCGCTACCGGATTCCTCTTTGAGGGGGAAGAGTCGTCGGAGAACACTGTGCCTTCCGATAATGCTGCTTGAAGGTAAACGGATTCTCCTGCCTTGGATATGTAGTGAAATCTTACAGCAAAAGGACTTGCCGCCTGTAATCGTAGACGGCAAGCCCTTTTTTTGCCTCCAGCCAGATTGCGGGTTCAGTGCAGAACACGATGGCCGGAAAACCGTCGCTTTCGTTATTTGTCGAAGGACGGGTTCATATAGTAGACGTTCTTTTCGTTCATCCGCTCCTTGGCTAGACGTAAGCCTTCGCCTAAACAATCAGCATAAAGCGAGTGAGAAAGTGACTCTTTTTTCATCAATATGACCTTCTTGGTCGACTTGGAGACGAGTTTGTAAAACACGGCATCGTTCCGGACGACACAAAAGTTACTATGCTCATCGGATTCATTTAAGGAAATGATGACCAAGGGAGGGGCCTGTAACAGGGCCTCTTCTTTTTGCGCGAATTTTACATTGTCTATTATGAAGAAAAAGCCAGCTTGATGGGAGTGAGGATGGCCTGCATTATAGGTGTAAGCTTTGGAAGCATTCAGTTAGTCAGGAGAATGTATTACCAAACCGGTTCGATTCCGGGGCTATTTCTTTTTTTATTTGACCCTTGCGCTACCCACTTAAATCATATACCATAGTTTAGAAAATTGTCAAGTTGTTTCTTGAACAATAATCTATCCTAGATTAGACATGATTCTAACCTAGATTAGGGGAGGCCCGGCTATGGTTAGAGAGAATGTCTCTATCTGTCCCAAATGCGGAGGGGAGTTGAAGTATTATGGGATGGTCCCCAGAATTGTACGGACGAAAAACCGAGTAACCAACTGGGTTAGGATTCGCCGTCTGAGATGCGAACAGTGCGGGGCTATTCATAGAGAGATACCCCCGTTTATATTTCCATTCAAACAGTACGAGGCGGAGGTTATCGTGGGCGTGAGGGAAGGACTGATTACCTGTGAAACACTTGGATTTGAAGATTATCCCTGTGAAGCAACTATGGAACGATGGCGCGCGAAAAAAGTAATTTGTTCTGTTGAAGGAGGTCCGTAACAGGGTCTCTTTCTTTTTGACCGACTTTGTTTTAACAAAAAGAAACTGAAACCTTAGAATGAACACAGAAAGGAGGTTCTTGGATTTTTATCTGAACGGAAAGGAAGAAGGTAAATTATGGGCACTACGATTCGTCCCGAAGTGTCGGCGCAGAACCCGTATTGGATTGAGCGGCACCGGTACTATGAGCTGAAGCATTTCTGTCTCCAGTATCCTATTTGGAAGAAAGCATACGCTGCCTTGGATGGTTTGAGCAAACGCCCTGAAGACCTGTCCATATTTGTGACTCATCATGCTTGCAGTGATCCGACTGCTAAGTGCGCGATTAGTAAAGCCTACTATTCCGAACGCATGGACCTGGTTAATCGTATTGCGGAGAAGGCCGACCCGGAATTGGCACGTTATATTTTGCTGGGCGTGACCGAAGGCTGGGCCTATGACGCGCTTAAAACCCGATTTGGAATTCCCTGCTCCAAAGATACCTACTATGACCGGTACAGACGGTTTTTCTGGCTCCTGAACAAAGAACGTCCGTAGTCTTGCGCGAAAATTGCAACTCCTATTATGGAAACCAATAGGTTTATCCAAAACTTATTTTCAGGAGGAAACAACTATGGAAAAGAAGAATCTGAGCAAGGAGTACAGAGAGATTATGGCGGAAGCCAAGGTAATGGTACTGACGAGCGCTATGAAGGATTCTGTGTGTGATATGGACGCAGGAGAAGTCATGACGACCGCCAAGGCCCTGATCCTGGTCAACCGGCTCATTGATCTCTGTGGTGACGTGTTCGAGAAACAGGACAGGTTGATGGACAAGCTGGACAAGTTTATGGATAGGTGCCTGGTAGAAGAAGATTAATTAGAGCGAGGAGGTTGTGGAAACACTGCCTCTTCTCTTTTAGTTTCGCATATTTTACAAGCTCTTTTATGGAAAGGAGGTATTTTATGACTTATAAACAAATCGAAGCCAGTAGAGAATTGCGTCTTTGGATTGGACAAGTGATCATTCCGGCTATTAGTGTGTCGGTGGTGTTACTTTCTAATCCCGATATGAGAAGGGTTGTAGCGGAGAAAGTAGAAAGCATAAAACAGAAAATCCGAACCTGAAAGGTTAGGGTCGTATAACAGCGACCCTTTCTTTTACATTTTCCATACGCAGGTGACAGGAAAACGTGTTAAATTGATATCTGAAAAATTCCCGGGTGGGATTTTCTGAAAAAACATTTACAAGGACTTTCTTTCTGGCGCTGTTTGATATAAAATAGAGGATAATCGACCAACAGCACAGGAATCTGATTAAAATAATTCGATTCTGTGTTTTTTTTCGATTGCATTTGTTGAAATATAGGTTATACTGTAAGAGAGGAGGATATTGCTATGCTGATCGAATTCAAATTTTCAAATTATCGATCCTTCCGTGACGAGGCTTGTATGTCAATGGAGCCTATGGGATTGAACTTGATGAAAGAGTGCCTGCTTCCGTATAAAACGACCGGTTGTCTGCCGTCTATAGCCCTCTTTGGAAAAAATGGGGGAGGAAAGACCAATGTGATCCGAGCTTTCTGGTTTGGGGTGAAGTTCATCTGCAATGCTCAGAGAACACAGCATGAATCCGCAGTGATTCCGGTTCAGCCTTTCCTGCTGGACGACATTTCACAGGAGAAGCCAACCGCATTTGAATTTTCTTATATTCTGAACAATATCAAATATCTCTATGGTTTCTCTGCAACAAAAACGGCGATTGCCAGAGAATACCTGTATCATTGGCCGAAAGGACAAAAGGCTATGGTCTTCTCCCGCAGTGGGCAGGTCTTTGAATTTCGTGAGGGGTCGGATAAGAGGAAGAGAGAGCTTATCAGTGATGCGGTAGCTCCGAACCAGTTGTATTTTTCTGTAGCCTGTACGATGAACGAGAAGACTTGCATGTCTGCAATGCGCTGGTTTCGGGAACACCTGCTGTTTTCCCGTGATTATACGGACCTCTCCGACCAGTTGATCGAATATTCGGAAAATCCCAATATGCTGCAAGCAATCAAACGTTATGCTGTTGAGGCGGACCTGGGAATTCAGGATATGAAATTTGAAGTGAAAAACGCAGAGCTGACAACCGAGAACCAGCTTCCGGCCGATCTCCCGGAAAGTATAAAGGCTGCGCTGGAACAGTTTGTGAAAACGTTAGCTGATGCTCCCAATATTTCCGAGCGCAAACTGCAAATGGGAGAGGTGGACGTCACCGCATTCCACCGCGGCCTGGATAAAGACGGTCAAGCACATTTGTACGGCTTGCCGTTGTCTGTCGAGTCGGACGGCACAAGACAGCTTATGGCCCTTGCGCCTGCTATTGAGTATGTGTTATCCTGTGGCGGCGTTCTACTTGTGGATGAATTGGAGAACCGGATACATCCGCTGTTGATGCAGTTGATCGTCTCGAAATTTCAAAGCCCAAAATCAAATCCAAATCATGCACAGCTTATTTTTACCACCCACAATACAGAGCTGTTGGACGCCGGTTTGATTCGTAAAGACCAGATTTACTTTGTGGACAAGGACAAAAAAAGCGGAGGCTCATTCTTATACAGCATCAGCGATTTTTCTGCCACTGCAAACGAGAATATTCGTAAGGGCTACCTGATGGGAAAATACGGAGCTGCCCCCGACCTGGATATCGAGGAGGTATAATTGTGGCACGCCAGACAAGAAAGACAAAGCCGCTGATCTATGTTTTCTGCGAAGGGGAAAGCGAACAAGCCTACGCCAGATTTTTGAAAGAACAGTTTGCGGATACTGCGGTTATTAAATGTGTGCCGCAGACTGGCTTGTTTCAGGAAGCAAAGGATAAGTTCGTTAAAGATGCACGGTATCGGGACAATGCGGTTGTGACCGATGAAATCTGGTTTTTCTTTGATGTGGAGGACGAGGATGCTGGCAAGTGGGATCAACGGCTCAAAATTGTCAATTATCTTCGTAAGCTGAGGAAAAAGCCTGGTATTCGCGTCAGACTGCTTATGACAACGGGGTGCATCGAATACTGGCTTCTGCTCCATTATGAGATGACGGTACCGTCCATCCACACTGTTGCGGACAAAGAGAGAACGTTAAAACGCCTTCAGAACTTTGCGCCCGCTTATACTAAAGGAGATCAGGACGTAACTTCAGTCATCGCCCGGAAATATAAAACGGCAGTCTTACATGGTAATCGAACTTTAGATGCCCTTATGTCTGATGGAATGCCTGTCAGAGAGGATTCGGATGAGCGCAATAGCTGGCTGTGTCAAAGTCACAAAACATTTACGACTGTGCAGGAGGCTATTCAGTTTTTAGAGGACATTTGAATTCAAAAAGATTGGGTGAGATACTGCGGCTATGGAAATAAAACGGGGCACAAAAGTGCGATGGATGCGGAAAGACGAGTCTGATCTTTTCTATGGCAAGATATATACAGTTCTCTCGGGGGATGAGAGTAAATGTTGCCTGATTGAAACCGGGAGTGATATTTCCTATCCGATTCAATTTTTTGAAGTAGTAGAGATTCATAAAGGGACGCAAGTTCGATGGCCGGGACCGACTGAGTTTCTCTATTTTACTCATGGAAAAACTTATGAGGTCTTATCAGTAGAAAGAGAATGGTTTCGGATTATTGATGACAGCGGAGAGGATTATCTTTACCCGCCGGAGTTGTTTGAAATTGTAGAGGAATAAATTTTATCCCACAGGCTCATTCGGGTCTGTGGGTATTCTTATGCTCAAAAATGACAAGGAGAAGAATATGCTTTTGATTGCTTTTGTAGCTGGTATCATGTTTGGAATTGTCGTTATGAACCAGGGGTTGAATAAAGCGAAGGTCGGGACATTGAGGGTTGATATCTCTGACCTTGAAGACGGTCCGTACTTGTTTCTGGAACTGGAGAAAGGCGTCAGTGATATTTCGTCTAAATCATACGTATTCCTGAAAGTGGACACACAAAGTTGCCTTTCGCGCAAATAAAAAGCCTCATATTGACTTTTGCGCACAAAATATAGTATGGAATATGCTTTTTTTACCATTCTGGCATATCAGGGTCGTCGATTGTCCACAAATTTTCGAGTGAAACGTAGCTCTCCGCACAAATAGCAATCTCTTTTATGGAAAGGAGGTAAAATGACATGAAAGAATTGATGCAGAATTTCGAGTTCTTCAAAGATGATAATCCGAAAAACATTCGTCCGTTTATAATGGCTTGCAGAGATTACGAAGCTGAAGACGAACGATGGATTTTGGCTTGTTTGACTGAAGAAGAAACCAGGGTTGTGTATGAGAATCTCAAAAAGTATTTTGACTGAATTAGAGAGGGAGTCCTGCCACAAGGACTCTCTCTTTATTTTTGCTATGGTATGTACTTTTTCAACCAACTGGGCATAGCGGGGTCGTCGATTGTCCACGAAGCTTCGATGTGCTCGTCACTGGACCAACTGCTTTCATCGCCATCGAAACCTCTTTGACGATGACATTTATATTTGATTACCCGCTCATTCTCAAGTCTGTATTCATTCCAGTAGTAGTTCTGTTTGCCATATCCTTTCCATTCTCTGGTGGTATAAATTGTCATTACAGAAAATCACTCCCCTCATTTAATGCTATCACGAATGGAAGTATACACCACAAATATGAAAATTTCAATACATATTTCAGGTGGTGCGTAGTTTTCGGACCCAGAGATCAACTTTCCGCGTGAATAACACCGGCTATTATGAGGCCGACTCAAATAAAAATCGAAAGGAGAAAAATAGTATGGCAGAGATCAAAAGTTTGTTGGACGGTACTATCAAAACGGGGATTCGGGAGCTGAAACAGCTTTCGCCTGGCAGTGATGAGAAGACTGCGGCAATTCAGGAGCTTGCGACGATGCACAGGCTTCGTATCGAGGAGATCAAGGCTGAAATCGAGGCGAATGAGAAACGTGAGCGGCGGGCTATGGACAGCGAACAGCGTAAGGCTGAACTCGCCCTGAAGGAGCATGAGCTTGCTCTGAAGGAGCGTGAGCTGGACAGCAAAGACGCTGACCGTGCCCGCGAAGAAGCGTTCCAGGAACGTCAGATTTTGGACCAGAAAATCGAGCGGTATGTAAGGACTGGCGTTGACGTTGCAAAGCTGGTATTGCCGATCGTATTCTACGGCATTTGGCTGAAGAAGGGGTTCAAGTTCGAAGAAACCGGCGTGTACAGTTCGACGACATTCAAGAATCTGTTCAACCATTTTAAGCCTACGCAGAAGAGTTAAGGCTTATAAGCGCGGAGATCGTTGGAAACACGGTCTCTTCGCTTTTTTGCGTCAAATTTACAGCCCATTTTATGGGAGGAAAAATAAAGAGCTCTTTACCTCTCGACTTAATAACGGAAGTGTTGTATACTCTTATGGATATGTGATATTTCCAGATTAACAGGAGGTAATGAAAGTGCGCAAAAAGAAGGGAAAGAAGATCATCGTTCCGGAAGGGAGCGAGCTGATGGACTACCTGAACAGCGGATACGCAATCTGCAACAAGTGCGGGACGGTCATGGAGCGTATGAAAGACCCGAAAGGTGGGTGCGATATTTACGCCTGCCCGTCGTGCGGATGGGAAATTGATGAAATGGAATACGAGTATGAGAGCAGAGATCCTATGGAACTCGTAGAGGATGAAAGGGGCGATACCTACCTGATCTACAAGAACGATATGCCGCCCGCCGGATGCAGAGCGTGCGGTGGTCCGTATCCCTATTGCAAAGAGTCGTGCAAGATGTATGACGACTGAGCATTACTGAAACCAAAGGAGGGGCCTGTAACAGGGCCTCTTCTTTTTCCGCATATTTTGCAGATTCTATTATGGAAAGGAAGTATGAGAGACGCTTGTTGTCGGTGAGAACCCGACCATCTACGAGGAGTGCAATCCTCCCTCGTAGCCTTTCCTTTTGTTTTCAGGAGGTCCGTATGCGTTACCACTATGAAAAGCCGAAAATTTATCTTTCTATGTATGGAGAACGCTATATTTGTGACCATCCGCTTTATGACTGCTGCACATTGTTCAGGATGGGAGAGAAGGGCCTGGCGGTTATTCAGCAGCGGTTTGACCCAACAACAAAGGCTACAGTTTGGAGTGCAATAGATGCGTGGCTGACAGATGACTTATATTTGCATCCCGGCTTTAAGGATTTTTTCGATAACCGTTCTGGAGCTTGTACGGATGGTCTTTATCCTACGGTGACAATCCGGCAGATCATGTGGGCACTGAAGATGAAGCCCCTGCCCAAAGAACGGTGGGAAACCGTATTTGATCGTAAAAATATTTGAAAGTGGTGATCCCTCTTATATTTACGCCAAATTTCCAAGCTCCTTTATGGAGAACCAAATATTCTTTTGGGAGGAGTTAGGAGTATGGATGAGATGAAAATCGAATCGAAGTTCACAACAGGCATTGTGTCAAAAATTGCGGAAAGTGCTGTACGGAAAAAGCTTGGCTATGATGTTGAAATCAAGCTCAACGGACTGCGCACAACTGTGCTGGATGGCGAGATGCACGTGCATCTGGATGTCGATTTGAAACTCAGCAAGGAAGAACTCAGCAATTTACTGAAAAGTATTGGCATCTGAAAGGCAAGGCCGCATACCAGCGGCTTTTGCTTTTCCTTCCGCAGATTTTACAGATTCTATTATGGAGAAGAGGTTAGCTCAGTTGGTAGAGCATTCCACACAATGGAGAGGTCATCGGTTCGAGTCCGATACCGCTTCTCTATTTTTTTGAGGCAATGTCAAACAAACATCATGTCAGTCTTGATGTTTTAATTTGAGGAGTGCTTCTGTTGACATTACTGGGAAAAAGTGTAGAATGAGGATGGTTAATCGTGTCCCATAATTTCACGCGAAAGGAAGGAGAACAAAGATATATTATGACGATTGAAGAATTGAGGCAGGCGGTAGTCCAGGAAGGTAACGACTTCTATTTTGACTACAAAGAGATTCATGCGGGGGTCGAATTTACTGCTGAGGACGGCATCTTTTATTTTAGTGCTTGGTATGGCGATAAGGTAAAAGACTACGGCCCGGTCGAGTTTGACGATGTTGTCAGCGATAAGTTCTATGACGGAAAATCTGTAGCAGAACTGTTGATTGAAGGGGCAATCGATATCGATTTTGCATAGACGCATTGCAGTATCCTGATTGTTATATCCCGATTTTTGTCTGAAGAAGACCGAGATCGGGATATTTTTATTTCAAAAAACGATAAGGAGGATATCTGAATGAAACCTACGCTCATCCAGAAAATCGGGCGAACTATGAAAAAGGCGTCGCCGACAATCTTATCCTGCATCGGAGCTGTTGGCGTTGTGGCAACCGCTGTAATGGCCGTTAAAGCCACGCCGAAAGCTCTGGAACTGGTAAAAGAAGATAGCCGGAAAAAACATGACAGCGATCCTTACGCGGCCACCAGAATGGAGGCAGTAAAAGCCTGCTGGAAATGTTATATTCCTGTGGTTGTTACCGGAGCAGCTACAATCGCCTGCATCTTTGGGGCGAATACCCTCAATCGCAGACAGCAGGCATCTCTCGTAAGCGCATACGCATTGGTCAGTCAGAAATACAACGACTATAAGCGCAAAGTCAAAGAGCTCCACGGTGAGGACACACATAAGAAAATCATGGAATCGCTGGCCGTTGAGAAAGTCGATAAAGACCATGTTATCTACGCGCAAGGGTTCATGGGGAATTCGTCCCTTACATTTGATGACGCCGGCGAGGAAGAACGGCTCTTTTATGATTCCTTTTCAGGACGATACTTCACTTCAACCATCAGCAAAGTCCTGCAAGCGGAGTATCATTTGAATAGAAACTTTGCCCTTAGCGGCGGTGAAATCGCTCTCAATCATTTCTACGAGCTGCTTGGAATTGAGGGTATTGAAGAAGGCGATACCATTGGCTGGATGGTCAACGACGAGATGTACTGGATCGATTTCGATCATTCCAAAGTCGTACAGGACGACGGGCTTGAGTGCTACATCATTGACATGGTTTATACGCCTGGAACTGCGGATGAATACATCGTCTGAATCTCTCCGCAAAAAAGGCAGACTCTATTACGGAAAGGAGGTGTGGCTTCATGAAAAAAAGAATGATATTTAAGCTGATGTCTATGGTCGGAGTTGCCCTTTGCGGGATAGGAACGGTACTGTCCGGCTGGGCAAACGACAGAGAACAGGACGAAATCATTGAGGAGAAAGTCAATGAAGCGTTTGCCGCCCGTGAAAACAAAGAAGAAGTCGAGGAGCTCTGACAGGGGCTCTTCGCTTTTGCCGGAGACGGAAAGGAGCGGCGTATGAATGACCGGGTGTCGATAGCTTTGCTGAAGCGGCTGGCTTCTTATGAAGGCGTTCCGTGTACATATTGGAACCGGCGTGACACTGAAGAAATTGCGTTCTCCAGATGCGCACTTGAGGAAGTATTGAACCGGGTTTTTGATCGTCCGTGGATTCCTGCTTCTGAGACGATCGAAGAATTTGCGCTGCGAATGGAATTTTACAAATCAACGGCTGTTACAGACGACCAGAATCGGATATTTTCCGTTGCTGCCGAAACTGCATGGAAACTCCTGAAGACGGTCAAGGAACTCGAAAAGTAATCATTATATTCTACAGGAAGGTGAAAAAACGTGGATAAGAAAACGATTGCTAAGGTTTTGGGCAGCGTTGCGAAAGCACTGAAGAAGCATAGCCCTGAACTCATGACGGGAATCGGAATCGCCGGTATGATTGCCGCGACGGTAACGGCGGTAAAGGCTACGCCTAAAGCGATTCAGCTTGTGGATGAGAAAGAGATTCAGGATGGAAAGCGGCTCTCCACGGCGGAAATCGTCAAAACTACCTGGAAATGCTACGTCCCTGCCGCAGTGACCGGTGTATGCGCTATTAGCTGTGTGATCGGTGCAAGCGCAATTAACGCCCGGCGTAACGCGGCCCTTGCCACTGCTTACGCTATTTCCATGACGGACTTGAATGCCTACAAGAAAAAGGCGCTTGAAGTGGTCGGTGAGAAAAAAGAGCAGGCGATCCGGGACGCGGTGGCTGCGGAACAGTTGGAGAAAGCCCATGTCGAAACGCGGCAGATTATATTTACCGGCAGAGGTGAAACGCCGTGCTACGACCCCTTGACGGACCGTTATTTTAAGTCGGATATGGAAACGCTCCGGAAAGCGGAAAACACGCTGAACAAGCGAATGTGCAGTGAAATGACGATTACGCTCAACGAGTTTTACACTGAAATCGGGCTTGATGAATGCCAGCTTGGAGAAAGGCTCGGATGGGATATCGCCAGGGGGTATATCGAACTCAGCTTCAGCTCGCATTTGGACGTAAACGGAGTTCCCTGTATCGTACTCGGACATGCCAATCCGCCGCAGTATTTTGACTATATCTGAATCCGCAGAAATTACATCTTCTTTTATGGGAGAACCATCCCTGAAATTATTATATTTTTGAAAGGAGTATTCACAATGGAAGAGAAGAACATGAACGCGACTGAAAACGAGGACTTTGAGGAAGTCACTGAAACCGAAGAGGCTGCCGGAAGCGGAAACGCGGGCGCGCTGGTTGTGGGAATCGTTGGCGGTTTTCTGGCTTACGCCGTGATTGACGGAGGCAAGAAACTGCTGCGTTTCATCAACGAGAAGCGTCGGGAGAAGAAAGCTGCGGCCAGCCCGACGGACAATGTGATTGACGTTGAGTTCGGCGACGTTAAGGACGATCAGACGGATTCTGAAGAGGAAAGCTCCGAGGAATAAAACATTCAAGGGGTTCGCCAGGGGAGAGTGCCTGTTGCAGGTGCTTTCCCCTTTTTCATTTTGAGCGGACTGCCTGATTTTCAACAAGGAGGAGACAGAATGGCTGAATATCCCGATAACTCCCACAGCGCGAGAGAAAAATTGCCCGCGCCTGCCGGTGGGTCCGGTAAGAAGCTGGAAAAGGTAGTCGCAGGGGCCGCAAAGACCCGTAAAAAGAGCGAAACGAAGAAATTCTTCAACATCTTTGCTCCGGAAGATACCGGTCTGGTGAAGAATTATATTTTGATGGATGTGATCGTTCCCGGCATCAAGAACGCGATTGCCGACGCGGTCAGTATTATGCTCTTTGGGGAAGCGGGCATGGCGGGCCGGAGAAAAGATGGACACTCCAGGATTTCGTATCAGAAATGCTACAATGACCGGCGTGATTATGGAAGGCCGAGAGGCGGAATCGGTTTTGAATACGACGACATCATTTTCGAGACCAGAGGGGACGCGGACTTGGTGCTCGATCAGCTCGAATCGGTCATTGCAACTTACGGAATCGTTTCTGTCGCGGACCTCTATGACCTTGCCGGTGTAACCTGCCGTAATTACACGGCCAACCGGTATGGATGGAGTGATATCAGGACAGCAAAGATCGTCCGTATCCATGACGGGTACATCTTGCAGCTTCCGAAAGCACTTCAGATTGACTGAGGAGGTTCTATGTACGGATATTTGACTTCGTTCGGATATGTTGGTCTGGTCGAGGGGAAGTGGATGCAGTTTCCGACCGAGGCCGAGTATCGCGAATATATGCTGGAGGCGGAAAATGAAAATTAGCCTTGAATCCATAATTGGCGTCGGAGGCTGTGCCTTGAGTCTTCTCGGGCTTGGCTATGCTTTTGGGATTCGCTCCCGGATGAAGGCTGTATGTGAGAAGCTTGACACTGCTATCGACCAGATCGAAAACGACACTGAAATTGAAATTCCGGCAAAGCTGATCGACCAGGCTGTGCGTAAAGCCGCAGACCGGGAGGCCGGTTACGCTGTAAAGCAGGCTGTAAGCGCGGTCCTGGACGAAACGAAGCGGGAGATTTCAGAAAAGGTTGCTATGGCTGTGAAGGCCCGGTATGACTGTATTTCCGATGGTGTTACTTCGGAAATCGCCAGGAACGTTGCCAAAATCGATGAGACCCGTCTTAAAAAGGACGTCTTGGAGAAGGCAAAAGAGCAGATTGCTGAAAAGTTTGACGGCAAGCTGGACGATATGCTGGAAGAATTCAATAAAAATCTCCAGAATATTGGAAGAATCTATAAATCGATTGCAAGATCATTTGCAAAGGAGGATATTCAATTATGAAAAAGAGCAAAATTGCAAAGTCTTTGAGCCTGACCTTCAATAAGATCAGCTTTCAGATGAAGAAGAAGAGTCCTGAACTCCTTGTTGCCGCTGGGATTGCGGGCGTCATCGTCAGCACGGTCATGGCCTGCAAAGCGACTACCAAAGCCGGCAGGATTGCCGAGGAAACGCATGATGCCCTTGATACGATCCATGAGGCCGAGACCAGTGGCGTCACCAAGGCAGGGGAGGACTACTCCAAGGAAGACGCGGTGAAAGATCTCGCCATTACGTATCTGCAAACCGGCATCAAGTATGCCAGGCTGTACGCTCCCGCTGTTGTTGTCGGCGCGGCGTCTGTTACCTGCATTTTGGCAAGTCATAATATCCTGAAGAAGCGCAACGCGGCGATTGCGGCGGCTTACACGGCTTTGGACAAATCTTTCAGGGACTACCGCGGCCGTGTCGTTGAGCGTTTCGGAAAACAGGTTGAAAAAGAGCTGCGGTATAACATCAAGGCCAAAGAAGTCGAGGAGACGGTCGTTGACGAAAAGGGCAAGGAAACAACAGTCAAGAAGACCGTGGACGTTGCAGGCGCGGGATGGGACCCGTCTCAGTACAGTCCTTACGCCCGGATATTTGACGAAGGCCATCGGGCTTGGATGAAAGACCCCGAACAGAATAAATTCTATTTGCTGGCACGTCAGGCGCAGGCGAACGACCGTCTGAAATCTCGCGGGCACCTGTTCCTTAACGAGGTCTATGAGATGCTGGGTTATCCTCTTACCAAAGCCGGCGCGGTTGTTGGATGGATTTATGACCCGAACAATCCCATGGGGGACAATTTCGTGGATTTCGGTATGTTTGAGGTGCGCCGAGAAAAAGCTGTGGACTTTGTGAACGGTTACGAACGGTCCTTTATCCTCGATTTCAATGTGGTTGGCGATATTACGGACGCTCTGGCCACCCATCAGACTTTGTGAGGGCGGCGTTATGAAAAGACTGATTGTTTCGTTGTCTTCGATGGCAATGCTTCTTACTCTGGTACTGGGGTCCTTTCAGGCCGGTCACGATGGATTCCTTGAAAAAGAGAAGGAGTTTTCCGGTAACGTCAACTCTTCGGAGAATTATATTCTTCTTTCCGCACCTGTACTGGATGCACAGGAGATTGCGGCGCAGGTGCAGCCCGTAACGTTTGAACCGGAAGAGCTTTCTGCTTCCGAGGAAGACGTGATGCTGCTTGCCTTGCTGACAATGGCAGAAGCCGAGGGGGAGCCTGAAGAGGGGAAAAGGCTGGTCATTGACTCCGTCCTGAATCGAATGGACAGTCCGTGGTTTCCGGATACGATCTATGAAGTCGTGTGGCAGCCTTACCAGTATTCCGGCATGAAATCGCCCCGTATCGATCAATGCTGGGTCAAAGAAGAGCTTGTCCGGCTTGTGCGGGAGGAACTGAAACATCGGACAAACTACGATGTGATTTTCTTTCGCACTAAGCGATACAGCAGCTATGGCGTCCCGATGTTTCAGGTCGGGGCGCATTATTTTTCAAGCTATGACTGACGGGCTGTCTCATTCTGAGCGCTTATGAATCTGTAATTATATTCTGACAGGAGGAATTCAACATGAAAAAGTATTTCAGGGCTTTGCTGTCCTATACGCTGGCAACCATCTCGGGCTTGTGCCTGGTGAGCGGGATGACCATTCTTTCTACCGGGAGGCAGTGAGCATGGACGGATTTGCAAATCTTGTGTCCATGATGGACTATGTTGTCAATACAAGACGGAAACGCCATATTACCGGCGGGCTTCTGATCAGCGCGGCGCTGCTTTTCGCTGGCCTGGCCATTACGGTGATGAGCGTCGGAGACGAGGAGGGAGAGTATGAGTAAGTTTGGAGCAGCGGCCGCTTTCTTTTGCGGTGTCGCGGTTGGCGGAGCGGCGGCGTGGTACTGCGCCAGGAAAACGTATTCCGCCATTGCCGAACGGGAAATTGAGTCTGTAAAGGAATCGTTTGCCCGGAGGGAAAAGCGGATTTTGGAAAAGTCCGAAACGCCTGAACCTGCGCCGACTCCGGCTGTCACGGTGAAGGTTCCCAAGAAAGAAAGTATTTCGGAGTACGCAAAGAAGGCTTGTGAAGGGGAAAGCTTTACAAAGTACGCACAGACCCAGGACAAAAAGCCGGAGAGTTATATTGAAGCGCCTTACGTTATTTCCCCTGATGAATTTGGGGAATTGGACGGGTATACCGTAATCAGCCTGTACTATTTTGACGATGGGGTTCTGTCTGATGAAAACGGCATTATCATTGAGGACCCGGAGGAAATCGTCGGTGACGGCCTTGAACGTTTTGGTGAGTATGAGGAGGATTCGGTCTACGTCCGGAGTGACCCGAAACGCTGTGACTACGAAATCCTGCGGGACCTGCGCAGTTACGCGGAATTCCGGTCCACCCTCCCGCCGAATATTTGACAGGGAGGGCTGACACTTGACCAGAAACGAGCTTATCGATCAGTATTTTGATTGGATATATCAGCTCTTGGTTGACGACCGATATTCCAATAAGTCTTATCGTAAGCTGTTTGCAAGGCTGTATGACACGGAATTTACATACACGATTCCGATGGACGGAAACCGGGCCGAAGACGGCATCGATCTGAGATACCGGTTTGGCCGCACACATTTCTACAGCGATGCCATGACCGTAAACTGTTTGGATGACCGTCCGTGCAGCGTCCTTGAAATGATGACCGCCCTTTCCATTCGCTGCGAAGAACATATCATGGATGACCCTGACACAGGCAACCGGACCGGTCTATGGTTCTGGAGTATGCTGGTAAGCCTGGGGCTTGGTTCTATGGACGATGAGAAGTTTGACCGGTACTATGTGGACGGCATTCTGGAACGGTTTCTGAAGAGACAGTACAAGCCAGACGGAGAGGGCGGTCTTTTTACTGTCCATAATGGCCGCGATATGTGCAGAACAGAAATCTGGTATCAGATGAACTATTATTTGAGTGAAATCATTCGGGAAGGAGATTTTTGACGTGAGGAAACAGTTGGGAAAATATGTGACCATCAATACGCTTGAAGATTTGACGGAGCTTTGCAACCAGAATTGGCAGGCCATCGAAAAGCATCTTACCAAGCTTGGACGCCGGAACCGGAAACTTACGCTTTTTGCTGTGGCGGCGATCGGCTGTGTCGTATGGTCTGAAATTCAGCGCCGCAAGCAGGAGGAACAGCTTTACCGGCTTTCTGTCCGGGTGAAGGATCTGGAGCGGGGAGAAGAGGCGTAAGGAATCAAATGCTGGACTTCTTGATGATTTCAACGCGAAGCGGGAAACGCGGCGTCATCGAGATCTATCCCAAGTTTATTATCAAAAAAAGCAATGATTTGATGATCCGCGGCGGGGACTTCTACGCTGTCTGGGTTGAAGAACGGGGATTTTGGTCGACGGATGAACAGGATGCGGTCGACATAATCGATCGTGAATTGGACCGTTACGCGGAAGAGAACCGGAAACGCTTTGAGGACAATATACGCGTTCTGCATATGTGGGACGCAGAAACCGGTATGATTGACAGTTGGCACAAATACTGCCAGAAGCAGATGAAGGACCAGTTTCATATGCTGGACGAAACATTGATATTTTCCAATACCAGGACCGGAAAAAGAGATTACGCAAGCAAGTCGCTGCCGTATCCCTTGGAACCTGGAAACGCTCCGGCATGGGAGAGGCTTGTGTCAACATTATATTCTCCGGAGGAACGGCACAAAATCGAATGGGCCATCGGCTCAATTGTTACGGGGGCGTCCAAAAAGCTTCAGAAGTTTATGGTGTTTTATGGCGCGGTGGGAACCGGAAAGAGTACGATCATTGAAATCATTCAGCAGCTCTTTGATGGATATTATACCAGCTTTGAGTCCAAAACGCTGGGGTCCTCCAGTAACGCGTTTGCTTTGGAAGCTTTTCGTTCAAACCCACTGCTGGCAATTGAGCACGATGGCGACCTTTCCCGCATTGAAGACAACACTCGCATCAACAGTCTGGTATCACACGAGCTGATGACTGTCAATGAGAAGTTCCGCTCGGCTTACTCAAATCGCTTCAAGGCATTCCTTATCATAGGCACCAATAAGCCGGTGAAGATTACGGACGGAAAATCGGGTCTCATTCGGCGGCTGATTGATGTTTCTCCAACAGGAAACAAAATCCCGCCTGACGAATACCGGACCCTTGTCAAGCAGATTCCATTTGAGCTTGGCGCAATTGCCTGCCGCTGCCGGGATGTTTATTTGAATGCTCCCGATTTCTATGACAATTATATTCCCATCGCTATGCTGGGCGCCTCAAATGACTTTTACAACTTCGTCCTTGATTCGTATCACGTGTTCAAGCGGGAAGATGGAACCAGCTTGAAGGCCGCCTGGGAAATGTACAAAACCTATTGTGACGAGGCCAAAGTTCCCTATCCCCTGTCACAGCGGCCGTTTAAGGAGGAACTCAAGAACTATTTCCGGGAATACGACAAACGATTCAATCTGACAGACGGCGGCCGCGTCCGGAGCTATTACAGCGGGTTTCGGACGGAGAAATTCGAGGAGCAGCCCCTTGAAGAGTATGTGGAGGACTCCCCGGGCAGATGGCTGGAGTTTGACGCCGCAGAGTCTATTTTCGACCGGGAGTGCGCCGATGCCCCCGCTCAATACGCTACAGAGAAAGAAACGCCGTCCAGAAAGTGGGAAAATGTTGCGCAGAAACTTTCTCAACTGGATACCAGACGTCTTCATTATGTGAAGCTGCCGGAGAACCATATCGTTATTGATTTTGATATCCCAGACGAACAGGGGCAGAAGTCTTTGGAACGCAATCTGGAAGCGGCGGGGAGGTGGCCTCCTACCTATGCGGAAGTCAGCAAGAGTGGATGCGGCATCCATCTGCATTATATTTTTACGGGTGATGTATCAAGACTCAGCCGGATTTACGCGGACCATATTGAAATCAAGGTCTTTACCGGGAAGAGTTCCCTGCGCAGAAAATTATCCAAATGCAACAGCCTTCCTATCGCTGTGATCAACTCGGGACTGCCGTTGAAAGGAGAAAACAACGTGGTAAACGCCAAGGTAGTCAAAAGCGAAAAAGGGCTCAGGACGCAGATCAAACAGAATCTTAACAAGGAGATTCATCCGGCGACCAAGCCCAGCATTGACTTTATTTACAAAATTTTGACGGAAGCTTATGACAGCGGATTGACTTACGATGTCACCGATATGCGCAATGCTGTCTTGGCTTTTGCGGCCAACAGTACCAATCAGGCGGAATATTGCATCAAGCTGGTAAACAAAATGCCGTTCAAATCCAGTGAACATGGTCCGGCAGAGGAAAACGATCATGCAAAACTCGTCTTCTATGATGTGGAAGTGTTCCCGAACCTGTTCCTGGTGAACTGGAAAATCGAGGGCGCTGGCCTGACCGTAGTCAGAATGATTAACCCGAAAGCGCAGGAGATCGAAGAGCTGATGAAATTCCGCCTTGTAGGGTTCAACTGCCGCCGGTACGACAATCATATTCTGTACGCCCGTCTGATGGGCTACACCAATGAGCAGCTTTATAACCTGTCGCAGAAAATTATCGGCAGTGAGGCAAAAGCCCGGAGCGCAAACTGTTTCTTTGGCGAAGCCTACAACGTTTCCTATACGGATGTTTACGACTTCTGCGCTAAAAAGCAGAGCTTGAAGAAATGGGAGATTGAGCTGGGAATCCATCACCAGGAGCTTGGTCTTCCGTGGGACCAACCGGTGCCGGAGAATATGTGGCAGATAGTTGCCGAGTATTGCGACAACGACGTGATTGCAACCGAGGCGGTGTTTAATGCTCGTAAGGCTGATTTTGTTGCCCGTCAGATTCTGGCGGACGTGGCCGGAATGACCGTCAACGATACTACCAACTCTCTGACAACAAAAATTATATTTTCCGGAAACCGGAGACCGCAGGACCAGTTCCAGTACCGCGATATGGGCGATGTGAGCCAAATCCATGACCCGAATCGCGATCTCCCGTTTACGATCGGTCAGGATGTCTTTGACGAATTTACCGTCTTTGACAAAAAGAAACGTCCCATTTTCCCCGGATACAAATTTGAGAATGGCAAATCGACTTATCGCGGTGAAGAAGTAGGAGAGGGCGGTTATGTCTATGCTGAGCCGGGGATGTATGGAAACGTTGCCCTGCTGGATATTGCGTCCATGCATCCGTCCAGTATCATTGCCGAGGAACTGTTCGGGCCGGAATATACGAGACGGTTCCAGGAAATCCGGGACGCCCGTATCGCCATCAAGCATAAGGACTTTGATAAAGCGCGGAAGATGCTGAATGGCGCTCTGGCAAAGTATCTGACGGATGAGAATGCCGCCGCAGATTTGGCGCAGGCTCTGAAAATCGCCATCAACTCTGTCTATGGCCTGACTTCGGCTGGCTTTGAGAATCCTTTCCGGGATAATCGGAACAAGGACAATATCGTTGCCAAGCGCGGCGCCCTGTTTATGGTCAATCTCAAGCACGAGGTCCAGAAACGGGGATTTACTGTCGCCCACATCAAGACGGACTCTATCAAGATTCCGGACGCTACTCCGGAGATCATCCAGTTCGTCGTGGACTACGGCAGGCTGTATGGCTATACCTTTGAACACGAAGCGACATATGATCGGATGTGTCTGGTGAATCAGGCTGTTTACATCGCCAAGTATAAGGACGGAAAGCACGCCGGAGAATGGACCGCCACCGGCACTCAGTTCCAGGTCCCGTATGTTTTCAAGAAGCTCTTCAGTCATGAGGAAATTACTTTCGAGGACATGTGTGAAACAAAGGCCGTCACCAGCGCATTATATTTGGACTTCATCAAAGACGAGCCGGATCATTCGACCAAGACTCTTTCGCCTGAAGAATTGAATAGCATGGAGCATAACTATCGGTTCGTGGGGAAGGTCGGTCAATTTACGCCTGTCAAATGGGGGACCGGCGGGGGTATCCTGCTTCGCGAGACCGTGAACAAGAAAACGGGTGAAAAGGGCTTTGCCAATGTGACGGACACCAGCGGCTACCGTTGGAAGGAATCTGAAGCTGTGAAGCTGCTTGAGCAGGAGGACACTGTCGATCGCTCTTTCTACGATAAGAAGGTCGATGACGCTGTACGGGCAATTTCCGTGCTTGGCGACTTCGAGTGGTTTGTGTCTGATGACCCGTATGTCAAAGACGATACGCCGCCCTGGTATGGGCCGGAGGAACCCCATGGAGACGATGTGACACCGTTTGACGTGCGCTGAATTTGCACCTTCTTTTATGGAGGTGAGCCGAAAATGAATAGGAATCGTTTTAACATTTTGGTTGCGGCTACAGTTGGTTTTATCAGCGGTATGGTATTCGTATTACCGGCCTTGAATGCAAAGAATAAGGAAGCGTTTCAGGCGATGACGATGCTTGATGCCGTGGGGTATAAGCTTTGGAACGCAACCGAAAAAGGAAATGAGACTATGCGTATTTGGGTCAAAACCCAGTATTAAAGGAGGATGAGTCCCGCTCAGGGGCTCTTCTTCTTTATATTTTTGAAAGGAGTAACAAACATGCCTAATGGAGAAAAGACTGCCCGGACGCACAAGTACAGGATTCGTTTGAGCGAAGAGGAATTTGAGATGGTTCAGCGCTTGAAGGCCGCCGGCATCAATATCACGGATATTCTTCGGAAAGCGCTGGATACCGACCCCATGGACGTTGAGAAGCGGACGAACAGGAGGGGCAAAGATGGGAATCGGATGCGCGAGTGCTGTTTCAGGCTGGATGATGTCGAGTGGGAGAAGCTCCAGCGGTTGAAGTCCGCAAACATGAATGTCGCTGATATTCTGTGGAACGCGCTGGAAAATACCCATAATGAAAATTGCGCGCCGAAGCCGAAGTTGACCCACATGCAGCGGCTTGCGCATTTTAATCTCGCATTTTTTGAACAGTTGGTTCAATCATATCAAAAGGAGAGTGTATAACTATGGCACGCAAAAAACTTGATAATCTCATCATCGAAAACGCCCGCATTATCTTCCGGAATTTCTCCGGGCGTGAAAGCAAGTACAACCGGGCCGGGAACCGCAATTTCTGCGTGTTCATCGATGACCCGGAGCAGGCCCAGCGGATGGCCGAAGACGGCTGGAATATCCGCATTCTTGCTCCCCGGGATGAAGATGATGTCCCGCGTCATTATATTCAGGTAGCAGTCCGGTTCGACAACTACCCGCCCAATATTTACATGCTTACCCGCAGGGCGAAGACCCGGTTGGATGAAGAATCCGTCGGGACTCTGGATTTCACAGAAATTCGCAATGTGGACCTCATCATCAATCCCAGCGAATGGGAGGTCAACGGAAAGACCGGCATCAAGGCATATCTCAAGACGATGTACGTCAGCATTGAGGAAGACGAATTCGCCGAGAAGTATGCCGGTGAGGAGTATCCGCAGGAGTAATACTTATTTGTGTCAATGAATGAACGGGAAGCTGGGAAAGGATGCGGCGTGATAAATTGAAAGCGAGAGAAGAGGTTGGGGCTCAACTTTCGCTTTGCTTTTGGGCTTATACTGCCTTAAAGCGGCTTCTTCTTGCCTTTACAGCAAGCCCTTCGTTGATGATGTCAGAATGCGCTTTTACGAATTCAGTAATGTACGCATAACCAACCGCATCATTATATTTCTGGATACCACCCATTTCGGTATAGACGTGGTGCTGAAACGCAGCGGCTCCAGAAACCAGCTTCCCATCTTCATTGGGATAGGAGAAATCAGGTTCCTTGGCCATGTCGAGGGACCTCCTTTCTTCCGAGATGTCACCATTATAGCACCGAGCTTCCATTTTGAAAGGAGAAAATCAAGATGGCACTTATCAGGAAGAAGAAACCCAAGAAAAAGCAGTCTTCCAAACCGAAGCCCAAGCCCGCTGCTTTGCCGCCGGCGAAAACTTTTGCGCCTGCAAAGATGGAGCGGCCCCAGTTCGAGGTCCCGCTGTTTACTCCGTCGAAGGCGTCCGTCAGCACTGGAAAAGATTTTCTGAAACATTGGTCTGAACCCAAATTTAACCCGGAAAAGGAATTCCTGAAAACATTCAAAGAGCTTACTTGCCGACACCGGTCCTGGGATGTTTGGAGTGACTTCATTGTCATGTCGGCCTGCGCTCTGTCCAATCCGGTTGATAAGAAGCATTACGACGAACGAGAAGCACGTTACCTCCGTATCATCCGGAAATACAATAAAGAAGAACAGGCCAAATTTCCTGAATTGTTTGCCCATATGGTCTTGGCTCTGGAACTCAATCCCGAGCAGGATTTCCTTGGGAAACTCTATACCTCTCTTAACCTTCAGGACGAGGGCAGGGAGCAGTATTTTACCCCCCATTCTGTCTGTGAGCTTATGGCTGATATCACGATGGAAAATGTGCTGAAACAGGTCAAGGATAATGGTTATATTACCATCAACGACCCTTGTTGCGGTGCAGGGGCAACATTGATCGCCGGGGTTCACGCGGCGCGGAAAGTGCTGATGAAATCCGGTTTGAACTTCCAGAATCATATTTTGGTTGCCGCCCAGGACATTGACGAAACGGTGGCTCTGATGTGTTATATTCAGCTTTCGCTTCTGGGAGTGGCGGCCTATATTAAAGTAGGCAATTCCCTTACCGACCCGATGAATACCGGCGATACGCTTGAAAGCTATTGGTTCACGCCTATGTATTTTTCGGACGTATGGGCTATGCGGCGGGTTGTGCATGGCGTGGATGCTCTGTTCTGTGATGGCGGTTCCGGAGTGGAAAAGAAACCGTTCCGGCTTCTGCTCAAGCTGGAAGAGGACGATTGCCGCCGCGATATTTACTCATTTTATGCGAATGTCGCGAGGAAAGCCGGGATTCCGATTTCGAACGAACCTTGTTTTGATTGCTCCAAAATCCGTGTAACCGGCAATGTAAAGGATACCATTTTCAATTTCTATCAGGAGAAAGGCGTCGAAAGTACCAACGAACTGATAGTCATGTGGCTGTCGTCTGGTCCGAAGACGGATTTGGAAGAAGATGGGTACTTTGCCGAAATTGAAGACGGCTTTGTGATGGAGGGAAAAACTGATGGGGAAATTTGAACTTGGGAAGCTGGTTGTTACTGCGGGTATTGCAAATAAAATGAATGAAAGCCCTGCTTTTCCCACGTTTGTGACGACCAGCCTTAAACGGTTCCAGTATGGCGATTGGGGCGATCTCTGTACTGAGGATAAAGAAGTCTCGGACAAGGCGGTTATCGACGGAGAAATGATTATGGGCGCTTATAAGCATGACGGGCTTGAAATCTGGATTATCACTGAGTGGGATCGGAGCGCTACGACCATTATGTTTCCGTATGAAAGGTAGGAAAACGAAAGAAAATGGCCGGAATTACTCTCTATGACTATCAGCTTGATGCTGTTAATCAGATGAAAAATGGCTGCATTTTATGCGGTGGCGTTGGGAGCGGAAAATCACGAACAGCTTTGGCATATTATTACAAGCTGCAAAACGGAAAAATCAACACCAGCGACTATTTTCCTATGCAGAATCCAAAAGATATTTACATCATTACCACAGCCCGTAAACGTGATACGTGCGAATGGGAGGGGGAATTGGCGCCGTTCCTCCTCTCAACTCACGCCGACTGTAATTATTACAAAAATACGGTGGTGGTCGACTCCTGGAACAATATCGCCAAGTATGCGGATGTCAAGGATGCGTTCTTTGTATTCGACGAACAGCGGGTAATCGGCTATGGGGCTTGGACGAAGGCGTTTCTCAAAATCGCCAGGCATAACGAATGGATACTGTTGTCGGCAACGCCGGGTGACAAATGGGAAGATTATATTCCAGTCTTTATAGCCAATGGTTTTTATAGGAACAAAACGCAATTTATTGACGACCACGTGAACTGGGACAGGTTTGCAAGGTTCCCTAAAATCGAAAGCTATCGTAATACCAGAAGATTGATTCGCCTCCGCAATTCTATCCTCATTAAAATGGAATTCAACCGCAAGACTACGCCTCATCACGAGGATGTCCCCGTTCAGTATGATATTTCCAAATATCGGGCAGTTATGCGGGACAGGTGGAATCCTTGGGAGAATCGTCCCATTGAAACGGCTGCCGAGTTGTGTATGTCACTGCGTCGAATTGTTAATTCTGATAGCTCAAGAGCAGACGCGGTTTTGAAGATACTGGATGAACATCCCAAAGCCATTATCTTCTATAGCCATAACTATGAGCTTGATATTCTGAGATCGCTCAGGTATTCCAAGGGTACAGAGATTGCAGAGTGGAACGGCCATAAGCATCAGGAAATTCCCACGGGGAAAAAGTGGGTGTATCTGGTGCAGTACACAGCGGGGTGCGAAGGGTGGAATTGCATTACCACAGACACAATTATATTCTACTCACAGCAGTATTCTTATAAAGTGTCGGTTCAGGCGTCCGGACGGATTGACCGGCTTACAACGCCTTATACAGACCTTTGGTATTACCACCTCAAGAGCTATTCAAGCATCGATCTGGCTATCGCAAAAGCACTCAAAGCAAAGAAAAATTTTAATGAAGGGAAATTTATCGGTTAGTCAAACTGAGAAAAAATTATATTTGGAAAGGGATGTATGTTGAAAAGAGAAGAATTGGCGGCACCTGAATTGAATATGTTTAACAAGTACCTGGAGCGTCTGAGTTTCATCGCCCAGAACGTAACACATGAGAATTTTGTGGCAATTCAGAAACTTGCCGCTGATATCCTGAACAGTTACACATTCGGATGCCTCTCTGACTTTGAAAAGCGGACACTTTACAATGCCACATCGATTATCATGAGTAATATGCGCAAGGAACTTCTTGCATCCAAAGAAGGGGGTTATGATGGCACAAAAGAGGATTAAACTGGTCTTGAAAGATATTATGGATGACCAGATCAGAATTATTTACGACGATGATTCCCGTGGCGTGATCGATATCGCAGAAGTCGGGAATTATTACGTAATGCCGGAGTTCTTGGTTGGCCTGACCTTGAAGCAGGCAAAGATGATGCTTGGAATTAAGACTTGACATTTTACACCCAGTATTATATTCTGATTGCAATGAATGTAGGGGGTGTTTGAAGTGATAGGCGCAATTATCGGAGATATTGTTGGCTCCCGCTTTGAGCGTAGGAACTGCAAATCCAAGGACTTTGAACTGTTTACGAAGCAATGCTCTTTTACGGACGACAGTGCTATGACTTTTGCGGTTGCCAAAGCGCTGCTGAGGAGTTCCAAAGACCCGGACGAACTGAGCAAAAACGCTGTAAAGTACATGCAGGAAATCGGGCTGAAATACCCGAACTGTGGGTATGGGCAGATATTCTGGCTGTGGCTCCACAAGAAAAATCCCAAACCCTATAATAGCTTCGGGAACGGAGCGGCTATGAGAATCAGTCCGGTAGCGTATGTTTCCGATTCTTTGGAGCAGTGCGCGTTACTCTCTGCCGCTGTTACAAAAGTAAGCCACAATCATCCGGAAGGTATGAAAGGCGCGGAAGCCGTTGCAGTAGCTACCTGGGCAGCTTTGCACGGTATGTCAAAGAGTGAAATCCAGGCAATGGTTGAGGAACGCTATTATATTCTGAACTTCACCATCGATGAACTGCGTCCCCATTATCGCTTTGACGTATCCTGTCAGGGAAGCGTGCCGCAGGCAATCAAAGCGTTTCTGGAATCCAGCGATTTTGAGGATGCGATAAGACTTGCTGTTTCCCTTGGTGGTGACAGTGATACGATTGCCGCAATCACCGGAGGTATTGCTGGGGCTTACTATGGTGTTCCCGACAATTTGGTTGCTCAGGCCATCAAATATCTCCCTGAGGATCTGAATGAAATTCTGGAAGAATTCGGACGGACATGCTGCTTATGATGACATTGAAGTTTGATTATTTTTTTCCGGCAGTTGGAAGCCGGATTGAATATCGACGAGACCTGTTTCTATTTCGTGGATGATCCCGAGGAAATCGAGCATTATTTAGGATATCTGCCCCAGTATGATAAACCGTATTGGGTTGGATATTGCGATGTGGAAAATGGAGCTGAGTTTGCAACGGCAGAAGAGTTAGTAAATGCCCCGATTTTCAATGGAAGAAGTCTGAAAAGTAAATGGCATGATGTGCGCATTTGTGGCATTGAGGGCATTTCTCTTGATGATTGGCTTGAATGCGTGGAACACGTTGACTAAGCATCATAAATAAAACGTCCGGCTTTTGTCTTAGCAGACAGAGGCCGGATATTTTGATATCAATTTCTGCCCATTTGTGGGCGTAACATCAAAAAAGGAGAACAACATGAAAGAAAGAGCTAAAATTATCGCCGTTGACTTTGACGGCACTCTGGTCGAAAATAAATGGCCTGAAATCGGAGCTGTGAACGTCGAGGTCCTGAATTACTGCAAGAGCGAACAGGCCAAAGGCGCTCGTATTATCCTCTGGACGAACCGGACGGACGAACCTCTTGCCAATGCGGTCAAGTGGTGTGAAGAGAACGAGCTTCACCTGGATGCAGTCAATGATAATCTCAAGGAAATGGTCGATTTCTTCGGCGGCAATACCCGTAAAATCTTTGCTGACGAATTCATTGACGACCGGACGGTGCAGGGATTCTCGCTGCCTTATATCGCAGAACCGTCGTGGGCCGAAAGGGAAGTTTCCTTGGCCTGCGCTAAAGAACGGGAGATGTCTGACGCACCGGGAGAAGAAGGTTATGGCATTGCCTGCTATAAGAGTGCGCTGCGAGCTTTCCGCTGTTTGATGGATGACGGACATACCGGATACAGTCTTGGCATTACGAAGGGCATCCTTGACCGTTTGATTTCCGGAAAGTGCCTGTCGCCTATCGAAGAGATTCCGGAGATTTGGGAGGAAGTACACATCCGGGAGGACAACATCAAGCGGTACCAGTGCAAGCGTATGGGTTCTCTCTTCAAGGAAGTGGCTCCGGATGGAACTACGACCTATAGTGATGTCAACCGTGTTCAGGTGGTCAATGTCGACGAGCCTGAGATTGCCTACCAGAACGGCTTTGTTACCCGGCTCATTGATAAGATTTTTCCCATTGCTATGCCCTATTTCCCCAGTGAGAAGAAGTTCAAGGTCGTTCGGGATGAGTTCATGACGGACCCGAAGAGTAAGGACTTTGACACTGTGGGCTATCTCTATGTCATCACGCCGAACGGTGAGAAGGTGGCGCTGAACGGGTACTTCAAGTATGAAGATGGTAAACCCGACATGGTTCGTATCGACGAGGTTGAGTACGAGGAGCGCAAGACCAGGAGAGTGGAGAAGAAATGAAAAGATGGGACGACTGGTATAACATCATCGGAATCATTGCCAATATGATTGGGGTGTTTAGCGTTATTGGTGTTGTGTCAGTAATAATAACAATATTCAAATGGTTTGCTAGATTTTTGTAAAACTGACCGAAAAGGAGTAAACACATATGATCTATACAAGTTATTTTGCCAAGCTGAGTGCGTCCGTAAGGGCAGAGTGACGCCTGCCCTCGGGACTGTTGAAATCCCACCTTGAGCAAGTGGTGGGAAAGGTATCACACAGTGGTCAATCCACAGGGAGAAGGAGGCCCGACGCGACCACATAACGCAGCCCATCATCCCCCGACTAACCCTGAAAGGGAAACCGGAGGGCGACCATAGCATGTCGGAGTGCACGGGCCGTTCGAGCTTCACGGGCGGCGGTGTGGAGGGATGAAAAGATGTGCATAAGGATGAAAGCTGAATTGCCTGCTTGACAGCCAGAGATTGGGCCCAGACAGTGCCCCCGGCGTATGGAAGCTAAACTCGCCGGCGCTCCTGACAAAGTTAGCGTTTGGCTCTACCTTTGCGGATACCCGGAGCGAATCCAGC
>CAJTMG010000014.1 GCA_910577405.1 uncultured Oscillibacter sp. | reverse complement strand
CGGAGCGGGGGAAAAGCCGGAAACATCGGAAACGGTAGGCTTACCTATCGCTATAAAAAGAATCATAAAGTTCAGGACTCTGCGGGAAGTTTTCCACAGAGTCCTGAACTTTGTTGATAAAGAAGCGCCTTTCAGAAGAACATCCCCATAAAGCCATCAGGACGTTCCTGGGCCTGATTCCAGATTTCATAGAAAAAGCTGGCGGGGATAGACCGGGCCGTGATGGTCTCCCCTTCCTCCGCGCCCCGTTCCAGCTCCCGTAGGTCCGTTGGGAAGGGTTCCTGGGCAAGGGCGTTGAAATTCCCCCGTTCCGCGCCGTAGGAGAAGCAGATGCCATTCCGATAAAATTCTACTTTCCGGATCTCCTTCCGGTTGTCGTCCAGCTCGGAGAACACCTGGTAAGGCTCATCGTCCAGGTCGTGCTCCCGCTCAATCAACACATACTGCATAGCCGTCCTCCTTCCCGAAAAACGCCTTGATTTCCTGCGTATCCGCCTTGACGCTCCCCTGGGCGAAGCCGTTCCGTCCACCGCCCCGGCCATGAAGCGTTTCGTTCAGCCGTTTGACCAGCCCGCTGATCTCTTCACCCTGACCCTGCACCAGCGCGTAACTCCATTGACCGTTCTCGCCTGCAAAGACCGCCGCAGTCCCGCCGCAGGTCCTTCCCACCGCGTCCGCCAGCCGTCTTACAGAATCCGGCTTCATCGGCGGTTGGAAGATCAGCACGCTGCCTTTCTTTTCGTATTCTGCCGCGATTGCAGCATAGGCCAGCTTTTCCAGGTAAGCCGAACGGTTCTTTTCCGCGGTCAGCTCATCCTCCAGCCGTTCCACCGCCGGGAGCAGCTCCGGAGGCTTGACGCTCAATCGCTGTCCGGACTGCCGCGCCGCGTCGAAAACCCTATCGTAATAAGCCATGGCCCGCCGCCCGCACAGGATTTCCAGCCGCACCCCTTCCCGGAAGCTCTGGCAGGAAAGGACTTTGATCAATCCCACTTCCCCCGCCCGTCTGACGTGGGTCCCGCAGCAGGCACAGCAGTCGGCGTCCGGGAATGTCACGATGCGGACCTCTCCCGTCAAAGCCTTTTTGCTCCGGTAGCGCAGGGACGCCAGGGCTTCAGGGTCCGGGTACGCGATATTCACGGGCCTGTCCGCGTATACGATTTCATTTGCAAGACGCTGGGCCTCCAGAACCTGGGACCACTCCACAGCCGCGTTATAGTCGATGGTCACCGTCTCCGCGCCTAAGTGAAAGCCCACGTTGTCGCAGTCAAACATCCGGCAGAGGATTCCGCTGATGATATGCTCGCCGGAGTGCTGCTGCATATGGTCGAAGCGTCTGGCCCAGTCGATCTGTCCCCTGACCTCCGCGCCGTTTTCCACAAAGTTATCACAAATGTGGAAAACGACCCCGTCTTTCTCATGTACGTCCAGCACATGGACCACGCCGCCGGAGGTACATAAAACGCCCTGGTCCGCCGGCTGCCCGCCCCCTTCCGGGTAAAACGCGGTACGGTTCAGGACGATTTTCCAGCCCTTTTCCGTCTTTTCGCAGGAGTCTGCGGACGCAGTGAATTCTGTCAGGTAAGCGTCCTGGTAGTAGAGTTTTTCTGTTGACATGATGAAAACTTCCGCCTTTCAGGAGATTGTACGGTATCAGTATAACAGGGATTACGAATTTTGAAAAGGGGCTGTTTTATGGCCGCAAATGTGCTATAATGAACGAAAGCAACTTGATAGGAAGGAAGATTCTATGATTTATCTCTGTTCGGTCCTGCTTGCGGCGGCGCTTCTGGGGCTGGACCAGTGGGTGAAATGTTGGGTCAGCACGCATATTCCATTAGGCGACGCGCTGCCCCTCCTGCCGGGCTTTGTGGAACTTCGGACGGTCCATAACTACGGCGCCGCCTGGTCCTCCTTCTCCGGTATGCGCTGGATGCTGGTGGCTGTCACCTGCGGGATTATCGCCGTGGTGATGGTCCTGCTGGCTATGCGGGTCGTCCGGCATCCCCTGGGCGTGACGGCCTGCGCGTTTATCATCGGCGGCGGGCTGGGGAATATACTGGACCGGGTTCGGCTGGGCTACGTGGTGGATATGTTCTGCTTCCAGTTTATGGAGTTTCCCGTGTTCAATGTAGCCGATATCTGCATTGACGCGGGCTGTGCGCTGGGGATTGTCTATTACCTCTGGTTCTACGAAAAATATGACAAAGGAGGCGGCGTGCATGGAAACCCTGCGGCTCCCGGCGTCTGAGGAACACGCGGGCCTGCGGGCGGACGCGTTCCTTGCTCTGATGGTGGAAGGCCTGAGCAGGTCTGCCGCGGCGCGTCTGCTGGAGGAGGGCCGGGTCCTCTGCGACCGGAGACCCATAGGCAAGAGCTTTCGACTGGCGGGAAACGAGATTCTGGAGGCCGTCCTGCCGGAACCGGAACCCGTGGAAGCCGTGCCGCAGAATATCCCGCTGAATGTGGTCTATGAGGACGGGGATGTGATTGTAGTGGACAAGCCAAAGGGCATGGTGGTCCATCCGGCTCCCGGACACCCTGACGGCACCCTGGTCAACGCCCTGCTGTACCATTGCGGCGACAGTCTTTCCGGCGTGGGAGGCGCTCTGCGGCCCGGGATTGTCCATCGGATTGACAGGGAGACTTCCGGGCTGATGATCGCCGCCAAGAACGACGGGGCTCATCAGGCATTGGCGGCGCAGCTCCAGGACCACAGCCTTGCCCGGACCTATGAGTGCATCGCTGTGGGGGGCTTCCGGGAGGACGCGGGAACCGTAAACGCGCCCATCGGACGGCACCGCACAAACCGCAAAAAAATGGCCGTTACCCCGGATGGCCGGCCTGCTGTAACCCATTGGGCGGTTCTGGAGCGTCTTTCAGGGCATACCCATTTGCGCTGCCGGCTGGAAACGGGAAGAACCCATCAGATTCGGGTCCATCTGGCCTATCTCGGACGCCCGATTCTGGGTGACCCCCTTTATGGGAAGGCGCTGCCGGGCTTGCAGGGACAGTGTCTCCACGCCGTGGCCCTGCGGTTTGTCCATCCGGGGTCCGGCGAGACGGTGGAGCTTCATTCGCCATTGCCGGAGGAATTCCAGAAGCAGCTGAAGGCCCTTCGTATAAGATAGGAGCGGGATATGGAGTTGGGTCCCTATTTACGGCGCTGTCTGCTGGGCGGTCTTGGCCTGGCCGCGATTTTTGCCGGAGAATTCCTGTTTATCTGGCTGCTTTACCGGTTCTTCAAGCCCCTGCTGAATCGGAACAAGCCAAAAGAACAGCGTCCCCCTGACAGGAAGCATCCCCTGTTTCCCCTGTCCGGACGGGCGCGGGTGGCTTACATGATACTCTGTCTGGAAAACGCGATACGGTATTTCGGGCTGGAAAACTGGGAGCAGGTTCTGGAACGTCTCTGGGGTCTGACCGAAACCACGGAGGAAGTCGGATTCCCCCAGCTTTTTCGGGTATGCGCCGTTCTGCCCATCAATATCCTGCCTTACGAGCGATGGAAGGACCTGGAAACAGACGTGCTGGAGGAAGACCTGATCGATTACTTTGACGGCCGGCCCGGTGTGACGGAAGAGGAATTCCGGTATCTGAAAGAGCTGTATCAGGCGGCTGGCTGGCGGCTCTGCGTCCTGGACCCCCTTTTGCAGACGGCGTACAAGGTCACGGCGGCGTCCTGGGTGGAGGGCCGGAAGGAGTTTGACGGTCTGGTATTGGAACAGGTTGAATACGCCGAACGTCTTCTGGAGGGCTGGAACATCCCCCTGCCCGAACTGCCGCCCGCCCTGCTCCGTCAGACCGCCCGGGGCTGGGGGAAACCCTTTTCCAGATGCGAAATCGAATAAAAGATATGAGACAGGGGCGTTTTCCGGTCTTTATCAGCAGATTCTTGCAATGGAATATCGTTTGTGGTATAATCAATGCTGAAAAGATGTATCTGGAAAGGAGATTGATGTGGGTTTTCTGGGATGCAACAAGGAAAAATGCTGTAATTCTGCCTGTTTTAAGATGATTCGTCAGGTGGCGGAAATTGTTCATAATTGGGCAGTTGAAAATTATGGCGAAGGTTACAGCTTGAAGGGCGGATGTGTTGAGGCATCTGAACTTATGGTTAAAATCCTTCATCTTTTAGGCTGTGAGAACGCGAAAACTGTGGACGGTTATGTGCGGCTTGATAACCCTGATGACGGCGAAGAGGCCTTTGAGCCCCATGTCTGGGTTGAGATTCCCTGTGGGGGTGAATTCCTGTATGCCGACGCAACCGCTGGCCAGTTTAATTATGATATGGACGCTGAGCACGCGTTTGCACCTGTTATTGTGTGTAAAGAATATCCTTATGGCGTGACGCGTGAGAAGCCTGATGATGTGTAAGTCAGACGGCTTTACTATTTGAACGCGTCTGTTGGCCTGGCAGAGATTTCAGACAGCGCGCCGCTTTTTTATCAGCTTGTTTCAGCACAAAAGAGAAGAGAAATTCTGAAAAGTCTGGCTGTGTTCCAGGCGCTTTTTGATATGATACAGAAAAAAATTTTCGGAGGGAAGAGCTTGGAACGTAAAGATGTATTGATTTCCGCGGAAGCCCTTGCGCGGCAGAGGAAATTTCAGGAGCGTGTCCGTGAGATGTATGAAACCCGGCAGGCGCGTCCATTGGCTTGTGTGGAGACCTTTGGCTGTCAGCAGAACGTTGCCGACGGTCAGCGGATTATGGGGATGCTGGAGGCCATGGGCTTTGGATTCACCCAGGAGCCGCGGGAAGCCGATCTCGTGATTTTGAATACCTGCGCGGTACGGGAACACGCGGAAAAACGGGTCTTTGGGAATCTGGGCCTGCTGACGCATACAAAAAGGGAGAATCCGGAACAGGTAATAGCCCTCTGCGGGTGCATGGCCCAGGAGGAGCGGACGGCAAAACGGGTGAAGGAATCCTACCGGCACGTAGACCTGGTATTCGGCCCCCAGGCGTTATGGAAATTCCCCGAGCTTCTCTGGCAGGTCTATGAAACCCGGAAGCGCGTCTTTTCCACAGCGGACGAGCACGGCGGCATTGCGGAAGGAATCCCGGTGGTGCGGGAACGGGGCGTGAAGGCTTGGGTTTCCATCATGTACGGATGCAATAATTTCTGTTCCTACTGCATTGTTCCCTACGTCCGGGGCCGGGAGCGCAGCCGGGAACCCTCTGCGGTCCTTGCGGAGGTCCGGGAGCTGATAGAGGCCGGATACAAGGAAATTACCCTTCTGGGCCAGAATGTCAACTCCTACGGCAATGATCTGGATACAGACTATCGTTTCCCGGATTTGCTGGAAGAGATTGACCGGATTCCGGGAGAATTCTGGATACGCTTTATGTCCAGCCATCCCAAGGACGCCACGCCCCGGCTCTTTGACGTCATGGCAAACAGTCAGCATATTGCCCGTCAGCTTCATTTGCCCTTCCAGTCCGGGAACAACCGCGTGCTGGAGGCCATGAACCGCCGTTATACAAGGGAAAAGTATCTGGAACTGATTCAGTACGCCAAGAACGCGATGCCGGGATTGGTACTGACCTCCGATGTCATCATAGGCTTCCCCGGCGAGACGGAAGCGGAGGCTATGGATACGGTGTCTCTGGTGGAAGAGGTAGGCTTCAACGCGCTCTTTACGTTTATCTACAGTCCCCGGCCCGGTACAAAAGCCGCCGCAATGCCGGACCCTGTTTCCCGTGAAGAGAAGCAGCGCTGGTTTGATAAGCTGCTGGAGGTCCAGAACGCCCAGTCCGCCGCCCTTCACGCTGCTTACGTCGGCAGAACGCTCCGGGTGCTGGTGGACGGCCAGAGCGACGACCCGGAATATCCCTTGTCTTCCCGTACGGAGGGGAATCGCCTGGTACGCTTGCAGGGCAGTCCGGATTTGATCGGGCAGTTTGCTGACGTGGAGATTACCGGGAGCAATACCTGGGCCCTCTATGGACGGATCAGCTGAGAACCATCCACTTCCCTAACGCCACCGCCTTCTCGAATATCATGTCGTCTTCCAAAGACTGTGATCTGGAACGCTTCCCATAATGCGCCCTGTTCTTCCGTCAGCACGGCCTGCCTTTGACCTTATGCAGTGGTATTCCGTCAGGTACGGGGACGGTCCTTCAAGCAGATGCTCTTCTATGTAGTTTTGCAGGCATTCAAGATAGGCGTCCATCGTATTCCCTCCATATGAACATAATTTTGTCTCTTCTATGATTATATCAGACAGGATTATGTTTGTCAATAAGGAGAATGATTATGACTTTTCCTGAACATCTATTAAAACTTAGAAAAGAACGTGGTTTGAATCAGACGGAAATTGCGCCGCTGTTAGGAATAAGCTGGCGTGCATACCAGACATATGAGCGTGGAGAAACGGAACCCCAGCTTTCCACACTGATTGCCTTGGCCGATTTTTATGACATTTCCTTGGATGAGCTGGTTTGCCGGGAACGATAAAAAACGTCCCCGCGTATAGACACAGAGACTCCCTTTTCAGATTGGTGTTGCCAACGTCCTATTTTCTAAATTTTTAGTCGAAGTGCCTAAAGGACGTTTATCTTTATTCAATCCAACTTTGTTTATTCACTTTCAAATATGCCCGAGTTTCAGATGGGGTATAAAAAGCCGTCAGGTATGACTACCTGACGGCTTTTTATACTGATTGATGTATTACTGCTTGACCCAATTGGGTCCGAACTGTTCCTCTATTAGTTTATCAAATCCTGAACCGCTATAATAAATAGTTGGAGACTCAAATATCTGTGCATTTGGTTCTAACTCCGGTGCATCACCTAAAAATGTTATTGATAGAGGGTCTTTACAATATATAAAGGCACCACCCCCAATATAAGATACGGATGCTGGTATTGTTATGTTTGATAGCTCATAACATTTCCAAAATGCCGATTCACCTATTTCTTTCAAAGTTTCCGGTAACTCCACCTTAGACAATATATAACAGCCTGAAAATGCACTATTTCCAATTGATGTAACACCTTCTTGAATGATAACCCATCCAATTTCTAATTCACACCACGGACTTTTATTATAAGATGTATAATCAGTCATTTCCCCAGTGCCTTTGATAACAAGCACTCCGTCTTGATAATACCATGTAAGGTCAGCCCCACATACGCCTTTGGCCTCCGCCGTTTCCGCCGTGATAGTCTTTAGAAAATCATCTGTTACACTATTCCCAGAAGCAGGTGTATTATTTGATAGGGTGTTGTCTGAAACCGTGGAACTTGGTTTATCGTCTGAACCAGTATTTGAAGGTGTGTTGCTAGATGGTGTTCCACAGGCTGATAATATCAGCATTATTGATAGTGTCAATGCGAATAATCCTTGTCTTTTCATGTTTACCTCTCCTCTATGTTTTGATTCTGATGTTTAAAACAATAATACACTCACTATATGCTAAAGTCAAGAAAAAATCTTATCTTTAGCTTGCTCGGGGTATTAGTGTGAAAATATATGACTACAACGGAAAAAAGAACATTTCTGGTGACCGAATCCGTGAGGCAAGGTTGAAATTGAGATTGTCACAAGTTGACCTTGCCGCACGGATGCAGATTGAAGGAATTATTATTGAACGTGATAGTATCAGCCGTATCGAGATCGGCACCAGATTTATTCCTGACTATGAGATTCCGTTGTTTGCCAAAGTCCTCCATGTCTCTGCTAACTGGCTCCTTGGCCTGACTGATTGCCCAACTCAATGATTGTTACACGAATTGAGGTATCAGGCCTTTTGTGTCTAGTGGCAACGCCCTGCGCTGTAAACTTTGATATGAACTTGTACAGAGCAGGCTTTTTTCAATGAAGCTGAATAATTTTTCTGCCTTTTGTGGTGAAGTTAGGTGTCCATTCTTTTCTATCCACCAGAATAAAAGCAAATTGAGGTCTAAATACTTTGTTGCTGGAAGTCTTTGCCCATTGTCGGGCCAGTATGCCGCCAGCTTTGAATGTACAGCGTTGATGTGTGCTAAGCTGAATGGGCCACGGCTATGCTGTGATGATGGGATTTGTTCATGTTGAATGTTTCGTAACTCAGCAAACCACTTATATGCATTACTGCCATCTGTTACCATGATAATATCAGATGATACTTTGTCTGTTAGGATTTGTTCAACGTGTCTCGCTTCTATGGAACCCAGGCAGGTTGGCTCTAGTAGCAGGTTGCCGCTTCTATCCTTGCCTGTTAGGATACAAACACTGTCCTTTTTTGTTCCTTGATGAAAGGGGTGACGGCCGTGAATACGTTAGAAACCCTAACGCTGCTCATGGTAGTAATTGCGGCTATCCAGTTAGGTATGAACCTAAAGAAATAACCGCCCTCCGACCACTGGCGAAAGACGGCAATTTCCTCAAGCTCTAAACTTGGTATGGGATTGACCGTCAACCGACTGGCCTCGGTTGACCGCCCTCTTGTCTGCTATTATAGGAAAAAGCCCTTCTGTTGTCAAGAGGGACTTTGAAGAAAGAATCCCTCCGTGTGAACGAAGGGACTTTTTCTTGCAAAATTCGACTGCTTATGCTAAAATATCCAAAGGCAAGAGGGCGCAGTCAACTCCTTTCCAAGATGAAAGGGGTGACGGCCGTGAATACGTTAGAAACCCTAACGCTGCTTATGGTAGTAATTGCGGCTATCCAGTTAGGCATGAACCTAAAGAAATAACCGCCTCCGACCACTGGCGAAAGACGGCAATTTCCTCAAGCTCTAAACTTGGTATGGGATTGACCGTCAACCGACCAGAACTCGGTTGACCGCCCTCTTGTCTGTTATTATAGAAAAAAGCCCTTCATTTGTCAAGAGGGAAATTTGCAGCAAAAGACCCTGCGCCGGTGCGTAGGGTTTTTTATTTGCGTTTATTGACAGATATGTTATAATCATTCTGGTAAGATAGGTTCAGGATTTTAGCGATAACAGCAGAAAAGCGGAAAAAAGGAGAATGAATATGAAAATTGTCACACTGGTAGAGAACACGCCCCGTGAAGGCCTGCACGCTGCCCGAGGACTGTCGCTGTACGGGGAAACGGCGAGTCACAAGGTGTTGTTTGACATGGGACCCGGCGCGGAATTTCTGGGGAACGCGGCGGCGCTGGGCGTGGACCTGACGGCGGTAGATACGGCAGTGCTGTCCCACGGCCATTCGGACCACGGCGGCGGACTGGAAGCCTTCTGCCGCGTGAACAGCCAGGCCAAGCTCTATCTGCGGCGGGAAGCCTTCCAGCCCTACTATGCGGTACTGCCGGGCCAGGAACCTCAGTATATCGGTCTGAGCACTCCACCGGATTTCCTTCATAAACGCGCCGTGTTCACCGACGATACCCTCCGGCTGGACGGCGAGCTCTTTCTGTTCTCCGACGTGACGGACGACCCTGCCAACCGAGCCGCCGCGCCGAAGCTTCAGGAGAAGATCGGCGGTGAATTCCAGCCCGACGTCTTTGCCCATGAACAGCATCTGATTCTGGAATCCGGCGGCAAGGCCGTATTGCTGGCAGGCTGCGCGCACAAAGGCATTGTGAACATACTGGCTGCGGCAAAAAGGCATCTGGGCCGTATGCCGGACGCGGTTTTTGGCGGCTTCCATCTTTTTGAGCTGCCCCCCGACGCCCCCGATTCCCTCCGCCTGATGGACCTGACCGTCAAAGCCCTTTCCGAAGGCGATACCGTTTACTACACCGGACACTGTACCGGCGATTGGGCTTACAGTCAGCTCAAGGCGGCGCTGGGGGAGCGTCTTCAGGCCATGAACTGCGGCACAGCGATGGAAATCTGAAGACAGAGTCGGCCTGCGGATGTATGGTGAAGGCTCCTATAGAAACAAAATCATGGCCTGCACGAGACATTGCCGGCGGGTCAGAAAATGAGGTGAACCCATGGCGGAACTGACGCCTATGATGAAACAATATCTGGATATCAAGAAGAACAACCCGGACTCTATCCTTTTTTTCCGTCTGGGGGACTTCTACGAGATGTTCGACGAGGACGCCCGGCTTGCGTCAAAGGAGCTGGACCTGACCCTGACCAGCCGGGACAAGGGCAAGCACGCCAAGCCCGCGGAGGAACAGGTGCCCATGTGCGGGATACCGTACCACTCCAGCGAGAGCTATATTGCCCGTTTGATTGCGAAGGGCTACAAGGTGGCGATCTGCGAGCAGATGGAGGACCCCGCCACGGCGAAAGGGCTGGTGAAGCGGGACATTATCCGAGTGGTAACGCCGGGGACGGTGATAGACGCGGCGTGTCTGGACGATAAGGCGGGGAATTTCCTTTGCGGCATCTACGCGGATTCCCGGACAGCAGGCGTGGCCTTCTGCGACATCACCACCGGCGAGACTCACCTGACGGCTTTTTCAGGCAGGGACCGGATGGAGCATATCATCAACGAGCTGGGCCGCTTCCCGCCTGCGGAGGTCATCCTGAATGACGGCGCGGCCTCGGACACTGCCCTGACGGAGGTTCTGCGGGAGAAATTCCATTGCCGGATGGAAAATGGAGGAGAACGGCGCTTCCTGCTGAAAACGGCGGAAGAGAGCATCATAAAGCAGTTCGGCCAGGAAGCCTTTGAAAAACTCCCGAAAGACAACCCGTCAGCAGCCATGTGCCTGGGGGGACTGCTGAGCTACCTGTATGAGACGCAGAAGACGGACCTGAGCTATATCAACGAACTGGATTACTACGAGCAAGGTCTTTTTATGGAGCTGGATCTTTCCGTCCGGAGGAATCTGGAGCTGACGGAGACCATGCGGAACAAGGAGAAGAAGGGTACCCTGCTTTGGGTGCTGGACCGTACCCAGACGCCCATGGGAGGCCGTTGTCTCCGGAACTGGCTGGAGCGTCCCCTGCTGAATGTAGCCGCGATCTGCCGCAGGAACGGTGCGGTAGCGGCATTGGCGGGGGACACCATCAACCGGGAGGAGCTGATAGCGGCCCTGACGGGATTAGGGGACATGGAGCGTCTGATTGGCCGTATCGTCTACGGAAGCGCGGGAGGCCGTGACTTTGCGTCTCTGCGGGGGGCCATCGAAAAACTGCCTGCGATAAGAGAGCGTTTGGCCGCGATTCCAGACCGCCGTCTTTCGGAGCTTGTGGCGGAGCTGGACACCCTGGAAGACCTTGGACAGAAGATAGGGTCTGCCATCTGCGACGACCCGCCCTTTTCGGTCCGGGAAGGCGGCTTCATCCGGGACGGCTTTCATCCGGAAGTGGACCGCCTGCGGCATATCCTGCGGGGCGGCAAGGGCGTGATACCCGAGATGGAGGCCCGGGAGAAGGAACAGACGGGCATCCGGAATCTGAAAATCGGCTATAACAAGGTTTTTGGCTATTATATAGAAGTTTCCAAGGCATATAAAGGAGAAGTCCCGGCGCACTATGTCCGGAAGCAGACCCTTGCCAGCGGGGAGCGTTATATCACCCAGGAACTCAAAGAACTGGAGCAGTCCATTCTTACGGCGTCCGACCGGGTGGTTGCTCTGGAATATGAGCTTTTCTGTCAGCTCCGGGAGGAAATCTCCGGGCAGGCCCAGAGAATCCAACAGAGCGCGGCGGCGGCGGCGGAAGCGGATGCCCTGGCGTCTCTGGCGTCGGTAGCGGTACGGAATCAATACTGCCGTCCGGAGATTGACGAATCCGGGGTGATTGAGATCAGAGAGGGCCGGCACCCGGTGGTGGAACAGATGCTGAAAGACCGTCCTTTTGTCCCGAATGATACGTTTATGGGAGAAAAAAAGGAACGGGTAGCCATTATCACCGGCCCCAACATGGCGGGCAAGTCCACCTATATGCGGCAGACGGCTTTGATTGTCCTGATGGCTCAGATGGGCAGCTTTGTACCCGCGTCCTATGCCCGGATCGGCATCGTGGATCGTATCTTCACCCGCGTGGGGGCCAGCGATGACCTGGCGGCGGGACAGTCGACTTTTATGGTAGAAATGAACGAGGTAGCCGACATCCTCCGCTGCGCAACGAAAAATTCACTGCTGATTCTGGACGAGATTGGCCGGGGGACCTCCACCTTTGACGGCATGGCGATTGCGCGGGCGGTGCTGGAATACTGCGCCGGGAAGAAATGCGCGAAAACGCTGTTTGCCACCCATTACCACGAGCTGACGGAGCTGGAGAACAGTCTGCCGGGGGCGGTGAATTTCAGCATTGCCATAAAGATGAAGGGCGATGAAATCACATTTCTGCGGAAGATCGTACCAGGCGGCGCGGACCGGAGCTATGGCATAGAGGTCGCGAAGCTGGCGGGACTGCCGGAGAAGGTCCTGCAGAGAGCCCGGACGATTCTGGCGGAACTGGAGGCGGAGAACCATGTGCAGTACATCAAGCCCAAGGACGAAGCGGACCAGGTGTCGTTAGGCTCCATCAGCGAAGCGGAGGTTCTGGACGCCCTGCGCCGCTGCCAGCCGGATTCCATGAGCGCAAAGGAAGCCCTGGATATGATTTATGAGCTGAAAAAGAAACTCCAGCAATCATGATAGATTGAGAGATAGGAGATATGGAAGCGAAAAGAAAGACGTTCTTCCGGGCGGGGTGCTTCTGAAATTTTTCCTGTATTCGTCTGGTTTCTGGGCGGGATACAAAGGAGCGTTAAAAGAAGGAGTGTTCAAATTGAGGAAGAAACCGTCGGCAAATCTGACTGAGCGGGAGCAGTTCTGGGGAAGCGTCTTCTTCATACTGTATCTGCTGGTACTGCCCTGGGCGGCGGGACCGCTGTTCAAACTGTTAGGGGAGAAACTCGGGCGCAGCATTCACGGGGATATGCAGTCGGCGATATACTATTATTCCCTGTTTGCGGTAACCATTGTGATATTCGGCGGCTTTCTGGTGCGGACCACCCAGCGTTTGGGGGAGAACGTGCCGGAGGCCCTGAAGAGCATTGCGGTAGGACTGGTCGGGATGTATGGCCTGAACGAAATCCTGGACCGTCTTCTTGGGGCTGTGCTGTCCGGGCGGGTGAATCTGAACGACAGCGCCATTTCGACCCGTATCGGCAGCACGCCCCATATGACTGTCCTGACCGTTCTCTTTTTCGCGCCCTTTGTAGAGGAAGTCTTATTCCGGGGCCTGCTGTTCGACTCCCTCCGCGGCCGTGGACGGGGAACCGCGTATCTCATCAGCTGTCTGGTCTTTGCCCTGCCCCACGTCTGGCAGTTTGCGCTGGAGAACCGGGACGCGGCCTATCTGCTCCTGGGCCTGCGCTACATAGCACCCGGACTGGCGCTGGCCTGGGCCTTTGAGCATTCCGGCACACTCTGGGCGTCCATCGGCCTCCACGCGCTTGCAAATGGGTTGTCCCTTTTATCTCTTCTCAACCGAAATATATAAGATGGGAAGTGTTATTCTCATATGGATTTTTTTGCTATTTTACAGCGGATGCTTGTGATTCTCTTCGCGATTGTAGCGGGTTTCGTATGCCGGAAGCTGAACTTTCTGGGGGGCGAAACAGACCAGAAAATATCAAAACTCATTCTGAACCTAACAATGCCCTGTATGATACTGGCGGCGGTCATCAACGGCGACACCCTTCCGGAGGCGTCGGTAGTGCTGGGGATTTTCAAGGTCAGCGCGGTGTTCTACGGCCTGGAATTTCTCTTTGCCTTTCTGCTTCCCCGCTTCCTTCCCGGCACGCCTGGTCAGAAGGGGGTCTGGCGGTTTGGCCTCGCCTTTCCAAACGTGGGCTTTATCGGCTACCCCGTGGCGGTGGCGCTCTTTGGACAGGAGGCGCTCTTCTATGCCGTCCTGCTGGTGATGCCCTTCAATCTGCTGTCCTTTACCATGGGGCCCCTTCTGCTCACCGGCGCGAAACAGTTCAGCCTGCGGAAGATGTTCAGCCCCACGGTAATCGCCTCCCTGCTCAGTCTGGTGATGGCTCTGGCGCGTATCCGTCCCCCGGCCTTTACGGGAGAGCTGCTGGCCTTTCTGGGGGATATTACAGTGCCGCTGTCTCTGCTCTTTACCGGCTCCATTCTGGCGGGCCTGAGGCATATGACGCCCTCCCCGAAACTGATTCTGCTGTCCGCGGTGCGGCTTCTGGTACTGCCCGCGGCGCTGTGCCCGATCCTGCGCGTGATGGGGACGGATTCCCTGATCCTCGGCATTGCCGTGACCCAGATGGCCATGCCGGTAGCGGTCAACGGGTCCCTTCTCTGCATGGAGCATGGCGGCGACGCGGAAAGTATGGCGCAGCTGACGTTGATTTCCACGGCGGCGTCCATGATAACCATACCACTCATAGCGGCGGCGCTGCTGTAGGAAAGGAGGCGCGGGATGGCACAGATTCAGCAGTTGGAACCCCATGTAGCGGACCTGATCGCGGCGGGGGAAGTAGTAGAACGGCCGGCCAGCGTGGTCAAGGAGCTGGTGGAGAACGCCCTTGACGCGGGCAGCACGGCGATAGCAGCGGAGATACGGCGGGGCGGCATGGAGCTGATCCGGGTGACGGACAACGGCTGCGGCATGGCGTCGGAGGAAGTGGCCACCGCGTTCCTGCGCCACGCCACAAGCAAGCTGCGGGGTCCGGAGGACTTGGGGAAAATCGGCACCCTGGGCTTTCGCGGGGAGGCGCTGGCGGCGATTTCAGCGGTCAGCCGTGTGGATATCCTGACCCGGCAGAAGGGCGCGGAGTCCGGAGCGGCGCTGCATCTGGAGGGGGGCGCCCCCGGTGTTGTGGAGGCTGCGGGCGCGCCGGAGGGAACCACGATTTCTGTACGGGAGCTGTTCTATAATACTCCCGCGCGGCTTAAGTTTATGAAGAAGGATTCAGCGGAAGCGGCGGCGGTGAATGGCCTGATGCAGCATCTGGCCCTGTCGCATCCGGACGTGTCCTTCAAGTTTATCAAGGACGGCGGGGAGGTCCTGCACACTCCCGGTGATGGGAAGCTGGAATCCGCTGTTTACGCTGCTCTGGGCCGTCAGTTTGCCCGCAGCCTCCTGCCTGTCAGAGGACGGGGCGGCAATGTGGAAGTGACGGGCTTTGTGACCAGGCCATTGGAATGCCGGGGGTCTCGGTCCATGCAGGTCTTTTTCGTCAACGGGCGGTTTATCAAGTCCCAGCTTCTCACCGCCGCGCTGGAGGAAGGCTATCGGAATCAACTGATGAAGGGCCGTTTCCCGGGCTGCGTAGTATCCGTGAATCTGCCCGTTACGGCGGTGGATGTGAATGTGCATCCGGCAAAGACCCAGGTGAAATTCGCCCGGGAAAAAGAGGTCTTCGACGCGGTGTATCATACGGTGCTGGACTGTCTTGCGGAGCAGGCGGGAAGCGTAAAGGAAGCGCCGCCGTCTCTTCCGGAAAACCCCCGGCAGGATTTCTTCCAGTCCATGGACGCAAAGACCTTCCGGACCCAGGGCAGGCCCGGCGGGTACAGTCAGACGGTCCTTTCGGTGCGTCAGGGCGGGGACGGCAAGGCCTTCAGCGGCGCGTTTCTCCCGGACAAGCCTGCTGGCAAAGTCTTTCCCCCCGCGATTCCTGACAAATCTTTTGCAGAACCCTCGGGCGCGGGATTCCTGGAGGAACCGCCGGAATCCAGAGAACAAGCGCCATATCAGAAAGAATCAACGGGTCCAGGCGGGCAGTATACCGTTGTTCCGAAATATGATGAAGCGCCGGCGGAACCGGGAGGGCAATTCCCTGAAGCCCCGGCAAATTACGGAGAGCCGCCGGAACCCGCGGAACAGACCGGCGGCTGGGATGAACAGGAGACGTTGGAGACGGAAGGCCCCCCATGGCGTTATGTAGGGGAAATACTGCGGACGTACCTGATCTGTGAGGACGATTCAGAGGGCGTATGGCTGATTGACAAGCACGCGGCCCATGAACGGATTCACTTCGACCGTCTGAAAGCCGCTCAGGAACCGCCCATGCGCCAAACTCTGCTGACGCCTGCGGTAGCGGAGCTGGAGCGGGAGGAAGGGGCGCTGCTTCTGGAAAACCTGCCCCTTCTGGAGGAGTTCGGCTTTTCCTGCGAGGACTTCGGCGACGGCGCGCTTCTGGTCCGGGAGGTGCCGGCGGACATCCGGGCGGAGGACACGGTGCCGGCTCTGGAGGAATTCGCGGAAGCCTTACGGACGCGGCGTTCCCCGGAGGAGCATCGGGAAGCCCTGCTGCACACCATGGCCTGCAAAGCGGCGGTCAAGGGCGGCAGTCAATCGGACCCGGAGGAGCTGCGGGCATTGATCGGCAGGGTCCAGAGCGGCAAGGTGCGGTTCTGTCCCCATGGGCGGCCTGTGGCGGTAAAGCTGACCAAACGGGAACTCGAGAAGATGTTCAAACGGGCTTAGAGGTGACGGATATGGGCGTTCTGAAGGAATTGAAAAGACTTTGCGTGCCGCTGAGAGACGATGAGTTCCAGGATGAAAAGCAGCGGTTTGTGACAATCTACCAACACAGCTCGTTTTTGACGGAGACAAGAATTTTACAGGATAGTTTAACGGGCGTGCAGTATTTATATTATAGCGATTCCGGCACGGGCGGCCTGACCCCATTGATAGACCAGGCGGGCCATCCGATTGTAACGCCGGTTTTTGGTGAGGAGGATTTTTGAATGCAGCTCTTATTTGTAAACGCCTGCATCAGCGAACGCGGGCAGGAGTCCAGGACGCTGAAACTGAGCCGGGCATTCCTGGATGCTTATCTGGAGACCCACCCGGCAGATACAGTGGTCACGGCAGACCTGTCCAGGCTCCCCATTCAGCCCTTTGACCGGGAGGCGCTTAAGGCCCGGAACGCCAAGGCCAGCCAGAGGGATTTCAGCGGCCCGGAATTCCAGCTTGCCAGAGACTTCCAGTCGGCAAACAAGATCGTGGTGGCGGCGCCCTTCTGGGATTTGAGCTTCCCCGCCATTCTGCGCGTCTATATCGAGCACATTTCCGCCTGCGGTCTGTGCTATCATTATGACGAGCAGGGCTGTCACGGGGATTGCCGGGCGGAGCGTCTTGCCTACCTGACCACCGGCGGGGACTGCGAGAAGCCGGAAAGCCTGGGGGCGCTGTACTGGAAGCAGCTTGCGGAGATGTTCGGGATACCGCGGTTTGACTACGTGTTTGCCGGGGGGCTGGACGTGATACCGGAGAAAGCGCCGGAGCTTCTGGAACCCGCGCTGGAAAAGGCCCGGAAGCTGGGCAGGGAATTCTGATGCTGGGACGGGTGGTATGTCTTGCGGGACCCACGGCCTGCGGGAAGACGACCCTGGGCGTCCTGCTGGCGAAGCATTGCGGCGGCGAGGTGGTTTCCGCGGACTCCATGCAGATTTACAGGGGGCTGACCATTGGCACGGCGGCTCCCACAGCGGAAGAGATGGACGGCGTGCCTCATCACATGATCGGCGTGGCGGACCCGAGGGAGAAATGGTCCGCGGCCCGGTACGTGCAGGAGGCGATACCAGTTGTAGATGGCATTCTGTCCAGAGGAAAGCTGCCCATTATCGTCGGCGGCACGGGTCTCTGGCAGGAAGCGCTGGTGCAGGGCCGGACGTTCCCCAAGGGCGAGGCCGGGGGCGCGGTACGAGCGGAGCTGGAGTCCAGACTTGCGCGGGAAGGACCGGAAACGCTTCTGGACGAGCTTCGCCGGACGGACCCTGCATCGGCGGCGCGGCTCCATCCCTCCGACGAAAAGCGCATCCTGCGGGCCCTGGAGGTTTTCTATGAGACTGGCCGGACCATGACAGAACATCAGCAGGAGAGCCGGAACCAGCCGCCCCGGTACAGCGCCGTTTGGATTGGCCTGCAATTCCGGGACCGGGAGGATATGAAGGCCCTGATTGACCGCCGGGTGGACGCCATGGCCAGGGCCGGTCTGATGGACGAGGTCCGGACGCTTCTGCCCCTTCCCCGGGACGCCACGGCTTTGCAGGCCATCGGTTATAAGGAATGCCTTGGGGTTCTGGAGGGCAGGAAAACTCTGGAGGAAGCCCTGGACGAGGTCAGGCTGCGGACCCGGCAGTATGCAAAAAGACAGCTTACCTGGCTCCGGCGGAATCCGGATATCCATTGGATTTACTGGGATAAGGACCGGGATTTTGTGAAGGCGTTGCAGGCTTCGACAGAAATTCTGGCCTCTGAGGGAGTATATTGAACAAGAGGCGGACGAGCGTCATCGGGTGTCCGGAAATGAAAGGCTTCCGGGCTTCATGAAGGAACGTGCCCGGTTTGACGGCGGCTGCTACAGATCTACGCGCAGGAACGGCGTACAAAAATCGGGAAAAAGATAAAGGAGCGGACGTTATGCAGACAAAAGCGAATTTACAGGACCTCTTTCTTCTTAGGGCCAAGCGGGACCGGGTGCCGGTAACCATGTTTCTGATGAACGGCTTTCAGATGCGGGGCACCATTACAGGCTTTGACGCCTTTGTGGTCGTCCTGGACAGCGAGGGCCGTCAGCAAGTGGTGTACAAGCACGCCATTTCAACCATCGCCCCTGTCCGGCCCGTGGAGATTTCCGCGGAAGAAACTGAATGAATCTGGAATCAGGCGCTTTGAATCAGAAATCGTGGATAGGAAGCGTGCTTTCTGAAATCAGGTTTTTTTATGCGTGGAATTGAGGGCCGGACAGTTCCGCGAAATGATTCCGGCAGCCCGTTGGAGATAGAGATATATGAAACGAGTAAAGCAATCTTTCAGCACCCGGATGCTGATGCTGGCCCTGTTTTTAGGGGTGCTGGCGTACTTCGGCGTTCAGGCAGTGCGGTACATCGACGATCCCCTGACCACTACCCTGGCCTATCCTTATCAGGTGGAAACGGGTCTGGAGCTTTCAGGCTGGGTCGTGCGGCAGGAGCGTGTTCTGGAGGACGAGAGCGGCGGCCTTCTGCGGGTAGAGCGTGGAGAGGGCGAACGGGTCGGCGTTGGGGGAACCATCGCGGCGGTGTATTCGGACCAGGCGTCACTGGAGCGTCAGACCGAGATCGATACCCTGAACAGCCGCATCGAACAGCTCCAGTATGCCCAGAGCCTTGCCCTGGAAGCGGAGACCACCCGGAAGCTGGACAGCCAGATATCCCAGAGTATCCTCCGCTACAGGAGCCATCTGGTGGCGGACAGGCTCTATGACGCCAATGAGGAAGCCAGCCAGCTCCGGGCGCTGGTGACCAAACGGGATTACAGCGACGCAGGGGGCATGGATATCAACGCCCAATTGCAGGCCCTACAGCAGCAGGCCCAGGCATTGCAGAGCCAGGCGGCCTACTCTGTCCGTCGGATCACCGCGCCGGTGGCAGGGCTGTATTCCGGCATTGTGGACGGCTACGAGGCGGCGCTGACCCCGGAAGCCGTAAAGGAGATGACCCCGGCGCAGCTAGGGGCGGTAACTCCTGCGGACAGCGGCGCGGCGCGGGTAGGCAAGCTGATAACGGGACGGGAGTGGTATTATGCCGCCGTGATGGATGTGGACGACGCGGAATTCATACAGCGGCAGCACTCCCTGTCCCTGCGCTTTTCCAAGGGCGTGGACCAGGACCTGCCTGTGACCCTGGATTCGCTGGGCCCCCAAGAGAACGGCCGCGTGGTGGCCCTGTTCCGGAGCAGCGCCTATTTGCAGGAGGTCACCCTCTTGCGGCAGCAGCGGGCACAGGTATTGTACAGCGTCAGCGAGGGCATTCGGGTGCCGAAGGAGGCTGTCCGGGCGGAACGGGCTTACCTGACCGAGGAGAACGGGCTGGTTTCCGAGAGCGGTACAGGCGTTTACTGCGTGGTGGGCCTGATGGCGCGGTTCAAGCCCGTGGAGATTATTTACAGCGGCAACGGCTTTGTTTTGGTCCGCAGCACCGCCGAGAGCAATACCCTGCGGCTCCGTTCCGGCGAGGAAGTGATCGTGTCCGCCAGAGGCCTTTTTGATGGGAAGATTCTGCAATAAATTGCAAAAAGCAGTTCCGTTTGCCGCTTTTCTTGGCTGGATGGCTGAAAATTAACAGGAAAAGCGGGCGCCTTCATGCAGAAAGAGAGGATGAAGAGATTATGAGCATTCAGGAGAACATAGCCAAGGTACGGGAGAAGATGGCGGCGGCGGCAAGGGAAGCAGGCCGGAATCCGGAGGAAATCCTTCTGATTGGAGCCAGCAAAATGAACGACGCCGCAGCCTGCCGGGAAGCAATCGCGGCTGGCGTGGACGCTCTGGGAGAAAACCGCGTGCAGGAAATGACCGCCAAACTGGAAGAACACGCGTACGATGGAGCGCCCCTGCATTTTATCGGCCATTTGCAGCGGAACAAGGTCCGGCAGGTGGTAGGCCGGGTCAGCCTGATTCAGTCCGCGGGTTCTCTGGAGCTTCTGTCGGAGATTGAAAAAGCCGCCGCTAATAAACATCTGATTCAGGATGTGCTGCTGGAAGTCAACATAGGAGAAGAAGCTGCAAAAAGCGGTTTTCTGCCCGGAGAAATTTTCCAGGGGGCCGAAAATGCCCTGAATCTGCCCCATATTCGTGTCCGAGGATTGATGACAATCCCTCCCGCGGATGCTTCCCCGGAGGAAAACCGCAGATATTTTGACCAGGTTTGGAGACTTTTTGTTGACATTAACGAGAAAATGTATGATAATAGCTTTGAGTATTTGTCTATGGGAATGAGCGGCGACTATGAAGAGGCCATTCGTTCAGGCGCAACAATGGTCCGGGTCGGCACGGCAATTTTTGGGGGCCGCCATTATACATAAGATGGCAGCAGGAGGGACAACATGAGTATTTTTGACGAATTGAAAAAACTAACCCATACATATGAGGATGAAAACGGCGAGCTGGATCAGTACGAGGACGAAATCCAGCAGGAACCCTACGACCGCCGGATGCGTGTCAGCGACCGGGGCAGCAAGGTAGTCAGCATTCACGCCACTACTCAGCTTAAGGTGATTCTGGTCAAGCCGTCCCGGTTTGAGGACGCTTCCGATATCGCCGACCAGCTTAAGGATAAACGCACCGTTGTGCTGAATCTGGAAACCACCAATAAGGATATCGCCCGCCGGCTGATTGACTTCCTCTCCGGTGTCGCTTACGCCGGCGAGGGCAAGATCAAGAAGGTCGCCGCAAATACCTACCTCATCACGCCCTATCATGTGGACATCGAGGGGGATTTGATTGACGAGCTGGAAAATAACGGTCTCTATTTCTGATCCCTCCGGGAGCCGGGAAGAGGCGTTTTGGACCCGCAGGCCTGCCGGAGACCTTTCTGTCCATGCAGGCATACAGGATATAACAGGGACAGGCCGTCTTGCGCCTGGGACCTGTTGCTTAAAGAAATATTTTGGAGGAAAGAATCATGCTGACACCGCAGGAGGTTTCCGCCCGCTCCTTTACCAAGTCGGTGATGGGCGGATATAATATGACCATGGTGGACGAGTTTTTGGACGAGCTGACGGATGACTATACGTCCCTGTACAAGGAAAACGCGTCCCTGAAAGCAAAACTGAAAGTCCTGGTGGAAAAGGTGGAAGAGTACCGCGCTACTGAGGACTCTATGCGGGTGACCCTGCTGGCCGCGCAGAGAATGGCGGAATCCATCGTGCAGGAAGCCCAGGAGAAGGCTGAGGAAATCAAGAAGCAGGCCGACGACAGCGCCAAGGCTCAGATTGAGGAAGGACGCCGGGAATTGGCCCTTACAGAGCAGAAATTGCAGGAGGGCAAACTGGCTCTGCAAAAGTTTATTGACGAGGGGAAAAAGCTCTGCGGACAGTCTCTGGACTTCCTGGACCGTCTGCCAATGTATGTCCCGGAAGCCGATATAAAAACCGCGCAGATAGACCAGATTGAAAAGAAAGTCATGGACGCAGCCCTGGACACGCAGCCTGCCGCGCCTGTACAGTCCCAGACGCCGCCAGCAGCCCCCGCGTCCGTACGGCCCCAGACGCACCCCGCAGCCCCCGCGTCCGTACGGCCCCAGACGCACCCCGCAGCCCCTGCCGATGTGCTCCAAAGCGCCGCAAAGCCTGCCCCAGGACCCGTTGCCACCCCGGAGCCAAAACCTCCTGTGTCTTCTCCTACAACAAAGATTACTGTACCCGCAGGCGCGCCGGAACCTGCTGCCGTTCCTGTGCCGGAGCCGCCCGCGGAGGAGGCTAAGCCGGATATGGACGCTACCAAACGGGTGAATCTGGATGAATTGAAGTTCGGTCCCAGATACCGGGGAGAAGCCCGCTGAAGGAGGTGGGTTTATGGGGATGCCTGTTATCGCCTTTCTGTACGATTTTGATAAGACCCTCTGTACTACCGATATGCAGAATTACGCCTTTATCCCCAGCCTTGGCATGACCCCTGGGGAGTTCTGGGCGGAGGCCAACGGCTTTGGGCGGCGGAATCGTATTGATGGGATTTTAGCGTATATGTACATCATGATACAGGAATCCGAGCGGAAAAACAGGCCCTTTACCCGGAAGGATTTGGTGGAAAAGGGGCGTGATATCCGTTTGTTTCCCGGCGTGCAGGAGTGGTTTGGAAGAATCAACGATTTCGGCGCGGCCCAGGGTGTGGAGGTGGAGCATTACGTGCTGTCCTCCGGACTGCGGGAAATTATCGAGGGTTCTTCAATCAGCGGCGAATTCAGGGAAATCTACGCCAGTGAGTTCTTTTACGACGAAAACGGCCGCCCTGTATGGCCAAAACTGGCTGTTAATTTTACCGCGAAAACACAGTTTGTATACCGGATTAACAAGGGGGTTTTGGACGTTTCCGACGATAAGACCCTCAACGATTCCATGCCCGACGACAGCAAACGGGTGCCGTTCCGGAATATGATCTATATGGGCGACGGGTTTTCCGACGTGCCCTGCATGAAGATGATGCGGGCCTACGGCGGACAGGCCATTGCGGTCTATCAGTCCGAGAACCGCGCCGGGGTAGAGGAGCTGCTGGCCCGCGGACGGGTGGATTTCATGTTCCCGGCAGATTACAGGGAAGATACCGCACTGGATGCCACCGTCAAGAATATTATCCGCAAAATGGCCATCACTGGCCGACTCATTGATGAGAACCACAGGCAATTCCGTCGAATGGGCGAAGGCGTTCTTCCAAACCAGGTGGGACTTTTCGATGAATGAGATAACCGGCGCTGACGATTGAATCAGGAGTTGGAACAAGGAATTTTTATGTTCCCGGAAGCGGCCTCGATCAATTGGGAATTCTTATTTCTTCGGAAGTGATTTTGATGAAAACAGAATAATAAAGACCGCCCGGTTTTCATCGGACGGCCTTTTTATGTACTTTTTTAGAAGGAACAATTCCTAACGCGCCCCCGATTCTACATTCCCCATTCGGTCGTACAGGAGCGCGAGTCCTTTGGGGAGAAGATATGGGTCGCTGTCGTGGGGATGCAGGCAGAGAGGGGAAACCAAATCCGCCCAGCCGCCGGTCAGAACCAACGTGACAGGCCCCAGTTCTGCTTCTATCCGGGCGGTAATGCCGTCAATCAAGGCCGCGGTTCCCGTTACCGCCCCTGAACGCATACACTCCTCCGTATCCCGGCCGATCAGATGCTCTGGTCTGGACAGGGTCACTGACGGCAGTCTTGCAGTCCGGTCTGTCAGCGCCTTTACGCCTGTTTCCAGACCGGAGACAATCAGACCGCCCAGAAAGACGCCCTCGCCGTTCAGTACGTTGAAGGTGGTGGCCGTGCCCAGATCCACCGTGACAACTGGCAGGGGATACCGTTTTGCCGCCCATACCGCGTCGGCGATCCGGTCCAGGCCCAGGAGTTCCGGGTGCGGTATGGCAAAGGGCAGTCCCCGGCCAGGCTGAATCTTTACCGGCGCGCCCCCCAGCAGCCCTTCCGCCGCCTGACTGACGGGACCATCCAGACGGGGCACGACGCTGGACATCACCGATCCTTCGATTTCCGGACAGCCTTCCAGATCCAGCAGTCCCGCCAGAAGGGGACCATAATCCGCTTCGTCTCCCAGGGTGGGCAGTTTCCGGCTGAACCGCACCTGATAGTCCCCCTGGCCCGTACGCTCCACGCCGCATACGCCTATGGTGGTGTTCCCGATATCCAGCGTCAGTATCATGCCCGCCGTGCCTCTATCGCGTCCAGCAGCGCCGCTGAGACATCCGCCTTGCTCATCAGGGGCAGTTCCTGCGCGCCGTCGGGGGTCAGCAGGGTGACCGCGTTGGTGTCTGTCCCAAAGCCCGCTCCTTCTGTCCGCAGGTCGTTGGCCGCGATCATATCCAGCTTTTTGCCCTCCAGTTTCTTCCGGGAATTCGCCAGCAGGTCCCGGGTCTCCATGGAAAAGCCGCAGACAAACAGTCCCGGGTGACGGTTCTCAGCCACCCAGCCGAGAATATCAGCAGTCCGGGCCAGGGGCAGGGTCAGCTCGCTGTCCTTCTTCTTCATCTTGTCCGACGCTGCAGAAGCAGGCCGGTAATCCGCCACCGCCGCTGCCTTAATCAGAATATCTGTCTCCGGCAGGGCGTTCTGAACCGCGCTCAGCATATCCCCGGCGGAAATCACCCGTACCGTCTTCACAAAGGCCGGCGGCGTCAAGGAGACAGGGCCTGAAATCAAAGTCACCTCGGCGCCCCGCAGCATGGCCTCCCGCGCAATCGCATAGCCCATCTTCCCGGAGCTGTGGTTTGTCAGGAAGCGCACCGGGTCCAGGGCCTCCTGTGTAGGTCCTGCCGTTACCGTTACCCGCGCGCCAGCCAGGGTCTGATTCCTTGCCAGACGCCGCAGCACATGGTCCAGCAGATCCTCCGGAGGGGGCAGCTTCCCGTTTCCCACGTCCCCGCAGGCCAGAAGCCCCGCCGACGGTTCTATGACCTCAAAACCATACCGCCGCAATGCCGACAGATTCTCCTGGGTTACGGGATTCTCCAGCATGGCCGTATTCATAGCAGGCGCAATCAGTTTCCCGCACCTTGCCGCCAGGACCACCGTTGTCAGCATATCGTCCGCAATCCCGTGGGCCAGTTTCGCGATCACGTTGGCTGTGGCGGGGGCAATCAGAATCAGGTCCGCCGCCTTTGCAAGGGAAACGTGGGCCACGTCATACTGAAAATCACGGGCGAACGTGTCCACCACACACCGTTGATTGGTCAGCGTCTCAAAGGTCAGGGGCGTGATGAATTTCGCGGCGTTTTCCGTCATGACCACGTGGACCTCCGCCCCCTGCTTTACCAGAAGACGGGCCGTGTCCGCCATCTTGTAGGCCGCGATTCCTCCCGTTATCCCCAGTACCACGCATTTGCCTTCCAGGTCCCGGCTCATGCGTCGGCCTCCATGTCCTGCAAAAGGCCGTGCTTTTCGTAGGAGGTCACCCGCTGGATCTTGTTCCCGGCGTCCACAAACACCACCTTCGGATGATGTCCCGCGGCTTCCTCCGGCGTCAGGCTTGCGTAGGCCATCAGGATAATCTTATCCCCCACGCTCACGCACCGGGCCGCCGCGCCGTTCAGACAAATCATGCCGCTGCCACGGTCCCCCGCGATGGTGTACGTCTCAAACCGGCTCCCGTTGTCCACGTCCACAATCTGAACCTTCTCGTATTCCAGAATCCCAGCCGCGTCCAGAAGGTCCTGGTCTACCGTGATCGACCCCACATAATCCAGCTCCGCCTGCCGTACCGTAGCCCGGTGAATCTTTCCCTTCAGCATCTCGATGGTCATTTCAAGCCTCCAACGATAAAGTTATCAATCAGCCGGGTTTTCCCGATATAGACCGCCATAGCGACCAGCACGCCGTCTGTCAGTTCGTCCGCGGGCAGCATCGTCTCCCCGTCTACCGCCGACACATAGTCAATCCGCGCCAACGGTTCCGCTTCGATGATGCCCGTCATGAGTTTCAGAAGGGCTTTTGCGTCCCGCTGGCCCTCTTCCGCCGCCGCCTGTCCCGCGAAGACCGCCTTGGACAGACACAGCGCCGCCTGACGTTCCTCCGGATTCAGGTAGGTGTTCCGGGAAGACTTTGCAAGACCGTCAGATTCCCGCACGATGGGACAGGCCACAATCTGTACCCCGAAGGACAAATCCCGCACCATCCGCCGGATAATGGCAAGCTGCTGGGCGTCCTTCTGACCGAAAAAGGCGTAATCGGGCTGAACGATATTGAACAGCTTGGAAACCACCGTGCAAACGCCCCGGAAGTGAATGGGCCGGGTCTTTCCGCAGAGCTGTTTCGGCATTTCGTCCAGGATTTCCACATAAGTGGCCGCGTTGGGGGCGTACATTTCCTCAACAGACGGATGAAACACCAGATCGCATCCATGGGCTTCCAGAAGGGCGCAGTCACGGTCAAAATCCCGGGGATAGGCTTCCAGGTCCTCATTGGGCCCGAACTGGGTAGGGTTCACAAAGTCCGACGCAATCACTTTTCCGCACATCTCCCGGGCCTTGTCGACCAGACTGGCATGACCCTCGTGCAGGTATCCCATTGTAGGCACCAGTCCGACCGTCAGGCCCGCCCGTTTCCATTGGGCCACCTGCTCCCGGACCTCCTGAATTGTACTTGCAGCAATCATATGCTTTATCTCCTTTTGCATGGATAATTCCTGATCAGAATTCGGCGTCAAGGCTGGCGAGGAAGTCATCGGAACAGTCGCTTTTTGCATAGGTCTGCTCCGCCGTGGGGAACTGTCCGGCTTTCACTTCCGCGTCATAGGCCCGGAAAGCCGTCTGCATCTCTTCACCGATATCCGCGAACCGCTTCACGAACTTGGGCACGAAACCGCCGGACATCCCCAGAAGGTCCTGATAAACCAAAACCTGACCGTCACAGCCAGCCCCCGCGCCAATGCCGATGGTAATCAGATGGGTTTTCTTTGTAATCAGCGCCGCCAGCTTGGGAGGCACGCACTCCAGCACCACCATAAAAGCGCCCGCGGCTTCCACGGCCAAAGCGTCCTCCAGAACCCGGCGGGCTTCCTTCTCGCCTTTGCCCTGGACCTTGAAGCCCCCAAAGCTGTTCACGGACTGGGGCGTCATCCCGATATGGGCGCAGACCGGAATCCCGCAGGCCGTGATCGCTGCAATCTGCGGACAGACGGACTTCCCGCCCTCCAGCTTCACCGCGTTGGCCTGGCACTCCTTCATCAGCCGTCCCGCGTTCTCCACCGCCTGCTCCACGGAAACCTGGTAGCTCATAAAGGGCATATCCAGAATCACAAAGGCGTCCTTACAGGCCCGGCCAACGCTGCGGCCATAGACAATCATCTCTTCCATAGTCACCGGCAGAGTGTCTTCGTAGCCCTGCATGGTCATGCCCAGACTGTCCCCCACCAGCACGGTATTGATCCCCGCCGCGTCCACCAGCCGGGCCGTGGAGTAGTCGTAGGCGGTGAGCTGGGAAATCTTTTCCCCATTGGCCTTCATAGCGTTCAGGGTGGCAATGGTATTCTTTTTCATACGTCTCTGCCTTCTTTCAAGATGGTTTCCAGGGCGGTATAATCCGTCTCCGGATGCTTTGTCTCAGCCATGACCGCCAGCTTCCGGGAGACGGCCCTGTAAAGAGCGCGGTCCCCTTCCGGCAGGCAGGCCAGATGCTTCGCTACGGTCTCCGCGTCTCCTCGTTCCGCCGGACCTGTCAAAGCCTGCACGGGGCCTTCCCGCAGGATGTGGGCGGTGTTGGACCGGATCAGGGGCGTCAGGGCTTCCAGGGCCGTCTCCGATGTGAAACCGCAGTCCTCCAGCAGTTCCAGGCTCTCCTGCACCAGTCCGCACACCAGATTGCTGGCTATAGCGCACGCCGCGTGATACCGGGCCTTACGCTCACCCGAAATCACCTGCACCCGTAAGCCTAAGCCCGTCAGCAGTTCCCGCCACTCCGGAAGATGGGGGCCCTGCCCTTCGATGCAAAAAAAAGCACCCGGCAATTCCCTGTAACACTCCAGTTTGTCACTGAAGGGGAAAAGCGGATGGATGGAATACCCGCAGGCGCCAACTGTCTCGATGCCCGGAAAGGCTTCATTCGCAGTCATTGCGCCGCTGCAATGGCATATCTGTTTTCCTGAAAGCGCACTCTCGCACAGCCTGCCGTAAACAGACTGAATCGCTCCGTCCGGAACCGTTAAAAGCAGCGCGTCACTGTCTTTTACGATTTCGTCCAGCGTGTTGTAAAACCTCGTTCCTGTAATCTCAGCCGCTTCTCTCCCGCTTTCTGGATGCCGGCTGTAATACCCGGTCACCCGAACGCCTCCTTCGACAAAAAACCTGCCGAGAGAAAAGCCCGCCTTGCCCGCTCCTATGAAGCCGATCTTCAATCCGCATCCCCCTGCCTTTCCATACCAGGTCAGGTGACGCCTGCTTCGCCCCGTGGAGCACCGCGCTTCAGAACCGTATGCCGGTACAGTTTCCAATCCCCTGGAATACCGTCCGCTTACAATCCTGAATCATACCACATCCGTCTCCGTTTGTAAAGAGTTCGTTTTCCAGTTTTCTGTTCAGGTCAGAACGCTGGCTGTTGGATGCTTGCGCCGGGCTATGATAAGATTGACCTGACAAAAGGCGCGTGGACTTTGAAAGGGGGGGGAAAATATGAAATTACAGAAAAGAAGCCTTTTAAGATTACGCAGGAATTGTGCTTATGTTCCGTTGAGACAAAATAGCTGATAACAAGCTTGTGAATGCAAATTGACCGGGCAGCCCTCTGTAACGGAGAACTGCCCGGTATTTTTTGCGCGGTCATGAAAGCGATATCTGCGTTTCCTCCGTGTCCTCCTGCCGAAGGAGCGCGCCCGCAGAAGGGATGGCCCGGACACGGTAGCGGGCTTGGTTGACGATAGGCGTTTCCGTAAGGAGCCGCGCGTCCTCCAGCCGGTACTTTGGCTTGAGGGTCATGACAGCCACCCCCTGAGTTGTGCGGGTACTCTTGGCTGTCAGCAGACCCGTCTGGAAAATCAGGCAGCGGGGTTCTGAGGAATAGACCGCAAGCTCCTGTTCCTGGTCCACCCGCAGGACGGCTTTCAAGGGCGATTTGTCGGAGTAAGCCCCCGTCAGCTTCCGGCGGTTGGACGCGGTCTGGTACGCCTTGATTTCCACCCGGGCCGCCTTGCCGTTTTCGAAGAAGAACAGGAGGAATCCCGCGTAATCCGTCCCCGGCAGGACCATATAGACCACGTTTTCCCCGGCGTCCATGCCCAGCTTTGACGGCAGGTAGTCCCCCAGAACGCTGGCCTTGGTGTCGTCGAACTCGCTCAGCCGGGTCTTGTACACCTGGCATTTGTCCGTGAAGAACATGACCTCCGCCCCGCTGTCCGTCTCGAAGCTCTGCCGTAAGCCGTCGCCGTCCTTATACTTCTGCGCGCCGCTCATCCGGAGGCTCTGAGGCGTGATCTTCTTGAAGTAGCCCTCCCGGGAGAGGAAAATGTGAACCGGGTAAGTCTCCGGCCCGTCGTCCTCGTCCAACTGGGGCAGCTCGTGGGCGTAGACAATGGAGGTCTTCCGGGGTTCGCCGTATTTTTTGGCCGCCTGGGACAGTTCGCCCAGAATGATCTTTCGGATACGCTTGGGATTTTGCAGCGTGTCCTCCAGGTCGTCGATTTCCTTTTGCAGGGCGTCCGTCTCCTGCACCCGCTTGAGAATATACTCTTTGTTGATATTCCGCAGCTTGATTTCCGCCACATATTCCGCCTGCACCTGGTCGATGCCAAAGCCGATCATCAGATTGGGAATTACTTCCGCGTCCGCTTCCGTCTCCCGGATAATCTGAATGGCCTTGTCAATGTCCAGAAGAATCTTTTTCAGGCCCATCAGAAGATGCAGCTTTTCTTTTTTCTTCCCCAGGACAAAGAACACCCTGCGCCGTACCGATTCCGTGCGCCAGGCGGTCCACTCCTCCAGGATCTTCCGGACTCCCAGGACCTTCGGCATTCCGGCGATCAGCACGTTGAAGTTGCAGGAAAAGGCGTCCTCCAGCGGCGTCTGACGGAAGAGCTTCGCCATAAGTTTTTCCGGGTCTGTGCCGCGCTTGAGGTCGATGGCCAGTTTCATGCCCGACAGGTCCGTTTCATCCCGCATATCCGCGATTTCACGGATTTTCCCCGCCTTCATCAAAGCCGCCGTCTTGTCCAGAATCGCCTCCGTGGACGTGGAATAGGGAATCTCGTAGATTTCAATCAGATTTTCCGGTTTCAGATACCGCCACTTTGCCCGTACCCGCACGCTCCCCCGGCCCGTCTCGTAAATCTCCCGGAGGGCGTCAGGATTGCAGATCAGCTCGCCGCCGGTGGGGAAGTCCGGGCCTAACAGCGTGTCCGTCAGGTCGCAGCCGGGATTTTTCAGATACGCCGCCGTGGTCTCGCAGACTTCCTTCAGATTGAACCCGCAGAACTGGGACGCCATACCCACCGCAATGCCGCTGTTGGCCGAAACCAGAATATTCGGGAACGTGGTCGGCAGAAGCGCGGGTTCCTTCATGGAATTGTCGTAATTGTCCACAAAATCCACGGTGTCGCTGTCAATGTCCCGGAAAAGCTCCTGACAGATGGGGGTCAGCTTGGCTTCTGTGTATCGCGGCGCGGCGCAGGACATATCACGGGAGTAATGCTTGCCGAAATTGCCCTTGGAGTCCACAAAGGGGGTCAAAAGAGCGCCGTAGCCCCTGCTCAGCCGTACCATGGTGTCATAGATTGCCGCGTCGCCGTGGGGATTCAGCCGCATGGTCTGGCCGACAATGTTTGCCGATTTCGTCCGCGCCCCTGTCAGAAGCCCCATTTTGTACATCGTATACAGCAGCTTCCGGTGGGAGGGCTTGAAACCGTCGATCTCCGGTATTGCACGGGAGACAATCACGCTCATGGCATAGGGCATATAGTTCGTCTCCAGCGTCTCTGTAATCGGCTGTTCCACTACCGCCGCGTGCAGGCCCATGACGTTGGGATTCTTTACCTTTGGTTTGTTTTCAGTCTTTTTTTTTGGCATAATTCTTTTCCTTTGCTGGGCAAATGTAGTTTATAGATAAAATTTATCTAAAATTCAACTGCAAGTGTTTTTTGGCAGTATTCTTTTGAAGATCAATTGCAAGAAGTCAGGCCCCCTCCGGCTTGTACTGCTGTCCGAAGGGCGTAGCGGCCAGACCACCCCGGCCCGTCTCCCGGAGGCTGGGCGGCAGGGACTGTCCCACTCTCCGCATGGCGTCCAGGACCTGGTCCGGCGGCACGCGGCTTTCGATTCCCGCAAGGGCCATCTGCGCCGCGGACAGGGCTGACATCGCGCCGATCACGTTCCGTTTCACGCAGGGGACCTCCACCAGACCGCCTACCGGGTCGCAGGCAAGCCCCAGAAGATTCTTCAAAGCCATAGCACACGCGTGGGCCATCTGTTCCCCGGCGCCGCCCTGCAAGAACACCAACGCGGGTGCGGCCATGGCTGCGGCAGACCCGATTTCCGCCTGACAGCCGCCCGCGGCCCCGGAAATGAAGGCCCGTTCCGCAATAATCATTCCGAAGCCCGACGCAATATAGAGCGCCTGCACCATGGTTTCATCCGCCGTGCCGAACCTCCGCTGATAGGGCAGAAGCACCGCCGGAATGACCCCGCAGGCTCCGGCAGTGGGCGCGGCTACAATACGCTTCATGCAGGCGTTGCACTCGCCCATCCGCAGGGCCCCGGCTATGACCTCCGAGAAAAACCCGCCGCAAAGACTTCCGTCACCCGTCTCCTGTCCGTAACGAGCCATCTTCCCGCCGTCGCCTCCGGAAAGCCCGCTGTGAGAACGGTCCTCCTCCCGATACCCGGCGTCCGCGGCGGCCATGGTTTCAAACAGCGTGGACATACGCCGCCAGGAAACCTCTGCGCTTACACCCTGCTGCCGGCAGTCCGACGCCTGAATGCACTCCCAAAGGGGCAGTCCGCTTTCCGACGCCGCCTCCAGCATCTGCTCTATGGATTGAAATGTAATCATACATCCTCCTCCTGTCCCTCGGGAACATACCGCGTCACCCGCTGGATACCCGGCAGGCCCCGGATCTCATCCACAAGACTGTTGGGAATCGATTTGTCGCACTCAATGACCATAAAGGCATTCCCGCCCAGACTGTCCCTGGAGAGCTTCAGGGACGCAAGATTCAGACCCAGACTCGCCAGGCTGATGGTGATATGACTCACACAGCCGGGACGGTCGTTGTTGCGGATCACCAGAGTCGGATATTCCCCGCTGAAATCGCAGTCCATTCCGTCCACCTGGAAGACCTTCACCCGACCGCCGCCAGGGGAACACGCGCCTACTTCCAATGTATGCCCCTTGCAGCCCTTCATCCGGATCAGCACGCTGTTCGGATGGGCGTCCCGCAGGGTGCAGGTCCCGAACGTAAACTTCAGCCCCGCCTCCTCCGCCAGACGGAAGCTGTCCGGAAGCCGCGGGTCGTCCGGACGCATCCCCAGAAGCCCCGCAATCAGCGCCTGATACGTCCCGTGGCCCTTGCCCGTGGACGCAAAGGAGCCGTGCATCAAAAGCTCCGCCTCCACCGGCTTCTCCCCCAGAAGTGAACGCGCTACCCGGCCAATCCGCGCCGCCCCTGCCGTGTGGGAGCTGGACGGACCTACCATAACTGGTCCCATAATGTCAAAAATATTCACTGTTTCCCTGTCCTCCTTACGCTGTGGCTGCTCATACCCACTTCCTGAAAACAACGGGAATTTTCCACAATAAAACAAAACTTGTTGAAAAATATCCTCCGGACCAAGCCAAAATCCACCCGGAGGCTTTATTTTTTGGCTTTCCGGCGCTTTTTATGAGGAAGTTTTCAACAGTCTGTCAAGAAAACTCAGAGATAATTCCTGCGGATTTCCTTCATCAAGGCCGCGCTGCTCTCCCCGCTGATGGAAAACAATGTCTGCCGGAACGTCACCCCAGGCCCGGCAATTTCCTTGATCCGCGCCGCTGTCATAGGCGTTTTCAGCTGCTTGAATTTCTCCAGAGACATATGGTATTCGTAATCCTTGTACCCGTCGCAGTCCCGCTTTTCCAGCCTCCCCGACGCGCGCCCGCAGGCCACGATTCCTACCCCGCTCTGATAGAGAAACACCAGATCGCCTTTTTGCAGACGTTCGATCTTCTCCCGCCAGCCCGGATAGTACGCCGCCGCCTTGTGTTCCCGCAGCATATCCTCATGATGCCCCATATTATTGGTACTGTCGGTGTTGAGAATGTAACTGCTCCGTTCCGCCTCCAGGAAACCTTCCAAAGGAGAATACATATTGAACTCGATGTAATGCTCACCCTGAATCTCAAAGACCCAGTAAACGATAGCGTCCACCAGAAGCCCGCTTTTCTTCCAGTACAGAATAGCCTCCACCGTCTTCATATCCAGGCCGTTGGTCATGATAATGAAGTGCTGCCGCCGGTTGAACTCCCTGTTTTCCAGAGGCGTGTCCAGTTCAAAGTACCCCTGATGTGCCAGCCGCAGTTCTTCCCCGGACGCGGTGTATTTCTGATAAAGCTCCTTCAGTTCCGGGTAGCCGCTGTTCCCGAAAATCTGCCCGTACCGTAAAACCTGCAATAAATTCTCCTGACTGCTCCCCCAGCGTTTCAGCTCGAAAAGATACGGGTCTCCGGCGCGGTCCAGGGCCATGATATCCGGTTCCTCCTGCCATTTCCGTTCGGTGAAAATGGTCATCAGGTCCTCGCCGTGGAGAAAATCCTGGATGTGCGTTGAAACCAGTTTCTCCAGATCCGCTTCCATCCAGCCGATGCTCCCCAATGAAACCCGGTTCACACGCTGAAAATCCTGTTTGTTTGAATGCAGCCGATATAACATAACAATCCTCCCAATCTCGTATCTGAATTATGAGATATCAGCCATTTCCAAATATTTGTACCCGTTTTCAGCGATATGATCTTTCCGCCCCTGCAAATTGTTGCCAAGAAGCAGTTCAAAGATTGCCGCTGTCCGTTCCGCGTCCTCCGGCATGACCCGAATCAGACGACGGGTCTCCGGATTCATGGTCGTCAGCCACATCATGTCCGGCTCGTTCTCGCCAAGGCCCTTGGAGCGGTCGATTTTGTACTTCTTCCCCTCCAGCTTCTTCACAATGTCGTTCTTTTCTTTATCCGAGTAGGCAAACCAGGTCTTGTCGCCGCAGTTGATCTCAAACAGAGGCGTTTCCGCGATATACACCCGGCCCTCCCGAATCAGGGTAGGGGTCAGGCGGTAGAGCATCGTCAGCACCAGGGTCCGGATCTGGAAACCGTCCACGTCGCCATCAGTGCAGATCACGACTTTGCTCCACCGCAGGTTTGCCAGATCAAAGGCCGCCATATCCTTCACGTGCCGGTTCTGGACCTCTACCCCGCAGCCCAGTACGCGAATCAAATCCGTAATAATATCACTCTTGAAAATATTGGCATAGTCGGCTTTCAGACAATTCAGAATCTTCCCCCGGATGGGCATAATCCCCTGGTATTCCGAATCCCGGGCCTGCTTCACGCTTCCCAACGCGCTGTCGCCCTCCACGATGTAGATTTCCCGGCGGCTGGGGTCCTTGGTACGGCAGTCCACGAACTTCTGCACCCGGTTGGAAATGTCCACGTTCCCTGACAGCTTCTTCCGGATATTCAGCCGGGCTTCCTCCGCTTTCTCACGGCTCCGTTTGTTCAGAAGCACCTGTTCGCAGATTCTCTCGCAGTCCGCCCGGTTCTCAATAAAGTAGATTTCCAGATTGGTCCGCAGGAATTCCGTCATGGCTTCCTGAACAAACTTATTCGTAATGGCCTTTTTCGTCTGGTTCTCATAGGAGGTCTGTGTAGAAAAATTACTGCTGACCAAAACCAGGCAGTCCTCCACGTCGGCCCATGTAATCTTGCTTTCGTTCTTCTGATACTTCCCCTGCTGGCGTAAACAGGCGTCAATTGCGGAAACAAAGGCCGATTTCGACGCCTTCTCCGGACTGCCCCCATGTTCCAGCCAGCTTGAATTGTGGTAGTGTTCCGTCACGCTGGTCTTGTTGGAGAAGCAGAAGGCCGCGGAGAGCTTCACTTTATATTCCGGCTTGTCTGCACGGTCCCGGCCGCGCTTCTCACCCTGCCAGAATACCGGGTCCGTCAGCCGTACTTCTCCGGCCAGCTCCGCCACGTAATCCGCAATGCCGTTTTCATAGACAAACTCCGTCTCCGCAAAGCTCCCGTCCTCTCCCTGATTCCGGAAGTGGAACCGTACCCCCGCGTTGACCACCGCCTGACGCTTCATGACGGAAACAAAATACTCCGCCGGAATCGCAATATCCGTAAAAACTTCCAGATCCGGAAGCCAGCGGGTACGGGTGCCGGTTTTTTTCGCCTGACTCCGGGGTAAAGGCGTTTTCTCCAGCTTCCCTACGATTTCTCCCCGCTCAAACCGCAGGCGATACTCGTACCCGTCCCGCCAGACCGTCACATCCATATACTGTGACGCGTACTGTGTGGCGCAGGAACCAAGGCCGTTCAGACCCAGAGAGTATTCGTAATTCTCCCCGCTGAGATTGTCGTACTTCCCCCCCGCGTAAAGCTCGCAGAAGACCAGTTCCCAGTTCCAGCGGCCCTCTTTTTCGTTCCAGTCCACCGGACAGCCCCGCCCCGCGTCCTCGACCTCCACGCTGTGATCCGCAAACCGCGTCACCGTAATGTCCCGCCCATGGCCTTCCCGGGCTTCGTCGATGGAGTTGGAGAGAATCTCAAATACCGCGTGCTCACAGCCGTCCAGACCGTCCGACCCGAAAATGACGCCGGGGCGCTTCCGTACCCGGTCCGGACCTTTTAACGCCGATATGCTCTCATTGCCGTAGTTTTTCCTCATATATCCTCCATAATCAATCGTTCTTTGCATTATTTCAAGTATCTGTTCTACAGTATAACACAATCATTTTCAGCAAGCAAGGCCCTTTTCGTCTTCTCTGCCGAAAAAGTTCCTGACGCCCGTTCCCGTCCCCCTGACCTCGCCAAGTTTTTCCACCGTCTCCACAAGGTTTTGCACATTTTCCACGGAGTTTTCCACACCGTTATGTCAACTGTCTATCCGCCGGAAAAATACAGCTTCCTGAAAAAGCCCTTCAAGCCCTGCCCCGCAAGACCTACAGCAGACAAAAGGCGTCCAGGAATCAGCCGTCTGAAAATCTTGCGGATGGCCCCGGAAACCGGCGGCGAACCCGTAAGAGACCGCCAAAAACACCGTCAGAGGCTCCCGCGCCCACAGATGATCGTCAAGAAACCGCAAATAACAGGGACGCTTTCAAAAAGTGCGGAAGTTTCCATTGACAACAGGATAAAATTGCGGTATCATATTTTCAAAAGTGGTTTTCAATACTATATCACGGGGTGAATTATATGACTTGGAATATTGTCAGCGACAGCAGCTGTGATTTGCGCACCTGCGATTTCCACAGCGACGCCGTCCATTTTGAGCTGGTTCCCTTGCGGCTCCAGGTGGGCGCAAAGGAATTCGTGGACAACGACGAGCTCTCTGTCCGGGAGCTTCTGGACAGTATGGCCGGCGAGAAATCCGCGTCCTCCACGGCTTGTCCCTCTCCCGCCGCTTTTGCACGGGCCTTCGAGAAAGCGGACAAGAGCGTCTGCTTTACCATCTCCGCCAATCTCTCCGGAACCTACGCCGCCGCGCAGATGGGCCGGGAATTGGCCCTGGAGGAGCATCCGGAAAAGGAAATCTGCATCATTGACTCAAAGGCAACCGCCGGGGCCATGGTCCTCCTGATCCGCCGGGCCAAGGAGCTCATCGAGGCCGGGAACGAATTCGAGGACATCTGCGCCCAGCTCCGGCTCTATCAGGCGGCGCTGCGGACCTGCTTCACCCTGGAGAATTTCGACAACCTGATTAAAAATGGCCGTATGCGTCCGCTGGTGGGCACCCTGCTGCATTCCCTGGGTATCCACGTGATTGCCGACGCCACGCCCCAGGGGACCATCCACGTGGCCGGAAAAGCCCGCGGCGAGGCCCGGACGTACCATACCATCACCACCCTGATGCGGGACAGCAAGGACTGCGCCGGCGCTGAGGTCGTCATCTCCCACTGTGAGAATCTTACCGGCGCGCTCAAGCTCAAAGAATACATTCTTGCGGATCTGCCCGTGAAACGCGTGGACGTGATTCCCTGCCGCGGCCTGACCACCTTCTACGCCATGGAAAAAGGTCTGATTATAGGCTACTGACCAAAATTCCACACAAATCCGCCCCGGACGGCTGCTTCTCGTCCAGGGCGGTCCTTTTTTAATGCCCCTTGTGCTTCTCTTTCCGCTTTGCTTCCCGTAAGGCGTACCGGCGGGCTTCTTCGGCTTCCCGTTCTGTACGGCTGCGGCGTTTCCGGGCTTCCTTCCCCGCTTCCCGCTGGAGGGACAACGCCTGCTGCGCCTTCGTGCCCAACCGGCCAGGCTCCACACACCGGCGGGCCTCCCGGCGCGCGCGCTTGGGATTCACACGCCGTTCCGAGGGTCCCGCAGACGGAATGCCCGGACTGAATGCCAGCGTCCGCCAGCCCGACAAAAGCCGCTCATATACCTGCCCGTCCCCCGGCTCCGCGCCAAAGGGGATCTTGCAGGCTTCGTAGCTCCCGCCGTTCCATCGCTCGTACAGGCATACCCAGAACGGGGCCTCAAACTGTACCGTAATCCTTGCATACCCGGTTTCCATATGCGTCCTCCTTAAAAATGGCCTTCGCGGAGAACGGACGACCTACGGGCTTTCCGGAATCCAGAAAACCGGCATAGTAAGGAGGGCTACTGATATTTCTTTCAGACAGGGGCGGGTCTGGGAAATACGCCCGGACTACCAACCGGGACCGTGTTTTTTTCCCCGCGCTTCCATCATAACGGAAACTTCCGGCCCCGTCAAGCACAGTCCTTCCCCATATTTCGCCAAAAAACCGCCGGAACAAAAAACAAGGACCGCCCATCCGGACAGCCCTTGTCTTCTGATACTCTATCGAGAGGCAGCGCGCGGAGAAAATCAGGCGTTCTTCTTCTTGCCGTTGACGATGGTGGCAATGCCCTCAATCGCCAGAATCACGGCCAGAACGACCAGCAGCACGCCCAGGATGGCCTGCACGTAGGGACCCCAGTCCGCGCCGCCGTTAGAGATGGTGCTGATCTGATTCTTGGTGTTGATCAGCAGCGAGGCGATCGTGACAATCAGCATAAAGCCCATGGGGAAAAGGAACATCTTGTTATTCTTCCCGATGTTGCCCAGCCAGGTCGCCACTGCCAGCAGGCCCAGACCCGCAAGGAGCTGGTTTGCGGAACCGAACAGCGCCCAGATCTTCTCATAGCCGTTCAGACCCAGCAGAACGCCCAGTACCACGGTAATCAGGGTAGCTACATAAGGATTGGAGAGAACCTTCTTGTAGCCAGTGACGTTCTCGGGAGTCTCGCCCTTGCTGCCGTCCAGCCAGAACTCCTGGAACATGAACCGCGCCAGACGGGTAGCGGTATCCAGAGAAGTCAGGCAGAACGCGGAATAGGTCAGAACCAGCAGCGTATAGAGAATGTCGTAAGTACCGGGGATAGAATCGTCAATCATATGAGCCAGGCCGCCGCCGAAGATGGCAGTCGCGCCAGCAAGAGTCGCGTCGGGATTCTCGGCGTTCCACTTGAAAGCGTAAGCCACGGCGCACAGGGTCAGAATGGCCAGCACGCACTCCAGAAGCATACCGCCGTAGGCAATGGGCTTCGCGTCGGTTTCCTTGTCCAGCTGCTTGGAGGTGGTACCGGAGGACACCAGCGAATGGAAGCCGGAAATTGCGCCGCAGGCAATGGTCGTGAACAGCACCGGGAAGATGGGGTTCCCCGCGCCGGTGTCGGGATTGGTGATGACCTTGAAATTCACGGCAGCCATGCTGCTCATATCAGGCCGCGCCAAAACGACTGCCACCACTGCAAGGGCCAGCATTGCATACAGAAGGAAGCTGGAGAGGTAGTCACGGGGCTGGAGCAGAATCCAGACAGGCGTAACGGAAGCGATGGCAATGTACACGCCGCAGATCCACATCCAGGTGTGAGAAGACAGATAAATGGGGTGGAAGTTCATACCGATGGCGATGATGGCCACGATTGCCACAATGCCCGCCACGCTTGCCACAGCCATAGGCGCGTTCCGGCGATAGACCAGGAAGCCGAAGACGATGGCGATCAGGATGAACAGCAGGGAAACCATAGCGACACGGGCGTTAGCGGTAGAAGCCTCGATGTTCACCGCGCCGCTCTCGTCGAAGGTCGCCCCGAAGGTGCCCGCCACGATGGAAGCGAACGCCGCCACCACCAGAATCAGGGTCAGGTAGGAGAAAATGAGGAACAGCATCTTCGCCCGCTTGCTCATGTTGACGGAGATGATCTCGCCGATGGACCGACCGCCGTGACGCACAGAGGCAAACAGCGCGCCGAAGTCATGGACGCCGCCGAAGAAAATGCCGCCGATGAGAATCCACAGCGTGCAGGCCAGCCAGCCGAAGCCAGCCGCTCCGATGGGACCCGTGATGGGGCCGGCGCCTGCGATTGAGGAGAAATGGTGACCCATCAGGACAGGCGCGGGCGCGGGTACATAGTCGATGCCGTCCTCCATGGTGTGGGCCGGGGTGGGATGATCGCCTTCGCCCACGCCCCACTGCCTGCACAGCCAGCGGCCATAGAAAATATAGCCGACGACCAGCACAGCGACGCTGATAATCAGAAGTAACAGACCGTTCATAGTGACTCTCCCTTCTTATTTTGCCCTGGGATTGAATACGCGCTCCAGGGACTTGCGGACTTCCCTTCCTGCCGGGCTGGATTCAACCCGTCCCGCGGACAGCTCCACTACTGCCGCGCGGTACTCCATGAATCCATGCAGCGCAAACCGGAAGTTCTTCCGGAACCGCGTCCGCTTCAAGAGCTTTCGCGCCTCCGGCGTCATGGTCTCCGCCAGGACCACCAGGGTGACGAAGGAACACATATGCTCCTTGTGAGGCTTCACCTCTGCCCGTCCCGCCTGAAGAGAGCGGTCGATGAGAATTTGCAGGGCTTCCGCGTCCAGAGCCTGCGTCGTGTGAAAGTAGGCGTACTCATGCTGCTCCACGGCGTAAAATCTTTTGTCCCGGCGCACCAGGTAGTGTTCGTCCCGCAGGTAAAACACGGCCTCCGCTGGGAAAAAGCCCCCCTCTGTCTGGACATCCCGCTTGATATCGTAATGGCGGGAATAAGCGTTCAGCAGTCTCTCCAGCTGCTCCTGCAAACCCATGCAATCCTCCCTCTCGCTCTTCTTCAGGGACAGGCAAACCGTCCCAGGTCCACATTATACAACCATCCATCAGATTTGTTAAGGGGTTTTCGAAAAATTTGTGTACAATTTGTGAATGCCCCGGGAAAAATTGTGAGTTTTATAGAGGGAACTGCCAAAATTGACGATCTGCTTTTAGACAAATTCACGATACAGACCCGAAAGCCCGCCAGGAGCGACCAGAGGCAATTTCCGGCTGCCGTCAGTCCCGGAGGGTGTTGATCAGGTGCTTCATATGGATGCTCATAGCGTGCCGTGCGCCGGCCTCGTCCCGTTGAAGAAGGAAATCCAAGATCAGCAGATTATCGCTCAAAGCAATGTCCTGCATCTTCTGACGGTTCTTTGCAATCTGCATAATTTCGTCCACCGCGCCGTTGATAATGGGATACAGCCGCCGCATATATTCATTGTGTGACGCCTTGATGATCGCCCAATGGAATTCCTGATCTGCCAGAGGCCAATTTCCTCCCTCGGCGGCAATGCGTTCCACCCGGCGGGCCTTTTTGCAGATCAGCTCCAGTTCCTCATCCGTCGCCCTCTGACAGGCCAGGGCAACTGTAGCGGGTTCAAAAATCAGACGCATCTCGAACAGGTCCTTTGCCCGCACCCGTGAACGCACGCTGGCCAGCGCCGACAGGTCCAGTCCCGCCGCGGGCAGATTTTCCGCAACGAACGTCCCCTTCCCACGGCGGATCTCCAGCACCCCCTGCGCCACCAGATACGACACCGCCTCCCGCAGGGTTGTCCGGCTGACCGCAAGGGCTTCGCTCAGCTCGTTCTCGTTGGGCAGCTTGCTCCCCGGCGGGTACTTCCCTTCCTCTACAATCGATTCATACAGCCGCTTCGAGGTCTGCTCCGACAGCTTTATTCGCTTTCCTTCCATGTTCCCCTCTCCTTGTCCTCAGCGTAAAAATTGAACAAAAGCATTCCTGTTATTTTGAAGCCCTTTGCTCCGCCTTGTTATGGTTCTTATAATATTTCGGCTGAATTCCAAACAAACGAGTCAGACTTCTGTTTATTTTTTGAAAGACGCTGTGATTATCACTGGAAACTGTTATATTAAGCGCCCAACTCAAATCCGCGTGGATACTGTATTCCGATGAAACGCCATAGAAATTCACTTCATCACTAAACCATGTCTTCTGTAATTGATACGGTTCCAATAAATACTCTATCAATTCCATCCGCATTGTCCATTGAATATTTTCTGTTGACTTTTCGGATAAAATCTCACGAAATCTCTTTGGGGAAGCCGCAAATTTAGCCTGATATAAAAACTGTGTATCTTCCGCTTTCCGGAATGCCATTTGAAATAAATAGTTCTCAAACGAACCCGAAAACAGCTGTCCGTCAAATTTATAAACCGGCGGATTTTCTCCCTCTGTCAGTTTCAAAAACAACACGCTTTCTGACCAATGGGTAGAAAACAGCATATATTCATTTATATCAATATCAAATTCATCTATATAACGGAGATAATCCCTTAATATACTGTCAATATTGACTTCTGTATACCCATCCCATTCCTGCTCTAACAGGCCATTGTCGTTCTGACCCATCTCTTCTAAAAACAGCAGATACGCATATGGAATACTTCTTCCATGTTGTTTCAGCTCGGCTATTTCCTCCAAGGCATGGATTTGTTTTTGTGTTGCCGGCTCAACTTTTTCTGACCACTGTTTATCTATGGAGTTCATTGTTTTAAAAAGTCTTTCAATCATTGTCTCCAAAGAACCCGCTTCAAAAGAAAATTCTTTTAACATTACACTGCTGCTTCCTTTAAATGGATATGTATAGATTCGTTTTCCGTAAGTACACAATTTCGAAAAGAGAGAAATATAAAGACGGCGCCAGGTAACAGCACCGCCCATCTATGTCTCATTACTGCGCTCTCTTCAGTTGTTCGATCTCTGTGCTGTGCTGGCGTACGATTGCTTTCAGAAAATCGATATCTGTCTGTACGTCGGCCTTGAAATTCTCCAGGTCTTCCTTTTTGACCATCTGCTGGATAATCAGCGCATGACCAGCTGACAGGGCTTTCAGGTCCCCTCGCACTTCTACTTCAATCAAAGCCCTGATTTCATGACTGATTTCCGTTTTCAGTTCCTGCTTCATTGTGGTCAGCTTGGTATCCATCCTGTCGTCCAGCCGCTGCTCCATGGCGACCAGTTTTGCGTCCATCTTGTCGTCCAGCCGCTGTTCCATGGCGACCAGTTTTGCGTCCATCTTGCCGTCCAGCCGCTGTTCCATGGCGACCAGTTTTGCGTCCATCTTGCCGTCCAGCCGCTGCTCCATGGCGACCAGTTTTGCGTCCATCTTGTCGTCCAGCCGCTGCTCCATGGCGACCAGTTTTGCGTCAAATTTCTGTTCCATGACAGACAGCTTGGTATCGAGCTTTTCGTCCAGCTTCTTATCCAACTGCCTGTCCATCAACTGCGCGATTGCCTGCAAATCTCTTTCGTCCAACATTCTGCATCCCTCCTTGAAGCTATTATACGGTGCCGATGTGTGCTTGTCAAGGTGCGGCGTTCCATATCTCTTTCAGCTTACAACGGCGCGGGCAATTACTTGCAGCGGATAACCGTCCGATCATTGGAAATTCACGCCTCTTACCAACGCAGCTCACATTTGCCAGCAGCGTCTTTAAACTTCCAGTACAAATAATACCTGTTTTTCCCATCCAAAGCGATTGTACCTGTAGAGGACTGCCGGTTCAGCTTCATTAACGGTTTCTTTTTTGCGTCCAGCAGGAGCACCTCTGCGTTTCCCTTTGACAACTGTGCATCAAGGGTAAATTTATATGTCCTGCTTTCAGAAAACCTTCCCATATGCCTGACCCAGCCGGTACAAGAGTCCAAAATCACTCTGTCTGCATCCCGGCAGGGGCGAAACACAAATAGAATTGCAGCAATACTTTTTGATACAGCAATGCTCCGAAAATACTGCCATATGTTCAATGTCCTGATCCTCCAATTCAATTCCGTTCAGCGCTTTGATTATATAACAGATCATTTTCAGCGTCAACCGATGGCCAAAATCGTGAGCGAACAGCACGAAAGGCAAAAGAGTCCGTTCCGTTCTGCCAATCTGGTCATAGGATGGCAGTGAAGGAACAGCGCATCCGATACAGGCTCTTTCGGCGTACGGACGAGACCCTTGGAAGCGGCGTCTTTCTTTTGTAGAGAAAATACAAGAAGGTGCTTGACAGCGGTGTAAAATTGGTATACAATGACATCATACAACGGGGAAGAAAATCTGACAACACGCGGCGTGTCAGGAGGGATGCTGTCTTGAAAGCCTTCCATCGCATAACCATCGTCACCGGTCATTACGGCACCGGGAAGACGGAATTCGCCGTGAATCTCGCCCTGAAGCTGGCCAGGGAGAACGGGCCGGTGATGCTGGCGGATCTGGATATCGTGAATCCCTACTTCCGGTCCCGGGAACGCCGTCCGGAGCTGGAAGCGGCCGGGGTGCGGGTGATTTCCAGCTCACAGGCTTGCTCCGACGCTGACGTGCCCGCCCTGCCTGCCGAACTGCTGGCCATACTGGAGAACCGGGACGTGCGGGGGGTGCTGGATATCGGCGGGGACCCTGTAGGCGCAAGGGTGCTGGCCAGATTTCAGCCGAAGATCGTGCAGGAGGACTGTCAGCTTCTGTACGTCCTCAACGCCAACCGGCCGGAAGTACGGACCGCGGAAAGCGCCATCGCCTATCTCCGGGGCATTGAGCAGACCTGCGGCCTGACCTGCTCCGGGCTGGTGAACAATACCCACCTCTGCCGGGAGACAACAGCAGAGGAAATCCGGAAGGGCGCGGCGCTGGCGGAGGAAGTCGCTGAGAAAACAGGACTGCCTGTGCTGTGCCATACCGCGGAGACAAAATTCCTGCCCGCGCTTTCGGACCTGACGGTGTTTCCGTTGGAAATCTATATGAAAAAGCCTTGGGAATGACGGGAAAGGAGTGCCTTATGACCGCCAAAGTAACCTTCCGTTCCGACCGCTGCAAGGGCTGTGAACTCTGCGTCACCGTCTGCCCCAAAAAGATCATAGCCATAGACACGGCCGTGATTAACCGCAAGGGCTACCACCCGGCGGCGGTGACGGATATCAGTCAGTGTATCGCCTGCGCCAGCTGTGCGAAGATGTGCCCGGATTCCATTATTACCGTGGAAAAGTTCTGAAAGGAGGATGCCATATGGCCAAGGAACTTTGGAAAGGCAACGAAGCCATTGCGGAAGCCGCCATCCGGGGCGGGTGCGAGTGCTTCTTCGGATACCCCATTACCCCCCAGAGTGAAGTGCCGGAATATATGTCCGTCCATCTGCCTGCTGCCGGCGGCGTCTTCGTGCAGTCGGAGTCTGAGGTGGCCGCCATCAATATGGTCTACGGCGCGGCAGGTACCGGAAAGCGTACCATGACCTCGTCCTCCTCGCCTGGTATCAGCCTGAAGCAGGAGGGCATTACATACCTGGCCGCCGCGGAACTGCCCTGCGTGATCGTCAACTGTATGCGGGGCGGTCCGGGACTGGGGACCATACAGCCGGCGCAGGGGGATTACTTCCAGGCTACCCGGGGCGGAGGCAACGGCGATTACAGGACCGTGGTGCTGGCGCCGTCCAACGTGCAGGAGACGGTGGATTTTGTCCAGGAGGCTTTCGATATCGCCGACCTGTACCGGACCCCCGTAGTTGTCCTCTGCGACGGCCTGATCGGGCAGATGATGGAACCTATCGAGTGGCGCCCGATTCCCAAACGGGACCTGCCGCCGAAGGATTGGGCCGCCTGCGGGAAGAAGGGCCGGGACCATACCAACAACATCAATTCGCTGTACATGGACCCGGAGGCCTGCGATCAGCACAATGTGCGTCTGACGAAGAAATACGCCCTGATTGAGGAAAAGGAAGTCCGCTGGGCCGAGGAGAGCTGCGAGGATGCCGAGATTATCATCACAGCCTACGGCACCCCTGCCCGGATTGCCCTTTCCGCCATTGAGACGCTGCGGGAAGAAGGCTTGAAGGTGGGCCTGTTCCGCCCTGTCACCCTTTGGCCATACCCCACAAAGGCGCTGCGGGCTCTGGCGGAAAAGGACGGCGTGAAGGCGATTCTGGATGTGGAAATGAGCAGCACGGGTCAGATGCTGGACGATGTGCGCATAGCCGTGGAGGGCCGGAAGCCGGTGCGCTATCTGGGCCACGCCGGGGGCATGATTCCAACGGTGGAGGAAATGGCCGAAGCTGCAAGGGCCGCGCTGAAGGAGGGCGTTTGATATGGCGATCGTATACGAGAAGACGCCGGGCCTGACGGACAATGAGCTGCATTACTGCCCGGGATGTCACCATGGGATTATACATAAGCTGGTGGGGGAGTGTCTGACAGAACTGGGGCTTTTGGACGAGGCCATCGGCGTGTGTCCCGTGGGATGCTCTGTCTTTGCCTTCAACTATTTTAACTGCGATATGCTGGAGGCCGCTCATGGCCGCGCGCCTGCCGTGGCTACCGGAATCAAGCGGACCCATCCCGCACAGGCTGTCTTTACCTACCAGGGCGACGGCGACCTTGCCTCCATTGGCGCGGCGGAAATCGTCCATGCGGCCATGAGGGGTGAGAAAATTACCACTATTTTTGTCAACAACGCCATTTACGGCATGACCGGCGGACAAATGGCCCCCACAACGCTGATTGGACAGAGGGCCACCACCTGCCAGAGCGGACGGACCGTGGAGCAGGCGGGGATGCCCATCCGGGTCGCGGAGATGCTGGCGACGCTGGACGGCTGCGTCTATGCCGAGCGGGTCTGCGTGACCGATATCCCGAACCTGAACAAGGCGAAACGGGCCATTAAGAAAGCCTTTGAGAAGCAGATGAACCGAGAGGGCTTTACGTTTGTGGAAGTCCTGTCCACCTGCCCCACCAACTGGGGTATGACGCCGGTAAAGGCTGTGGAGTGGCTGAAAGAAAACATGATTCCTTACTATCCATTGGGCGTGATTAAGGACGCCGGTCTGAAGAAGGAGGCTTGACCACGATGAAGAAGGAGATTATTATTTCCGGTTTTGGCGGGCAGGGTGTCATGTCCATCGGCAAGAATCTGGTGGAGGCTGGCATGGCTGAGGGCTTCCACGTCACCTGGGCGCCCTCCTACGGACCCGAGATGCGCGGCGGCACGGCCAACTGCTCTGTCGTCATTTCCGACCGGCCCATCGGCTCCCCCGTCTTTACCTATTCCACTGAGCTGATTGCCATGAATGCGCCGTCCATCGACAAGTTTGGTCCCCTGGTGCGTTCCGGCGGCCTGGTGCTTGTGAACAGCTCTGTGGTGACGGCGGAATTTGTTCGTCCCGGAATCAAGACCATCTATGTTCCCTGTGAGGGCATCGCGTATGAGATCGGCAATCCCAAGGTAGCCAATATGGTTATGCTGGGGGCGTATATTGCGGCTTCCGGGGCCCTTAAGCAGGAGACCATTGAGGAAATGATTGCCCAGATGTTTACCGGCAAAAAGGCGAAGCTGATCCCGCTGAATCTGGAGGCTCTGCATCGCGGCATGGCCTGCGCGGACCCGGAGCTGGACCCCATCCCGCAGTCTGCCTGAGTTTTCGGCCGGAAGCATGAGGGAAGAGATAAGAAATCATTTAAAAATCTGATCAGAATGGGGAGGTGTGACAGCCTTCCCACTTCTTTTTAGATATTGGACAAGAGATAAAAGATATAGATAAGGGAGGATTGAACGATTTCCTAAGAACAGGAAGATTTGACAATTTTTTTGGAAAACGGCATAAAAAAGAAGGACGGAAAGAAACCGCCCTCCTTTTAGATCTTTTATCGCTGCTGTTATTTCTCCTCGACCTCTTCCAGCCGGTGGAGATAAGGACTGGTGGTGCAGCTAAGCTCCTCCGCGGCGTCCTTGAAGCGGGCAACGCTGGCGGTAGTCTCCCGTACTGGCCGGATGGTCCCCGCGCCAGCCACACAGCCGCCGGGACAGCCCATACCCTCCAGCAGATAGCCGTTGCGTTTTCCTGCCTTGGCCATGGCGAGCATCTTCCGGCATTCCTTCAGTCCGTCGCCGTACTCAATCTTTACCTCCCGGTCCGGGTCGATATGCCGGATGGCCTCCACCACGGCTGCCGCGACGCCTCCGCCGACTGCGAAACCGCGGCCCATTCCGGTGCCTTCGGTCATTTCGTCTTCCGGAGTGGTTTCCAGATTTGCGAAATTGATGTCCTTTGCGTCGAACATACCCTGCAATTCCTCAAAGGTCAGCACGAAGTCCACGTCCGAACGGATGGTTCTCCGGTTTGCCTCCAGCTTCTTTGCGGCGCAGGGCCCAATGAAGCAGATTTTGGCTTCCGGATGGTCCTTCTTCACCATACGGGCGGTAATCACCATCGGCGTCAGAGCCATGGAGATGCACTCGGTGAACTCCGGATAGAGCTTCTTTGCCATTACGGACCACGCCGGGCAGCAGCTTGTTCCCATCCAGGGCAGCTTTTCCGGCACTTCCTCCAGGAAATCGTGGGCCTCTTCCACGGTACAGAGATCCGCGCCGATGGCAACCTCTACCACGTCGCTGAATCCAAGAATCCGCATAGCGGCCTTGAGCTTCGCGGGGGTAGCGTCCTTTCCGAACTGCCCCACGAAAGCAGGCGCGACGCAGGCGACCACATTATCGTGCTTCTGCATGGCGTGGATCACCTGGAAAATCTGGCTCTTGTCGGCAATCGCGCCAAAGGGACAGTTGACCAGGCACATACCGCAGGAGACGCACTTATCATAATTGATTTTCGCCCGGCCCAGCTCGTCGGACTCGATGGCGTCCATACCGCAGGCGGCGGCGCAGGGGCGTTCGATTTTGCTGATGGCCCGGTAAGGACACTGGTTGAAGCACTTGCCGCACTTGATGCACTTGTCCTGGTCGATATGACAGTGCTTATCCTTGTCCAGGTAAATAGCGTCCTTGGGGCAGACGTTCATGCAGGGGTGGGAAATGCAGCCCTGGCAGCTGTCTGTGATCCGGATCTGTTTGGGCGGGCAGGCGTTGCAGGCAAAGGGAATGATATTGACCAAGGGATTTTCGAAATACTTCTTGTCGGTAGCGGCCTCGTCAATAGTAGCGGAAATGGGAAGCTGATCTCCCAGCATACTCATGCCCAGCGCCAGCCGGACACGCTCTTTGACGATGGCCCTTTCCAGGAACACGTCATGACGGTGAACGGCCACGTCGCCCTGAATCATTTTATAGGGAATCAGATTGACCCGAGTCAGGTCGCCGCCCTCGTAGGCCAGGGTTGCCACTTCCGTAAAGACTCTCCGGCGAATGTCGTCTACCGCGCTGTGTACACCTCTCATAAGCGTCTCCTCCAATAGCCGGGCGGTCGCATTCCGTCCGGAGATTTTACAGTCCGTGAAATTTCGGACAATCTTATTATAGCCGATTCTGTCAGGCATTGCAAGAGGCGGCTTCTGGGATTCTGTTTTCATTTTCCTCAAGGCAGTCAAGAAGCCGCTCTATCCCATATCTTTTTATAAACAATGTGAATCCATATGGCTTGATTTTGTTCAGCAATCCTCTTTTGCAGTCCTTTTCACAGACATAACAGCCTGAGAATCCCTTCTCGAAGGAGCATCTTCTGTTTTCGCGCCGGGCATAGTCAGGACAGTTATCCGAATCACAGCCATTGCAGTCTGCATTTTCTGAACACAGACAGCAGGCAAGTCCACATCTGGCGATTCCCAATTCTCATTTCATCATTTATTACCCCCACAAATTGCACTTCATGGCACTAATGATAGCACAGCACGCGCCGCAAAACAAGAGACGGCAAAAAAAGGGGGCCGGTCCACGGGATTTCGTCCGCAGCCGGCCCAAAAAGAGGGAAAAGAAACAGAAAGAGAGGAAATCGTATCTCCTCCGGAGAGGATAGGCTTAGGATACCCGAAAAGCATAAAACCAACCTTGAAAAATTGTGAATATTTTTTGAACTTATTTTATCCCCGTTTTTGTTTGACGGCGGCAGGAAAACCCGCTATAATAACGGGATAACCTGGGGACCGCCGTCTGCTTTTCCGGAGGGCGTCCCGGGTGAGTTCAGATGTACAGATGCTAGGAGGCTTCTCTATGACTTGGAAACAACGGCGGACCAATACCATCCTTGCCTGCATCGCCGCGGGGATGTTCGCCCTTATTCTGATTCTCTCCGGGGCCCGCTACAGGGACAGCCGCGACGCCGTGCAGAACCCCAGGGCTTCCGCCGGACAGCCCGTATTTTCCGGGAAGAACGGCGAAGCCCCCGCCTGCACTGCCCTACAGTTTCAGAACAGCGTCGCCGCCCTGTCCTTCTCCCTGGACGAAAATGGCAAATGGGTCTGGGACGACGATCCGGAATTCCCTCTGGACGACGCCGCGCTGCTGGAGATGATCGAAATCCTGGGCGGACTCCACTTCCAGCAGACCCTTGACGCCACGGAGTCTATGGAGAGCTACGGCTTTACGGATTCCAACGCCAGCCTTGCCGTAACCGACGGGCAGGGAGTGAAGCGGACCCTGCTTTTCGGGAAAACCACCACCGACGGAAAAAGCCGATACCTCCAAATGAACGGCGATGAAACCACGGTCTATATCGTGGACGGCGGCATTTATCAGATGATACAGACCCCGATCTATGATATGTGCAGGCTCCCCGAACTGCCGGACCTGAGCGCGGACAAACTGCTGGAAATCGTCATTCAGGGTCCGGAGCCGGAGGCGGAAACCAGTGAGAGCGGCGAGCCGGAGGCAGTTCCCGAACCGCCTGCCGTCACACTGGAGGCCCGGCAGTCTGACGGCGGGACGCTCTGGTTTCAGGGCAACGACAACGTGACAAACAACGCCCAGCTAAGCGCCATTCTGGAGGACCTGAACGCCATGAGCTTCGCCAGATGTCTGGACTACCGGCCCAGCGACGAGGCGGCGGAAATCTGCGGCTTTGACCGTCCGGAGGCAGTCCTGAAGGCCGTCTATGGAACAAAGGGCAGCGAACAGACCGTCACCCTGACCGTAGGCGCGGCGATGGACAGTGACCGCTGCGTAAGACTGAACGACAGCGAGACAATTTACTTACTGTCCGGCGAGTTCCTGGACCCCATGCTGACCGTGGCCAAGAACGGCCTGGGCGTCTGAAGCGGAATGGAAGGAGGCGCTATGCGTGTATTGGTAATTGAAGACGAGGCACGGCTTGCCGCGACCTTGCAGGACCTTCTGGAGCTGAACGGATACACCGCGGACGTGCGGAACGACGGGGAATCCGGCCTGGACGACGCCTTGACCGGCATTTACGACGTGGTGCTTCTGGACGTGATGCTCCCCAAGCTGGACGGCTTCACGGTTCTGCGCCGTCTGCGGGAATCGGGAAGCGCCGTGCCCGTCCTGATGCTCACCGCCCGCTCCGAAATCTCCGACCGGGTGGAGGGCCTGGACCGGGGCGCGGATTACTACCTGACCAAGCCCTTTGACCCCAAAGAACTTCTGGCCTGTATCCGCGCGCTTACCCGCCGTCAGCCGGAACTGCGCAATACCGACCTGCTGGAGTTCGGGGACCTGCGGCTGGAGAAGAACGCCTTTACCCTCTCCTGCGGCCAACGGTCCGTCCGGCTCAGCAGGAAGGAGTTCGACATGATGGAAATGCTTATGCTCAACCGCAACCTTGTTCTGACGAAAGAATCCATCCTGCTGAAAATCTGGGGCTACGAATCCGACGCCGAGGATAATAATGTGGAGGTCTATATTTCATTCCTCCGGAAAAAGCTGACCCATCTCCATTCTGCCGTGAAAATCCGTACCATCCGCATGGTGGGCTACTGTCTGGAGGAGCGCGGGGACGACAAATAGACCGAAATCAGAAAAATAACCGCCACAGTTAGGAGGGGTAATATGCAGCAAGATCATATCCGTAATTTTTCTATCATCGCCCATATCGACCACGGGAAATCCACCCTTGCGGACCGCCTGCTGGAGAAATGCAACGCCGTCTCTCAGCGGGAGATGGAAAGCCAGCTTCTGGACAACATGGACCTGGAGCGGGAGCGGGGGATTACCATCAAGGCCCGGGCGGTGCGTCTGAACTACAAGGCGTCCGATGGCGAAACCTATACCCTGAATCTCATCGACACCCCGGGACACGTGGACTTCAACTATGAGGTATCCCGTTCTCTTGCGGCCTGCGAGGGAGCGGTGCTGGTAGTGGATTCCACCCAGGGCGTGGAGGCTCAGACGCTGGCAAACACTTACCTTGCCATGGAGCATGACCTGGAGATTCTGCCGGTATTCAATAAAATCGACCTGCCCGCCGCGGACCCCGCCCGTGCAAAGCAGGAAGTCGAGGACATCATCGGCCTGCCCGCTCTGGACGCCCCGGAGATTTCCGCGAAAAACGGCATCAACATTGACGCGGTGCTGGAGGACATTGTGCAGAACGTCCCCGCGCCGTCAGGAGACCCGGAAGCGCCCTTGAAAGCCCTGATCTTTGACAGCCAGTACGACAGTTACCGGGGCGTGATCGTCTATATGCGTCTGATGGAGGGCAGCTTGCAGCCGGGACAGACCATAAAAATGATGGCGTCCGGGGCCAGCTATCAGGTCGTTGAATGCGGGCGCCTTCTGCCCCTGGGACTGGAACCCTGCCAGAAATTGCAGGCGGGGGAAGTGGGCTATTTTACCGCGTCCATCAAGAACGTCAAGGATACCCGGGTGGGCGATACCGTCACCAGCGCGGAGCGTCCGGCGACAGAGGCGCTTCCCGGTTACCGCCCTGTTCAGCCGATGGTCTACTGCGGCATTTACACCGAGGATGGTTCCAAGTACCCCGACCTCCGGGACGCTCTTGAAAAATTGCAGCTCAACGACGCCTCCCTTTCCTTTGAACCGGAATCTTCTGTAGCGTTGGGCTTTGGCTTCCGCTGCGGCTTTTTGGGGATGCTCCATATGGAGGTTATTCAGGAACGCCTTGAACGGGAGTTTGATCTGGACTTGGTCACTACATTACCATCTGTTATTTATCATGTCTATAAAACGGATGGTAGTCTTGTGAAAGTGGACAACCCCCATAATTACCCCGACCCGGCTTCCATTGAGCGCGCCGAGGAACCCTTTGTGAAGGTCTCCGTAATCAGCCCCAATGAGTTTGTCGGCAACATCATGCCCATGTGCCAGGACCGCCGGGGTGAATTCAAGGATATGCAGTATCTGGACACCCATCTTGTGGAGCTCCATTACCAGATGCCCCTGAATGAGATCATCTACGACTTTTTCGACACCCTTAAGGCCAATACAAAAGGTTACGCGTCCCTGGACTACGAACTTTCCGGCTATCGTCCCAGCGAGCTTGTCAAGGTGGACCTGCTTCTGAACGGCGATCAGGTGGACGCCCTCAGCTTCATCGCCCACAAGGATAAAGCCTACCCCCGGGCACGGAAGCTCTGCGAAAAGCTCAAGGAGAACATTCCCCGTCAGCTCTTCGAGGTCCCGGTGCAGGCGGCCATCGGCGGAAGGGTCATTGCCCGGGAGACCGTCAAGGCCATGCGGAAGGACGTGCTGGCCAAGTGCTACGGCGGCGACATCACCCGAAAGAAAAAGCTGCTGGAAAAACAGAAGGAGGGCAAGAAGAAAATGCGGAGCCTGGGCAGTGTCCAGATTCCCACGGAGGCGTTTCTTGCGGTCCTCAAGCTGGACGAGTGACAAAAAAAACAAAAGGGCGGGAGTGCTTACCCGTCCTTTTCCTTTGCTTCCAGATTGCGAAGATAGTTGCGCAAAACCAAATTGATATAAGAAGAAAGCTGCCGGTCATCCTCTTCTGCAAGGATACGGAGTTTTTCGACCACTGCTGAATCTAACGAAACACTGATTTTTACTTTTAATGGCTTTTGCTCACACATATTACCACCTCAACGTATAGGATAGCACAAAGTCCGACAAATTATTGACTTTTGCTACCAAGTGTTATATATTCTTACTAAAGGATGGTGATATTATGATAAAAGACTTTGATACTGTATGGCAGATGTATGTAACGGTTTCCTGCGGGGCAAACGACGCGATAGAGCTTTTGCTGGAAAATAAATGCGACGAGGCGGAAGTGGTTCTGATACGCGCTTTGCGGGAGGCGGAAAAGCTGTATATTTCCTGCGAACAGGCCGAGGATGAACTGGAAAAATACAGAAAACGATAGAGATTTTTCAATAGGAGGAAGCATGGACCAGGATTTTGAAATCAAAGGCGGCAAGCTGATAAAATACACCGGCCCCGGCGGAGACGTAGCGGTTCCGGAGGGCGTAACGGACATTTCAGAGGACGCGTTCCAGGCCGGGCCCCGGGGCAACGAGCTGATTACCAGTGTTTACCTTCCGGAGGGCGTTGTACGGATTGCCCAGGGCGCGTTCCGGGACTGCCGCCGTCTGAACCGCGTCCATCTGCCTGACAGCCTGCGGGAGATCGGCGGCAAACATATGCGGGGAGCCTTTGAGCATTGCGACAGTCTGCGGAGCATCCGGATTCCCGGCGGCGTGACTGTTCTGCCGGAGTATATCTTTGATTCCTGCGAAAATCTGCGGGAGGTCTATCTGCCCAAAAATATGTGGAGAATCAGCGATGCGGCGTTCTATCGCTGCCATTCTCTGGAGTTCGTCAGACTGCCGGAAAATCTTGGGGTCATTGATATATACGCCTTTTCCCAATGCACGTCCCTGGTGGATATACGGATTCCCAACAGCGTCCAGAAAATCGGTAATTCCGCCTTTCTGGGATGCTCCCGCCTGACCCATGTCGTCCTCCCGGAGGGCTTGCCGGAAATTGGCCTGACCTGCTTCCGGGGATGTGCGTCTCTGCGGGAAATCCGGATTCCTGAAAGCGTGAACAGGCTGGCATTTGCGGCGTTCGAGAACTGCACCGGCCTCGAGTGCATTCACATTCCGGAGGGCGTGAAGGTCCTGGGGAATTATCTGTTCAACGGCTGTACTTCCCTCCGGACCGTGGACATCCCCGGAAGCGTGACGGAAATCCTTGACAATACCTTTGAAGACTGCGACAGCCTGGAGGAAATCACCATCCCCGCCGCTGTGACCGGAATCGGCGCGGAAGCCTTCCTGAACTGTTCCGGTTTGGAGACGGTCCGGATTCTTGGCAAAAGCGTGAAAATTTCCGCCAGCGCGTTCCATGGCACCGGGGCGGAAATCATCGTGGACGGCCTGACGCTGGGGAAGCTCCCGAAGGACGCCAGAGAAAACACCCTGAAAGCCTTTGCCCGCCGGGTCGCTGATGGAGAGGACATCCCTGACGGCCACCGGACCCAGTGCATGAAGTACATCCGGCGGGCGGGAGAAAAGCTGCTGCCATTGGCCGAAACCGAACCGGCTTTGATGGAACTGCTGGAAAAAGAAGGACTCCTGAAAGAAAACCCATAAGAAAAAAGCCTGCCGGGTGCAATGACCTGACAGGCTTCTTTGATTGCCCGATTATTCCTCTTTTCCCCCATTTTCCTCGAATTTCTCTACTTCAAATTCGGATTTCCATTGGAAGGTCACGGGAGTTGGTTCCGCGCCGGGGGCCTGAGGTTCCGGCTGGCTGTGGAGCTTCGCTTCGGCTTCCGTCCAGGAGGTGGGGTCCATTTTCGGCGGGGGTTCGGAAGAGGACGGCGGCGTGTAGGACTCGTCGTCTTCTATATGCGCCTTTGGGCCGCGGATGAACCACAAGCCCAGGCCGAGAATCAGAACGCTGCCCAGAATCCGGGGCATATCCCAGACCAGCAGATCATAGAGCCATTCCATCCAGGGTAAAAAGTCCCGGAACAGGAAGGAGAAGAGCCGCCGGGCGGTAAGCTGATAAAGGCTGTAAACCCCCATCACCACCAGCGCCCAGCCAAGGAAGCTGTGCCGCCGGTTCAGGAGTTCCGCCAGCCGATGGGAATCCCAATCAGACAGACCAAAGAGATAGGAGTCCTCCGGCCCGTAGCCCTCCCGCAGGCATCGGCGGAGATTGTAGCTGTCAAAGAACGTGTATAGCCACAGGGGGGCAAGCAGAGTCATCAGAGCCTCTGCCTGAAGGAAGATCACCACCCCGCAGCCGAGAAAGAACATCACGCATTGGGACAGTCCCCGTTTCATGTAGCCCTGATACATCTGCCCGCAGCCGGGGACGCAGGAGAAGATAAAATGAAGAAGCCAGTGAATCAATCGCATAAGGGAAAACCTCCTTTAGGAATGGGACCGGAAGCCGCCGAGGAAATCCGACAGCTCTGTGATGGCCTGGGACAGGGTTTCGCCGATACGCTCCGTAATGGCGGGACGGTCCTCCGGAAACACTTCCCGCACGGTCTCCATCGGCGGGTTTCCCCAGACGACTGTCAGTGCAATGAAGACCGCCGCCGCAGCCGTTGCGTATCTGCTGGTGAACGCCTGGATTGCCCGGGCGCGGATTCTGGCCCAGAGACTTCTTTCGCAGGACCGGGCGGGCGTCAGAAGCGGCGCGGCGTCCAACAGCCTCGTGTACCGTTCCAGACACTCCCCGCAGAAGGCCAGATGTTCCGCGATTTCCAGCCGGGTCAGCTCTTCCGGCACGCCCTCCTGAATCAGAAGCAGCAGGGCTTCGTCCGTCAGGTGTCCGTCAGCGCGAAAGACTTCCATACGCTCCGCTCCTTTCCAATTCTTCCCGCAGCAGCCGTTTGCCGCGGGAAAGCTGTGTGTATACTGTCTTGACAGGCCGTCCCAGAGACAGGGCGGCTTCTTCGATGCTGCGCTCTTCCAGCAGGCACATACGGCATACCGGACCGTAAGGCTCCCGCATTCGTCCGACAGCCTCCGCAATCTCCGCCGCCGCACCCCGCCGCAAAGCCACCTCCTCCGCCGCAGGCGCCAGCCCTACCGGGATCGCCTGCTCGCCGGGAAGCACCGTCTTCCGGTTCCAGGCGCTTTGCAGATGGTCTTTGGCCTTGTTCGCGGCAATCCGCCCCAGCCACTGCTGTTCGTAGCCCGCCGGCAGGCTCTCCTGATGCAGGTACGCCGAAAGAAACGTCTCCTGTGTCAGATCTTCCGCCGTTGCCGCATCCCGGACCAGCTGATAGCAGATGGTGTACACCAGACGCTCATATTGGACCACCAGCGCTGAGAAGTCCTCTCTTGTCATCGATGCACACCTCCCTTGCCTGATGATAATACGATACGGGAAGGTATTTTTCTTCAAATCTTACAAAAAAATAAAAAGATTTTTTATGCCGTGTTTTCCGGTATTTTCATGGGCTTCGCCGGAAACCGGGAGGGAAAATTCAGAAATGAATAGCCGTTATTCAAAATTGAATACCCCCCCTTGGCCCTCTGTAACCAGACCGCGGATTTGTTAAGAAAAAACAGTCAAACGCCCTGAAATACCAATTGCTTTATCGGTTTTGCTGAAAAGCGCCTCCTGAAATTTGCTATTCAAAATTGAATAGACCGCCGGAAAGGATTTCCTGTGGTACTGTGGGAAGTCCACAAAGACGGGGCAGACTTTTTGTTTGAACCTCACAAAAATAGTGGGAAATGCAGGGGAAACCAGTCGCTGAATAGTTGGCACAAAAATTGCTTCAATAATCACGCGTCACTCAATGGATGGCTGGCAGAGTGACGCCAGCCTGAATCAGACATTCGAATGTTGTAAGGAGGACAAAAACCATGACAATCCGCTACGAGAAGAAAGACAGCATCGGCATTGCGACCATCAACCGGCCCGAGGCCCTGAACGCCCTGAACTCCACCGTCATCGCCGACCTGGAGCAGGTGATTTCCGAAGTAGAAAAGGACGCTGACCTGCGGGCCTTTATCCTCACCGGCGAGGGCCGCTCCTTTGTGGCCGGCGCGGACATCGGCGAGCAGAAGCCCATGGACGTTGCCAGCGGCCGGAAATGGGGTCAGCGCGGTTCCGCTCTCTTCCGCCGTATCGAGAAGCTGGAGATTCCCACCATCGCCGCGGTAAACGGCTTTGCTCTGGGCGGCGGCTGCGAAATCGCCATGGCCTGCGACATCATCCTTGCCGCCGGTCCCAACGCCGAGGGCAAGGGCGGCGCGAAGTTCGGACAGCCTGAAGTGGGCCTGGGCATCACCCCCGGATTCTCCGGCACCCAGCGTCTCCCCCGCCGCGTCGGTATCGCAAAGGCCAAGGAACTCATCTTCTCCGGCAAGGTCATCAGCGCCGCTGAAGCCAAGGCCATCGGTCTTGTCAACGAGGTCTACCCCGCCGAGGAGCTGATGGACGCCGCGGTCGCCATGGCAAAGTCCTTCACCGTCAACGCACCCATCGCCGTCAAGTATTCCAAGGCCTGCATTGACCGCGGAATGCAGATGGACATTGACGACGGCATCGCCCTGGAGAACGAGCTCTTCGCTATGTGCTTCGCTACCGAGGACCAGAAAGAGGGCATGAGCGCATTTCTGGAGAAGCGGAAAGAGAAGCACTTCCAGAACAAATAAGCGCGGCAGGGAGTCAGAAGGGAAAATATCTCTTATCTATTATCTCATAAAAAAGGGGAGTTTGTAAAGCATGAAGAAAGTTCGTGTGATCACTGCCGAGGAAGCGGCCCTGATGGTCAAAGACGGCGACACCGTGTCCACCGGCGGTTTCGTGAGCTGCGCCTGCCCGGAAGCGCTCACCAAGGCTCTGGAACAGCGCTTTGTGGAAACCGGACATCCCCGTGACCTGACGCTGTTCTTCGCGGCGGGCCAGGGCCATCGGGACGGTACCGGCGGCGACCACTTCGGTCATGAGGGTATGTGCAGACGGGTCGTGGGCGGACATTGGGACCGTGCCGCAAAGCTGGGCGAACTGGCGCTGGCAAACAAGCTGGAAGCCTATAACCTGCCCCAGGGCGTAATCACCCATATGTACCGCGACATTGCCGCCCATAATATCGGAACCATTACCCACGTTGGCCTGTACACCTTCGTGGACCCCCGGAACGGCGGCGGCAAGCTCAACGACTGCACCAAGGAGGATCTGGTGAAGGTCGTGAACATCGAGGGCGAGGAACGGCTGCTCTATAAGCCCATTCCCATCAACGTCTGCTTGGTCCGGGGCAGCTACGCCGACGAGTACGGCAACTGCACCGTACATAGAGAGATTGGCCCCCTGGACGTGACCGCGCAGTGCCAGGCCACCAAGAACTCTGGCGGAATTGTCATCGTTCAGGTGGAGAAGATCGTGCAGGGCGGCACCTTGGACCCCCGGCTGGTCAAGATCCCCGGCATCTATGTGGACGCCATTGTGGTCGGTTCTCCCGAGGACAATAACCAGTGCCTGGGTATGCCCTACGACGGAGCGCTCAGCGGCGAGTTCCGGATTCCTGTGGACGATATCCCGTCGATTCCCCTGGACGCAAAGAAGATTCTCGCGCGCCGGGCCGCCATGGAACTGCCTCAGGACGCCATCGTCAACCTGGGCACCGGCGCGCCGGAAAAAATCGCGAACGTGGCCGCGGAAGAGGGAATCTCCAATAAAATGACCCTGACCGTGGAGGCCGGTTCCATCGCCGGTGTTCCCTACGGCGGCACCCAGTTCGGCGGCGCGGCCAACTCCATGGCAATCCTGGACCATAACGTGCAGTTCGACTTCTATCAGGGCGGCGGTCTGGACGTGGCCTTCCTGGGACTGGCCGAGACCGCTCCCAACGGCGACCTGAACGTTTCCAAGTTCGGCACCCGTCTGGCCGGCGCGGGCGGATTCATCGACATCACCCAGAACGCCAAGAAGGTCGTCTACTGCGGCACCTTCACCGCCAAGGGCCTTAAGACTGAGTGCAGGGACGGCAAGCTGGTCATCATTCAGGAGGGCGGCAAGAAGAAGTTCGTTCAGAAGGTCGAGCACATCACCTTCTCCGGCGATTATGCCAACAAGGTCCATCAGCCGGTTCTGTACGTCACCGAGCGCGCCGTATTTGAGCTGCGTCCCGAGGGCGTTACCCTGATCGAAATCGCCCCCGGCATCGACCTCCAGACCCAGGTCCTGGATCAGATGGAGTTTATGCCCAAAATTGCCGAGGACCTCAAGCTCATGGACGAGCGTATCTTCCGTGACGAGCTGATGGGACTGGCCAACGACTGAGTTCCTGATGGGGGACTGGCACAAAACCGCGTCCCGTCCCCCCAAAAATAAAGCAGTTTCCAAAAACAATCAGGAGGAAAATAGAATGGCCTTAATGACCGCGCAGGAGTATATTGAAAGCCTGCGGAAACTCAAGACCCGAGTATATATGTTCGGCGAGAAGATCGAGAATTGGGTGGACCATCCCATGATCCGGCCCTCGATCAACTGCGTCGCCATGACCTACGCCCTGGCACAGGACCCCCAGTATGCCGAGCTGATGACCGTCAAGTCCAGCCTCACCGGGCATACCATCAACCGTTTCACCCACCTGCATCAGTCCACCGAGGACCTGATGAACAAGGTTCGTATGCAGCGGCTGCTGGGACAGAAGACCGCGTCCTGCTTCCAGCGCTGCGTGGGTATGGACAGCTTCAACGCCGTGTTCTCCACCACCTTCGAGGTCGATGAGAAGTACGGCACCCACTATCACGAGAATTTCAAGAACTTCCTCACCATGGTCCAGGACAACGACCTGACCGTTGACGGCGCAATGACCGACCCCAAGGGCGACCGTTCCAAGTCCCCCAGCCAGCAGGCCGATCCTGATATGTACGTTCATGTGGTGGAGCGCCGGGAGGACGGCATCGTGGTCTGCGGCGCGAAATGCCATCAGACTGGTTCCATCAACTCCCATTGGCACATCTTTATGCCCACCATCTCCATGGGCGAGGCGGATAAGGACTGGGCGGTTTCCTTTGCCTGCCCCACCGACGCCGAGGGTATGTATATGATTTATGGCCGTCAGTCCTGCGACACCCGGAAGCTGGAGGAGGACGCGTCCATCGATGTGGGCAACGCCAAGTTCGGCGGTCAGGAGGCTCTGGTGGTTCTGGACCATGTGTTCATCCCCAACGAGTACATCTTCCTGAACGGCGAGTATGAATTTGCCGGCATGGTGGTGGAGCGTTTCGCGGGCTATCACCGGCAGAGCTACGGCGGCTGCAAGGTCGGCGTGGGCGATGTGGTGATTGGCGCGGCGGCTCTGGCTGCGGAGTACAACGGCGTTGAGAAGGCTTCCGCCGTGAAGGATAAGCTGATTGAGATGACTCACCTGAACGAAACCCTGTTCTGCTGCGGCATCGCCTGCTCTGCCCAGGGCTTCAAGACCAAGGCGGGCAACTATCAGATTGATCTGCTCCTTGCCAACGTCTGCAAGCAGAACGTCACCCGCTTCCCCTATGAGATCGTGCGTCTGGCAGAGGACATCGCGGGCGGCCTGATGGTCACCATGCCCTCTCAGAAGGACTTCAACAGTGACACGGTGGTTGGGCGGAACGGCGAGACCATCGGCGATATCTGCAACAAGTTCTTTGCGGCCCGGGAAGGCGTTTCCACGGAAGACCGTCAGCGCATCATGCGGTTCCTGGAGAATATGTGCCTTGGCGCGGCGGCTGTGGGCTACCGTACCGAGTCCATGCACGGCGCAGGCTCTCCCCAGGCTCAGCGCATCATGATTGCACGTCAGGGGAACATCCAGGGCAAGAAGCAGTTTGCCAAGGATGTGGCCGGCATCCAGTAAATATCAATGCTCTCTCTGCCGCGGCTCAATGTCGGGCTGCGGCAGGGAAGATGGAATCGGAGGCGGAACAGCCCGGACTTCTGATTCACATAAACCTGCCTGGTATCGGACTCCGGGCGCAGTTTCTGGAGTCTGTATCTTTTTTGCGCACTTTTCCAAATATATAATTAAGGAGAGAACGTCATGGATTTTAATCTGAGCCGCGAGCATGAGCTGATCCGGAAGATGATGGCGGAGTTCACCGAAAATGAGGTGAAGCCTGTCGCCGCCGAAACCGACCTGAACAGCGAATATCCCCGTGAGAACATCGAGAAGCTCTTTGACCTGGGCGTCATGGGTATGTGCGTGCCTGCCCAGTACGGCGGCGCCGGCGCGGACCCCCTTGCCAGCGCCATCTGCATCGAGGAGCTGAGCAAGCAGTGTGCCTCCACCGGTGACATTGTCGCCACTCATAACGGCCTTTGCTGCGACCCCATCCTCACCCACGGCACCGAGGAGCAGAAGGCAAAGTACCTGCCCATGCTGACCACTGGACATAAAGTCGGCGCGTTTGCCCTCACTGAGCCCAACGCCGGTTCCGACGCCTCCAAGGGCCAGACCGAGGCCAAGCTGGTGGGCGATCACTATGTGATGAACGGCTCCAAGATCTTCATCACCAATGGCTATGTTGCTGATGTGTTCGTGGTCTTCGCCATGACCGACAAGAGCAAGGGCACCAAGGGCATCTCCGCCTTTATTGTCGAGAGCAGCTTCCCCGGCTTCTCCGTGGGCAAGCACGAGGTCAAGATGGGCCTCCATGGTTCCCCCACCGCCGAGATCGTCTTCACCGACTGCATCGTGCCCAAGGAGAACCTGCTGGGCAAAGAAGGCCGCGGCTTCCCCATCGCCATGCAGACCCTGGACGGCGGCCGGATCGGCATCGCTGCCCAGGCCCTGGGAATTGCCGAGGGCGCGATGGAAGAGGCCATCAACTATACCAAGGGCCGCGTCCAGTTCGGCAAGCCCATCAGCAAGTTCCAGAATACCCAGTTCACCTTCGCGGATATGAAGCTGGGCTGCGAGGCCGGCCGTCTCCTGACCTATCAGGCCGCTGTGCTCAAGGGCCAGGGCGTCCGCTACACCAAAGAGGCTGCCATGGCTAAGCTCTGGTGCTCTGAGCACGCCATGAAGACCACCACCAAGGCCCTCCAGATGTTCGGCGGCTACGGCTATACCAAGGACTATCCCATGGAGCGTATGATGCGGGACGCCAAGATTACCGAGATTTACGAGGGTACTTCCGAGGTCCAGCGTATCGTGATTTCTGCCAATATGGGACTGTAAGAGGAGGAAGAATCGATCATGAAAATCATTGTTTGTGTCAAGCAGGTCCCCGATACTTCCGGCAAGGTGGCTGTCAATCCCGACGGCACCCTGAACCGGGCTTCCATGCAGACCATCACCAACCCCGACGACATGAACGCCGTCGAAGCCGCCCTGAAGCTCAAGGACGCCACCGGCTGCAAGGTCGTCGTGGTCACCATGGGTCCCCCGCCCGCCGCTTCCATGCTGCGCGAGCTGATGGCCATGGGCGCAGACGAGGGCGTGCTGGTGTCTGCCCGTGAGTTCGGCGGCTCCGATACCTACGCCACTTCCCAGATCCTGGCCGCTGCCGTGGATACCCTGGGCATCGACAAGGACGACATCGTGATGTGCGGCCGGCAGGCCATCGACGGCGATACCGCTCAGGTCGGCCCCCAGATGGCGGAAAAGCTGGGCCTGCCTCAGATCACCTACGCCGCCGAAATCAACAAGGACGGCGATACCGTAACCGTGCAGCGGATGCTGGAAGACGGCTATATGACCATCAAGACCAAGACTCCCTGTCTGATTACCTGCATCAAGGAACTGAACAATCCCCGTTATATGTCCATCGGCGGGATCTATGCCACATATAACAAGCCCCTGACCGTCTTCGACTACGAGAAGCTGAAGGATCACAAGCTCATTGACCCCTCCACCATCGGCCTCAAGGGTTCCCCCACCAACATCTTCAAGAGCTTCACGCCTCCCCAGAAGGGCGCCGGCATGATGCTGGAAGGCGACGGCAAGGAGACCTGCGAAAAGCTGGCTGGCATTCTGGCCGCCAAGCACATCATCTGAGAAGGGAGTACATAGAACTATGTCTAATTTCAACAGTGCGGATATCGCTGCCTTCAAGGACGTCTGGGTCTTCTGCGAGCAGCGCGAGGGCAAGCTGATGCCCACCGATTTCGAGCTGATCTCCAAGGGCCGGGACCTGGCCAACGAGCTGGGCGTGAACCTCTGCGGCCTGCTGCTGGGCGGCGAGGGCATCGAAGCCACCGCGAAGGAGCTGGGCGGCTACGGCGCGGACAAGGTCATCGTCTGCGAAGATCCCAAGCTGGCCGTCTATAACACCGACGCTTACGCCAAGGTCATCTGTGACGTGATCGAAGAGCTGAAGCCCGAAGCGTTCCTGATCGGCGCAACCAACATCGGCCGGGACCTGGCTCCCCGCTGCGCCGCGCGCCTCCACACCGGTCTCTGCGCCGACTGCACCCATCTGGATATTGATGTGACCAATTACATCCAGTTCCTCCGGGAGGCTTCCACCCTCGATGTGGACGGCCAGAAGTGGGATATGTCCGACCGCAACCTGAAGATGACCCGTCCTGCTTTCGGCGGTCACCTGATGGCTACCATTATCTGCCCCCGGTTCCGTCCCTGCATGGCCACCGTCCGCCCCGGCGTTATGAAGAAGAACCCGTTCGATCAGGCCAAGGCTGACGCCTGCGTGATTGAAAAGCCCAGCTTCACCCTTTCTGACGCCGATATTCAGACCGAGGTCACCGAGGTGGTCAAGGCCGCCAAGAAGCTGGTGGATCTGATCGGCGCGGACTTCATCGTCTCCGTTGGCCGCGGCATCAGCAAGGACGTGGAAGGCGGCATCAAGCTGGCGGAAGAGCTGGCTGCTGAACTGGGCGGCGTTGTGGGCGGCTCCCGCGCGACCATCGACTCCGGCTGGCTGTCCGCTGACCATCAGGTTGGACAGACCGGCAAGACCGTCCATCCCAAGGTCTATGTCGCTCTGGGCATCTCCGGCGCTATCCAGCACAAGGCCGGTATGCAGGATTCCGAGTGCATCATCGCCGTGAACAAGAACGATACTGCCCCCATCTTCGAGATTGCGGACTATGGTATCTGCGGCGACCTGTTCAAGGTAACCCCGCTGCTCACCGAGGCCATCCGCGCTGCGAAGGCCGCGAAATAATTTGATAAAGCTGGAAGCCCGCCGTCTCTGCCATTGAGAACGGGGCGGCGGGCCTCCACCCCCAACACCCGGCGCTTGAGAGAGGCGTGGGGTGCCAAATGCGTTAGATGCCGTGATTCCCGTGGGATTGCGTTGGTTTGAATCAGAGGTTGGGAAAGAAAGGATTGGGATCAGAAGGAATTCCAGTGCTTGAAAATGGGCATTTTGGTTTCAGACACTCCTGATTCAGTGGGAGACTGTTCAAATACAGCGCGGAACTGCGGAAAGGACGGTGTTTATAAAATCTAATCAAAGGGAGAAAAGAATTATGAAGAAAAAGTTCATCGCAATGCTCCTCTGCCTGGCAATGGCTCTGACTCTGGCGGCGTGCGGCGGAAACAGCGGCGGCGCTCTGAATGCAAACTCCGGCGGCGGAGCGGCTTCCGGCGGAACCACTGGCGGAGGCGAGGACCTGCCTGCTGTTACCTGGAAGATGGGTTCCACTTGGGGCGCGGGCAACGTTCACTTTTCCGTGGACAAACGTTTCACTGAAATCCTCAGCGAGCTGACCAACGGCGGATTCACCGTTACCAACTATGCCGAGGGCGAACTCTGCAACGCGGCTCAGCTGTTCGACTTGGTTTCCGCGGGCACCATCGAGTGCGGCGGCGATTGGGGCGGCTACTGGTCCGGCAAGGACACCACCTTCGAACTGCTCTCCACCATTATGGACGACTTCACCGGTCTTGACTACTACATCTGGATTTATGAGGCCGATGGTATGCAGTGCTATAAGGATATGTATGGCCAGTACAACATGGAATATTTCCCCCTGGTCACCAATCCTTCTGAATCCGGCATCCGTTCCGTCCGTCCCATTACCTCCATCGCTGATATGCAGAGCATGAAAATCCGTCTGGGCGGCATGATGGCTGGCAAGGCCGCGCAGAAACTGGGCATCAACATCACCGCAGTGCCTGCCGCGGAGCTGTACGAGTCCCTCCAGCGCAGCGTGATCGATGGCGGCGAGTTCTCCGGACCCCGCGCCGACGACTCCCTGAAGCTCCAGGAAGTGGCCAAGTATTGGTGCGCTCCCGCCTGGTATCAGTCCGCTGGCGTTAACGGCGTTATGGTCAACAAGGACGCCTGGAACGCGCTGCCCGAGGCTTATCAGACCGCTTTCGAAATGGCCGCCCGTCTCTGCTGCGGCGAACAGCTTGCCCGTTACTATCACAACGACATGGTGACCACCAACCAGATGATCGACGAGCAGGGCATCGAGGTCACCCACCTGAACGACGCTGACTGGCAGACCATCCGCGACACCTGCAAGCAGACCTACCTGGAAGAGTGCGAGATCAACCCCAATTTCAAAAAGGTCTATGATTCCATGCAGGCTTACCGCGATTCCGCCGACAACTACCGTGACTGGACCGCTGACTACGGCTTCGGCTTCAATAAGTAAATCCTCTCCGGCTCTGATTTCCGGAAGTTCTGTTTCATACGCAAACGCTTGTGTGGATGCGAACTGCAAACGCAATCGGCTGTGAAATTTTTTGACGGAAGATGAAAACGCTTGCGTAAATATCTGCCGCAGAGATTTCAATGGCCGCGGAACTTCCTGTTTCCAGACGCAAACGATTATAAAACGCCCTGCCTCCGTCTGAAACCAGGCGGGGGTGGGGCCCGGAACCTGAAAGATGTGTGTATTTTTTACGTGAGAGAGGTGCTTGCATGAAAATTATCAACGGCGTCTGCAAGGGCATCGACAAAGTGAACGACCTGCTGGGCAAGATTTTCTCTGTGCTGGTGCTGGCCATTCTCGCCGTCATTCTTTGCGAGGTTATTCTGCGGCGTCTGTTCAACAGTCCCCAGATCTGGACCCAGGATTTGACGGTCATGCTCTTTGCTTCCTATACCATCCTGATTTGCGCGTACGGTTTTCAGAAGAAAGCCTTTGTCGCGGTGGACGTGGTGTTTGTGATGCTGCCTAAAATCGCGCAGTATGTGCTCCATATTGTTACTTACCTCTGCTTCCTCTGCCCGTTCGTCTTCTGGATTGTCCCCAAGAGCTTTAATTTCTTCCTGAGGGCCTACAGCACCAACGAGCAGACCTATTCCGTGTGGGCCGCACCTACGTGGCCTGTGAAGCTGTGCTTCTTTATCGGTATGTTCCTTCTGGCGGTGCAGACGGTCTCCGAGATTCTCAAGCAGGTGATTGGTCTTGTGGAAGTCATTCGGGAGCGCAAGGGAAAGGAGGCCATGTAATGATTGGTATTTTACAGAATCTTGTGGTCTCCTTGGCGGGCAACGGCGATGTAAAGATCGTCCTGATTGCCCTGCTCTTCGGTCTGATGGTGGTCGGTCTGGTACTGGGTCAGGAACTGGCCTTCGTTCTGGGCGGCGCAGGCGTGATTGTGGGCGCCATTGCTCTGGGCGACTCCGGCGTGACCATCGCCATGACAAAAATTTACGACCAGATGCAGAATTACGGCATGGTGGCGATCCCCATGTTCGTTCTGATGGCCAATTTCCTGACCCACTCCAAAGTAGCCGACGGCCTGTTTGAGTCCATCCGCTACCTGCTGGGGCCCCTGAAAGGCGGTCTGGGTCTGGCGGTCATCCTGGTGTCCACCGTCTTCGCCGCCACTACCGGTATCGTGGGCGCGTCCGTGGTCACCATGGGTATGCTCTCTATGCCCATCCTGCTCCGCAGCGGCTACAAGCCCTCCCTGGCCTGCGGCATGGTGTGCGCCGGCGGTTCCCTGGGTATCCTGATTCCGCCCTCCATCATGCTGGTGTCTATGGGTTCTTACGCCGAGGTTTCTGTCGGTAAGATTTTCTTTGCCGCCATTGTCCCCGGCCTGTCCCTCTCCTTGGGCTACATCATTTATCTCATGGTGGTCTGCCATATCCATCCCGACTGGGGCCCGGCTATGAGTCCCGAGGAGCTGGCGGAAATGCCCCTGAAAAAGCGGATTACAGGCTCCCTGGTGAATCTGATTCCACCTCTGCTGCTGATTATCGCCGTGTTGGGTTCTATCTTCCGCGGTATCGCAACTCCTACGGAAGCCGCTGGCGTGGGCGCGTTCTTTGCCCTGATTCTGGCGATCTGCTATAAACAGTTCAACATGAAGATGCTCTATGAGTCCCTGATTGACACCGCTAAAACCACTGCCATGGTGTTTATCATCCTCTTTGGCGCAGCGGCGTTCACCGGCGTCTTTATGTCCCTGGACGGCGACCAGATTATTTCTAACTGGGTCCTGGGCATGGGCATCGGCAAATGGGGTGCGTTCGCCATCATGATGGTCATCGTGTTTGTCCTGGGTATGTTCATCGATTGGCTGGGCATCGTTATGATCGTCTTCCCCATCTTCCTGCCGATTATGGACCAGTTCGGCTTCGACCGTCTCTGGCTGGTGGCTGTGACCGCTACCATGCTCCAGACCTGCTTCATGACCCCGCCCTTCGGCTTCGCCCTGTTCTACGTCAAGGGCATCCTGCCGCCGGAGGTCAAGATTCAGGAAGTGTACAAGGGCGTGATTCCCTTCATTGCCATTATCATCATTGTGACGGTACTTTGTGCAGTGTTCCCGCCCCTGGTCACCTGGCTGCCAAGTATACTGGCGTCTTAATCCCCGCAATGACAAAAATCCGAGGGACCGTCAAAAGTCCTTCGGATTTTTTATGGAAACGGGTAAAAGAACCGCAAAAACAGGAAAATGGGAATCATAAAAAGAAACGGCAGAAACAAAAGGAAGCGCGGGCTAAGGAAGAATATCCCGTACTGTCAAGGTCTTTCCGTCCACAGAGAACCGGACCTCCAGACCTGCGAAGCCAAAGCCATAGACGCGTTCGGGATTGTTCTGATAACGCGGGCGGGGGTCCAGGGCCAGCACGGACCGCAAGCCTTCCCGGAGTTCCGGCGGGACTTTCTCCAGAAGCGCCGGGGGGAAGTCTACAACCAGACGTTCACTCGTGGGCGGCGCGGCGGCAAATCCTCCCTTTGCGTCCGGGATGGCGTCGGCGTAGGGGACATAGGGCTTTACGTCCAGAACCGGCGTGCCGTCCACCAGATCCGCTCCCCGGAGACGCAGGCAGGGGCCAAATTCCGGCGAATGCTCCACGCCTGCCAGTTCTGCGGCGGACAGTCCGATGGGATTCGGCCGGAAGGGGGAACGGGTAGCAAAGACGCCCAGCCGTGCATTTCCCCCCAGTCTGGGAGGCCGTACCGTAGGAGACCAGCCCTCCCGTACAGCCTGATGAAAAACCCAAATCAGCCACACATGGGAAAAACCCTCCAGGCCCCGGAGCGCGTCGGGATTCCGGTACTCCGGCTCGAAAACCAGAAGGGAGTCCAATTCCGCCGCCAGGCCGCTCTGCCGCGGGACGCCGAATTTTGTGGGGAAAACACTGTGCATCCGTGCAATCGGTTTGAAGTCCATGGTCAGACCTCCTTTCCCTGCCATGATACCAAAAGACAGCGGAAAAGAAAAGGGGGTCAGGCCACAGAAAAGCATCCGCCCTTCCGCAGCCTGACCTGAATTTAGAAATGAGAGCTGCCCGGCGTGACGCTGTTCTCGAAGTCGGTCAAAATGCCGTCCTTGTCGTGAACCTTGCCGTTTCGGACCATCTGGTCAAAGCTGGCCGGCTTCCATCCACCATGGCTCTGCGGGACCGCATTGCCGCCGTCCTGACTGTTGGCGCCGCTGCTGGGGTCCAGAAGCGAGTCACCCTTGCCGTCGATGTCGCCCGCCACGGTGCCTCCATTGGCGTCAGAAGAACCGCTGGTCCTGTTGTTATTGTCGGAACCAGCCGTGCCTTTGCCGCCGTTGTCCGAATCCATGTCGGAGCTGCCGCCCATGGCCGAATCGCTGGTATTATTGCCGCTGCTGTCAGAACCTGTCTCGCCGCTGGTTACGCCGTTGTTCTCGTCATTGGTCTGCTTCCCGCCGCCGCCGCAGGCCGTCAAACTGAGGGTCAGCAGCAGAGCCAGCAGAAATGTCCGGAATTTCATTCGCTGTGCCTCCTGATTTTGCGTCGATACATGGTGAATCCAGTTGCTAGTTTACCCCGTCGGTCCAGGTTCAGCCCCGGGAAATTTCGGTAAGGTTCAAATAAACAACATAAAATCGCCAAAGGAAAATTCTATGGCGCGCTGGCAAAAAATCTGTTTGTTCCTCCTGCATAACCGTCACGGCCATGCTATAACGTTCTTTTATAAAAATCAGAACGCTCCATTTGCTCGCAAAAACAGCATGGACAGTATAACAAAATCCGCACACCCGTAATATCCAAAAAATCGGGGCGAGAGGTCTTGAAAACGCTCCGGGAAATGGATATAATAAGGATTGTGGTGCAGAAAAAATCTGCTGTGCTGAGTGCCTCGTTCACTCGTACAGGGCCGTTGGGTGCTGCTGACACCTGACGGCCTGCCGCAATTATGTTTCTTGCATTTATTCTATCTCTTCCCTTCCCAAATTGCAAGAGATTTTTCCACATTTTAAGACAAAAATTTGAACAGAGCCAAAAAGGGCAAAAGTCGGGTTGCGTCAGGGCCCGAAATCTGATACACTGAAAGAACCAAAACAGGGGCCGGAAGTTCGCCGACCCCTGGTATTCAAAAAAGCGGCGGCTTCCGGGGTCCGGACGCTGCGCGGAGAACGCGGGGGCTGTCTCGCCGCTTGAGATATCCTATGCGTCGGGCGCGTCTCGGGTCACTGCGGGAAAACTGGCTGTCCAGGCTCCTTTTGCCGCTGTATGCACAGAAATGAGGTTTTTTATGATTAAAATTGCACCGTCTATTCTCTCAGCCGATTTCGCGAATCTTGAACGGGATATTCAACGCATTGCCGCCGCCGATTACGTTCATGTGGACGTGATGGACGGTATGTTTGTGCCCAATATCACCATCGGCATTCCTGTCGTCAAGTCCCTCCGGCCTGCCACTCAGCTGCCTCTGGACGTTCACCTGATGATTGTCCAGCCCGTGCGCTATGTGGAGCAGTTCTGCGACGCGGGAGCCGATCTTGTTACCGTCCATGTGGAGTCCGACTCGGAGGAAAATATCCACGCCGCTCTGGATAAGATTCACGCCAAGGGCAAACGGGCAGGCGTCGTCCTCAAGCCCAAGACACCCGCCGAAGCCGCCCTGCCCTTCCTGGACAAGTGCGATATCATCCTTGTCATGACCGTGGAGCCTGGTTTCGGCGGTCAGAAGTTCATGGCCGATATGATGCCGAAAGTCGCCGCCCTCCGGAAGCTCATCAACGAGAAGAATCCGGACTGCGAACTGGAAGTGGACGGCGGCGTAGACCCTGTGACCTGCAAGACCTGCATTGAAGCCGGGGCCAATGTCCTCGTTGCCGGAAGCGCTGTCTATAAGGCTGAGGATATCCCCGCGCGGATCGCCGAACTCCGGGGATGAACGCGTCTTACAGCCGTCCCAGACTGATGCCTATGGAAAGCGCACTGCAAAAGGCCGCTTGTTCTTCCATCAAGCCTATGACGCCCTTTTTCGTCATAAGTGCGTCCAACTGCTGGTTTTGTTCTTTTGTTAATGATGCGCAGAATTCATCCCATTCTGATACCAGCTTTTCTATAGCCTGGCGGTACTCCGTGTTTGCAAGGCAGCGCGGAACCTGTATTTCCTGGGTGTATCCATAAAGTGCATTTATAAAATCTTCCATACAATCATCCTCTTTGAGTCGTTCCGAAAGGGATGGTTATAGTATACACAACCGGAACGGAACTGTCAAGAGAGAATAGGAGAGGTTATGGGGAATTTTCACGAAATTTTGAAAATATGCCGGAAAAGACTGCACGTTAGCCAAGAGATTGTGGCAGTGAATTGCAAAATCGCCTATAGCACATACCGGCGCTACGAAACTGGTGACCGTGAGCCGAGCCTGTCCACGCTTTGCGCTTTTGCGGATTATTTCGGCGTGACGCTGGACCAGCTTGCGGGACGTGCCCCCTTGCCGGAAGAGGAGTAGAAAATGAATGGATTTCCTGAAAGTTTAAAAGCCTGCCGCCAATTACGTCAATGGAGTCAGGAAAAAGCGGCAGTTCAGTGCGGGATTTCTTATGGCACTTTTCGCCGTTACGAAACCGGAAGGCGGATACCAAATTTGTTGATACTTTGCGCAATGGCGGATGCTTTCGGCGTGACGCTGGACCAGCTTGCGGGACGCGCCCCCTTGCCGGAAGAGCCTCAAAGCTGACAACAGGTGGTGATTTGATATGGAGTTTTTCCCCGCGCCGCTGGAGAAGCTGGTGGAACAATTTGCAAAGCTGCCCGGTATCGGCGGGAAGTCGGCACAGCGGCTGGCGTTCTTCGTCCTTGGACTGCCTATGGACGAGGCTCAGGAGTTCGCAAACGCCATCACGGACGCTAAACGGAAAATCACCTTCTGTCCCGTCTGCCAGAATTTTACCAGCGGCGGTCTGTGCTCCGTCTGCGCGTCCCCGAAACGTGACGGAAGCACTGTCTGCGTGGTGGCCGACCCCAGAGACGTGGCCGCGATTGAGAGAAGCAGGGAATTCAACGGTATGTACCACGTCCTCCATGGCGTGATCTCTCCTATGAACCATGTCGGCCCTGATGACATCGCTATCAAATCCTTGGTGGAACGGGTTGCCAAAGGGGATATCAAAGAGGTTATCATGGCCACTAATCCCGATACTGAGGGCGAAGCTACCGCCATGTATATTGCCCGTTTGCTGAAGCCTTTCAGTGTCCGCGTGACCCGTCTGGCCTACGGCATCCCTGTGGGCGGGCATTTGGAGTTTGCCGATGACGCTACCTTGATGAGAGCCTTGGAGGGCCGCCGGGAACTTTGACGCAAAATAAAAGAAGAAGTCAGAAATGAACCGTTTGCCGGCTGGATTCTGACTTCTTTTTTTGCGCCTGAAATGAAAAGAAAATAACGGATAATTATGGACATTTCCCGATATAAAGAAACATAAAAATGAACGATTTACGGCGAGTTTGATGTTTGTTTTTGCGACTGAAACAGAACAAAAAATGAACAAATTCCGGCTAATTTATGATCGAAAATCGGAGAAAAAACAGCCGAATTATATCCAAATCCGATGCACCTTTTATACTTGCGAATGAAAGGGAACAATCGGGGAATACGGCCAATTTTCGGTTTGAAATGCGCCCGGACTGGAGGGGGAAAACCAATCGATTACATCCAATTTTTGATGACAAAGAAGCGGGAAACAGACCAGTTACAGTCCGGTTCCCTGCTTCTTTATTGGCATCCGGAGCAGAAGAAGGAAGAAGCCAATTACAGTCAATTCCTTATTCCTGACTCCTCATTCCTGATTCAAAGCATGGTATAGATGATTTTGGCCATTTGCCCCCGGGTGATATTGGCGTTGGGGCGGAAATCACCTTCGGCGTAACCGCTGAGAATGCCCTGAGAAACCATGCTGCGGATATAGCTGGAGGCGTAAGAGGGGATTTCAGCGGCGTCTGTAAAGGTCAGTTCTGCCAGCGCGTAGCCCTTAGCCTGAGTGCGTCCGATCATGGCAGCGGCGTGGGCACGGGTCAGGGGATTGTTTGGGTTGAAATACAGGAGGCCGTCGGAGCCAGCAGAGCCGTTGATCACACCCCTGGCATACAACGCCCGCACTGCCGGAAGCGCGTGGGCAGGGATGCTGGCAAGGTCCGCAAAGGGCAGTTCCGTCCCGGCATAATCGGCTTCATTCAGATGGAGGCTGTTGTAGAGCATCACGGCGAAATCCAGACGGGTCAGCAGTTCGTTTGGCCGGAAGGTCCCGTCAGCGTAACCGGTGGAAATGCCGTTATTGTACAGGAAGTCGCAGTAGTCCGCCGCCCAGTGATTGGACGCGTCGGAGAAACGGTGTTCGCCGGAACCAGGCACGTCCGCCGAAGCCCGCCCGATATTTCCGGAAGCGTCTCTGGCGGTCACGGTAACCCGGGAGCCCGGCTTGGAAACGCTGATGCTGAATTTGCCTGTAGCGGCGTCATAATGGCCTGTCTGGGGAACGCCGTTCAGGGCTATGGTGACGTTTTCAGCGGGAAGGTGTACATCCACGGCGTCGGAAACCGTGCCGGTAATCGTATGCCCGTCGGAACTGAGTTGGGCCTTGACGATTGGCGGCGCGTTGTCAATCACCCCATCATAGGACGTGGTAATCTGGTCCAGATAGATGGTCCCGCTGCCCTGTCCGCTGACCTCCAGGCCCCGGATGGTCATTGGCGCGGAAAGCTGCTGGAGACTGAACTGCTTCCAGCCGGTGAAGTCCAGCGCGGCAATGGGCAGGACCTTGGTTTCCCCGTCTTCCCCGCTGTAGAGCAGAGACAGGCTGTTCCCCGAACCGTCGCCGCAGACCCAGAGATTCAGGCAGTTGTAGGGCGTCTTCATCACGGCGGGCTGCACGTCGGCGGTCCAGACTGCCACGCCGTCGGTCAAGTCGTAATCCAGCCTGCCCGCGCCATGGCCCAGACGCACGTCAGCTTCCGTGTGGACCGTCTGGAACTCCGCGCCCTCGCCGTGGCCCTGGAAGATGCTCTCCGCGTCCTCGAAGTCCTCAAGGGATTCCAGATGCAGGTTTGTCACGTTGACGGTCACGCTGTTCTGCTGGCCGCCTGCGGAAACGATGATTTTCCCCGTACCGGGTTTGACGGCGGTAAAGAGGCCGTTCTGGTCAATGGTGCCCACATCGCCCTCTATGCTCCAGGTGAACGCCGCCGGGTCTGCTTTCAGAAGGAACCGGTGATAAGCGGCAGTGGCGGTAAGCTGTGTGGAAGTCTCCGGCGCGGAGGTGAAGGAGGTAATAATATCATTGTTGCTGTCCCGGATGGCAACGGCTTCCGGCGTGGTGATGGCGTGGATCGTGGCGGTATCCGAAACGTCTCCGCTGCTGGCCGTGACGATGATCTCGCCGCCCTCCAAGGGTGTTGTCAGTACGCTGCCATTCATGGTCCCGGCGGATGTGGTGAAGTCGCAGGTCTGATTCATGGGGATGTAGTTGGTGTCCAGGGCGGCGGCGGAGATATTGACAGTGCTGCCAGCCAGGACATAGGGATGATCGGCGCTGACATAGAAGTGCCCCAGTTCTCCGGTAGGCTGACTGCTGGCCACAAGAAAGATTTTATTGGTCACAGCCCGTTCACCGCCGTCGGAGGGCACGTTGACCCGTTTGGCTGTCAGGTCGGTAGGCCGGGTGACGGTGAGGGTGGTAGAGCCGCCGCCGTCCAGACAGAGAGCGGTGACACAGCCCAGTTCAATCAAGCGCTGAGCCACCTGGGTCATGGAAGCGCCGATGGAATGCCCGGATTTCCGTCCGTCGATGGTGTAGAAAATCAGCGTCCCGTCCGCGCGCTGGCCTACGGCGGTCCGAGGATTGGAGCCCTTTGGCAGGCCGGGGGCAATGGCGCCGTATTCCACCAGGGAGTAAAGAGAACCCATAGCGTGCTGCACATCGTTCCAGCCTGCTCCTCCAGCGGCGGTGATGCTCAGGGTAATGACGGACCCCACAGGCTCATTCCGGAGAGCTTCCACAGACCAGTCACCAGCTTCCAGACTGGCGCTGAGAACCACCTGGCCCGGCTGGATGGCGGTAGCGCCTTTAGACTCAAGGACCTGCTCCACCACCAGGGACGCGGTGCCGCCGATGCTCAGGCTGCCGCTTTCAATCCGGCACACCACGTCAATGCCGGGCTGAGTGCATCCGTTGGTATGTCTGGAATTGAAATCATAGGTATAGAGGTAAATGCCGTTGCTGGTACGGGCTTTGTTGATGGCGGTGATATCCCGTTCCAGTTCCAGGGTGTTGCCGTTTTCGTCCACGCGGTTATAGCCCAGTTTCGCGTTGACTTTCAGATAAGGCCGGCCCAGAATCGCGGTGCCGTCCGCCCGGAAGCCGATGGCCCAGAATCCGGCGTCGGTGCTGCGTACCTGGCCGTCAGTGACCACAAGACCGATGGGCAGGCCGTTGTTGACATTGTAGAAATCGCCGTTGAGACCCGCGACCACACGATGCCCCAGGGATTCCAGGGCCTTGGCGGAGGCGGACACGGTAGAACGGTCAGTGAGAACGCCGCCGTAGGTCACGATGGGGGTCACGCTGGTATTGGGGACGTATGTAATCAGGTTCTCCGTGCGGTAATCGGAATACGTGGTACTCCAGAAGACGTTGGTCGAAAGCTGGGTCTGCTGGTTCAATGGCACGTCCATAGCGGTGATATCGTCCCCCAGAGCCTGGGACGCAAACGCGGGCACGCTCAGGGACGCCAGCAGGGTTATGGCCAGCAGCGCGGAGAACAGACGGAACAGGTTTCTTCCTTTCATATGACCTCCTTTGGCACACAGTCGAAAAACGCATATCATCCAGAATAGCACAAGTTTTCCGGAAAGTAAATGGAAATTTTATGAACGGCTGCGAATTTCTTGCCTGACGCCCCAAAAAACGCTATAATACTATAAATGAGCAAATCTGAAAAATGACAAAAAAGAAGGCATAGCCTCAAGTGTTATAATGGAAGCGCGACCAACCACAAAACACGAGAGGGAATGCCTTGTGGAGATTATAACACCGAGAGAGCAGATACGCAAATTCTTTTTTGAGAAGCACTTGGAGTTTTTGACCAGCGTACCCCAGCAGCGGCTTCAGGAAATAATCCTGTCCAGTTGTATGAAGGGGCATAGTGGAAAAATGTCGGACTATGGCGAGTGCGGTCCAGCCCACCGAACAACCTACGGACATTTTCTGGCCAAGGGCAAGTGGGATGACAAGCGGCTGGAAGAAACGCAAAAACGCGAAAGCTTCCAGACGGTTTCGGAACTTTCCCGCCGAGATGGAACACCTCTTTTTATCA